>CAZXGS010000037.1:0-33133 GCA_964640525.1 uncultured Gammaproteobacteria bacterium | reverse complement strand
ACTTGTCCACCGCCTTCATCAGGCCGATGTTGCCTTCCTGGATCAGGTCGAGGAATTGCAGGCCGCGGTTGGTGTACTTCTTGGCGATCGAGATGACCAGGCGCAGGTTGGCCTCGACCATCTCCTTCTTGGCCTTGCGTGCCTTGGCCTCGCCGTAGGCCATCGCGCGGTTGACTTCCTTGATGTCGGCCATCGACAGCAGAATGGCGTTCTCGATGCCGATCAGTTTTTCCTGCTCGACGACGATCTCGTCCTTGTGCTCGCGGATACCCGACGCCCACTTCTGCTTGCGGCGGATGACGTCGTCGGCCCATTTGACGTTGGTGGCGTTGCCTTCCCAGGCGCGCAGGAAATCCTTGCGCGGCATCCTGGCCTGGCGGGTGCAGATGTCGAGGATGCGGCGCTCGTGGTCCTTGATCGAGCCGACCACCTCGCGCAGCTTGCGGGTGAAGGCATCCACCATGCCCAGCGGGAACTTGAAGGTCATGAACTGGGCGGCGATGTCCGCGCGCAGCTTGACCGTCTTCTTGTCGGCCGCGCCCAATTTGGCGTGGGACTTCTGGAACTTGCCGTACAGCCCGCGCAGTGCATCCATGCGGCGCGCCACCTCGGCCGGATCCGGCCCGGTCTCAACCGCCGCGCCTTCCTCGCCTTCCTCGCCGGAGTCCTCGTCGGCATCGCCATCGGCAGCGACGTCCTCGGCCGGCATCTCCTCGGGGGCGTCGATGTCGGCGAACCCGGAGACGAGCTCCGACAACCGCTTCTTGCCGTCCAGGTGGGTCTGGTAGTCCTCCAGCAACATCAGCGTGGAGCACGGGAAGCTGGCCAGCGAGGACAGCACCTGGTTCAACCCCTCCTCGATGCGCTTGGCGATCGCGATCTCGCCCTCGCGGTTGAGCAGGTCCACCGTGCCCATCTCGCGCATGTACATGCGCACCGGGTCGGTGGTACGGCCGGCTTCGGCGTCCAGCGGCGACAGCGCGGCGGCGGCCTCCTCGGCGGCGGTCTCGTCGACGTTGGTCGAAGGCGCCTCGGTCAGCAGCAATTCGACATCCGGCGCCGACTCGTGCACCTGGATGCCCATGCCGTTGATCATGCCGATGATGTCTTCGAGCTGGTCGGGATCGACCAGATCGTCCGGCAGGTGATCGTTGACCTCGGCGTAGGTCAGGTAGCCCTGTTCCAGGCCCTTGCTGATGAGTTGCTTGATCTCGGACTTTTGTTGTTCCGCCGGGTTCGAGTTTGCCATGGGAGCGCCGCGCAAAGGTTGACCTACCATTGTATCGCAGTCCGACCGCCGTTGCCCAAGTGCCTGATTGGAAAAGCGTGACGGATTCCTCAAGCGGTAGCCGCACGGGCCGCCAGGAGGAACGTCGCCGGGCCGTCGTTGACCAGTTCGACCTGCATGTGGGCGCCGTAACGGCCACAGGCGACGTGCGGATGACGCTCACGCGCCAGGTCGACCAAGCGCTCGAACCAACGCAGTCCGAGCGCCGGATCGGCCGCCGTCGAAAAACCCGGGCGCATGCCCTTGCGGGTGTCCGCGGCGAGGGTGAACTGGCTGACCAGCAGCAGGCCACCGCCGGTGTCGGTCAACGAGCGGTTCATCCGACCCCGGTCGTCGTCGAAGATGCGGTAGCCGAGCAGGCGCTCGCAGGTGCGCTCGACCTGTGCTTGCCCGTCACCGGGCTCGACCGCGACCAGGGCAAGCAATCCCGGACCAATGGCGCCGACGATGGCGTCCTCGACGCGGACGCTGGCACGGGTGACACGCTGGATCAGGGCGAGCATGAGGGCGAAGGACGAGGGGCGAGGGACGAGGGGCGAGGGACGAGGGACGAGGGGCGAGGGGCGAGGGGCGAGGGGCGACGAGGGACGAGGGGCGAGGGGCGAGGGGCGGCGAGTGCCGAGGGCCGGGGGCGAGGGATGGCGTGTAGAGAGTGTGCCGGGAGCTCACGGCGGCTGGAAGCGCTCGCCCCTCACCCCTCGCCCCTCACCCCTCGCCCCTGCTTCATTAAACTTCCTGCATGCGCCCAGCCGAGATCGCCGGTTTCCTGCTGTATGCCGCCGCGGCCGCGGTGGGCCGCCTGCCGTTGGCGGCGCTGGAACGTATCGGCGACGGCGTGGCATGGCTGGCGCGGCGGCTGAACATCCGCGAGGCGCGGGTGGCAGGGACGAACCTGCGGATCATCCGCCCGCAGGCCAGCGCGGGCGACCGCGATCGCCTGCTGCGCGAGGTCCTGCGCGGCACCTTTCGCGGCCTGTTGCTGACCCTGCGCTTCTGGACGCGCGCCCAGGCCGACAACCTGCGCCTGGTCGGCGCGGTACACGGACAGGAACTGTTCGACGCCGCACTGGCCAGCGGCAAGGGCCTGATCATCGCTGCCCCGCACTACGGCCACTGGGAGCTGCTCAACCAGTGGCTGGCCGCGCGCACGCCGATCACCGTGCTGTACCGACCGCCGGAGCACGCCGCAGGGGAAGCCTTCCTGCGTCGCGTCCGCGGGCGCGCCAACGTGCGCCAGGTCGCCGCCGGCAGCGCGGCGATGCGCCAACTGTTCAAGACCCTGGCCGCCGGCGGGACGGTGGGCATCCTGCCCGACCAGCTTCCCAAGGCGGGAGACGGCGTTTACGCACCCTTCTACGGGTGGGACGTGCTCACCATGACGCTGCTGCCGCGGCTGGCGCAACGCACCGGGGCAACGGTGTTGTTCGCGATTGCCGAGCGCGACCGGCTGGCGCACCCGGCACGCTTCACCATCCACCTCTTCCAGGCACCCAGCGCGCTGCACGATCCGGACACGCAAACCGCCGCCGCGGCGATGAATGCCGCGGTGCAGGCGATCGCCGAGCGCGACCCGGCGGCCTACCAGTGGACCTACAAGCGCTTCAGCAAGCGCCCGCCGGGCGAGCCCAACCCCTACGGGCTGGAGAGCGATCGGTGAGCACCGCGCCGTTGCCGCTGAGCGGGGTGGTGATCGCGTTCAACGAGGCCGGCCGGATCGGCCGCTGCGTGGCCTGCCTGGCGCCGCTGTGTGCAGAGGTGATCGTGCTCGATTCGGGCTCGACCGATGCGACCGCCACGGAGGCACGTGCGGCCGGCGCGCAGGTTTACCAGCAAGCCTGGCTCGGCTTCGCGGCGCAGAAGAACGCGGCCATCGCGCTCGCCAGCCAGCCCTGGGTGTTGTTGCTGGACGCCGACGAGTGGCTCGCGGAGGGAGCAGCGGTGCGACTGCGGGAACTGTTCGCCGGGCCGATCGAATCCGCCGACGTGTGGGAACTGCTACGGCGCACCCACTACCTCGGCGCGGTGCTGCGCTTTGGCGGCTGGGGCAACGAGCCGGTCAAGCGCCTGTTCCGCCGCGACCTGCGCTTCAAACCCGGGCAAGTCCACGAGAGGATGGACGTCGCCGGTCGCCGCGTGCTTCGCTGCGCGGTGCGAATGGAACACGACACCGCGCGCAGCGCCGCCGAGTACCGCGCCAAGCTCGACCGCTACGCCGAACTGTTCGCACGCCAGAAGCATGCCGAGGGGCGTCGATCCGGCGCGCTCGCACCGCTGCTGCATGCCAGCGCCTATGCGCTGCGCACCCTGCTGCTGCGCGGTGGCGTGCTCGACGGTGCACGTGCGTGGCCCTATTACGGCCTGCACGTGCGCTATGTATGGCGCAAGTACCGGTTGCTGCGGGCACTGCAACGCAACCGATCGCGTTGACCCGGGTGCCCTGCCTTCCGGACTGCGCTGGCCGGATCGGCGCGATTTCACTCCGCGCGGTTGGCCTCGCCGATGTGAGTATCGATGCCGTAAGGTGTCCAGGCCGCCTTGTTCCGCCGCGTCTGGGCACGGATGGCGTCGTTCTTCGCCCGCATCTCCGGCTTCATGTAGCCGCGCTTGTGCTCCAGATGGACGCAGATCGCCGAGTAGCGCATGGTCTTGCCGCGGATGCCGGCGTTGTTCAGGCGCTCGCCCAGCTCCAGGTCCTGACCGCCGTACTGCATGCGCTCGTCCCAGCCGTTCACCCGCACGATGTCGTCCTTCCACGCCGAGGCGTTGTGCCCGTGCAGCCGCGGCTTGACCGGAGTGATGGCGTTGAACAGGGTTTTGGCCCACTCGCGGCGCAGGCGCAGCTTGAGCGTGTGCCGCTCCAGCCCGTTCGCCGCAAGCCATGCGTAATCGGTGGCGCGACCGGCAAGGATGTCCTCGCGCGTGATGGCGTGCGAGAGCGCCAGCGGCAGCTTGCAGTAGCCCCCGGTGAGGTAGCGCCCACGCGCGCGCAACGCCAGGTGGCGGGCGAGGAAGTCGGCGCGCGGGATGCAATCGCCATCGGTGAACACGAGGTAATCGGACTGCGCAAGCAGGATCGCGCGGTTCATGCCCTTGCACTTCTGGTAGCCCTCGTCGGGCTGCCAGAAATGTCGCAGGCGGTACGGCATCTGCGGGCGCAGGGCGTCGATCCGCGCGCGCGTGTCCTCGCGCGAGCCATCGTCCACCACGATCACCTCGAAGTTGCCCAGGGTCTGGGTGGCGTAACCCCACAACACCCATTCCAGCCACTGCGGCTCGTTGTAGGTGGCGAACAGGACGGAGGCTTCGGGCGGCGGCATCGCGGCGTGGGGGGTGTCGAATCGGGACGATTCTACCGGCACGCACGCGCCGCCGATGCCGGCTTGACGGTACCATCGGCCACCCTATGCCAAGCGCGCGCATGAGCCTGCCCGACCACCACCTCGATCTCGGCTGCGGCGCAATCCCGCGCAATCCCTACGGGCGGGGTCGATTGACCGGCGTCGACATCCGCCCGCTGCCGACCTCGACGCGCTTCGACCACGCGGTGGCCAACCTGGTGCTGGAGCCAATTCCCTTCCCCGACCACCGCTTCGGCTCGGTATCGGCCTACGACTTCATCGAGCACGTGCCGCGCGTGTTGATGACCGCGGACGGGCGCGACACGGTGTTTCCGTTCGTGCGCCTGATGCAGGAGATCTGGCGCGTGCTGGCGCCGGGCGGGCTGTTCTACGCCCTCACCCCGGCCTGGCCGCACCCGGAAGCGTTCGTCGATCCCACCCACGTCAACATCATCACCGACGCCACCCACGAGTATTTCTGCGGACCCGAGCCGCTGGCGGGGATGTACGGCTTTGGCGGGCGCTTCGAGGCGCGCCGGGTCGCGTGGGTACACCCGCACGATGCCTACAGCGCCATTCCCGGTTCGCCCGAGAACCGCAGGCCGCATACCGGGATGAAGAAGTTCACCCGCGACCTGCGCGCGTTTTCGCGCAGCCTGCGCGGCAAGACCGACTCCAGCCGGCGCAAGGTGTACCTGCTGTGGGAACTGGAGGCGGTCAAGGACGCGCCGCGATGAGTACGGACGCGCTGCCGGAGCTGCCGCAGGTCAGCCTGGTCTGCGTGGAGACGCGCCGTCACGGCCTGGCCATCGCCGCCATGCAGCGCTGCATGCGCCAGGCCCGCTTCGCGCACTGCCTGCTGCTCAGCACGGGCGCACCGGATTTGCCGGCGGGGATCAGGCACGTGCCGATCGCCCCGCTGGGCAGCATCCAGGCCTATTCGGAATTCATGCTGCGTGGCTTCGGCGACTGCTTCGACACCGCGCATGCACTGGTCGTGCAGTGGGACGGTTTCGTGCTCGACGGCGCGTGCTGGGATCCGGCGTTCCTGGACTACGACTACATCGGCGCGCCGTGGAACGATCCGCAGCGGCGCGTCGGCAACGGCGGCTTTTCGCTGCGCTCCCGACGCCTGTGCGCGGCGCTGCGGGAGCTGGTGCCGGCAGCGCCGCATCCGGAGGACGTGTGCATCTGCATGGAGCTGCGCCCGCAACTGGAGGCGCGCGGCATCCGTTTCGCACCCACCGCGGTGGCCGAGCGCTTCGCCTTCGAGGAACCGCGGCCAGCCTTCCCGACCTTCGGTTTCCACGGCGTGTTCAACTTCCACCGCGCGCTGCCGGAAGCCGAGCTGGTGGCCTTCGTGCGCGACTGCGACGACGCCATCGTGCGCTCGCGCCACGGCCGCCGCCTGCTCAAGCGTTGCCATGCGGCGGGCCTGGCCGAGGCCGCACGGATCCTGCACGCCCGGCGCATGGCCGGGCCGCCGGCGATGCGCGTGGATGCGCTCAAACTGGCTGCGCTGGCGCGGTTGCGGCGGCTCGCCGGCCGCGGCTGATTTCAGCCGGACAGCGCCTGCACCGCCGCGCACAGGCGCTGGGTGAAGGCACGATCGTTGGCCAGAAAGAACTCGCGCGCGGCCGCCGAATGCGCCGCGCAGCGTGCCGGATCCAGCGCCAGGGCAGCCTCCACCGCGACCGCGATGGCGTCGGCATCCACGACATACCGCGGCGCCAGGTTGATCCGGTCGGTGCGTGCAGGCTGGATCAGCAAGCCGCGCTCCGGGGTGACCAGTTCGTTCATCGGCGCGCCATCGGTGGCCAGCACGATCGCACCCACCCCCAGCGCCTCGACGAGGTAATGGCCGAAACCCTCGGCCTCGGACGGGCACAGATGGAACAGGTGGCGGTTCTGCAGCTCGCGCAGGCGTGCATCGTCGATGCGTTCGACGAGGTGCTCGATGTTGGCCGCCGGCGCACCAGGCTGCGCCGTCTTCGCGCTCTGCACGACAGTCAGCTTCGGCCATTGCGGATGCCGACGCCACGCCTCGAGCACGGCCTGGGTGCCCTTGGCGGCGCTGCGGCCGGCGAGATGGAAGAAACACCGCTCGCGGCGGATCGCCGAATCGAAGCGATCGGCGCTGGTGAAGCCGATGTAGCGCGTGGGGCAGCCGAGCGCATCGAAGATTTCCACCGCGTGGCCGGTCTTGCACCAGATCGCGTCGAAGCGCGCCAGTTGCGGGCGCGCCGCCGCGCGCGTCCATTCCGGGTTCGGGATCAGCACGTTGCACGGCGCCAGCGGCAGGCTGCCCGGGTACAGGCGCTCCAGGAACACCTGCAGGTCGGGTGAGGCTGTCCACAAGCGGCGCGCGCGCCACCATGCCTGGCGCAGCGCGTTGAGGGCGTGATCGCCCGCCATGCCCACCGCCTCGGCGTGGACGCCGCCGGCGTGCAGGGCGCGGGCGACCAGCTGCATGTCCTGGCTCAGGCCGAAACCGTTGTCGCGGCTGACGATGCGCACCCTCATGGCGCGCGCTCCGACGCGCGTCGCAGGCGCTTGGCGAACCGCGACTGCCACTTCAGCGCATCCAGCACCGGCACCCCCTTCCAACGCGGCAGGGCGCCGCGGTGTTGCCACAGCAGCCGCCACAGGCTTGCCTTCGCGCCACCGTCGATGGCCGCCTCCAGCGCATCGGCGAACCTCGCGGCGAGTTCGGCATCGCGCAGGCCGCGGGTCGCGTAGGCACGCATCAGGCGCAGGCGGTGCGCAAGCCAGATCCGACTGGCTGCGGCATCGCGCGGCGACCCGCCCACGGCGCCCATCGGCGAAATGGCGGCCTCGTGGCGCCGATAGTGCACGAGCGGTGCGTCGAGGTAGACCACGCCCTGCCCTCCGGCGGCGCACAGCGCCAGCCACCAGTCGTGGTACGCGCCCTGCGGGAACGGCCGCGCACGCGCGAACACCTCGCGTCGCACCAGGCTGGCGTGGCCGGACACCGAATTGGCCAACAGGAACGTCAAGGGCTGCGTGCCGTACAGCATCGGCATGCTTTCCGACACGCGCCGGCCGAGCGGGTGGCCCTGCGCGTCGATGAACGACGAATCGGCATACACCAGGTCTGCGGTCCCCAGCGCGTCCAGCAGGCGAGGCAGCTTGTCGGCCTCCCACACGTCGTCCTGGTCGCAGGGGGCGATGAAGGCTCCTTTGCAGTCCGCCATCGCCGCCTCGAAACTCGCGGTCGCGCCGAGGTTGGTCGGGTTGGCCTGCCAGCGCAGGCGCGGATCGCGCGCGGCGTATTCGGCCAGGATCGCGGTGCTGGCGTCGCTGGAGCCGTCGTCGCGAACCACCACCTCCAGCGCCACTTCGCGCTGACTGAGCACGGAATCCAGTTGCGCGCGCAGGTACCGTCCGCCGTTGAACGTGGACACGGCAACGGATACCAGTGGCCCATCGGAGGCGGGATCGGGCATGGCCGTCCTGGAAGCAGGCGTGGCGCATCCTAACCGCAACGACCGCGCCCGGCTCGGCAAACATCGATTACGCAGCGCCCGAGGTCATGGCCCGCATGGGCGCGATGCCGGTTCGAACCGGCGCGGTGACGCGGGTTGTGTCGGTCCGCGCCGGCCTGCAGTCCACCGCGGCGGTGGCTATTCCGCGCCGGGGTGAGTTTGGCGCTGGTTGTGCTGGATGTCGCCAAGCACTTGCTGGCCTGCGATCTCGCGTTTTTTCCACTGCGCGACCGTCAGGCAGATCACACGGAAGATGTGGCTGCCCGTGAGCTGGTTGCGCTGGCAGTACAGCCGGCTCTCGCGCTCGGCGTGCGAGGTGATGTTGTTGATCAGTTCCTGGTCGTTGAAGGTATCCACCGCCTCCTGATCGCCAAGCGGCCCCGGCGTTTCCAGGCGCGCACTGATCCGGTTCAGTGCCGCGATCACGGTTTGCTTGTCCTCCGGGGTGATCTCCCGGTACTTCTCGTCGCTGAGCTGGGCGATGATTTGCGCCTTGACGGCTTCGAACTTGGCGCGGTCGAGGTCGGCGCCAGGCACCGCCGTGGTGGCGGCGGCGGCGATGTTGGCGGACACGATGAGCGCCACAACGAATGCGGCATGCATCAGCTTGCTGGCCATGGCATTCTCCTGTCGAGGAAGCATCGGCCGGTTGTCGCAAGCGCCAAGCTACGCCGGTATTTGCGCACCCGCAAGGACGCCCGCGCGGACCGGCAAGCCGCCCGCCGGTTGAAATTCAGCCAGCCCGCGCATACTGGGAACTTGTGCCGGTTGCCTGACGTCCAAACCCCATGCGCCCGATTCCCGCCTTCATCGCCCTGTTGCTCGCCGCCACCCTCGGTGGCGTGATCGCCCTCCACCTGCAAGCGCCTTCCGGACAAGCCCCGGGGATCGCCGAAGTTGCCTCGATGCCGCTGGAGGCGGTGTCCTCGCCGGCGCGCGCGGCGCTGCCGCCGGAAGTGGCCGGGCAGGCGCTGCCCTCGCTGGCGCCGATGCTGCACTCGGTCACCCCGGCGGTGGTCAGCATCCAGAGCAAGCACATCGTGCGGATGCGCAATCCGCTGGCGTCCGACCCGTTCTTCCGCCAGTTCTTCGGCATCCCCGACGTGCCGCAGGAACGCATCGAGCAGGCGCTGGGCTCGGGCGTGGTGGTGGATGCCCAGCGCGGCCTGATCCTCACCAACAACCACGTGGTCGAGGCCGCCGACGGCATCACCGTCACCCTGGCCGACGGCCGCACCGTCGAGGGCCAGATGGTCGGCGCCGATCCGGGCACCGACATCGCCCTGGTGCGGATCCACGCCGACCACCTGACCGCGATCAAGATCGCCGACTCCAACCAGTTGCAGGTCGGCGATTTCGTGGTCGCGGTGGGCAACCCGTTCGGGCTGGGCCAGACCGTGACCTCGGGCATCGTCTCCGCGCTCGGCCGCAGCGGGCTGCAGGGGCTGGGCTACCAGAACCTGATCCAGACCGATGCCTCGATCAATCCGGGCAATTCCGGCGGCGCGCTGGTCAACCTGCGCGGCGAGTTGGTCGGCATCAACCGCGCCATCTACAGCCCCACCGGCAGCAGCGTGGGCATCGGCTTCGCCATCCCTTCCGACCTCGCGCGCAGCGTGATGGAACAGCTGCTGACCACCGGCAAGGTGGTGCGCGGCTCGCTGGGCGTGGAGGCGCAGGATCTGAACGATCGCATCGTCCGCGGCCTGCATTTGTCCACCAGCCGCGGCGCGCTGGTCAGCCGGGTGTACCCGGGCTCGGCGGCGCAGGTCGCCGGCGTCCAGGTCGGCGACGTGATCACCGCGGTCAACGGCGAAGCGGTTGCCGACAGCCGCGCGCTGCGCAATGCCGAAGGGTTGGCACCGGTCGGCAAGCCGGTCAGCCTGCAGGTGTTGCGCGATGGCCGCAGCGTGGCGCTGTCGGCCTCGCTCAAGGTGATGGCGGACAAGCTCTCCGGCGCCAGGCTCGACCCGCGCTTGCAGGGCGCCACCCTCGACGACCTGCCCGACAGCCTCAAGCAGAAGGGCATGACCGGCGTGGTGGTGGCGCAAGTTGCGCCCGGCAGCCGCGCCTACGTCAACAACCTGCAGGCTGGCGATCTGATCGCGCAGGTCAACGGCGCCGACGTGCGCGACCTGGCAGCCCTGCAGGCCACGCTTGCCAGCAAGCCGTCGCGCCTGCAACTGACGCTGGTGCGCGGGCAGATGGTCGGCACGCTGGCGCTGCAGTAACCGTGCGCCACCGGCGCCCTCCGGCGCGCGGTGGCGTATGCTCCACGCGTCCGTATCCAATCCAAGGAGTCCGCGATGTCCATCGATGACGAATCCACCGCGCCCGCCTCCGAGGCGCCCGTTCCCGCAGCGCGCCCGGCCTCGCACCTGCGCAATGCCGCCGATCACCTGGGCAAGGCCAAGGATCACCTCGCCAGCGGCGTGGGGCAGGCCAAGGGCCACGTGTCCGACGGCTTCGGGCAGGCCAGGGAACACCTGTCCAGCGGCGTCAGCCAGGCCAAGGAGCACCTGTCCAGCGGGGTCAGCCAGGCGCGCAGCGATGTCGCCGGCGGCCTGGGGCAGGCACGCGACCACTTCACCGTCGGCGTGGCCGACGCGTTCGGCTCGGGCAAGGACGCCGCGCGCGAGGCCAAGGCGGAGATGGACGACAAGCTCGAAGCCCTGATCGACCAGAGCAAGGACCTGTTCGCCCAGGCCGAGGACCTGATCCGCAGCCGGCCGTGGACCTCGTTCGGCGCCGCCTTCGCCGCCGGTTACCTGATCGCCCGCCTGTCCCGCCGCAACTGACGCGTGGGCGAGTCCGAATCGACCTCGCCACCACCGCTGGATGCATCGGCGCGCGCGGTCTATCGGGCCGCGCGCACGCTCGCCGGTGCGTGGGGTGGCCAACTGGGCGCACTGCGGGCGTTGCTCGCGGCCGACTTCGCGCTTGCGCGAGCGGCGCTGGTGCAGGGTGCGGCGTTGTTGTTGGCTGCGGCGATTGCGTTCGCCTGCGGCTGGGCGCTGCTCACCGCGCTGCTGGTCTGGGCCCTCCACCATGCCGGACTGGCCTGGGGCTGGGCGCTTGGCCTGCCGATGGGGGTCAGCCTCGCGCTCGGCGGCTGGGCGCTCTGGCTTGGCGTGCGCGCGCTGAAGCTGGCCAATCTCGAGGCCTCGCGGCAGCAGCTCTCGCAGTGGCTGGAAAAGCGAAACACTTCCGGCGCCGAACCCGGCGCGACGGCAGACGCGAACCCCGACCGGATGCAGCGATGAGCCTGCACACCCACCTCCAGGCCGTGCGCGCCGCGCAGGCCGAATGCACGCGCCGCCGTGCGGCGGCCAAGGACGCCTGGCGCGCCCTCCAGGGCGTCACCACGACCGTCGCCACCCCGCAGCGGCTGGTGGTGACCGGGGCACTGGCCGGATTTCTTGCCGGGCTGCCGCTGCCCGGTCGCAAGGACTCCGGCGCACGGGTTGGCCATCGCCTGCTCGATTTGCTGATGGACGTGATGTCCAGCAACATCCGCAGCGAGATGGCCGCAGGTGCGGCGCTGGCGCGGGCCGAGGAAGATCGCGCGGCGACGCCGTCCACGTCGGGCGCCGGCACCGGGCCGTGACCGCCATCGCGCCGGATCCCGGGCCGGAGCCGCTACCGGCCTCCGCACCGGACACCCGTCGCCCGCGCTCGACCCGCGCCCAACTGGTGCTGGCCACGCTGGCGGTGATCTTCGCCGCCTGGGCCGCCAGCGACGTGCTGATCCCGTTGCTGCTGGCGGCCTTTTTCGCCCTGATCGGCAACCCCGTGCTGCGCCTGCTCGGCAGGCTGCATGTCCCGCGCTTCCTCGGCGGGGCGCTGGTGCTGGGCGTGGGATTGGCCGGCGCGGTGGTGCTGGTCGATCAACTGGCCGCGCCGGCCAGCGCCTGGATCCATCAGGCGCCGGCGCAACTGCGCCAGCTCGAACCCAAGCTGCGAACGCTGCTGCGGCCGGTGCGCGAGGCCAACTCGGCCGCCCAGTCGATCGCCCAGGCGGCCACCTCCGGCAGCTCGCGGCCGCTGCGGGTGATCCGCACCGACAACTCCGACCCGTGGGGCGCCTTCCTCGCCACCCCGCGCTGGATGGCCTCGGTGCTGGCGGTGATCCTGCTCACCTACTTCTTCATGGTTTACGGCCAGAACCTGCTGCGGCGGGCGATCGGCCTGCTGCCGGGCAGTCGGCGCCAGCGCATCACCGCCACCATCGTGCAGGCGATCGAGCACGAGATCTCGCGCTACGTGGCCACCATCACCGTGATCAACTTCGGCGTCGGCGCGCTGCTGGCGCTGGTCCTGCTGTTGCTCGGGATCGGGCTGCCACAGGCCCTGCTGTGGGGGACGCTGATGGCCCTGCTGAACTTCGCCCCCTACATCGGGCCGATGCTCGGCATCGGCATCATGCTGCTGATGGGCTTCACCCGCTTCCCGACAGTCATGCCGGCGCTGTTGCCGGCGTTGGCCTACCTGATCCTGCACGTGCTGGAGGGCCAACTGCTGACCCCGATCGTGCTCGGCCGGCGGATGGCACTCTCGCCGCTGGTGCTGATCCTGGCGTTGATGGCGTTGGGCTGGCTGTGGGGCATCGCCGGCCTGCTGCTTGCGGTGCCGTCGCTGGCCTGCGTCAAGATCGCGCTGTCGCGGATCGACGGCATGGAGCGTTGGGCCAGGCTGCTGGAATGAGTCGGGCGGGATGAGTGCTGTCCACCCGCGTTCGTGAGCAGCCTGTCGAATATTCCGTTCGTGCGGGGCCCTTTGGATATTCCGCTCGTGGTGAGCCCTTCGACTGCGCTCAGGACAGGCCTGTCGAACCACGCCGTTCGCGCCATCCACACGCCCTGCGCCACCCCCGGACAAACGGCCCCGTGCATCGCAACTTGCCCGCGCCCTCAGCGCAACTCCTGCGACAGGTCGAAGCGGTCGATGCGGCGTCCGAGCAGGTCGACCGCGCACGCCAATTCGAACACCAGAGCCGCGCAGGCGATCAGCGCGGCCACCGACAATGCCACCGTCATGCCGCCGAAGAGGTGGGCCAGCAGGAAGCCCAGGCCCGCGAGCAGGGCCGCCGGCAGCAGGCAAACCGCCAGGATCACCACGTAGCCGGCCATGAAGATCATCCGCTGGCCCATCTGTTCGAGGCCACGACCGCCCTGTTCGGTGCCGCCGAACCACGCCGGGAAATACACCACGCCCGCGAACGGCACGCTCAGCATCAGCCCGGACAGCGGCGGCGCCAGCAAGGCCGCGCCGATGGAGCCGGCCAGGACCCACGGCAGCGCCAACGGGTGCGCGGCATGCACCATCGCCTCCGCACCGATCAGCAACAGCAGCCAGGCCGCAAAGCTCATCAACGCAATCGGGGCAAGCAATTCGCCCAGCGCGATTTGCCAGCCGCGCAGCGGGGCGGCCTTGAGGACGTCCATCCGTTCCAGCGTTCGGCGCAGGCCGCGCTGGAACATCATCGGGCCAAGCAGCAGGAGCCAGGCGCCACTCATGGCCACCGCAGTACCGATGATGACGAGCAACCGTCGCCACACCGGGTCGGCAGCCATCCACTGGCTCAAGCCGATCACCACCACGCAGGCGATCACCCAGGTGCGCAGGCGGAAGAACGATCCCATCCCGAGCAACCCTTTCCACAGGAACGCCAGCATCGGGAACCCGCGCGCGGCCAACCGGAATGGTTCGCGCCGCGGCCTGGTGGGGGCGCGCTCGCGCAGCCGTCCGGCGCGCATCGCCGCCAGCTTGTCGGCGCGACGCCGCGCCTGCGCGATGGCCGCATCCTCGAAGGTCACTTGCGATCGCACGACCCAGAAATAATGGGCGAGCAGCAGGCCAATGGCCGGCCCCAGCGCCAGCGCGAGCGCGCGGCCGTCGTGGGCGAACAACGGATCCACCACCCAGTGCAGCGGCGCCAGTAGCCAGCGCAGCGGCGCGGAGCCAACGATTCCCGCGAACCAGTGCTGCATCGCGTCCTGATCCATCGGCGCACCTGGAGTCGGCCAGTGCACGCGCCCGCGCAACGACCATGCGCACGCGGCCACGACCAGCAGCACCAGCCCGGCCACCAGCCCGCGCCAGGCCAACGGCGACAGGCCGCGGTCGAACAGTCGCTGGCGGGTGAAGCCGATGCCCAAGCCGTGCAACTGGATCATCGACATCAGCACCCAGGTGCCGATCATGAATTGCCACGGCCCGGTGCCGTGCAGCGCGCCGCGCCAGCGCAACAGGCCAAGCAACAGCGCCGAAAACGCGATCCCCGCCTGCCGACGCAGCAATCCGTAGTGGATCAGGGTGGTGCGCGAAAGCGGCGCGGGGAACAGGAAGGCGATCTCCGCCTCGCTGAAGGCCAGGCTCGGCGGGGCGCTGGCGAGCAGCCAGTACAGCGCCACGCCGAGCGCCAACCCCAGCGCAGCCAGATCCGCGAACACCGTCAGCGTCAGCGGCATCACGACCTGCACCGGCACGCCATCGTGGGCGGCATGCGGTCCCATCGCCCCGCGGAACAGGAAAAAATACAGGTAGGCGCCGCCGACCAGCGCGCCGAACAGGTACTTGGGCTGGCGCAGGCGGCGCAGGCGCGCGCGCACGATGTTCACCAGCGAGGTCGCCTGCAGCCATGCGAAGGTCGCCAGCACCGCTCCCCGCCCCTGCATCCCGCGCGCGGCGTTCATCCGTTCCCGACGTCGTCGGTGGCGCGGAAGAACACGTCCTCCAGGCTGGCACCATCGTGCGCACCGTAGCGCTCGCGCACCTGTGCCACCGAACCGTCGATCACCTTGCGGCCTTCCTTGAGGATCAGCAGGTGAGTGCACACCTCCTCGATCAGACCCAGCAGGTGCGAGCTGAGGATGATCGCCACGCCCTCGCCGGCGAGCCGGCGCATGCTGTCCTTCATCCGCCGGATGCCGTGCGGATCCAGCCCAGTCAGCGGCTCGTCGAGGATCAGCGCGCGCGGGCCGTGCAGCAGGCCGCAGGCGATCGCCAGCTTCTGTTTCATGCCGCGCGAGAGCTCGGCCGGCAACAGCTTGCGCTTGTCGGCCATCTCCAGCTCGTCCAGCAATGGCTGCGCCCGCGCCTGCCAGTCGGCCACACCGTACAGGCGGGCGACGAAGTTCAGGTGCTGCTCGACGGTCAGGTGCTCGAACAGGCGCGGCTCGTCGGGGATGAAAGCGAGCTGGCGCTTGGCCGCGACCGGATCGGCGGCCACGTCCACCCCGCCGATGAAGGCGTGGCCGAAGGTGGCCGGGATGATCCCGCACAGGCAGCGCAAGGTGGTGGTCTTGCCGGCGCCGTTGGGGCCGACCAGACCCATCACCTGGCCGGCCTCGACCCGGAACGACAGGTCATCGACCGCGGTGAAATCGCCGTAGCGCTTGCCGAGGTTGGAGGCTTCGATCATGGCGTCCTTGGGAAAGTCAGAACAAGCCGAAAGCCCTACCGGTTTGCTACCGCAAGTTGCTGATTCCGTTCATGGTTCGACAGGCCTGTCCTGAGCCTGCCGAAGGGCTCACCACGAACGGAATCCACGTGTTCAGATGTTCCCTCGGGGGCGTGGTGATGCAATCGCACAACCGATCAGGCCGCCCCTCACCCCAATCCCTCTCGCAAAGGGGGGCCAGAAAACGGCCCCGCCGTCTGCTCACGCCCCCAGCGGGAACGCCTTGCCCGGATCGAGCTTGAACAGCTTGATCGCGCGGGCCACATCGGCGCTGGTCATCTTGCCGTCGGCGGCCAGCGCGGCGATCGCCGCGTGGGCGATCCAGCGCGCATCGACCTCGAAGAAGTTGAGCAGGTTGACGCGGCTGTCGCTGCGGCCGTAGCCGTCGGTGCCCAGCACGGTGAAGCGGCGGCCGTGCGGGACGTGGGCGCGGACCTGGTCGGCGAAGGCGCGCACGTAGTCGCTCGATGCGATCACCGGGCCGTCGTGGCCCTCCAGGCACTGCGCGATCCACGACGTGCGTTGCTGCTTGGGGTCGGGGTGCAGGCGGTTCCAGCGCTCGCACGCCTCGCCATCGCGCGCGACCTCGACGAAGCTCGGGCACGACCACACGTCGGCGGCGACGCCGAACTCCTTCTCCAGCAGGTCGGCGGCCTTGAGCGCCTCGCGCAGCACCACGCCGCAGGACAGCAGTTGCACCCGCGGCGCCCGTGACTTGCCCTTGGTCTTTTCCGCCGCGCGGAACAGGTACATGCCCTTGACGATGCCCTCCTCGCAACCGGCCGGCATGTCCGGGTGGGCGTAGTTCTCGTTCATCGCGGTCAGGTAATAGAACACGTCGCGTTGCTCATCGAGCATGCGATGGATGCCATCGCGCAGGATCACCGCCACCTCATACGACCACGTCGGGTCATAGACCATGCAGTTGGGCACGGTGCCGGCCACCAGCATGGAATCGCCGTCGGCGTGCTGCAGGCCCTCGCCGGCGAAGCTGCGGCCGGCGGTGGCGCCGATCAGGAAGCCGCGGGTGCGCTGATCGCCGGCCGCCCAGATCAGGTCGCCGATCCGGCGGAAGCCGAAGCAGGAATAAAAAATGTAGAACGGCAGCATCGGCCGGTCGGAGACCGAATAGCTGGTGCCCGCGGCGATCCACGCCGAGGCGCCGCCGGCCTCGCTGATGCCTTCCTGCAACACCTGGCCGTCGGCGGCCTCGCGGTAGTAGAGCAACTGGTCGGCGTCCTGCGGGCGGTACTTCTGGCCGCCCGGCGCATAGATGCCGATCTGCCGGAACATGCCCTCCATACCGAAGGTGCGCGCCTCATCCACCACGATCGGCACCACATGCGGGGCGATGTCCTTGTCGCGCAGCAGCAGGTTCATGCCGCGCACCAGCGCCATCGTGGTGGAGACCTCGCGCTCGCCGGTGCCCTTGGTGATCGCCTCGAAGGCGGACAGCGGCGGGGTCGGCAGCGACAGCGCGGCCTTCTCGCGCCGGTGCGGCAGGAAGCCGCCGAGCGCGCGCCGGCGCTCGAGCATGTACTGCACCTCGGGCGAGTCCTTGCCGGGGTGGTAATAGGGCACGGACTCGATTGCATCGCCTTCCAACTGGGCATCGCTCAACGGGATCTGGAAGCGGTCGCGGAACAGCTTGACCGCATCGTGCTGCATTTTCTTGGCCTGATGGGCGATGTTCATCGACTCGCCGGCCGCGCCCATGCCGTAGCCCTTGACCGTCTTGGCCAGGATCACCGTCGGCATGCCCTTGGTGTTCACCGCCGCGTGGTAGGCGGCGTAGACCTTGTGCGGGTCGTGGCCGCCGCGATTGAGGCGCCAGACGTCGTCGTCGGACATGTTCTGCACCATCGCCGCGGTCTCCGGGTACTTGCCGAAGAATTGCTCGCGGGTGTACTTGCCGCCGAACGCCTTGCAGGCTTGGTACTCGCCGTCCAGGGTCTCCATGAACAGCTTGCGCAGCACGCCCTTGTCGTCCTGCGCGATCAGCGGATCCCAGTAGCTGCCCCAGATCACCTTGAGCACGTTCCAGCCGGCGCCGCGGAACACGCCTTCCAGCTCCTGGATGATCTTGCCGTTGCCGCGCACCGGGCCGTCCAGCCGCTGCAGGTTGCAGTTGATGACGAAGATCAGGTTGTCCAGGCCCTCACGCCCGGCCACCGAGATCGCGCCCAGCGACTCGGGCTCGTCGCACTCGCCGTCGCCGAGGAAGCACCAGACCTTGCGGTCGGACTTCTCGATCAGCCCGCGCGCTTCCAGATATTTCAGGAACTGCGCCTGATAGATCGCCTGGATCGGGCCCAGCCCCATCGACACGGTAGGCACCTGCCAGTAGTCGGGCATCAGCCACGGGTGCGGATAGGACGGCAGACCCTTGAAGCCGGGCGTGGTTTCGATGCGCAGGTGGTCGAGCTGCTCGGTGCTCAGCCGGCCTTCCAGGAACGAGCGCGCGTACACGCCGGGGCTGGAGTGGCCCTGGTAGCAGATCAGGTCGCCCGGATGCTCGGCCGAGGGCGCGCGCCAGAAGTGATTGAAGCCGACGTCGTAAAGGGTGGCCGAGGAGGCAAAGCTGGCGATGTGGCCGCCGAGACTGCCGGGCTTGCGGTTGGCGCGCACCACCATCGCCATCGCGTTCCAGCGGATCAGGCAGCGGATCCGCCATTCCATGTTGGCATCGCCGGGCGACTTGGCCTCCAGATGCGGCGGGATGGTGTTGATGTAGGCGGTGGTCGGGGTGATCGGGATCTGCGCACCGGCGCGGCGCGCTTCGTCGGCCAGCCGGTCGAGCAGGAACTGGGCGCGCTGCTCGCCGTCGGCGCGGATGACGGCCTGGATCGAGTCCACCCACTCGCCGGTCTCGACCGGGTCGATGTCGGGACCGGAAACGTCGTGGGCGCCGCTGTGCTGGGTCATGGTGTCCTCCGTCGCGCGGTGCGTGGGCGCGATCGCTGTCCGTGGGGTGTGGGCAGTTTAGCGCAGGCCGGCGGCCGGGCCGGGGTGGTTTGCGGCGGATCGGCGGACTTTCCTGATGGCGCGAGCGCGCGCACGATTCGCGCCCGCATGCCGCAGTGCCATCCACGCCGTTGCCGGTCCGGCGCTACAGTCGGCGGCATCGGGCACTTTCCGGAACGCGATGCTGGATTTCGAGACCGTGGTGTTTTTCACCCTGTCGCTGCTGCTGGCAGCGACCGCGGTTTTTGCCCTGATGGTGCGCCTGTACCCGGAGCTGCCCGGGCTCCGCCACTGGTTCGCCGGCTGTCTGGTGATGGCGGTCGGCTACCTGCTGCGCCTGTTCGACACGATGCCGGGTAACTGGCTGCCGTACTGGTGGGCCGGGCTGTTTTTCATCAGCGGCAATCTGCTGATCTGGCTGGGCATCCTGCGCTTCTGCCGGCTGGCCCAGCGCCTGTCCGAGCCGTGGCTGGCGGCGATCATCGTGCTGCCGTGGCTGGCGGCGATCGGCCTGCCGCACGCAGAGCAACTGGCGATCAACCTGACCTTGTCGGGACTGACCTGCCTGTTCGCCGGCCAGGCGTTGCTGCGCGCTCCGGCGCTGGACATGCGGCTGCTGCGGTGGTCGGTGGCGGGCGTGTACCTGGCCTCAGGCGCGGTGCTGGTCGTGCGCGGGGTGACGATGGGGCTGGACGCGCTGCACATCCTGACCTTGAGCCCCGATCGCCTGAGCGTGCTTGGTTCGCCGCTGTCCACGCCGCTGGTGATCCTGCGCTGTTTCGGCTTGCTGGTGCTGCTGCACGCCGACCAGGAACGGAAGCTGCGCGGCATGGCCCTGACCGACGTGCTGACCGGCCTGCTCAACCGCCAGGGTTTCTTTGAGCACGCCTCGCGGGTGCTGGCGCGGCGCACCGAGGACCACACCGACTGCGTGCTGATGCTGGACCTGGACAAGTTCAAGCAGATCAACGACCGCCACGGCCACGCCGCCGGCGACGCCGTGCTGCGCTGCTTCGCCGACGTGCTGCGCGGCCAGTTGCGCCCGCACGATTGCTGCGGCCGGATCGGCGGCGAGGAATTCGCCGCGCTGCTGGTCGGGGTCACCCTGGCCGAGGCCGAGGCCATCGCCGAGCGCGTACGCCATACCTGGAGCCAGGCACCGGTGCGCTTCGCCGACCAGCACCTGCCGTGCACCACCTGCATCGGCGTGGCCGACGGCAAGGGCTCGCTGGAGGCGCGCCTGCAACAGGCCGACGCGGCGCTGTACAAGGCCAAGGCCGAAGGCCACAACCGGGTGGCCCGTTCGATGGGGTAAGCGGTCGTCGCAAGGCGCGTGCCCGCCGGCCGGCGGCGGTGGGTGCGTCCGGCCATGGGCATGCAGCCGCATGGCGAGCCCGGCCGCACGGAGAGCGGTCGCGCGCACGCTTCCGGGTGCCATGCGCAGCGTGATCCGGCACGCCGCGTTTCAGGCACCCGTCAACTCCGCCTCGATCTCCAGGCATGCCAAATCGCGGCTTCTGCCTGCCGCGTCAGGGAACATCTGAACAAGTGGATTCCGTTCATGGTGAGTCATTCGGCAGGCTCAGGACAGGCCCTTCGGCAGGCTCAGGACAGGCCCGTCGAACCATGAACGGAATCAACGATTTGCGGTAGTAAACACGTAGGGCTGTCGGCTTGTTCAGACTTTCCTTGGGCGAAATGGCGCATGAACTTGAGGTTGCAGCCGGGAAAGCCCCTTATCTCGGGGAACGCTTCGCGCACGATGGCCTTGCTGCCCACTCCACACCGGCTTGCTGCGCAAGAATGTCCTGCCCGATCTGCGCATGCAGCGCGACAGGCGAAGTGGCAATACAAGACGCGACCCCGTCGATTTGACGCGGCACGCCGCGTTGCAGGCGCCCGTCAACTCCGCCTCGATCTCCAGGCATGCCAGATCGCGGCTGCTGCCTGCCGCGTCAGGGAACATCTGAACAAGTGGATTCCGTTCATGGTGAGCCCTTCGGCTTCGCTCAGGACAGGCCCTTCGGCGGGCTCAGGACAAGCCCGTCGAACCATGAACGGAATCAACGATTTGCGGTAGCAAACACGTAGGGCTGTCGGCTTGTTCAGACTTTCCATGGGCGAAATAGCGCATGAACGGGAGTTTGCAGCCGGGAAAGCCCCTCCTCTCGGGCAACGCTTGCCGCAAGGCGTGCGCGATGCGCACGATGGCCTTGCTGCCCCAGTCCACACCGGCTTGCTGCGCAAGAATGTCCTGCCCGATCTGCGCGTACAGCGCGACAGGCGAAGCGGCAATACAAGACGCGACTCCGTCGACCGTACGTGATGTGTCAATACAAGACGCGACCCCGAGTCTTCTATACAAGACGCGACCCCGAGTCTTCTGATACAAGACGCGACCCCGAGTCTTCTCGACCCCGAGTCTTCTTTTGCTGGGATCGCCTTCAGCCGCAGGCATCCTGTCCATCGAAGTTCGAAAAACCATCAACCCACCCGAGGCTGCCGTCAGCCAGTCGAATCTGCACCCACCACGCCGATTTCAATTCGTGCGCAAGCGTGCCCCAGCAATAAGCCGTGTCTGTACACCGCTCACCACCCGTGCCACCGGACGGGCTGAAGTCCAGATCTTCGTCGAAAAATCTTCCTTTGTACCAGACCTTGAAATATCCTTCGCCAAGGTAGGTATAGACCATGAGCGTATCGCCGGGTTGGTACTTTTCATGTTGGCGATGGACAACGAAGCGTTGGCCCACCGTGCGCACCTGGCCGGTAAGCGCTGCAACGACTGTTCCGGCTGCTAGATTCGAAACCTGCTTGGCGCTTTTGTCAGGAGCCGCGTACACCGGGGTCGCTCGCGTGGTGATCCATCGACCGTATTGGCAGCATTCAAACGGACATGCGCCTTGATCCACCAGGATAGCTGGCGCTTCGCCACTCGCGGGTACACCAGCATCCAGCGGCGCGCTCTCCGCACCGGGGACATTGTCGTTTTTGAGGTTTTGCGGCGCTACGGCAGCCTGATGCGGGGCAGGAGCTGTCGGTGATTCGACCTGATCAACTGTAACGCGTGGAGTTGCAGGACTCGGCTGATCGCGCAATAAGTCTGCCAGGGTGTCTGAGCTGGAAAACAACGCCTGCCCCTCTTTCTGGATGTCGCTGCGGAAGGGTTCGATGGCGTCGCGAGCGATTTCCATGTCGCGCTTGTGGTAGGTGAAGCTTTTGCAACGGCTGTTATAGCTGGCGATCATCGCATTGAAGCGATCCACGTCGGCCTGGTTGTAGAGGTTGAGCGCGGTTCGTGCAGCATCCAGACGGATGTCTTCTGCCAGGCAGTAACGTATCTGCGCCTCCGACAAAATGAGGTCCTGACCCACTGGCGGTATCTCTTCGGTCAGCCTCGTTGGCACGGGGGCCGGAGTCGGCGTGGTGGCCATCGACTCTATGGGCGGGTGATTTGCGGGTGTTGGCGAGGCCGTCTGATAGTTCGAATGCGTCGGGTTCTGGCTAACGACAAAAATTCCAAAGCACACAAGAACCGCAACGATACCGAGGCCGACCAGGACATCGTTACTCTTTCCAGGCTTCGGGGCTGCTGTAGGCCGCAGCGCCACCGTACGTCTCGGTGCAGGGGATGATGCTGGCTGCGCCGAGGTCGAACTTCTGTTGGGTTGGCTGATGGGTAGGCCAAGTGGTGACAGGCCGGATAGCACGTGATCAAGCGAACATCGACTGCAAGGCAGCCCGGCGAAATGGCGGTGCTCGGGATTGACTCCGCAACGAACGAGGTTGTTGGTACTGGGTGTTGCGTACTTGTCGAGCAGGTTCGTCCAACGCTGCGCGGACGGTCGCCGCGCCGGATCGTTCCCGAAGGCCCGCTCGAAGCACTCGATCAGCTCGTCTGGAAGGCATCGATAAGTGCATGACGGTATCGGTTCCAACCCGGGTTTGCGTACGCGTCCGTAAGGAAAGTCGCCACGCAGAATGAAGTCCTTGCGCGACGACCCCTTGCGCTTGTCTGCCAGCACGCCGCTGAACGGATGCGTGCCATGACACAACAGCTGGAAGATGATCACGGCCAACGCAAACTTGTCCTGCGCGAGCGGGTCCGTGTTGGGGTTGCCGCTGTCCTGAAACTCCGGTGCGAGATATTCCACCGTGAACATCGGCGCCGGATAGCTGGTGTCGTTGTTTTGGTCGTGAACGTTGAAACCGTCGCAATCGAGAACCGCCATGTACAGGGTTGTCGGGTAATAGCTCAGGTTGACGGGCTTCATGTCGACCACGTAGTGGCCTTTCATGTGCAACTGGGCCACCAAGCCGGCGAGCTGCCTGGCTACGGTGACCCGTGTGCCCATGTTCGAGCGCAGCCCATGCTTGGCTGCCTGCCGGTCAAGGAGAAGAACCTCCAGCACTTGGGTCCGGTTCATCTGCAGCGCCGGCATGCTGAATCCAACGAATTTCTTGTTCTTGAGGATGATGCCGGTCGGCCAAGCGATCTGGACGAATGCTTGGCCCTCGTAATCGTACGGCGGGAGATTGGGCGGATCACGCAACATCGCTTCGACCTTAAGAAACGATGTGCGAAGGTCGTCGGGTCTGGTCGTATCGTGGTAGATCTTGACGACGGTCGAAGCGTCGCCATGCAGGTGATACACGGTTCCGGCTGCGCCTTTGGCGATGGCGGCCCCGAGCACGATCGATCGCGAGCGCTGTCCGCTCGGCGTCATCAGCACCAGCTCTAGCTGGGGCGCTCTGATCATGTCACCTCGTGAGTGAAGCCCAAGACCAAGGTCTTGTCGTCGTTGGTAATCGAATTCGTCCGTTCACTGCCGAGGATCGAGCGTAGGCCGTTGTTGCCTTCCTCTACTGATCGATCCCGTAGGTATTTGGCAATCGGAGTGATGAACCCGGAAAACAGGCTGTTGCGATCCCTTGCCAGCGTGAACGGCATGGCACCATCGGACATGATCCCAATGGTCTCGACTGCGCCGTCGAACGGTGTTACCCGAACATGATCCTTCCAGGATTCGTGCGTTATGAACCACGTTTCGTTGGAGTACTCGCCGTTTTCTGGATGGGACACCACGGCCGGAACCGCAGCATCGACGAACTGAACGATGCCTGCGCCGTCGCCAATATGGAACAGGAAGCCTCGGCCGGGCAGCACGGCGACGACACCAACGAGAGTGCAGGCCAACTCGCTTGGGTCAACCTCCAGATCGGCGGCTGCATTGATGAG
Organism: uncultured Gammaproteobacteria bacterium; assembly: GCA_964640525.1. GTDB lineage: Bacteria > Pseudomonadota > Gammaproteobacteria > Xanthomonadales > Xanthomonadaceae > SZAS-103. Next base: position 9,336 of record CAZXGS010000037.1, on the reverse strand, counting down.
CTTCTCGCGCACACGGGCAAGCACTTCAAGCAGCTGGCTCTTGCTCTCTTCCACGGGATCCAGCGGCGCAATTTCGGCATCAGCTGTCTGGAAAAATGCCTTTAGATCTTGCATCACGGCGCTGACGCATTGCGAAGCACCGCGTTCACTACGGCTTGCCGAACCAGCACCATCCGCGACGGCAGCGATGAAAGTCGCGCCGGATTCCGACACCCACGCATCGCACGCATCCTGGCAAGGCAATTGCCGATCGACGTGCGATGTGCCGATCACCGAGGCATGGAAGGCCTTCCAGATCATGCGATCGTGGTCGCCCAAGAATTTGTCGGCGGCAGTTGGACGGGCTGACCCGATACTGCCTGCGAAATCGCCTTGACACTCGCGCTCAGCCACAAGAAAAGTTCCTTGAAGTTGAGCCCGTTGAGTTGTAATGCACCTTTGCGGCTGAATTTGCTCAGGATTTCACGATTCGCATCGTCACCGACAGCAATCGGATAGATCTGAACTTTATTCGCGCCTTCGGCGGCAAGGCACAACTGCGCCGCTTGCTCGAAGTCATCTGTTGGAACGCCATCCGACATCAAATAGACAAGCGGGCGTTTGTAGGCGACACCATTCTTGCGCAATTCTTCTTTTTGCAGTTCGATCTGCTTGAGCGCCTCGGTCATGGCCTTGCCGGTAGGCGTGCGGCCATTGGCGGTCAACTGCGGCGGCGTGAAGTCCATGACGTCCTGCCACGTTCCGACGGCTACTTCGTCGTCACCGCCGAATTGGATCACCAAAACGCGTACGGATTTGGCCGCCTTGGGGTCGTGCTTTAGATCCGTCTCCATCGCGGCCAAGCCAGCTTGCAGCGCCCGCAGCCTGGCACCCTCCATGCTGCCCGAGCAATCGAGCACAATCACCATCGGAACGCGCTCTTCGGAGTTGTCGACGAGCGATACATCGGGTATGAGTTCGGTCATTGAAGTCCCCTGTGGTGGAAGATGAATTTCTACGCGTCGCTGCGTACGCTGATCTTACCCCTGAAATTCGCGCGGTCGAGCCGGCGATGCCGACATGCCCTCGCCCACCAAAAGCACGGGGTCACCATTTCGCCGCCTGCACCGGATATTGGCTGCCGACGAAACAGAAGTCACGCCCCAGCTCGATCAGGAATTCCTTGAGTCGCAGCAGCAGGCCGCGATGCAGATCGGCTTCCATATGACCTTGCGGCAGATCGAGAAATTGGCATCACCCGGCATTGTCGAGCACACGCCATTCGTTCCAGCCCTCACCGTGATTGTGGATTGCGGCAATGCGCCGTTCCTGTGGCTGGTCGATGGCCCCGAGGAAGGCGGCGGCGGCGGCAAACTCCGCGACGGCACCTATTGGGATGATTCGTTTTTACTCGGATGTGGCTGCATGGCTGGCACCCAACGGCAAATACAACGTATGTGAATTCGCCGTGGCCTCGTGGAAGCCATAGGCGCGATAGAAGCGGGCGGCTTTCTCGTCCAGCGCGTCCACCAGCAGCAGGCGAACGCCGAGCGTCTCGCGCAGGGCGCAGGCGCAGTTGGCGGCGTGGCCGACCAGGAGCCGACCATAGCCGTGGCCTTTCGCATCGGTTGCGACGGCCAGCCTTGCCATGCGGACGGCGGGCACCGGGTAGGCGGGGAGCCGCTTGCGGTCTGCCGATTGCAAGTCGCTCAGGTTCAGTTGCGCTGCGGCCAGGCTGCAATAGCCCAGGATGTGCCTTGGTTTGGCGTCGTCGGCCAGCACATGGGTGGTGGCAATGCCGTCGCGCTGGTGTTGGCCGGCCTGCTCGCGCAGGTAGGAATCCAGGCTCGGCACGCCACAAGTGAAACCAGCGCGATCGTGCAGGCGTCCGTCGAGCGGGGTGAGATGCAACGCCACGCGTGGGTGTCAGCGCGGCTTGGCGAGACTGGCTGCATCGGCCATCGCCTTCTTCAGCTTGGCATTGGGCCGGAACGGGGCATCCAGCGCCTTCAGGAAGCGCCGGGATTCTTCCGCCGAGAGGGTGACGGTCAACTCGGCCGCCATGACGTTTTCGGCCTCGCGCAGTACCGCATCGCGCACGAACGCGGACAACGGCACGCCTCGCAGGTCGGCGGCGCGGGTGATGCGCGCCTTGTCGGCAGGGTTCAGGCGCAGGTCGAGACGGGCAGCGGCGGTGGTCATGGCAGTTCTCCTTGTACGGAATCGTACCGTACGGAGGCTGCAAGTCAATTGCCGGCCCTATTCACCTCGCATGTCTCGCGGCACCCATCCACCCGCAGCAAGGTCTTGATCGCGCGGCGTTCGTCCATCGCCCGGTAGCCCTCGGCCACCTGCGCGAGCGGCAGCTCCAGATCGAACACCTTGCCCGGCTGGATCGCGCCTTGCAGCACGCGATCCATCAACTCAGGCAGGAAGCGGCGAACCGGGGCGGGGCCGCCGAGCATGCGGCGCTGCTTCATGAACAGTTGCAGGCCATCCAGGCTCACCCCGTGCGGCACGCCGACGAAGCCGATGCTGCCGCCGGGACGGCACACACCCAGCGCTTGGTCCATCGACTCGCCCATGCCGACGCATTCGAGCACCGATTCGGCGCCGACGCCGTCGGTCAGGTCCATGATCCGGGCGATGCCTTCGGCACCGCGTTCTTCGACGATGTCGGTGGCGCCGAACGCGCGCGCCAGTTGCTGCCGTGGTGCGTGGCGGCTCATCGCGATGATCCGCTGCGCACCCATCTGGCTGGCGGCGAGCACGCCCATCAACCCGACCGCACCGTCGCCCACCACCACCGCCGTGCCGCCAGCGCGCACCTGCGCGGCCACCGCCGCGAACCAGCCGGTGCCGAGCACGTCGGACACCGCCAGCAGGTGCGGGATCATGTCCGCATCCGGCATTTCCCGGGTCGCGACCAGGGTGCCGTCGGCCAGCGGCACGCGCGCGAACGGCGCCTGCGCGCCGGTCATGAATTCGCCTTGCGCGCAGGAGGACTGGAAGCCGAACGTGCAATGCGGGCAGGTGTTGTCGGAAATGCAGAACGAACCGACCACGAACTGACCGGGCCTGACCGTCTTCACCTCGGCGCCGCCCTCGACCACCACCCCGCAGTATTCATGGCCCATGTGGGCCGGGCCTTGCCGCCACGACAAGCCACGGTACGGCCACAGGTCCGAGCCGCAGATGCAGGTGGCCGCCAGCTGGATGATGGCGTCTGTGGGCTTTTCTATCCGCGGATCGGCGACCTGCTCGTAGCGGACATCGCCGGGGGCGTGCATCACGGTGGCGTACATGGGCTGTCTCCTGTCGGGGTCGATCATGCGGCGGTGAGCATCGTCTTTCTGGCGGTCCTGTGCCAGCCATCGACCGGCTTCGCCGTCATGCGGCGCTTCGGCATGCTTCTGCCGGGTGATCGACCGCCGAAGGCGGGCCTTTCAATGTCGTGTCACACATGTGCTACATTGCTACACGCATCGTGCCCAGAGCATCCCCATGTCCACCACCACCACCATCCGTCTGCCTGCAGACCTCAAGGCACGCGTCGCCAGGGCGGCCGAAGCCGCCGGCACCACCTCACATGGCTTCATCCTGGCAGCGATCGCCGAGAAGGCCGAGCTGAGCGAGCAGCAAGCCGCGTTTTACGACGAGGCGGATCGGCGCTATGCACGCATCGTGGAAACGGGCCAGACCATCGGCTGGAACGAGTACCGCGCCTACATGATGGAGCGCTTGCAGGGGAAGCCGGCGAAGCGCCCCGCGCCTCGCAAACTCGCGAAGTGACGTGGCGGCCATCGAGCTTGCGCCCGAAATCGCCGACGATCTGGACCGGATCGGCGATTTCCTGCGGACGCATGAGATCGCCGATTTCGAGAACCGCCTGCGCGGTATTGCCGATGCCCTCGACGTACTGCGGGCGAATCCCCTGATCGGACGTCCCAAGGGCAAATCCCTGCGGGAGCTGGTGATCGGTCGGGGCTCTCGCGGCTACATTGCGCTGTATCGGTATGTGGCCTTGCTGGATACCGTGTTCGTGCTGGCGATCCGCGCGCAATCCGAGGCAGGCTACGCGCGCCGATGATGGAGATCGAAGCCGATACCTGCACCGCGACCCACGCATGCCAAGGCCACGACGCCATGTATCAAGCCGTCGCCAGCTGCGCCTCGAACGCCAGGCACTCGCGGTCGCGGCCGAGGGTGGCCACGGCGACACGTTTGCCGTTGCGGTAGTAGTGGACGCTGGCGTCCTCTGCGTGCAGGTCGCCGTCGATCCGGGCCTCGTCCCAGCCGGCGCCGTGGCCGCTCCAGCGCAATTCCACGCCGTAATGGTGGGTCCAGAAGAACGGCACGTCGGTGAACGGCTTGGCTGCACCGAGCAGGTTGGCCGCGGCGGCCTGGCCTTGGCGCTGGGCGTGGACCCAGTGCTCAATCCGAACCCGTTCCTCGCCGTGCGGGTAACGCGCCACGTCGCCGGCGGCGTAGATCCCGGGCACCGAGGTCTGCAGGCAGGCATCGACCAGGATGCCGTTGTCCACTTCGAGCCCGGCGGCCTTCGCCAGCTCGATTCGCGGGACCACGCCGATGCCGACCAGCACGCGCTCGGCCGGCACCGCAGTGCCATCGTCCAGGCTCACCGCGTGGCCGTCGTATCCGGTCGGCTTGCGGCCGAGGTGGAAGACCACGCCGTGCTCGCGGTGCAAGTCGACCAGGAAGTGGCCCAGCTCGGTCCCGACGATGCGTTCCATCGGCACCGTCTCCGGCGCGATCACGTGCACGCCCAAGCCGCGCGCACGCAATGCGGCGGCGCATTCCAGGCCGATGAAGCCGGCGCCGATCAGGGCGATCGAACTGGCGCCCTCGACCGCGGCGATCAGCGCCTTGGCGTCGGCCAGCGAGCGCAGCAGGAAGACTTCCGGGCGATCCAGCCCCGGCACCGGCAGCCGCCGTGGCGCGGCGCCGGTGGCAAGCAGCAGGGCGTCGTAACCGATCGACTCGCCGGCGGCGGTGCGCAGCTCGCGCGCTGACGGATCGAGCGCGGCGGCCGCGCAACCCAGCCGCAGGTCGATGCGCTGCTCGGCGTAGAACTCGGGCGGCTGCAGCGGGATCCAGTCGGCTTGCGCGGTGCCGGCGAGAAAATCCTTGGACAGGTTGGGCCGGTCGCAGGGCGCGTCGGCATCGTCGCTGAGCAGGGTCAGGCTGCCGGCATAACCCAGTTCGCGCAGGCGTACCGCGGCGGCGTACCCGGCCGCACCGCCACCGACGATCACGATCCGCTGCGGATCGCGGCTGGCGTCGCGGGCCACCGCCGCAGGCGCTGGCGCCATCGCACGCACGAACACCCGGTCGCCGTCGATTTCCACCGCCCACACTGCCACCGGCGCGAACGCCGGCGCGCACTCGGCCTGGCCGGTGCGCAGGCTGAAGCAGGCGTGGTGCCACGGGCAGCGGACCTGTTCGCCGACCACGATGCCCTCGCCCAGCGGCCCGCCGTAGTGACTGCAGGTGGCGCCGATCGCATGCAAGCCGTCGGCCAGCCGCGCCAGCAGCACCGGCGTGCCATCGACGTGGCCGGCCAGCATGCCGGTGGCCGGGACGCTGTCCACTGGCACGCCCTGGGCGAAGTTCGGACCGGATACGGCGGCGTTGGCGTCGGACATGGCGGGCTCCTGAGCGGATGGAATGCCCGATCATCCCACCGTCGCCACGGCAACCCAAGTCAAGGATGTCGAAAGACATGCGGAGGTAGAATCCGGAACGTGCCATCGCGAGCGATGCCATGCGCTACTGGTGGGTCAACCAGAAGCAGACCTTCCGGCACGAAGTGCCCGGCGGCTATCTGTGGTCACCCAAGCGCAACCGCAACGGAGCCCGCAATCCGTTCTACGATTTCATGCGCGAAGTGGTACCCGGCGACGCCGTGTTCTCGTTCGCCGACGGTCTGATCAAGGCCATCGGCATCGTCGCCTCGCATGCCTACGAGGCGCCCAAGCCACTGGAATTCGGGGCCACGGGTGCCTACTGGGACCGAATCGGCTGGCGCGTGGACGTGCGCTTCCAGGTCCTGCGAACCCAGATCAAGCCGGCCGATTGCATGGACGACCTCGGACCGCTGCTGCCGGAGCGCTACGCGCCCCTGCAGCGCAACGGCGGCGGTCTGCAAAGCGTCTATCTCACCCTGCTTTCCGACGCTTTCGCGTCCACCCTCATCGGCCTGATCGGGCGCGAGGCCCGGAATATCGTCCAGCTTCTGCGCGTGGCCGATACCGGCGACCTTGCACCACCGGCGCAAGGCTTGATCGAGTGGGAACAGCACGAGATGGAAGTCGTGCTCGCCGACGCCAGTCTGCCGGAGACGACGCGCACCGCCGTGGTCCTGGCACGCCGCGGCCAAGGCTTGTTCAGGCAGAATGTCATGCGCTTGGAGAAGGTGTGTCGGATCACCCGGGTTGACCGGCCTGAGCACCTTCGCGCCAGCCACTGCAAACCCTGGCGCGATGCAAGCAACGAAGAACGACTCGACGGCGAGAACGGCGTGCTGCTGACCCCGAACGCCGACCACTTGTTCGATCGTGGGTTCATCAGCTTCGAGGACAACGGCGACGTGCTCGTCTCGCCGGTCGCACACGCCGAATCGTTGCGGCGCATGGGACTTGATGCGGACCGCGGGCTCAACGTCGGTGCGTTCTCGTCCGGCCAGAAGCACTATCTGGAATTCCACCGGGAAAACGTCTTTCTCGCGGCCAGGCACAATCGCTGAACATCATGGCTTCGCATCGGATCCGGCGGGGAACCGCAGGACAGCCGCAAGCATTCCAAACGGCCCATGGTGGCGCCGCCACGCGCATCGTCGTCGTCGTCGATCCACGAGCTTCGGGTTGGGCGGCTTGTTGCGTGACGCGCAACGCGATACAGTGCCGCCATGATCCAGTCGTTTCGACACAAGGGCTTGCGCCGATTGTTCGAGACAGGCAACACCTCTGGCGTCCAGGCGAGCCACGTCAAACGGCTTCGATTGCAATTGACGGCGCTGGATACCGCCCAAGCCATCGCGGACATGGACCTCCCGGGCTTCCGGCTGCACCCACTCAAGGGCGAGATGCATGGACGTTGGTCTATTTCCGTCAACGGCAACTGGCGGGTGACATTCGAGTTTCATGACGGGCACGCCTTCATCATCGACTACGAGGACTATCACTGATGCCCATGCACAACCCTCCCCACCCCGGCGAATTCATTACCGGAATTTTTCTCGAGCCCAACGGTGTCAGCGGCCGCGAGCTTGCGGTCAAGCTCGACGTGGCCCCGTCCACCCTGCATCGCGTGCTCCGGGGAGCCAGCCGAGTCACTCCAGAGATGGCTCTGCGCTTGTCCAAGGCACTTGGTCGCTCGCCGGAGAGTTGGCTTGCCATGCAAGATGCGCACGACCTTTGGTTGGCTCGTCAACAGGTCGATCTGCACAAGGTCGCCAAGCTCAGATGGGCGGCGGCCTGACAAGACGCCCGGAGGATCGCCCACCGCCAGGCAGGACTGCGTCGACCGCTCAGCCCGTCTGCCGCTTGCGTATCTGCGCCTCCACCGCCGCCAGCGCGGTCATGTTGAGCACCCGGCGCACGGTCGAGATCGGGGTGAGGATGTAGCCCGGGCGAGAGAAGCCCATCAGGATCGGGCCGATCGCCACCCCGTCGGTCATCACCCGGGTGATGTTGTAGGCGATGTTGGCGGCGGTCAGGTTGGGCAGCACGAACAAGTTGGCGCGACCCTTGAGCACGCTGTGCGGGAACACCCGCGAGCGCAGGTCCTCGTTCCAGGCCACGTCGGCCTGCATCTCGCCTTCCACTTCCAGCTTCGGATCGAGTTCGACCAGCAGCTCGCGGGCGCGGCGCATCTTCACCGCGCCGGCGTCCTCGTGGCTGCCGAAGTTGGAATGCGACAGCAACGCCACCTTCGGGTGGATGCCGAACATCTGCAGGCGCGAGCAGGCCTGCAAGGTCGCCTCGGCGATCTGCTCGGCGCTGGGGTCGAGCTGGCAGTGGGTATCGAGGAAGAACCACGCGCCCTTGTCGTTGACGACCATCGTCATCGCCGACACCGAATGCACGTCGGGGTCGAGCTTGAACACCGACTTCAGGTAGCCGAGCTTCTTCTGGTAGCGACCGACCAGGCCGCAGATCAACGCGTCGGCCTCGCCGCGCTCGACCATGATCGCGGCGATCAGGGTCGGCCGCGAGCGCAGCAGGTTCTTGGCCGCCGGCGGGGTCACGCCGCGGCGCTCGGTGAGGTTGTAGTAGTGCTGCCAGTAATCGTTGAAGCGCGGGTCGGAATTGATGTTGGTCAGCTCGAAGTCCACGCCCTCGCGCAGGCGCAGACCGAGCTTGGCGATCCGGGCGGCGATCACCTCCGGGCGGCCGACCAGGATCGGCCGCGCCAGGCCCTCGTCCACCACCGTCTGCACCGCGCGCAGCACGGTCTCCTCCTCGCCCTCGGCATACACCACCCGTTGCTTGTCCGCGCGGGCGCGTTCGAACACCGGGCGCATCAGCAGGCTGGTGCGGTAGACGAAACTGGCAAGTTTCTCGCGGTAGGCGTCCATGTCGGCGATCGGCCGCAACGCCAGCCCCGAATCCATCGCCGCCTGCGCCACCGCAGGCGCCAGCGCGCCGAGCAGGCGCGGGTCGAACGGCCGCGGGATCAGGTACTCGGGTCCGAACTTCGGCGCCTCGCCACCGTAGGCGGCGCCGAGGTCGGAGGCTTCCTTGCGCGCCAGTTCGGCGATCGCCAGCACGCAGGCGCGCTTCATCGCCTCGTCGATCTCGGTGGCGCTGACGTCGAGCGCGCCGCGGAAGATGTACGGGAAGCACAGCGCGTTGTTGACCTGGTTCGGGTAGTCGCTGCGGCCGGTGGCGATGATGCAGTCCGGGCGCACCGCGCGGGCGTCCTCGGGCAGGATTTCCGGGTTCGGATTGGCCAGGGCGAGGATGATCGGCCGCTGCGCCATCGTGGCGACCATCTCGGGCTTGAGGATGCCGCCCGCCGAAAGGCCGAGGAAGATGTCGGCGCCTGCCACGATTTGCGCCAGCGTGCGCGCTTCGGTGGCGCGGGCGTAGCGGCGTTTGTCGGGGTCCAGATCGGTGCGTTCGGCATGGATCACGCCGCTGCGGTCGAAGGCGAGGATGTTCTCCGGCCGCACGCCCAGCGATACCAGCATGTCCAGGCAAGCGATGCCGGCCGCGCCGGCGCCGGTGGTGGCGATCTTCACGTTGCCGATGTCCTTGCCGACGACGTGCAACGCGTTGACCACCGCCGCGCCGACGATGATCGCGGTGCCGTGCTGGTCGTCGTGGAACACCG
>CAZXGS010000036.1:0-34127 GCA_964640525.1 uncultured Gammaproteobacteria bacterium | reverse complement strand
GCCGAGCCATCGACGAACCCGTTCGTGGTGAACCAAGATTCCGTTCGTGGTGAGCCAGCCTGCCCTGAGCCTGTCGAAGGGAACCACGTTTTTCGCGCACCCAGGCCTGCCCTTCGACAGGCTCAGGGCGAACGGACTGAAAACACCCCGCTAGTGCCGAGCCTGTCGACGATGCCGTTCGTGGTGAGCTTGTCGAACCACGCTTTTCGCGCACCCAAGCACGCCCTTCAACAGGCTCAGGGCGAACGGATTGAAATCACTCCGTTCGTACTTTGCCCGTCGAAGTCCCCGCTCGTGGTGAGCCAGCCCGCGCCGGGCCTCCGTCGAGACTTCCATTCACCACGGTCCTGCCTGCCTCCGGGGGCGGCGCAGGAAGCCAAGCCAGCCACACCAGAACATGCCGCCCGCGCCCGTTGCGGTGACCGCCGCGATTGCCTACTGTTGCCCACTGGGCCTGGCCCTGCCACCACCGATCCCTGGAGTGTGCCGATGCGATCCACGCGTTCGATTCGCCCCCGCCTGGGCGTGCTTGCCGCGAGCGCGCTCGCGTTGGCGGTCGGCATCGCCGGGTGCCAGCAGTCCTCGATCTCACTCGCCGCCCAGGCCGCCCCTGCCAGCCATGCGCAGCAACGCCACGCCAACCCGGCCTGGCAGGGCCGCGTGGACGCCTTCATCGACGGCTGGTTCCAGCATTTCCCGGTGGACGCGATCAACGCCGGCAAGCACGCGTTCGACGGGCGCATCACCGACTTCAGCGTCGCCGGGCAGCAGAAGGCGATCGACTGGCTGCGCGGGCAGCGCGAGGCCATCGCCTCGTTCTCCGACGACAAGCTCGACGCGCAGCAGCGCTTCCAGCGTGACTATGTGCTGGCGGTGATCGATGGCCGCCTGTTCTGGATGGCCGATTCGGGTTTCGCCGGCAACAACCCGGCCTACTACGCCTCCGACCTGTCGCCGAGCATCTACCTCACCCGGCCCTACGCGCCGCTGCCGCAACGCATGGCCGCGTTCGTGACCTACGAGGAGAACCTGCCGACCGCGATCGCGCAGATCCGCGCCAACCTCAAGGCGCCGCTGCCGGCGACCTACATCGACTACGGCATCGGCGTGTTCGGCGGCCTGGCCGATTTCTTCGCCAAGGATGTCACGCCGGCGTTTGCCGGGGTGAAGGATGACGCGTTGCAGGCACGCTTCAAAGCCGCCAACGCCAAGGCCATCGAGGCCACCCGCGGCATGGCCGACTGGTTGACCTCGATCAAGCCGCAGGCCACCCAGGACTTCGCCCTCGGTGCGGCGAAGTTCTCGAAGATGCTCTACGCCACCGAGCGCGTGGACATCCCGCTGGACCGGCTCAAGGCCGCCGCGCAAGCCGATCTGGCGCGCAATACCGCCGCGCTCCAGGCCGCCTGCGCGCAGTACCTGCCCGACAAGCCGGTCGCTGAGTGCGTGGCCAAGGTCGAGGCCGACAAGCCCGAGGGCGGCGCGGTGCAGGGCGCACGCAAGCAACTGACGATGTTGCGCAAGTTCATCATCGACCACGACCTGGTGAGCATCCCCGGTACGGAGCAGGCGCAGGTCGCCGAAGCGCCGCCGTTCAACCGCTGGAACTTCGCCTACATCGAGATCCCCGGCCCTTACGAAAGGAACCTGCCCTCGGTGTATTACATCGCTCCGCCCGACCCGAGTTGGCCCAAGGCGATGCAGGAAGCCTACGTGCCGGGCAAGGACGTGCTGCTGTTCACCTCGGCGCACGAGGTGTTCCCCGGCCACTTCGTGCAGTTCCTGCACGCCAACCGTTCGGACTGGATCTTCGGCCGGCTGTTCGTCGGCTACGCCTACGCCGAGGGCTGGGCGCACTACTGCGAGGAGATGATGTACGACGCTGGCCTGGGCGATCACCAGCCCGAGGCGCACATCGGTCAGCTCAGCGAGGCGCTGTTGCGTGACGTGCGCTTCGTCTCGGCGATCGGCCTGCACACCGGCGGCATGAGCGTGGCGCAGTCCGAGCAAATGTTCCGCGAGCAGGCCTATCAGGACAAGGGCAACGCGATGCAGCAGGCGGCGCGCGGCACCTACGACCCGGCCTACCTCAACTACACCCTGGGCAAGCTGATGATCATGCAGTTGCGCCAGGACTGGACCGCCAAGCATCCGGGCCCGCACGCGCTCAAGGCCTTCCACGACGCGTTCCTGAGCTACGGCGGCCCGCCGATCCCGCTGGTGCGCGCGCAGATGCTGGGCGGCAAGGCCGAGGCGGTGCTGTGGCAGGCGCCGGCCGGCAAGCATTGACCGCATCGCTGCCGTATCGGCAAAGCACCCCTCCCCGGCCCTCCCCTGCGCTGCGCGCAAGGGAGGGAGAACAACTCCGTTCACCCGCCATTCGAGCCACCCATGCGCGCCAACATTCCCGCCATCGTCCTGATCGTGATCGGTACGATCCTGCTGCTCAACAACCTGCACTTGTGGAACGTGAGCATCACCCACCTGATCCAAACCTGGTGGCCCGCGATCCTGATCGTGCTGGGGCTGAGCATGATGTTCAAACGCGGCAAGTAGGATTGCGCGATGCTCGCGCGGCTGGATTTCAACTGCGACCTGGGCGAGGGCTGCGACGACGCGGCGGTGATGCCCTTCATCACGTCGGCCAACATCGCCTGCGGCGGACACGCCGGCGATGCGGCGACGATGCGGCGGACGGTGGCGTTGTGCATCGCGCATGGGGTGGCGATCGGCGCGCATCCTTCGTACGACGACCGAATGAATTTCGGCCGTGAGGACATCGAGCTCGATTCCGATGCAGTGCACGCCCTGGTGCTGCGGCAGGTCAGCGCATTGAGCGAAATCGCCGCCGAGCAGGGTGCACGGCTGCAGCACGTCAAGCCGCACGGCGCCCTGTACAACCGCGCCGCGCGCGATCCGGCGGTCGCCGCGGCAATCGCGCGGGCCGTCCGCGAAGCCGACCCCGCGCTGTGGCTGGTCGGTCTGTCTGGCAGCGCCCTGCCCCTTGCCGGACTGGCGGCGGGGCTGCGTGTGCTGCACGAGGTTTTCGCCGAGCGCCGCTACGAGGACGATGGCCGCCTGACTCCGCGCAGCCGATCCGATGCCGTGCTTGCATCGGTGGACGTGGCCTTGGAACAGGTGCGCGGCATCGTTCGCGAGGGCACCGTCGTGGCACGCACCGGCGAGTGTGTGGCGCTTGCTGCCGACACCTTGTGCCTGCACGGCGACCGCGCCGACGCGGCCGCCTTTGCACGCGCCGTGCGCAGGCTGCTGGATGCCGAGGGCATCCGGGTCCGCGCACCGGAATCGTGATCAAGAATCGTGGCCGCAGCCACCTCCAGCCAACCCCACCCGCGTCGCCCCGGCAAAAGCCGGGGCCCATTGGTTTTGCAGTTTCGCAAGCACCGCGACCGACACGAGCATAGGCACTGGGTTCCTGCTTGCGCAGGAACGACGAGCAATTCACATGCGCCGCCCCGTTCGCCCGCAACCCCACCCGCGTCGCCCCGGCAAAAGCCGGGGCCCATTGGCTTTGCAGCTATGCGATACAACGTCCTGCACGCGCCCAGTCGCTGGGTTCCTGCTTGCGCAGGAACGACGATGAGGTGATGGTTCAGGTGTGCAGCAAGCTTTGCATCCAATGCAGGCCCCGCCACCGACGACGCACGCACCGAGGACGACGCCACCGATGACGCAGTCCATCCCATGACCGACTACTGGCCCCTGCTCGGCGTCGCCGTGGTCGTGGTTGGCTTCGTGCTGCGCTGGAATCCGGTCACGGTCGTGGTCGCCGCCGGCCTGACCAGCGGTCTTGCTGCCGGCAAGTCGATTGCCGACCTGCTCGCCTTGCTCGGTACCAGCTTCCTGTCCAGCCGCGCGCTGATGTTGTTCGTGCTCACCCTGCCGGCGATCGGCGTGCTCGAGCGCGCCGGGCTGCGCGAACACGCGCAACGCTGGATCGGCGCCCTGCGTGGCCTGACCCTGGCCAGGCTGCTGATCGGCTACCTCGGCCTGCGCCAGGTGCTGAGCATGCTGGGCCTGACCAGCGTCGCCGGCCCGGCGCAGACGGTGCGCCCGTTACTGGCGCCGATGAGCGAGGCGGCCGCGGAGAAAGCGCATGGCGCACTCGACGCGTCCACCCGCCACGAGGTCGCGGCGATGGCCGCCGCCACCGACAACATCGGCCTGTTCTTCGGCGAGGACGTGTTCATCGCATTGGGTGCGGTGCTGTTGATCCAGGGCTTCTACGCCAGCAACGGCATCCATCTGGAGCCGCTGCAGATCGCGCTGTGGGCGCTGCCGACCGCGATCGCCGCGTTCGTCATCCACGGCGTGCGAATCGTCCTGTTCCAGCGCCGCCTGGCGCCCCGACCCGCGCCCACGGAAGGCTCCGATGCTGCGCCTTGAGTACGCGTACTGGTTGCTCGCGGCGTTGTTCTTCGCCGCGGCCTGGGCCAATGCCCGCGAGCGCCAGTGGGCCGCCGCGGGCTTCTGGGGCGTGCTGGCTCTGTTGTTCGCCGGCGGCCGCTGGGTGATGGCGGCACACGCCGCCGGCGACGTTCGCCCGGCGCAATTCGCTGGCGCAGGCGTGGTCGCCCTCGCCCTGCTGGCGCCGCTGATGCGCCGGGTCCACCTGCCCGAACGCGCCATCGAGGCACGCCGCGCCGACGCGCTGCGGTTGGGCCATCGGCTGTTGCTGCCGGCCCTGCTGATCCCGGCGGTGACGGTTGTCTTCGCCCTTGCCGAACTGGCCGCCAAACACGGCGGCGGTTCGGTGGCGTGGCTGGTCGGCCACGATTCGGCCACGTTGGTCGGCTTGGCCGTGGCTTGCCTCGCCGCCCTTGCCGCGGCGCTGGCGACCACCCATGACGCGCCCCTGCGTGGCGTCGAAGAAGGCCGCCGCCTGCTCGACACCCTCGGCTGGGCGGCTCTGCTGCCGCTGGTGCTGGCCGCGCTGGGTGGCGTGTTCGCCGCCACCGGCGTGGGTACCGCGGTGGCCGAGATCGTGCAGGCGGTCGTGCCCACCCAGTCGGCGCTGGCCTGCGTGCTGGCCTACGGGCTGGGCATGGTGGTGTTCACCGTGATCATGGGCAATGCCTTCGCCGCCTTCCCGGTGATGACCGCCGGCATCGGCCTGCCGCTGCTGATCCACGCCCACGGCGCCAATGCCGCGGTGGTCGGCTCGCTGGGCATGCTGACCGGCTACTGCGGTACCCTGCTCACGCCGATGGCCGCCAATTTCAACATCGTCCCCGCCGTGCTTCTGGAACTGCCCGACCGCAACGGCGTGATCCGCGCGCAGTGGCCCACGGCACTGATGCTGCTGGCGGTCAATCTGGTGCTGATGGCGTGGCTGGCGTTCCGATGAGTACGGGTACGGTGCTGCTGGCCGGATTCGAACCGTTCGGCGGCGAACGGGTCAACCCCGCGCTGGAGGTGGTGCGCGCCTTGGCCGGTCGCAGCATCGGCGGACATGCGGTGGTATCGGTCGCCTTGCCGGTGACCTTCGCCGCTGCCGGCACGGTGCTGGTGCAAGCGATCGCGCGCGAGCAACCGACGCTGGTGCTGGCGCTCGGTCAGGCCGGCGGGCGCGCCTGCATCAGCATCGAGCGGGTGGCGATCAATCTCGTCGATGCACGGATTCCCGACAACGCCGGATCGCAGCCCATCGACACCGCGGTCATCGCCGGCGCCCCGGCCGCGTACTTCGCCAGCGTGCCGGTCAAGGCCATGCGTGCGGCGTTGCAGGAGGCCGGCATTCCGGCCGAGCTGTCCTTCAGCGCCGGCAGTTACGTCTGCAACGCGGTGTTCTTCGCGTTGATGCACGCACTGACCACGACCTGCCCGCACACGCGCGGCGGCTTCATCCACATTCCGTGGCTACCGCTCCAGGCCGCAGCGCATGGCGGCGCGCCGAGCATGGCGCTGGACACCGTGGTGAACGGCATGGCAGTCGCCATCGCGGCGGCACTGGACCACACCGATGACCTGCGGTTGGCCGGCGGTGCCACGCACTGAGTGCGCCGGCAAGGCCAGCAAGGAGTGCGTGGTCGAAGATGGTCGGGACGGCGGGATTCGAACCCACGACCCCCTGCCCCCCAGGCAGGTGCGCTACCAGACTGCGCTACGCCCCGACATGGGCGATGAACCGCGCCTTGCGCGCGGGATGGCGATTATACGGTGTTTGGCATCGGCGGTGCGCCGCCGGCGACGACGAATCTCAAGGCCGGCGCAGCAGGTGCAGGACATCCTCCAGCTCGCCACGCACCTGGCGGATGATCTGCGCCGACAGGTTGTTCTCCTCGCGCGCGACCTGGCCTTCCAGGCGCTGGCGGGCGCCGCCGATGGTGTAGCCGTTTTCGTACAGCAGGCTGCGGATCTGGCGAATCATCAGCACTTCGTGGCGCTGGTAATAGCGTCGGTTGCCGCGGCGCTTGACCGGCTTGAGCGATTCGAATTCGGTTTCCCAGTAACGCAGCACGTGCGGCTTGACGTCGCACAGCTCGCTGACTTCGCCGATGGTGAAGTAGCGCTTGGCCGGGATCACCGGCAGTTCGCGATTGCTGCCAGGATCAAGCACGCTCGGCCCCGTGCGCCGCGGTGTGGGCGTCCACACGTTCCTTGAGCTTGTGGCCAGGGCGGAAGGTGACCACGGTGCGTGCGCTGATCGGGATTTCCTCGCCGGTCTTCGGATTGCGACCGGGGCGCTGGTTCTTGCGGCGCAATTCGAAGTTGCCGAAGCCCGACAGTTTGACCTGCACGCCGCGCTCGAGCGTGTCGCTGAGCACGTCGAAATACGCGTCGACGAATTCCTTCGCCTCGCGCTTGTTCAAGCCCACCTCGTCGTAGAGGCGCTCGGCCATTTCGGCTTTGGTCAGTGCCATCGTTTTCCTCTCGCCAACCGTTTGCAAATTCTGCTTGCTGCCGCGCGAGCCTGTCGTTCAGGCGCCGCGCAGCACCGCCCCGCAGTCGCGCCCGAGTGCGGCGACCGCGGCGGCCACCGTCGCGTCCGCGTCCTGTTCTGTCAGGGTGCGCGATACATCCTGCAAAATCAAGCCCATAGCCACACTCTTTGTACCTGCTTCGAGGCCGTCGCCGTGATAGACGTCGAACAGGCGGACCTCGTGCAGCAGTGCGCCGAGGGCGCCGCGCAGGCTGTCGGCCATCGCCGCCCACGACACCGTGTCCGGCACGACGAGCGCCAGGTCCCGACGCACCGACGGAAACCGCGACAGCGGCCTGGCGCATGCCAGGGCGCGACGCGCCAGCGGTTCGACGTCCAATTCGAACGCCACCACCTCGGTGTCCAGGTCCAGCGCCTTGAGCAATTGCGGGTGCAGGTGGCCGATCCAGCCAAGGCACTGCTCGCCCTGCCAGACCGCGGCACTGCGCCCCGGATGCAGCCACGGCTGCGTGGCCTTGCTCAAGCGCAGATCCGCGTCTGCGCCGGCAAGCGATGCCAGGCTTTCCAGATCGCCCTTGAGGTCGTGGAAGTCCACCGCGCGCGCGGCGGTGCCCCATTGCTCGGCGCTCGCGTTGCCGCAGGCAACCGCGGCGATGCGCTGGGTCTCGATCGGCGCCGCGCCAGCCTCCGGGCTGGCGGCGAACACCCGCCCGAGTTCGAACAGGCGCACGCGCGACTGCTGGCGGGCGCAGTTGCGCGCCAGCGCCTGCACCAGACCGGGCACGAGCGCGGTGCGCATGACCGCCAACTCGGCGCTGAGCGGATTGGCCAGCGACACCGCGTCGGCATCCAGCGACCACGCCTTGAGCAAGCCGGCATCCACGAAGGCGAAGGTGATCGCCTCGCGGAAGTCGCGCGCGACCAGTTGCCGACGCAGGTCGGCTTCGGGAACGCGCCCTTCGCTGTCGGCCGCCACGCGGATCTCGCCCGAGGGCATCGCCACCGGGATCGCGTCGTAACCGTGGATGCGTGCGATCTCCTCGATCAGGTCCTCCTCGATGGCGATGTCGAAGCGGCGGCTCGGCGGGGTGACCTCCCAGCCCTCGGCGTCCGCCGTCACCGCCATCCCAAGGGCCGCCAGGATGCGTTCGACCTCGGCATCCGCCACTGCGGTTCCCAGCACCCGCGCCAGCCGCGCCCGGCGCAGGCGCACAGGCACAGGCGCGGGCAGCCGATCGGCAAGCACCACGTCGAGCAGCGGCCCGGGCGTACCGCCGGCGATGTCCACGATCAGCCGCGTGGCCCGTTCCACCGCGATTGGCGGCAACGCCGGATCGACCCCGCGCTCGAAACGATGTCCGGCGTCGGTGTGCAGGCCGAGCTTGCGGCTGCGCCCGGCGATGGCCGCCGGCGCCCAGTGCGCGGCTTCGAGGAAGACCTTCGTCGTGGCGTCGCTGACGCGGGTTTCGAAGCCGCCCATGATCCCGCCCAGCGCCACCGCGCGCGAACCGCGGCCTTCCGGGCTGTCGGACACCACCAGCATGTCCGGCGCCAACGCCACGCTGCGGCCGTCCAGCAATTGCAACATCTCACCCGCGCGGGCATGCCGTACCACCACCGGCCCGTGCAAGGAGTCGCCATCGAAGGCGTGCATCGGCTGGCCAAGTTCGAGCATCACGTACTGGGTGACGTCCACCAGCAGGCTGATCGGGCGCACGCCGCTGCGACGCAGGCGCTCGGCCATCCAGCGCGGCGTCGGCACGCGCGCATCCACGCCCTCGATCACCCGCCCGGCGAACCGCGGCGCAGCGGCCCCGGCATTCAGTTCGACCGTCATCGTCGCCGTGCCGGATGCCGCCACCGGCGCCGCGGCAAGCGGCTCGACCTGTCCGCCGAACGCGGCGGCGACGTCGTGCGCAATGCCACGAACGCTGAAGCAATCGGCGCGATTGGGCGTGAGCTTGAGCTCGATGGTCGCATCGGGCAGGCCGAGGAAGGTCGCGATCGGCATGCCGATCGGCGCATCGTCGGCAAGCTCCAGCAGGCCGGACGCGTCGGCGTCGATGCCCAGTTCCTTCGCCGAGCACAGCATCCCTGAACTCTCCACCCCGCGCAGCCTGGCGGACGTGATGGTGGCACCGCCGGGCATGAGCGCACCCGGCGTCGCCAGAGGTGCGACCAGCCCGGGCCGCGCATTCGGCGCGCCACAGACGATCTGCAGCAGTTGCCCGCAGCCGGCATCGACGCGGCACACCTGCAGGCGGTCGGCTTCCGGGTGCCTGGCGCATTCCACGATCCGCGCCACCACCACGCCGTCGAGCGCGCCGCCGATCGTCTCCACGTGTTCGACCTCCAGCCCGATCGCGCTGAGCCGCTCGACCAGCGCCTCGTGGGTGGCCTGAACAGGGACGGTGTCGCGAAGCCAGGATTCGGGAAATTTCATGTGGGGTGCCGTGATTGGAGGATCCGTGATCGGTGCAGGGGGATTCGTGGGTCCCGAACCGCTTCGCAGGGTTCAGGTCACGCTCGGTGAATCACCGCCTCACCCGAACTGCCGCAGGAACCTCACGTCGTTGTCGAAGAACGCGCGCAGATCATCCACGCCGTAGCGGAGCATGGCGAAGCGTTCCACGCCCAGGCCGAAGGCGAAGCCGGTGTAGCGTTCGGGGTCGATACCGCAGTTGCGCAGCACGGTCGGATGGACCATGCCGGCGCCGAGGACTTCCAGCCAGGAGGTGTTGCCGTTGGCGCGCGACCAGCCGATGTCCACTTCGGCCGAGGGTTCGGTGAAGGGAAAGTAGCTGGGCCGGAAACGCATCGGCAACTCGGTTTCGAAGAACGCGTTGACGAATTCGGACAGCGTGCCCTTGAGGTCGGCGAAGCTGGAGGTTTCGTCCACCAGCAGGCCCTCGACCTGGTGGAACATCGGCGAGTGGGTCTGGTCCGAATCGCTGCGATAGACCTTGCCCGGCGCGATCAGGCGGATCGGCGGACGGCGTCCGGCGGCACCGCGGATCTGCACCGGCGAGGTGTGGGTGCGCAGCAGCCGCCCGTCGGGAAAGTAGAACGTATCGTGCATCGCCCGCGCCGGATGATGCGGCGGGAAGTTGAGCGCCTCGAAGTTGTGCCAGTCGTCCTCGATCTCCGGCCCCTGCGCCACCTCGTAGCCCAGCCGCGCAAAGATGCCGACGATGCGCTCGAGTGCGCGGGTCACCGGATGCAGGCTGCCGCGCGTGGCAGCGCGTCCTGGCAGGGTGATGTCGATGCGCTCGGTCGTCAGCCTCATCTGCAGCGCAGCCTCGTCCAGCCGCCCGCGTGCAACGGCGATGGCGTCGCCGATCGCCTGCTTGGCGCGATTGATCGCCTCGCCCGCGGACTTGCGCTGGTCGGCCGGCATCGCGCCCAGCGCTTTGAGCATCGCGGTCACGCTGCCCTGCTTGCCAAGCAACTGGACCCGCAGTTGTTCGAGCGCGCCGGAGGTGCCGGCATCCGCGATGTCGGTGAGGGCCTTGCCGGTGAGTGTTTCGATTTCGTTCATGGATCCGATGTCCCAGGACGAGTCGGCTTCGGGTCGTCGGCCAGAAACCGATTTCGTCATTCCGGCGCAAGCCGGAATCCATTTCGACATTGTGATCGACGATCAGGGTCAAGATGGATCCCGGCTTGCGCCGGGATGACGGCTCGGAGACGACCGCCGGCGAGAACGGGCGGCAAAACAAAACCTGATTAGCGTCGAGTCTCAGTTCGTCATTGACCGGCTTCGCCGTTGTGAAGCGCTTCCGCGAAGGCGGGAATGACGAGCCAAAGCCAGTCTCAGCCTCAACGGCTACTGAGACACGACACCAATCAGGAAACAAAAACGGGGAAGGACTTTCGCCCTTCCCCGTCTGTCGTTTCGATACAGCGAAACTTACGCGGCAAGGGCCTGCTTGGCCTGTTCGGCCAGCTTGCCGAACGCCACGATGTCGTGCACCGCGATGTCCGCCAACACTTTGCGGTCCAGAGTGATGTTGGCCTTCTTCAGGCCGTTCATCATCCGGCTGTAGCTCATGCCGAACTGGCGGGCGCCCGCATTGATGCGCACGATCCACAGCGCACGGAACTGGCGCTTGCGCTGCTTGCGGCCGATGTAGGCGTACTGCGCGGCCTTGGTGACCGCCTGCTTGGCGACGCGGTAGACCTTGCGGCGCGCGTTGTAATAGCCCTTGGCGGCGCTGATGACCTTCTTGTGACGGCGGCGCGCCATCACACCACGCTTGACTCGTGCCATGGTTCAGTCCTCCTCAGAGATAGGGCAGCATGCGATCCAGGCGCCCGGCGTCCTCGGCGCGCACGTGCATCGTGCCGCGGAGGTTGCGCTTGCGCTTGGTCGCCTTCTTGGTGAGGATGTGGCTGCGGTTGGCATGACCGCACTTGTACTTGCCCGAGGCGGTCTTGCGAAAACGCTTCGCCGCCGCGCGGTTGGTCCTGATCTTCGGCATGGGATGTCCCTTCGGTTCTTGTGTCACTGGCCTGGGCGCCCGTCGGCCGCGTTGCCGCAGCGTCTGGGTCTTTCCGTCCGTGCCTGGCCGGCTTGTCGCCCCGTCCCGCGACGCGGTCGATGGCGGATCCATGGTGCAACACCCGACTCGCATCGGGCCGCCAAGTATGGCAGGTGCGCGGTGTTTCCGCAAACGCAGGCAAGACGCGATTTCTCGACGGGAAAGGACGGTGATCGCGCGCGAGGAGTGCTTTTGCAGGATGCGGTCGTAGCTGACACGTGCTGCGGATCGCGTGCGTTATGAAGTGCTCGATCAATGCACTGCACCCGGGCTCATGTGTCATTGGAAGAGGCTCAGGGTTGCGCTCGCGACGCCGCACCTGCACAATACGCGGCCCGCCCGAATAGCTCAGCCGGTTAGAGCACTTGACTGTTAATCAGGGGGTCCTTGGTTCGAGTCCAAGTTCGGGCGCCAACAAAATCAAGGGCTTGGCCTAACAGCCCGGCCCTTTTTCTTGGGCGAGAGTACGGCTTCGACAGCGCCGCACAGGATCGATTCCCACGGCGCCGATTGCGCCGCCGCCGTCCGCGATCAGGAACAGCAAGGTGACGCCCGACGCGATGCGCGTCGAGCGGCCTGGTCAAACTCAGGCAGCGTGTCGCAGATCACGGAGAGGTGTTCCCTCCGCGGCGGATGGTCGGAGGCATGCTCGCCCTGTGGCAAAGAGCGAATCCGAGCGGGTCGACCGTCGGTTCCGTCCACGCTTGCGGCATGTGCGCATTTCGAGGCTCGCGGCCCTGCCGCTTCAGCGCCATCGTCCACGCACTTGCTCCAGGACGTCGACGATGGGCCGCAGAGTGCTGCGAAGTGATTCCGAGGCACCAGGTTTCCGTGCATCCGCATGCGCGAAATTTCAATGCCCGCGGCCACCCGCCCGCAGGCACGCCAGATCTGCGCTTGTGAGGCCAATCCCTTGGGCCACGTCGGTCAAACCCGCCCCCAACCTCAGCTTCCGCGTCTTTTGACTCAGACCGCGGAACCAATGTGCCAACCAAGCGAAACGTCCGTTCGCTTCTGCCCGAACCGCCGTTACCAGCATTCGCTGCCGCCGCCGCTGGCTGCCTTGGTGCCGGTCTGGTTCATGCTCAAGGTACCGCACGCCGTATCGCGCGTAGCCTGAGTGCCGATCGGAACCGCCTGCAGGGTATAGGTTGTCGCCGCGACGGCCGACACGGACACGGTGTAATACGTGGCCAAGTCAGCAGGACACTGATTGGGAAGCGCGACCGCAACACCGGCAATGGTCTTGTCGTAGCGCAGATTGGTGGCATGGAAACGCTCCATGTACTGCGCGCCCTGCTCGATGCACGATGCGGCTTCCTTGCGCCTGGTCTTGGTGGTGGCCCAATCGTAGGACGCGATCGCGATCACCGTCAGCACCGCGATCACGGCCACCACGATCATCAGCTCGATCAGGGTAAAGCCCCGCTGGGCTGGCGATCCCTGCGCGCCTGCTGTTCCGGCAAACAAGCTGGATTGACTGCTCATGAGGATCAATTCCCGATCAGGATTTCACGCCACGAGATGCGGCCGGAGTTGGTCGGCGGAGGCGTCGGCAGCTTCGTGGGCGTGCCCTTCGATCCGCTGCCGAACAAGCCACCACCGG
The DNA here is from genome assembly GCA_964640525.1 of uncultured Gammaproteobacteria bacterium. Taxonomy (GTDB): domain Bacteria; phylum Pseudomonadota; class Gammaproteobacteria; order Xanthomonadales; family Xanthomonadaceae; genus SZAS-103. Next base: position 21,076 of record CAZXGS010000036.1, on the reverse strand, counting down.
GCCCGCCGATGTAGCTGAACTGGCCCGGCATGCCTACACCAGGATCAATCGAACCGGCGACCAACTGACCGCCTGGTCCGGTGATGGTGTCGCCAGCGCCGAACGCGCCATCGCCATTGAGGTCGAAGAACGGGTCGGTCAATGCACCGCCGGTGAATGGGTCGATCGCATTGACGAAGCCAGACCCACCGACGTCACAGGGATCCTTCGACGGGATGATGCTCGACGCGATCAGCACATTGCCGATCAACTGGCTGTCGGTCACCATGCGCTCGCCACGTGCGGTCGGATCCTTCAGATCCACGTACCAGCCAAGGTAGCCAGCCATGTCGCCGGAGGTCGCCGCGCCGAAGGCGCGCACCTCGGAGCCGTTCACCACGGCCTCGGCGACGATCGAGCGCTGCTTGAGCACGCTGCGGCCGGTGATCTGGGTCGCGCCGCCGGAGGTCGGGCCGGCGTCCTTCAGTCCGTACCACGTCTGTACGCTGAGGTCGTCGGGATCGGCGTTGGTCAGATACCGGCCGGTGCCGAAGAACACCCAGCGGCTGAAGTCCGCCGGATTCAGGCCGATCGTGAAGCCGCCCGTGATCGGCTGGCGGTTGCCGCCCGCATCCTTGGCGACGAACAGCGGCTGCGGAGCGGCGGTGGTGCCGTAAACCGGCTTCCAGTTGTTCGCGTTGGAGTCGGAGACATCGTACTCCCAGACGTTGCCGAGCAGGTCGCCACCGTAGAGCAAGTCCACCGTTCCATCGTGGTCGGCGTCCCAGCCCTTGGGCGTGCCCATGCCGTTGCTGTTGGCCGAGGTGTCGCCGGCCAAGGTGTCGAGCTTCTTGATCAGCGCGCCGGTACGGATGTTCAGAACATAGAACAGGGCATGCCCGGCGCTGCTGTTGTACCCGTTGCCGACGATCACCGCCGGGTCGCCGCCGTTGGTATTGACCCGGGTGATGATCGGGTTACCCAACGCATTGCCCATGTCGGCGTCCGAATACTCCCACAACGCGTCGCTGGCACCGAACGTGTTTGGATCACTCACGTCCAGCGCGTACGCCGTGTTGCCGCCACGGCCGAGCAAGCCGACCAGGATGTTCTTGCCGGTCGGATCGGTGCTGGTCTTGGTTTGATCCTTGGTGGACACCGCGATGGCGCCATCCACATAGTACTGATGGACGTAGTTGGGGTCAGTCAGCGCCTTCAGGTCAGGAACGCTGATGCCACCCGGGATGTAGGCAAAAACCTCGACACCCGTAGCGGCATTGAAGGCATGCAACATGCCGTCGTTGCCGCCGACGTACACCATCGCCGGCGTGCTCGTCGCCGTGTCGCCGGGCACATAAACCGGCGAGGAGTCGATCAGGTCACCCAGGACCGAGCTGCGGTTGCGGAACGCACCACCCTTGGATTGTTCCTTGCTCTGGTCGCCCTCGATGTATCGCACCGCGAGAGGACCACCGAGCCCGGCACTTTGCGCCCCGGACGGGAACGTGGTTCCAACGCCGGACCCAGGGATCCAGGTGAAGATCTTGCGAGTCGAATACGCGGGAATCTGTTTCGAGGCCTGCCAGTTCGGTGTGAGCCCGATGTTGCCCGAGGTGTCGATCGGAAAGGCGAGCACGTCGCCGGTCCATGCGCCGGTCGTGAACGTGGATGCAAACAACTGGGTGCCGGCAACGAGCCGGGCACCGGTGACGGACACGTTGGCCGATGTACTGGAGGTCTGCTGGATTGCCGACAGCGCACTCTTGAGCGCGTTGGTGAACGTCACCGGGTCGGAGGCAACCACGAACTGGCCGTGACCGTTGATGGCTGCATGAAAAAGGTCATCGACGGTCGTCACCGTATCCATGATCGGCTTGGGCCAGGTGACCGGCGTATTGCTGGCAATGTCGGACAACACGGTCGCCGGATCCAGCGTGCCACGCAGACCGATGGAGATGGTGAACGTGGTCATGTGCTGCCAGTTTGCAGCGTCGGTCGATGAGGTTCCCACCTTGTTGAGCAGGTCGGGACGCAGGTCGTTCTTCCAGTAGTAATACGCCACGTCCGCCAGCGTATTGCTGTAAGCGGATCCGAATGGAGAAGGCTCGGCATTGTCTGAACTGCCGACCGTGCCGCCGACGGTGCTGGTATTCCAGTAGCCGTCGGTGGTCAGGATGGTGAAGTTCTGCCGACACGACAACTGCGCCGTGCCGGACTCCGGCCCGTACGGACCGCTGCTGGACGTTTTCTGGTAATACTTGCCTGCATTGTCGAGCGAAACCTGCAACGGGGTGCCGCTGCTGGCGATCGCCTGAACGACCGCCTTGTACCAGTTGGTCTTGTTGTTGACCGCTGGCGTGACGGGCGATGCGGATGCGGCCTTGTCCTCGAACAGGCCATCGTCAACGCCGACGGGAATGTCGATATTGTTTCGATCATGGATCGTGCGGTAGCCCACGCGAGGCGCAAACGCCAGGCTGGCGAAAGCTGCCGTCAAGCCGCCCTTGCCGGTCTTGGTGCGGGTCTCGTAGTAGGTATACCAGTTGGCGAAGTTCTGCCGCTCATTGGCTTCGCTGCGCCCGGTAGGCGTGTCCTGGGTGCAATTGCGCCAGTCGACGGTGCCAGCGGCACCGTTCGAGTCATTGCAACCCTTGCCGGCGGTGTTGCCAGTGTTGGTCTGCGCCAGCTCGCTGCGCCAGATCGTGCCATCCTTGAGGATCTGGTAGCGGTAATAGTTCATCGCGTCGTGGCGGTCGAACCTGGGCGCCTTGATGACGTAATACGTGACGATGTAATTGCTCAGGTTTGCGTATCTGGCCGTGCCACTGGCGGTGCCGCTATCCGTGCTGTGCAGGTCGATCGAGGTACCGCCTGGGCCGGTATAGGAATAATCCGCATACTGATGGTCGTTGGACACCTTGGTGTAATCTGCATTGCCGTCCAGGGTGCCGTCGGGATAGCTCCACGGTACGTAGGCCACCTTCGGGTTGTAATACAGGGAGTTGGTGGACGAGGTCTTTTCCACCATGTATTTGGTCGCGTTGTAGCCGCCGTTGGAGCTGCTGTTGTCGCCCACCACCACGCAGATGTTGCAGCCAGAGAAGTTGTCGTCACTCTTTTCGATGCCAGTGGTGGTGCTCGTCTTGGCACTGCTGCTGCCGTCGACGCCGGCGGGCAGGTTGATCTGGGGCAGCGAGCCATCGGAGTCGTGCACGTAAATGTAACGCCAGTGCATCGAACCGGAGTCGTCCATCACCAGCAAGACGTTGGGTGGGATGCTCGATCCACTCTGCAGCGGGGCATTGGGGATCGAAACGTTTGCCAGTGCCGGTACGGTGCAGGCAAATCCGGCCAGAGCGACCAGAAGGTGGTGACGGGCGGCAGACAGGCGCGCGGGGGCGTTGCGGCGTTTCATGGCAGTTCCTTGCCCGTCAGGGCGATGGCAGTGCAGAGGCATAGTTGGATTGCAACACCACCAGCGCGCGGTCGCCGTTGCCTGCCGCTGCAGGATTCAGGTTGCGCGCAGTGATGCGGTACCGCGGGGTGAGACAATTGGGGTTCATCGGGACTTCCTGGTCACAGCCCGGCCAGTTCGGCGCCGTGCCCATCAACTCGATGAAATATTGCGGGGTCATGTTGGCGTCGCTGGCCAACGTGGTTCCGTTTTGCCACGCCGCGAAGGTCGGCTGTGCCCAGCGATCGGCGGTGCCGACGGCGGGAACCGGTTGCGAGCACAAGCCGCCGGTGCACGACGAGGTGAAAGAGCTGGACGGCAACGTGCCCGCGGCCACGACCGCCTCGCCTTCGCGCAGTGCCGACTCGGCCGCCTGGAGGCTGATGTTGCGCTCATAGGTGTTGGCGCTCATGCGCTGGTTCATCAGCGTGCCGCGCAGGCTGGCCAAACCGAGCAGGGTCATGATCACCAGCAGCACCAGCACCACCATCAGGGCGGCGCCACGCTGGGCGGACGGGGCGTGAGCGGAAGTGGGAGTGCTCATGACTGGTGGTTCCGGAGGGAGATGGTCTGCACCAGGGTGCGCGAGAGCGCGCCGAAACCGGTGGTGGAGGTGTGCTCCTGACTCAGACCACCCTGCATGGTCAGGGTGACGCGCACCGCGGTGACATTCGCCCAGTTGGCCGCGCCGACCGCCCCAGCGGTGACGTAGGCGGTCCCGCCGCCGACCAGGTAGCGCACCTGCATGCCGGTGACGCCCTCGACGATCTCCTGATCGGCAACCACGCCGTTGCTGCCCAGCTGCGATTGATACAGCGAGGTGCCACCGTGGCCATTGTCACGGATGTACCACGCCACCGCCCGCAGGCGGCCAAGCATGGCGGTATTGCCGTAAAGCACGCCGGGCTTGCCGGACCCGCAGGTGACCGGATAGGTCAGGTCCTTTGTGCAGTTCAGCCCGCTCTGCGAATAGCTGACCGTATGGGTCGCCATGTTCACGCCACCGGCGGCGACCTGGAACATGCTGCCCTGGCGGAAATCGCATACCACCACCAGGTCCCTCGGGCTGATCGCACCAGGCGCGACGTTGAGCTTGAAACTGCCACCGGAATTGTTGTGGGAGACCACCGACATCGGACTGTCGTCTGCCTCCAGTGCGACCACGGCGTCCCCTTTGGTGGTCATGTTGGCCGGCGCGCCGGTTGGCGCCGCAGACCCCACGTCGTAACCGGTCAAGCTGCCGTTTCCCCACGACTGCCACCAGTTGGTGCCGCTGGTGACGTTGGCCATCGGCACGTTGCGCGCGCACGGCGTGCCACCGGCCTCGCGCAGGTCGCGCGCCATCAGCTCATAGGCCAGGCGGGCGTTTTCCTGGATCCGGCCCATGCTTTCGGTGGCCGAATAGGCGTTGCGATTGGAAGCGAAAATCGCCACCGCGCTGCCGGCGACCAGCAACCCGAGCAGCATCGCAACCATCAGCTCGATCAGGCTCAGACCGGCCTGGAGATTTCGCCCGATGCGGGCGGTGGGAGCGGCGATTGTGTTCATTGGATGCGACTCTGCATGACGACGGTCTGGGTCGGCTGCGCCGAATCGGCGCTATCGGTCCACTGCACGTTCACCGTGCAGACGTTGCCGTTGCAGGCGATCGAGCCGCAGGCACTGGGGCCGATCGAGGTCTGCAGACCGGTGATCCAGTCGTGCAGGTCATTGCTGGCCACCGTGGCACCGGCCGACGGTGGCGTGCATGCCATCGTGAGGTTGTAGGTACCCGTGGGATTGGCGCGAACCGAGTCGAGGATCGAGCTGGATGCGATCACCGCCTGGCTCTGCTGCATCGAGCTCTGGCTGTTGCGCAGCGCATAGGCCTGCATGGCGGCGATACCGAGAACGCCGATGCCCAGGATCAGCACCGCGATCAGGACTTCCAGCAAGGACATGCCGCGTTGCGCGACCTTCGAGCCGGACGGGAATGAGGGTTGGCTGTTCATGCGCGGCCTCGCGGCATCAGGTGTTGGTGTCGTTCGGCGCCGCGCAGGTCGCATTGACCGCGCGCTCCACGGCGAACCGGCCGCCGCTGTTGATCATCACGTTGCGCGCGTTTTCCTGCGGGTGCGTGGTCGCCACGCACACGCCAAGCCGCCCGTTGAGCAGTGCGCCGGCGTTGTCACGCGCCAACCCGTCCGGGCGGAAGATGATCGCGCCACCGGTGACGCCCGCGACGGCAGCGCTGGCGGTCACGGTGACGTTGCCTGGAACCAGACCCGACCGCAGCACCGTCTCGTTGGCATTGACCGTGCCATTGTTGGCGTTGGAGGCAACGCCTGCGGCCCAGTTCTGACTGAAGCCGCCGTCATCGACGAACGCCACCCAGCCGGTCCAGTTGGCGGTGGCGCCGGCACAACTGGTGCCGTTGACGCTCGGGCACACCACCACCCTCGCGTTGCGGCGGATCGCTTCCATCCGCGCCAGTTGCAGGGTGGCGACCAGTTCGTTGGCCTGGCCGCTGACGCGCCCGGAGTTCATGGCTGCATCGAAGCTCGGCACCGCCAGCGCCAGCAGGAGGGCACCCACCAGCACGGTGAACATCAACTCGATGAGCGTGAAGCCCTGCATCGCCTGGTGCCGCGGTGGCACTCGACTTGACATCTGGTTCGATGGCAAAGACACGGTAGCCCTCCGACGGGTCGCGGCAACAGTAGGATTCGAGTCGGCGGCCTGGCAAGCGCCGACCGACCAGCGGAACGATCCGGGGCATGTACGGCCCGAGTTGCCGGACAACGCCATCCCACGCCCCAGCCGCGGAGTATTGCGCGTCAGCGTCGATCACGCCAGCGCCTGCGCCGGAGCCGCCATCTCCGCTACCGGCCGCCTTCAGCGAACGTCCCGTCAGCGCAGGGCGGGCGCGCGCGGTCACCCTGCTCAACCCGCCCGCGGTCGGCAAGGCGAATGGCGCCACCTCGCCACGGCAAGGCATCATGGCGGCCATGCCCCCGGCACGTCCCCTGCCCGCCCCGACCCACCCTCTGGATGCGCTCTGGCAGGCCCCCGCGCTGATCTCGATCGTGCTGGCAGGCGAGGGCCTGGCGCTGGTGCTGGCACTTGCGCCGTACGCCGGCGGCGACCGCTGGATGTATTTCGGACTGGCCTCGCTGGTGATCCAGTGGATCACCGTGCTCACCGTCGGCTGCCTCTATCTGGCACGACGACGGCTGGCGCGCTGGCGCCCGCCGACGATTGCCTGGCTGTCACTGGCCTTGCTGCTGGCCAATACCTGGATCGTGGGCACGGCCGCCAGTTTCGTCCTCCGCACCGGTTACCCCTGGCCGGAGCGCACCGATCCCGGATTCATCCTTCGCCTGACCGGGCTGGCCCTGACCGTCGGCCTGCTGGCGCTGGCGGCATTCCAGAATTACTGGCATGCCCGGCAGATGGCACTGCAAGCCAAGCAATCGGAGCTGGAAGCCCTGCAGGCCCGGATCCAGCCGCATTTCCTGTTCAACACGCTCAACACCGGCGCGGCCCTGGTGCACGCCCGACCCGAGGAAGCCGAACGCGTCCTGCTCGACCTGGCCGACCTGTTCCGCGCCGCCCTCGCCGGCCCGCGGGTGATCCCGCTGGCCGAAGAATTGGCGCTGGCGCGACGCTACCTCGAAATCGAGTCCCTGCGCTTCGGCGAACGCCTGCGGATTCGCTGGGACGTGCCGGACGGTTTGCCGGACGTGCCGATCCCGGCACTTTCGATCCAGCCACTGGTCGAGAATGCCATCCGCCACGGCATCGAACCTTGCGCGCACGGTGGCCAGGTGGACATCCGGTTGCAGGCGCAAGCCGGCGAGCTGAGCATCACCGTCCGCAACGACGTGCCACCGGACCAGGCGGCGGGCGTGGATGGGCATCGGGTCGGGCTGGCCTCGGTGCGCGAGCGCGTGCGTGCGCTGGACCCGCTGCACCGAGACCGCCTGCACACGCGGATGGAGGACGGCCGCTACGTGGTGGTGCTGACCCTGCCGCTGGCGGCGTCGAAGCCGACGACGGCCCATCGCGGCTGACCCTCCGCGCCACGCCTCCAGGCCCCTGCCCACGCGCAGCCGGCGCACCGCGGCCTCGCTGTCACCCGTCCGCGGCAGCTTGCAACCGCCACGATGCTGCGCCATGCTGCATCCGCTGCTGTGCAGCAAAGCCATGGAAGCCGATCACGATGGCCCAGGTCCGCATCATCAAGAAGTACCCGAACCGGCGTCTGTACGACACCGAGATCTCCAGCTACATCACGCTGGAGGATGTCCGCCAGCTGATCGTGGACAACGAGACCTTCGAGGTGCGCGACGCCAAGACCGGCGACGACCTCACCCGCGCGGTGCTGCTGCAGATCATCTCCGAGCACGAGGACGACGGCCAGCCGATGCTGTCCACCGAGCTGCTCAGCCAGATCATCCGCTTCTATGGCGACTCGTTGCAGGGCTTCATGGGCAGCTATCTCGAGCGCAGCATGCAGATGTTCATCGAGCAGCAGCAGCAGTTCCGCAGCCAGCTCAACAGCCTGATCGGGCAAACGCCGTGGAGCATGCTCAACCAGCTCACCGAGCGCAACATGGACCTGTGGAAGTCCTTCCAGCAGGGGCTGCTCGGCACCATGGGCAACGCCGCCGAGCCGCCAAAACCGGGCAGCGGTCACAAGACACGCACGCGCTGATCCGATCTGCCCGCGGGCACATTGACGCGGTCTTGCGCCGGGACTAATCTTCGGCAGGTTTTGTGCGCCGCAACACTCAACGGCCACGCCACGCAACCCAGCCCGGAGGCAGTTCATCCCATGAAAAAGCGCGTAGCACTGGTGACCGGCGGCATCGGCGGTCTGGGCACGGAAATTTGTAAGCAGCTCGCCAAGGCGGGCAATACCGTGGTGGCAACCGACCTGGCCGCCCGCACTGAACGTGTGGCCTCGTTCGTCAAGGATGTGGAAGGCCTGGACATCCACTTCGTGCCTGGCGATGTGAGCGACTTCGATTCCTGCGCCGACGTGGTGAAGACGGTCGAAGCCGAGCATGGCGCCGTGGACATCCTCGTCAACGCCGCCGGCATCACCCGCGACGGCACCTTGCGCAAGATGGAACGCTCGCAGTGGAACGACGTGCTGCGGATCAACCTGGACGGCGTGTTCAACATGTGCCGCAATGCGGTGGACGGCATGCTGGCGCGCGGCTACGGGCGGATCATCAACATCAGCTCGGTGAACGGGCAGACCGGCCAGTTCGGGCAGACCAACTACTCGGCAGCCAAGGCCGGGATGCACGGTTTCACCATGGCGATGGCGCGCGAGGTCGCGAGCAAGGGCGTGACCGTCAACTCGATCTCGCCGGGCTACTGCGAGACCGCGCTGGTGATGGCGGTGCCGGAGGACGTGCGCAACAAGATCATTGCCTCGGTGCCGGTCGGGCGTCTGGGCAAGCCTTCGGAAATCGCGCGCACTGTCGGCTTCCTCGCCGCCGAGGACGCCGGCTTCATCACCGGTGCCAACATCCCGGTGAACGGCGGGTTGTTCATGAGTTCCTGACGCCGGACTGCGGTCCTCGCCTACAACTCCCGCACCACCCGGAAGCCGACCCGCGCGCTGCCATCCGTGGCATCGGCATGCCCCCGCCAGGCCGCGCGTGCCTGTGCGGGCGCGCTCGCCCACGACGCACCGCGCACGACCCGCTGCTTGCAACCGGGATTGACCCAGGCACTGGCATCGTCGGGTGCGCGCCGGTAGCTGTCGTGCCAGCAGTCCTGCACCCACTCGGCGACGTTGCCGACCATGTCGTACAGCCCGAAGGCGTTGGGCGCGAACTTCCCCACCGGCGCCGGACCCCAATAACCGTCGGCGTAGCCGGCGAAGGCGTCGCCCCAGTGGCGCCCGCCCGGAGAGGCGTCGGCACCGGCGAGGTTGCCGACGTTGCGAGGCGGGCGCTTGCCCGGCCACGGGTATTCGGTTTGGCTGCCGGCGCGCAGCCCGTACTCGAACTCGGCTTCGGTCGGCAACCGATACAGCCTGGCGCTCTGGCTCGACAACCAGATCGTGTAGGCCTGGGCATCGTTCCACGACACGTGCACCACCGGCATCTGCGCTGCGGCAGGGCGGCCGAGGTGATCGTCGCGCCAACTCACGCCAGGGCGTGCGACCAGGCGTCCCTGGGTGTCGACGTACACCATCGAGTCGCCACGTCGCTCCGCATCGGTGCGATAGCGGGTGGCCTTCACGAACCGACCGAATTGTTCGACCGTGATCTCGGTGCGCGACATCGCAAAGCCATGGGTGAACGCGATCCCGCGCGGCGGCCCCTCCTCGCTGCGATGATCCGGCGTGCCCTCGTCCGAGCCCATCTCGAAGCGTCCGACCGGAATCACCACCATCTCCGGCGAACGCCCTCCGGCAGACAACGCATCGGTGAAGACCTGCCCTGGCAGATGCCGACCGTACAGCCGCACGTTGTTGATGCGCGTGCGGATTCTGTCGATCAGCGGTGACCCCGGCAAAATCTGCCGAATCCGCCGCAGCAGCGGTACCGCGCGATCGGCGTCGCCGGCATCCAGTGCCACGTCGGCCTGCGCGGCCAGCAACTGCGCATGGCGCTGGCGGATCTCCGCCACGCTGGCACTTGCCGCGGCGATCTGCGCCGAACCGCCCTGTACCCGCCTTGCCTGCTCCAACTGGCGCAGGGCGTCGTCATAGTTGGCGGCATGGGCGAAGGCCAGTGCGCGGGCGAGGAAGCCGGCCTCCACGCGCTGCAGTCCGGCCTTGGCGGCGTCGCTGGAAGGGTTCAGCGCCAAGGCATGCCGATAGGCGCTGGCGGCGTTGTCCACGCGTGGCGCAATGAAGGCACCAACGCTTTCCAGCCGGCGACCGCGCTCGATGAGCCCGGCGACCTTCCACGCCGTGGCCAGTGCCGGCTGCAGTTTCACGAGCGCAGGGTCTTGCGGACGAAGCATGGCGGCCCTGCCGGCGTCGCGCTGCGCATCCAGGACGTCCTCGCGATCCAGCGCGGATTGCGCCCGCGCGATCAGCGCCGCCACCACCGCGTCGATGCCCTGCGCGGCAACGGCATCCTTGGGCGCGGTCGCCAGCACGCCGCGATACAGCGCCAGCGCATCCTCGACCGAAGGCGTCGCAGCACCCGACGAGGCGGCCGATGCGCGCGGCGAGGCAACCTCCAGCAGGTTCGCCTGGCGTTCGTCGATCCGCCCTTCGGCCAGCGCCTGGTGGGCAAGGCGCAGCGCACGGGCGATCCGTCGGCGCGCCACAGGAACCACTGCAGGCAACGGTTCGGACGCGGGCCGGGCCAGGTCCACCGCCGCAGGGGCCGGCTCGGCGGCCAATGCCGCCAGCAAGGCCGCACGATTGGGCGCTGCCGGTGGAGGTGCAGGCGTCGATGCCGGCGCCGTCGACGCCGCATGCGGCGCGGAGGGAGGCGCAGAGTGCCCGCAACCGCCCAATGCGGCGATGGCCAGCATCCACAACACGCGACATTTCGGTGTGCCCACGCCGCTCCAGGATCGGTCGCCGTTCGGATGCGACGATGGCGGCCTGCTCGTCGCACGCCGATACCCCATCGAGGCAGCCGCAAGGTAGGGTATCGTCGCCGCTGCCGCAACCCGACCACCGAATTGCCGAATGCATCTCTGGATCGCAGACCCCGAATCCCTCGCCGAACACCTTGCGCGCTGGCGCGGCATCGACGCCATCGCGCTGGACACCGAATTCATCCGCGAACGCACCTGGTGGCCGCAACTGGCGCTGGTGCAACTGGCTGCGCCGGGCCAGGACACCGCGCTGCTGGTCGATCCCACGTCCCCGGGCATGGCCCGGGCGCTGCGCCCGCTGCTGCAGGATCCCGCGGTGCTCAAGCTGATGCACAGCGCCAGCGAGGATCTGCAGGCGCTGTTGCATGCCTGCGACGCGGTACCCACACCGCTGTTCGACACCCAGATCGCGGCTGCCTTGAGTGGCGTCGGCGCCGGCATGGGTTACCAGAAGCTGGTGGAAACCCTGCTCGGCATCACCCTGCCCAAGGATCAGACCCGTTCGGACTGGATGCGCCGACCGCTGTCCGCGGCGCAACTGGACTACGCGGCCGACGACGTGCTGTACCTGCACGCGATCCACGCCGCGTTGCGGGAGCGCCTGCAGGCGCTTGGACGCGAGCCCTGGCTCGCGCAGGACGCAGCCCGCCTGGCAGCGACGATTGCCGATGACGCACCGGACCCCTGGCCACACCTGGCCGTGCGTGGCGCGCAGGGGCTGCCGGCCATCGCCCAGGCCCGGCTGTGCCGACTGCTGCGCTGGCGCGAAGCCGCCGCCCGTGCCAGCGACCGGCCCAAGGGCTGGGTGCTCGACCCTGCCCTCGCGCTCACCCTGGCGCGCAAACCGCCAGCGACCCCGCAAGCCTTCCAGGCACTGCTCGATGCGACGCCCGGCGCCCCGCGGCGGATGCGTGAGGAGCTGTGGGAGCTGCTGATCAAACCGCTGGCCGACGACGAGCGCGAGCTGCCGTTGGCAAGCGCGCCCGAAGGCACGGATAGGCAGCGGCTGCGTGAACTGCAGGACGCGGTCGCCGCGCAGGCAGGGCAACTGGGCATCGACCCGGGCACCCTCGCCTCGCGGCGGATTCTTGAAGCCTTGCTCGATCCACGCCTGCGCCAGGGCGCGCTGCAGGGGTGGCGCAAGGACTTGCTCGAACCCGTCCTGGCTCCGCTCCTCGCGCGCTGAGCGCCCTGCGCAGATCCTGGCTGCCCTCACCCATTGCCGCCGTCCTGCCTTAAAATTCCCGGCCCACGACGCGCTGCGCAAATCGCATCGCCGATCCATGCCTTGCGACCCGCCGCCATGACCTGCCGCACCCGTTTCGCCCCCAGCCCCACCGGCTACCTGCACATCGGCGGCGCGCGCACCGCGCTGTACTGCTGGCTGGAGGCGCGCCACCGCGGCGGAACCTTCATCCTGCGCATCGAGGACACCGACAGGGAGCGTTCGACCGACGCCGCCGTGCAGGCGATCCTCGACGGCATGGCCTGGCTGGGGCTGGATCACGACGAAGGCCCGATCTACCAGACCGCGCGCATGGATCGCTACCGGCACATCGCGCAACGGCTGCTCGACGCCGGACACGCCTATTACACCTACGAGACGAAGGACGAGTTGGAGGCGATGCGTGCGGCCGCGCTGGAACGGCACGAGAAGCCGCGCTACGACGGCCGCGCGCGCGATGCGAAGCTGCCCTTCCGCGACGACCCCAACCGCGTGATCCGGTTCCGCAACCCGGATGCGGGCAGCGTGGTGTTCGAGGACAAGGTCAAGGGCCGCATCGAATGGGCCAATGCCGAGTTGGACGACTTCGTGCTGGTGCGCTCGGATGGCTTTCCCACCTACAACTTCGCGGTGGTGGTGGACGACATCGACATGGGCGTGACCGAGGTCATCCGCGGCGACGACCATGTCAACAACACCCCGCGCCAGATCAACGTGTATCACGCGCTCGGCGCGACCCCGCCAACCTTCGCGCACCTGCCGATGATCCTCGGCGCCGACGGCCAGAAGCTGTCCAAGCGCCACGGGGCGGTAGGCGTGATGCAATACCGTGACGACGGCTATCTGCCGCACGCGGTGCTCAACTATCTGGTGCGGCTGGGCTGGTCGCACGGCGACCAGGAGATCTTCTCGATCGCGCAGATGATCGAACTGTTCGACATCGCCGACGTCAACCACAGCGCAGCGCGTTTCGACACCGAGAAGCTGCGCTGGCTCAACCAGCAGTATCTGAAAACCGACGACCCCGCGGAAGTCGCGAGGCATCTGGACTGGCATCTGCGCCAGGCCGGCTACGACCTCGCCGAGGGGCCGGCGGCGATCGATCTGGTGATCGCCCTGCGCGATCGCGTGCACACCCTCAAGGAGATGGCCGAACGCGCGAAGGTGTGGTTCGAGCCGCTGCGGGAGCATGACCCGGCGGCAGTCGCCAAGCACCTGACGCCCGCCGCTGCCCTGCCACTGGAGGCCGTGCGTGGTCGTCTCGCCGAGTTGCCTGACTGGACCCCCGAAAACATCCATGCCGTCCTGGCCGATACCGCGGGGTTGCTTGGCCTGGGAATGGGCAAGATTGCCCAGCCGCTGCGGGTGGCAATCACCGGCACGCAAGTCTCGCCCTCGATCGAACACACGATCTACCTCGCCGGCCGCAGCCAGGCGCTGCAGCGCATCGACGCCGCCAGAGAACGTATCGACCGTCGATCCTGATTCCATTGGGCCTGCCGCCCCCGGGCAAACGGAAGGTCGCGCCCGCCGGCCGTGCTCGATGTCAGGTGGCAGGGCCATCTGGGGCCGCCGCCATGCGACGGTGCAGCGAACGCCTTGAAGGACTGCATCGTTTGCCCCGACGTCCGGCCAGCGTTCGCCGGCGCCTGAACCACTCAGGCAAGCCCCGCAACCCGCCGATCCAGTCCGTCGATCGACGAGCGGCCGTTGCGCGGCGGGCCATCCGGTCACGCGGATTACAATGGGGGCCTTTCTCCCGGAGTCGTTGCATGCCAGAGATTTTCGGTCCCGCCGCGCGTCGCTCCGCGCGGACGGTACGCGTCGGCAAGGTGACGATGGGCGGCGATACGCCGATCGTGGTGCAGTCGATGACCAACACCGACACCGCCGACGTAGCCGCCACCACGAAGCAGGTCGCCGAGCTGTGGCGCGCCGGCTCGGAGCTGGTGCGGATCACGGTCAACACCCCCGAGGCCGCCGCGGCGGTGCCGCGGATCCGCGACAAGTTGGCGATGATGGGGGTGGAGGTGCCGTTGATCGGCGATTTCCACTACAACGGCCATCAGTTGTTGACGCGTGAGCCGGCCGCCGCGCAGGCGCTGGCCAAGTACCGCATCAATCCCGGCAACGTCGGCTTCGGTCGCAAGCGCGACGTGCAGTTCGCCACCTTGATCGAACTGGCGCTCACCTACGACAAGCCGATACGGATCGGCGTCAACTGGGGTTCGCTCGACCAGGCGCTGGCAGCGCAGTTGATGGACGAGAACCGCCTGCGCGCCGAGCCCTGGGACGCGCCGCGGGTGATGCGCGAGGCACTGATCCGCTCGGCGCTCGACTCGGCGCAGCGCGCCGGCGAACTGGGACTGGGCAAGGACCGGATCGTGCTCTCGTGCAAGGTCTCGGGCGTGCAGGAATTGATCGCGGTGTATCGCGACCTCGCCGCGCGCTGCGACTACGCCCTGCACCTGGGCCTGACCGAAGCCGGGATGGGCAGCAAGGGCATCGTCGCCTCCACCGCGGCGCTGGCGGTGCTGCTGCAGGAAGGCATCGGCGACACCATCCGCATTTCGCTCACCCCCGAGCCGGGCGCGTCGCGGACGCAGGAGGTGATCGTCGCCCAGGAGCTGCTGCAGACCATGGGCCTGCGCGCGTTCACGCCGCTGGTCACCGCCTGCCCGGGCTGCGGCCGCACCACCTCGGAGTTTTTCCAGGAATTGGCCAAGACCGTGCAGGAGCACGTGCGCGCGAAGATGCCGGAGTGGAAGATCAGCCGTCCCGGCGCCGAGAACCTCACCCTGGCGGTGATGGGCTGCGTGGTCAACGGCCCCGGTGAATCACGCCATGCCGACATCGGCATCTCGTTGCCGGGCACCGGCGAGGCGCCGGTCGCGCCGGTGTTCATCGACGGCGCGAAGGCGATGACGCTGCGCGGGGAGCACATCGCCGCCGAGTTCGTGGCGGTGATCGACGCCTACGTGGAACGTCGCTACGGCTGAAGTGGCCGCTGGCCTCACTCGCCCGGCTTGGCCGCCTCCATTGGCGCGCATGTCGCATTTTGTCGCGACAAGGTCGCCTCGCGGTGGGCGATGTAGAAGGTGGCGACGAAGATGACCGCCGCGCCCAGCGCGGTCCAGCGGTCGATGACCTCGCCGAACCACAGCCAGCCAGCCACCGCGACCATCGGCAGTTGCATGAAGCTGATCGGCTGCAAGGCCGAGACATCGCCCAGCCGCAGCGCGCGCGTCCACAACAGTTGCGCCACGGTGCCGAATACCCCGGTCGCGACCAGCCACGGCCACAGGGCAGGCTGCGGCCAGTGCCAGGCAAACAGCGCCGCCGCCAGCGACATCGGCACCCAGAACAGGTAGGTGTAGAACACGATGGTGTCAGGGGCGTCGATCCGCGAGAGCTGCTTGATCTGGATCGCCACCAATGCGGCGAGCACCGCGGCCAGCAGCGCCACCAGCGAGCCGGCCGAGAACCCGGCAGTGCCCGGCCGCACCACCACCAGCACGCCGATGAAGCCGACGATCACCGCCGCCCAGCGCCGCTTGCGGACCTTTTCGGCGAGCCAGATCACCGCGAAGATGGTGACGAACAGCGGCGTGGAATAGCTCAATGCGATCGCCTGCGACAGCGGCAGGTGGCCGATCGCCCAGAAGCCGCACAGCATCGAGCCGATGCCGATCGCACTGCGCAGCACGTAGCGCGGCAGTTGCCGGGTGCGCAGCGGTGCCTTGCCATGCAGCAGGATCGGCAACAGCACCAGCAGGCCGAAGACGTTGCGGAAAAACGCGATCTCGAAGGCGGACAGCGAACGCGCGGCGACCTTGATGGTCAGCGCCATCGCGCCGAAGCAGGCAGTGCTGGCGAGCATCAGCAGCGCCGCGCGCAGAAAATGGTTGGGCGCGTTCGCGGTGGCCTGGCTCACCAGACCGCGCCGATGATCCGCGGCTCGGGTTCGAGCATCACCCCGAAACGTTCGTGCACCGACGCGGCAACCTTGCGCGCGAGGCCGAGCAGTTGCGCACCGCTGGCGTGGCCGTGGTTGACCAGCACAAGCGCATGCCGATCGGAGATCCCGGCATCGCCGTCGCGGTGGCCTTTCCAGCCGCAGGCGTCGATCAGCCAGGCGGCCGAGAGCTTGCGCAAGGACGCCTCGGTGCCCGGGTGCACCGGCAATTGTGGATGCTCGGCGTGCAGAGCCGCGGCGGAAGCGGCAGCGACCTGCGGGTTCTTGAAGAAACTGCCGGCATTGCCGATCACCGCCGGGTCGGGCAACTTGCGGCTGCGCAGGTGGATCACCGCCTCGGCCACGTATGCGGCGCACGGCTCGCCCAGGCCCATCCGGTCCAGCTCCTCGGCGATGCCGGCGTAGTCCAGCTTGAGCGCGTGTCGGCGCGGCAGAAGAAACTCCACGGCGATCACCAGCCAGCGATCGGGCTCGCGCTTGAACACGCTGTCGCGATAGCCGAAGTCGCAGGCCGCGCGGTCGAGGCGCTGGACCGTTCCACTGGCACGATCGAAGGCCTCCACCGCGAGGATGAACTCGCCGACTTCCACCCCGTAGGCGCCGATGTTCTGGATCGGCGCGGCGCCGACCAGGCCCGGAATCAGGACGAGGTTCTCCAGCCCTTCCAGACGATGGCCCAGACTCCAGTTGACGAAGTCGTTCCAGACGACCCCGGCCTCGGCGCGAACGCGCACGCCGTCGCTGTCCTCGCCGAGCCGATAGATGCCGCGCAAGTCCAGCTGGACGACCAGGCCCTCCGGATCGCCCGCGAGCAGAACGTTGCTGCCCTCGCCCAGCACCAGCAGCGGGCCGCGGCGGATCGATTCGAAGCCGAGCAGCTCCTGCAGGCCGGCGTGGTCGCGTACCTGCGCCAGCAGCGGCGCCGTCGCCGCAACCCGAAAGCTGTTGCGTGCGGCCAGCGGCGCGTTTTCCTGCAGCCGCAGCGTGCCCATCACACCGAGCCTTCGCGGCGCGCACGCAACGCGCTGACGCATTCGTGAATCAGGTTGGGGCCGCGATAGATCAGCCCGGTGTAGCACTGCAGCAAGGTCGCGCCGGCGACCGACTTGGCCACTGCATCGCCGCCGCTGAGGATGCCGCCCACGCCGATCAGCGGAATCTTCTCGCCGACCCGCGCGCGCAGTCGCGACAGCACGGCGTTGGATCGCTGGTACAGCGGTTTGCCCGACAGACCGCCGGCTTCGCCTTCCAGCTTGTGGCCGGCGATCGCCTTGCGCGAGATCGTGGTGTTGGTGGCGACGATGCCCTCGACCCCGGCGTCCAGCAGCACCCGCGCCAGCGAATCGAGCTGCGCGTCTTCCAGGTCGGGTGCGATCTTGACCAGCAGCGGGGTGTCCTTGCGGTGCTGGCTGCGCAGCTTTTCCTGCGCTTCGCGCAGACGACCGACCAGCGCACGCAGCGGTTCGTCCTGCTGCAGGTCGCGCAGGCCGCTGGTATTGGGCGAGGAGATGTTGACGGTGACGTAATCGGCGACCGGATACACGCGTTCCAGGCAGAACAGGTAATCGTCCACCGCGTTTTCGTTGGGCGTATCCGCGTTCTTGCCGATGTTGATGCCCACGATGCCCTTGCGGCGCGCGCGCGAGACGTTCTTCACCAGCACGTCCACGCCCTCGTTGTTGAAGCCCAGCCGGTTGATGATCGCCTGTTGATCCGGCAAGCGATACATGCGCGGTTTGGGATTGCCAGGCTGCGGCCGCGGCGTGGTGGTGCCGACCTCGACGAAGCCGAAGCCCAGCGCGAGCAGGGCATCCACGTGGGCACCGTTCTTGTCCATCCCCGCGGCCAGTCCGAACGGGTTCTCGAACAGCCGCCAGAACACCCGCGTCGGCAGCCGCGGCGGCTTGCGCGCCAGCAAGTGGTGCGCGCCGCTGCGCCAGGTCGCCTCGATGGTCTGCAGGGCCAGACCGTGGGCGAATTCCGGATCGAGCGCGAACAGGAAGGGGCGGACGAGTCCGTACATCAGCGCAGGGGGCGGGCCGGGACGCGCGTAGGGTAGTCGAATGTCATCCGGGCTTCGAGTGTGGCCAGGACGATCGGTTTGTGGCAGTGCCTGCTTGCGGAAGGTTGCCCTTCGCGTGCCGTGATGCCGTGCCACGCGGCCGGCCGGCCGTGTGGCACGGGAGCGGTTGGAATGGAAGCCATTGCACGTCCGGCTAGTGCAGTGCGGCGAGGAGGGCCAGGAACCCGACGATCCCGCCGAAGAACAGGAAGATTGCCAGCACCGCCAGCAGGCACACTGCAAGCTGCGCGTAGCCCAGCACCATGCCCGCCACGGCCATTCCATCGCCATCCAGCGTACCGGCGGCGCGGCGGATCTCGCCGCGCGCCATGTGCCCGCAGACCACTGCAATCACCGCCCCGATCAACGGCAGCGGGAACCAGCACAGGATCCCGAACACCAGACTGATGATCGCGGTGGTGCTGGTCTGGCGGAAGGATGCGTTCATCGCGGGGTTTGCTTCACAGGTCGAACTTGATCCCCTGCGCCAGCGGCAACGCGTCGGAGTAGTTGATGGTGTTGGTCTGCCGGCGCATGTAGGCCTTCCATGCGTCCGAACCCGACTCGCGGCCACCTCCGGTCTCCTTCTCGCCGCCGAAGGCGCCGCCGATCTCGGCGCCGGAGGTGCCGATGTTGACGTTGGCAATGCCGCAGTCGCTGCCGGCCGCCGACAGGAAGGCCTCGGCCGATTTCAGGTTGGTGGTGAAGATCGACGAGGACAGGCCCTGCGGCACCGCGTTCTGCAGTTCCAGCGCCTCGCCCAGATTCTCGTACTTCATTACGTACAGGATCGGTGCGAAGGTCTCGGTCTGCACCACCGCGTCGGCATTCTTCAAGCCGGTGACGAGGGTCGGCAGCACGAAGTGGCCCTTGCGTTCGGTCAAGGCGCGGCCGCCGCTGGCGATGCTGCCGCCACTGGCGCTGGCCTTGTCGATCGCGGCGGTAAATGCCTGCACCGCGTCGGCGCTGTTGAGCGGGCCCATCAGGTTGGCCGGGTCGGTGGGGTCGCCGATCTTCTTCTCCACCTGCGCGTAGGCGGTCACCAGTTTGCCCAGCACCTCGTCGTAGCGCGAGGCGTGCACGAACAGGCGGCGGGTGGTGGTGCAGCGCTGGCCGGCGGTGCCGACCGCGCCGAACACGATGGCCGGGATCGCCAGCTTCAGGTCGGCGCTTTCATCCACGATGATCGCGTTGTTGCCACCCAGCTCCAGCAGGCTGCGGCCCATCCGGCGGGCGACCCGCTCGCCGACCATGCGCCCGACCTTGGTCGAGCCGGTGAAGCTGATCAGCGGGATCCGGTGGTCGTCCACGAACCCTTGCGCCAGTTCGCTGCCGGCGTCGTTGAACAGGAAGAACAGATCGGGGAATCCGCCGTCCTTCAGCGCTTCGTTGCAGATGCGCAGCGCGGCGATCGCCGACAGCGGGGTCTTGGGTGAGGGCTTCCAGATCGAGATGTCGCCGCAGATGGCGGCGATGAAGCTGTTCCACGCCCACACCGCGACCGGGAAGTTGAACGCGCTGATGATGCCCACCAGCCCGATCGGGTGCCACTGCTCGTACATGCGGTGGCCGGGGCGCTCGGAGTGCATGGTCAAGCCGTAGAGCTGGCGCGACAGGCCGACCGCGAACTCGCCGATGTCGATCATCTCCTGGACTTCACCGTCGCCTTCCGGCTTGGATTTGCCCATCTCCAGCGCGACCAGCGAGCCGAGTGCGTCCTTGTGCGTGCGCAGCGCCTCGGCGCAGCGCCGGATCGCCTCGCCACGGCGTGGCGCGGGGGTGCTGCGCCAGATCGCGAAGGACTCCTGCGCGCGTGCGATCAGGGTGGCGTAGTCGGCCTGCGAGGAGGCGTGGACTCTGGCGATGACTTCGCCGGTGGTCGGATTGACCGGTTCGAGCACGCCGGCATCGGTGGTCGTCGACCACTGGCCGTGGCCGAGGTAGGTGCCGGATTCGACGGCGCCGAGGCCGAGCACGGAGAGGGCGGGATGGGTGTCGTGGCGGTTGTCGAGTTGGGCGTTCATGGCAGAACCTCTTGAGATGGCGCGGATGTCGGGCGGGCGGGATCACACACGACTTCACCGCGGACGGGTCACCGCAATCGTCGCTCGCATGCCGGCGGCGACCGAGCGCAGGCACTGCGAACGCGATCCGCGCAATCCGGCAAATGCAGTCGTGGCGGCCCCGATACGATTCGAACGTACGACCTTCCCCTTAGGAGGGGGACGCTCTATCCAACTGAGCTACGGGGCCAACCTGCGAATTATCGCAGGGAACGTCCCAGGATGCTGCCCCACCCACCAACCATGACTTGCAGGCGTGATGCGCGAATCCGCCTGCAGGACGGGGTATGGGGACATGATGATGTGGTGTTCGAGCCATGCCTCGTGTCCGACATTTTGCCGCGGCACGCTGGCGGATAATGCAGTCTCACGAATATTCAACGTGCCCTGTACATGCCAGACACGGACGTTTGCGATTCCGAATGCTCCTGCCCGCCCATCCGCGACAGTCCGTCCGGTTGCGGTCAGAATGACGCCTCGCAGGCGGGATATCCTGAGAAATAGCGGGTAGGGGTGCGGGTACCCTGAGCAATTCAAGCGCCTGCAGCCTACTGAATAGGCCGTCATTGCGAGGAGCGCAGCGACGTGGCAATCCAGAAATCTTTGATAAGTCAGAAGCATGGATTGCTTCACTGCGTTCGCAATGACGCCATTTCGACTTGTTCAGATGTTCCATAAATCAGATGGAAAGGCGCTGCATGCCCCCTCTGTCACGATAGTTGTCCGTTCTTCTGATTCATCCACCTGAGGGGGT
>CAZXGS010000035.1:0-34286 GCA_964640525.1 uncultured Gammaproteobacteria bacterium | reverse complement strand
GCCAACGCGGCATGACTCAACCCAACGAGCCTCCGGGATTCCCGGGGCGGTTCACTGGCAGGCGAGCCGTTCCCGAGGCCAAGAACCGACCCATGCGTGACCTGCGCGGGGTGCCGGCACCGGATACCAGACCCGATCAACCCTGCGGACGGCTGGGGCCGCTGTGCTGTGGCAGGCCCTGCGACGTGGCCGAGGCGACTGCACCGCTGCGAGCGCCACCAACCGAGGACTGACCCATGATTGACGCACTCTTGAGCGGCAAGCTGGCCGCCGACCCCAAGGCCCACACCGCCAACAACGGCAACACCTTCGCCACCTGCCGGGTATGGGTGGCCACCGGCGCAGAGGATCGCCTGAGCGTGTCCGTGATCGCCTTCGACGCCGCCACCGTCGCCGGACTGCTGGCGTTGGCGACAGGCGATGCTGTCTCGTTGGCGGGCGAACTGACCCCGAAGGTGTGGGCGGACAAGGCCGGCGTCGCCAAGCCATCCGCCGACCTGAAAGCTCACAAGCTGCTGACCGCCTACCACGTCCAGCGCACGCGCACGACCATGCAGGAGGGCACACCATGACGAAGGAGATTGAGACGTATCAAGAAATGCAGGAGCGGCTCAGGAAGCGGCGCTGCGCAACGCAAACCGTGCGACGCGATGGGCGCAAGCGGATTGACTACTACCCATCCAAGGCCGCGTTGGCGATCATCGACGCGCGCACCGCGCATCGGGTTGGCATGGACTATTCGAGCATCATCAGTCGGCTGGTGCTGGCGGGTGCGGCCACGCTTCCGGAAGATTAGTGGCTTCCGGAAACGCAGAGTTGAAGCTGGCGCATTCCGGAATTTCCCGACAATTCCGCGCGCGCGCGCGAGGGCCGAGCGGCGAACGGGAGAACTGCTGCGGGAGTTGGAGCGGGCGCCTACCGCTGGACTGAAACGCGGCACCGAGTCCCCGTTGTCCAACGATGCGACGACGGGAAGCGAGTACGCCGAAACCCTGTCCCGCGTCGGCATCAGCCGCCAGTCCGCCAGCCGGTATCAGGCGCTGGCCGCTGTGCCACACGCCACGTTCGACGCGCACCTGTCCGAAGCAATTGGCGTTGCTGCGGCAATGGTTTCACTGGGGAGCGTCGCGCCACGATGGCGGTAGGATTGGCGGTACATCGCAGATTACCATCACAACAAACCGCGCAGGAACAATGACATGCGCGATCTGTTGGATTGCACCCATACCACCACATAATCCTGTTGTTTTTCAATGACTTGCGCGTACCGTCGTGCGAGTGCATGGGTGCATTTGGTGACTTGTGCCCGGTTTGTGCCCGGTTCGTGCCCGGTAGCCAGTGGTCGGATCGCCGGAAAGCCTAGAAAGTGACCTTGGCACTCCGTGCCCAGTTGAACCTCGGCGAAACTCCAATGACCCCAGCACGTTGGGATGGTCCCAACGTCCTCACGTTTGGTCAGGAATGTGTTCGAGGAGTTCTTCGATCCTGCAGCCAAAGTAGTTGCAGAGCCGGTCGAGGGTGTCCGACCGCACATTGGTCCCACGATTCAGCATTCGAGACAGTGTGATGCGGCCGATGCCCGTCGTGTCAGCGACCTCGATCAGCGAGATACGTCGCTTCTCTTTGAATTCTTTGTCGGCGATCCGCTCTTTTAGCTTGATCCTGAGCATGAATCTGAATCCTTGCTGAATCGTAAGTGGTGCAAAAATACGTTTTAGTTTGCTCAATGAATCGTTTGTGATACAAAACGAGTGAATCGTTAGTGATTCACACGTACTGCAAACGAAACAAGGAGCGCACTTATGAGCCAGACGTACCTTACCACCGATCAGCTTGCCGAGAGGATCCACTACGACAGCCGGACGATCCGCACCCGCCTGAAGGACGCGGTGCTGCTGGAAGGCGTCCACTACATCCGGCCGTTCGGCGGTCGCAAGTTGCTCTTCATCTGGGAGGCGATCCAGCGCGACATCGGCGCGGCGTCGGCCGGCCGTGCGCCGATCGTACCGATGGCCAATGGAGAGGTCGCCCATGGCTAAGGTCCGTGCTCGCGGGAAGGGCGGACCGCTCTTCCTCGACTTCTACTTTCGCGGCATCCGCTGCCGCGAGCAGACCGCTCTGACGGACACCGCCGAGAACAGGAAGAAGGTGCAGGCGTTGCTCAACCGGGTCGAGCGCGACATCCGCCAAGGCAGCTTCGACTACTCCGCGACGTTCCCCGGCAGCGCACGCGCGGCACAGTTCGCGAACGAGCCCTCGGCTTCGTCGCGGGCCGTTCCGGCAACCACCACCTTCGCGCCGGCTGCAGTCCCCGTTCCGTCCACCCCGACCTTCGAGGCGTTCTGGAAGACCTGGCGCGCCGAGATGGCCCCGCAGTGGCGGCGTCTGCACCGTGCGGGCGTCGATCAGATCTTCGCCAAGCATCTGGTTCCGCACTTCGGCAGCGAGCGCCTGTCCGACATCACGAAGGCCGACGTGCTGCGCTTCCGCGCGGAGCTGGCGGAGATGCCGGGCCGCAGCAGCAACAAGCTGTCGCCGTCCCGGATCAACAAGGTCATGACTTTGCTGCGGCAGATGCTGACCGCGGCATCCGAGCGCTACGGCACGGCCGATGCCTGCCGCGGGATCAAGCGCCTGAAGGCACGGCGTCCCGACGTGCAGCCGTTTTCGCTCGAAGAGGTCGATCGCCTCCGCGCCGCGGTGCGCGCGGACTTCCGCAGCTACCTGACGGTGCGTTTCTTCACCGGCATGCGCACGGGCGAGATCAACGGCCTGAAGTGGAAGCACGTCGATTTCGAGCGCGGCCTGATCGCGGTCCGCGAAGTGTTCTCGTCGGGCGAAGCCGAGGAAAACGCCAAGAACGAAACCTCGCTGCGTGACATTCCGATGCTGCCGATCGTGCGCGAGGCGCTGGAGTCGCAGCGGGCCCTGCGGCACCCGCACAGCGCGTACGTGTTCTGCTCTCGCGACGGCAACCCGATCGACGCGCACAACTTCACCACCCGGGTCTGGTACCCGCTGCTGCGCTACCTCGACCTGGCCAAGCGCCGCCCGTACCAAACCCGGCACACGACCGCGACGCTGATGCTGGCCTCGGGCGAGAACCCGGAGTGGATCGCCCGGCTGATGGGCCACGCGAACACGCAGATGCTGTTCACCGTGTACTCGCGCTTCGTGCCGAACCTGACCCGGCAGGACGGGCGCGCCATCACCGGCCTGCTCAACAGCCGCGGCGCGACGGCAACCGCGACGGCGCCCGCCACGCCCAGGGACCTTTCCAAACTCACCCGCGCCCAACTCGAAGCGATGCTGCGTTCGATGGGCGCCCCATCCTGAGGAGGACCACCATGTCGCCTGACTACGATCCGTGGCTGGAGGAGTTGTACGTCGACGGCGTCCTGCTCGGCACGCTCGACCGATGGAATGCCGAGGATGCCCGCCGTCGCTGGACGATCGCGACCGGCGTCGGCTGCATGGACATCACCTTCACCAGTACGGGTGTCTCGCGCGCTTTTCTTTCCGAGCCGCTGCGACCGTATCGTTTCAGCGTCCTGCGCTGGTGCGATGCCGATGGTTCCAACGAATCGATGGTGTCGGGCGGCGGCAGTTGGCTTGCCCACGTCCATGCGATCGACTGCCTGCCACCGGACACCTGCCCGGTGCCGGGCGTGCTCGCGCGGGTCCGGGAGCGGATCGACGCCATCTTCGCCGACCCGCTGCGCGACTTCGTGCGTGCGGTGCTCGCCGATCGCCACGTCCACAGCCACTTCTGGACGATGCCGGCCTCCGCGCGCCACCACCACGCCCGCCCGGGCGGGCTGGCGCTGCACAGCATCGAGGTCGCCGACGACATGGCCTCGCAGGGGCAACTGACCGCCACCGAACACGACCTGGGCGTCGCCGCCGGACTCCTGCACGACATCGGCAAGCTGTGGAGCTACACCCGCGACATGGCCCCGAGCGAAGAGGGCATGGCCATGGGCCATGAACTGACCGGCCTGTGCCGGCTGGAGCCGCAGCTGCGGCAACTGGAGCACGACTGGCGCTACGGCGCGTTCGCGATGCGGGTGTTGCTCAGCGGCTGCGGGCGGACGCGCCGGGATGGCTCGATGCCCACCGCGTTGCTGGCGCGGATCCGTGCCTGCGACCAGCGCAGTTGCGAACGCAGTCCCGGTTCGCCGAACCGGCCCGGCCGCAGCTGGACTCCCGCGCCTTACGCATCGCCGTTCTGATCCGCGCAAATCTCCGCGCAGCTTTGCGTCGTGGCCGCGTGTGTGACGGTTTCCGAGCACAACGACCGACCCGCGATTCACGACCACGAGGAGACACATCATGACGTCACCGGTGGAGAGAACCCGCGCCCTGCTGTGGGCCGGAGGCTTCCTGATTGAAGTGGCATGGGACAAAACCCTGCCGCTGGCGTTGCGCCGCGAGGCGGTGGTCATTGCCCGCCACTATCCGACGATCGAGCAAGTCGCGGGCATGGCCCGGGACCTGCGACCGTTCTTCTGCGGCTCGGGCCTGGCATCGCCTGACGCGATGGATCCGGATCTGGACATGGGTCGGCATGGCCCACTGACCTGGCATACCCGGCTGGGATGGCCGGAGGAGGCCTGAGAGCCTCTTCCGCGCCTCCGGCTCGGCGGAAGGTCGAGGTCTGGCGAATATTCCCTGCCGACGGCGACAAGACCTTCCGCCCGCCAGCCACATCACCGTGGACGCCGCACAGCGGCCAAAGGAGCGGACGTGAAGGAACAGCGGGGTCCAACCCTGGTCGTCCACGATGGCAATCGCAAGGCGCTGGGGCAGAAGATGCTGCGCGCCTTCCTCGACCATCGGTACGAGGAAGCCAGGGCCATCGCGGCGCGTCTGGCGCATCAAGCGGACTTGCATGGGGTGGCCGAAGACGACGCCCGGCATGCGACATCCGCGAGCGCCGACCCGGAGCGGATGTGAGGGTTGCGATCGGGAAAAAACATCGCAAACGCCCTAGACATGACTGACCAGCAAGTACCGCTTGGCCCGGGTTGCCGCGACATGCAGCAAGCAGCGCTCGCTGGTCAGATTGTCGAGCATGACGCCGGCATCTTCCTCTCCGCCGTACACCTGGGTGTAGTGCTCGGGGCTGCGGTATCCGGCCAGGATCACGGCGTCGAATTCCAGACCCTTGACGCGGTGCATGGTGGCCACGCGAAGGCCCGCCAAGTCCTGGTCATCGGGGGTGTTGCGATCGAGCTTGAGCGCCTGGCGACCCGTGGAACGCAGCCAATGCGCGTACTCGTCGGCTTCCGCGTTGGTTCGAGTGACCAGACAGACGCCACGCATCGGGATGCCCTCGGCTTGCAGGCGATCGAGGGTCGCTTCGATGACCAGCCGCTCGTCGGCGCGTGACGCGCTGCTCGCCAACTCCGGGGCGGGGCCATGCGACAAGGACTGGTATCCGACGAGCGCATCGGGTTGTCCGTCCAGGTCGTCGATCGTGCAATCGGCCAGTTGGGCGACCGCCCACTTCCTGATTTCATCGGTGGTTCGATAGTTCACGCGAAGTTTGCGGCCGCGGCCACGGACATCGATCCCCACGCGCGACAGCACCACTTTGTGGCGGTAGATCCGCTGATGCGCGTCGCCGACGATGAACACGTCGTTCGGGCCCTCGGGGACTGCGGCGCGCAACAGCGCCAGAGCCTGCGCGCTCAGATCTTGTCCTTCATCGACCACGATGGCGCGGATGCCCAACGATGTCCCCTCTCGCTTCAGGATGGCCAGCGCATCCCGATAGGCCTCTTCGGGCTCCCGCAGGTTGGCGCTTCGCAGTTGTGCCCGGTACTCGGCAAACACCGGCCACAGGGCGCGGCGTGCCGGGCGGCTCAACTGACGACCTCTGCCCACGCGACTCGCGCGCAGGTAGTCGTCGGCGGACTCGCATCCCTGCGGCAGGATGACGCGCTCGAACTCGGCCTGATAAAACGGATCGGGGAACGGCGCGTCATCCGGTTTGCGCGTCAGCGCGCGCGCCAACAAGTCACGACGCTTGCCGCCATCGAACAGCAGTTCGTGTCGATAACCGGCACGGCGCAACACCGACAGCGCCCAATGATCGATGTTCGCCACCTCGATCCTCTCGCGCTCGGCCGGCGATGCAATGGAGGCGATCTGCGCGCGGATGTCGTCCGCAAGGGTGCGGGTGAAGGTGGTGAACAAGACCGGTTTGCCCGGCAGGTGGGCGAACTTGCGCGCCAGCCACACGGCTCGGTGCATCGCGGCGACGGTCTTGCCGGTGCCTGCTCCGCCAAGCACACGCACCGGGCCGTTCCAGTCGCGCTCGACGAGTTTGCGCTGGGATGGATGCAGGAAGACGCGCCAGCGCACCAAGGGGGCGGCCAGGATCGCCTCCAGGTCGAGGTCGTCGGTGATGACCACGAAATGGCGCTTGCTGCCATCGCGCTTCAGGGCGCCGGCGAAATCCTCGGTATCCACGTTGGCCGGCGCTTCGCGCTCTCGCACCAACGCCTCGTACGACTCCCCGGCGGCAAACAGGTAGAGCGCTTCGAACGCATCGTCGGGCAGCGCAAACTGGCCATCTTCCAACTGCTCGACCGTCGCCATCGACCGGACCTGCTGCAAACGATCGGACGGCACGCCCAATCGCAACAACTCCCGATCCTTCAGGCTGGCAAAGAGGCTGCCGGGTACCGCGGGACCCTGCTCCGGAGTCGCGGCTTCGTGGTGGCTGGATTCCAGCACCTGGATCGTGCCGATCTCGGGATGGATGGCGACCTTGTGTCGGCGCGCCCAAGCGTAGGCATCGTCGTGCTTGTCGACCCACAGCAGGCAATAGACATCGCCCTGGTCGGGCTTGAGCACGATGCCCCGGTAATCGATTCCAACCCGGACCGAGCGCATGCGCGGGTCGGCGGCATCGTTGATCTTCTCGTAGTTGATCCCGGGCGACATCGGGTTATGCCGAAAGGTCGCCATGAACTTCACCACCGACTGCTGGCGATCACGCGGAATCTCCGCAAAGGCACGAAGAAAATCGTCGGAAAGCGCAACCTTGACGGTCTTTTGCATCGTCGTTTCCTCAAATCAGCAAGCTGGCAAGTTCGCCAGCGTCCATTCCCTGGCTCAGCACCTGCACGCGCCATCCCGCCGCTGCAAAAATATCCGCGCCGACTCGATCCATGAGCACCGCAACGGCGCGATCCGGCCAGGCGAATTCCGCCTGTGCGACCACCGTGTCAGCAGCATCCAGCAACTCGTAACCCACGATCGGGCAGCGGATGCCAGCTTCCATCAACGTCAGCAACAGGCCCTGGGCCTGCGGCAGCGCGTCGCTCATCGCCGCCTCCCACTCGGGAGTCATTTTTCCGAACTTGCGGTAGGCGGGTGCCGCGTCCAGCGGCGCCAGAGCGACCCCGGAGTCGGTGGACAGCCAGGTGTTGGCGAGCGGGAGCAACAGGTTTGCCGCATGCCACCATTGCTGCCAGAGGCACCGACGTCGTGCGTCCGCCACGTCCGGCGCATCGGCCCATCGCATCACCACCAACGGCTGCTTGTCGCGCGCTTCGGGCTTGGCGGCCAATGGCCGCAAGTCGCTACGCCGGATCTGGATGCCGATGTCGATCTGCCCCGACTCCGAGGTCCAGCGGCGCCCGAGATCGGCACCTTCCACCCATGCAAACGCTTTGACCGCTTCCAATGCGCGCGCGGCGGCGGAATCCATCAGTGGCTGAAAACCGATCGCAGCCAGCGGTTGGGCTCCCAGGCGCAACGCCAGCACCACAGCGAGCCGAAGCATCGCATCGTCGGTTGCGGCCAGGCTCCCGGCGATACGCGCACGCAACTGCTCGAAGGCAGAGCTCGCATGGAACGAACGCAACGACTCGACCTTGAACGTGGCGTACGTCGGTCCCGCATCCCGGTCAGCGCCGGAAGGCGGCAACACCTGCCGCCAGAGTGTCTCGGGCGCTGCGCTTCCCGGCTCGAGCACGTGCTTGATGTCATCGGCTGTCAACGACCAGACGCTGAACTTGCCGCTTCTGGCCACCGCCATCCGCTTGGCGATGTCGTCGCCGATGCGGTCTTTGTGGTATCGCCAGCCATCGAGAAACACCGCAATCGGGAGCATGTCCTCGATGTTCTGCGGCCAAAGCACGAAGTCGGGCTTGCACGGGATGACCACGCCACGATCCGGACCCAACGTCGCCTGGGGTTCCACCGTCCACACCCGCTCGCCGGCTTGCAACGCGTATCCCGGCTTGCCGCGAACGACCTCGTCGCGCACCTCGAATCGCGCCGAACCATCGCCAGGTTTGCGCCGCAGTGCTTCGATGAAGCGGCGTTCCAGTTCGCTGTCGAACAGGCTGTTCGCAGCCACCACGTCGGTGATCGTGGCGACCGGCTTGAGCCCGGATTGATGATCGAGGATCTCCTGCAGCAGACCCACCGCGGTGCGTCGCGAGACATGCTTGCGATCGGCGCGATTGTGATAGCCGTAGAGGCAGCGATAACAGCCGTCCCGACTTGCGTCCGCCGCGCATGGGCAGCCCTGCAGGTCCGCAAGCGCCAGGCGCAATACCTCGAGGAGTGGCGCCGGATCGCGCATCAGCTCCTTCAGGTAGCCGGTGCCGCCAGGGACGCTGTCATAGATCACCAGGTACTGGCGCGGCGACTCTTCGCCCTGCGCAAGCCGCACGTCGCGGGCGATGCGCAGATGATCGACCGAACCACGGAATCGCCGTTCCAGACCCATCTGCAACGCTGCGATGAAAGAGTGGACGCTCTCGTCCGAGCCACCGAAACGGGATTCGGGAAGGAACAGGCGGATGCCCTCGCTGTCGAACTCGCGGTAGAGAAACACGCACTCCTGAACAGCGTGCGATTCGTCCTTGCGCCTGGAGCAATACAGCGCATGGTTCTTCCAGGCATCTTCCCGGCGCCGATTGCGCTGCAAGGTCCCGCATTCGGCGCAGATCCGGAAGCCCGGCTTGCGGCTGTCGTTGCCGGCAATCTGGATCGGCTCACCCTCGCCGGTCTGTTGGCCAAAGTTCACTTCGCGGAACTGCACCCGCTCCAGAAATTCAAACGCGAAGGGGAAACTGTCGTCCTCCACCGCCCAGGCCTGACGCACGGCCCCTGGGCGCACGTCGAGCAAGGCCTGGCGGACATAGAACTTGCGCTCGCGGTCGTCGGCGTCATCGCCAATCCGACTGTGGCTGTCGTAGGTGCGGGCGTACACCTTGCTCAGGCGCAACATGGTTTGCAACCGCCCGGCATCACTCCACATGGGGTCGGCGCACCTGGGGCAGGCGCTCTGCGGCTCGGCGGCCGCCTCCGGTTCGCTGTACGAGCAACTGCGGCAGAAGCGCCACTTCTGCGGCTTGTCACGGGCGACGTCGACCTGCTCGATGGTCACCTTGCGCCCTTCCGCATAGAACACGTTTTCGGGTGCCAGCTCGGTGATGGCACTGGCCCCGGGACGTTCGTACTCGAGCGTCAACACCCGCTGTTCCGCCGATGCGGCAACCTTCTTGTCGTCGCGGATGATCACCGAATGCAGCAGGACCCCTTGCTCGGGGAACGCGTAGTTGGGCAACAGGCCCTCATCGGTCAGGAACTGCAACGTATCGCGCGAGTCGATGCCGGCCAGCAACCGGGTCAGCGCGGCCTTTTCGACCCGCAATTCGCGCAGCTCTTCTTCGTCCGATTCGCCCCGCGCAGGCAGCCCTTCGATTCTGGCGGCTTCCGCCTCGACCCGGGCCCGCCGGCGCTTCAAATCATCCACGTCACGGATCACCGCGAACACGCGGTTGAGCACCTTCCAGGGCAGGGAACCGGCGTCCGCGGAGCCGCCTTCGACGAAGCGTCGCAGGTAGTCTTCACTTTCCCGGGTCAGGGGCGTGCTTCCTTGCCTGAACAGTTCGATGAAACCATCGAGCAGCGTGGCCCGGTTCTGCCGCAGGTAATTCAGCCAGAGATGCGGGAACTTCGACCGGGTCTGGTTGCGGACCGCGGAGAGCACGTCGGCAAGCCGTGGCGGAATCTTCGCGGCTTCGCCGCGCTCCCGCACCCAGTTGTCGAACGAGAACGCGGCCAACTGGCGTTCCAGAACCGCGGAGGCATTGAGGAATACGCCAGGTGAATCGACGTGTCCGGCCAGCATCTCGCGTGGATTGGCCCAGAAGTACAGGTCGTGTGGACGGCCCGCGGCTACGGTGCCCATGAACGCATTGCCGGTCTTGCGGCCGGCGCGGCCCGCCCGTTGCAGGTAGTTGGCTTGCGTCGGCGGCACCGAGCACATCAGCACGGCCGACAGATCGCCGATGTCGATGCCCATTTCCAGCGTCGGCGTGGCCGACAGCACGTTGAACTTGCCGCTCTTGAAGTCGGCTTCGACCTGTTCGCGCATGGCCCGATCCAGCAAGCCGGTATGCTCGCGCGCCCGGATCCGCTGCACGTCGGCAGACAGGTACAGCTCGCGGTAGAACAAGGCAGCGTCGTCGGTGTGCAACCGGTATCGACCCCTGCACGCCAGGCGGCGGCATGGCGTTCCGTCCAGGCCGGCTTCGAGGTGGTCCATGACGGCGTTGCGGCAGTGGTCGCAGCGCCATTCCACGGCCGCATCCAGCAGTCGCAGCGCCTGTGGCCGCAGCCCCCACACCGGTGTGCCCGGACGCTCGGACTCCAACGCTTGCGTGACACCGGCATCGGCCAGTGCCTGCAGCGCGATGCGGTAGACATCGACCAGTACCGAAGCATCGACCAGGGCCGCTCTGGCCAGGCCCGCGAGGGACTTGAACGCCCAGTCGCGGTAGAAGTCGGTGTCCTCGCCCGTCACCGGATCGCAATCGTTGTAGGGCAACAACGAAAGGAACCGCGGCCGGCGCGGCGTCTTCAGCATCGCGTAGTCGGCCGGATTGTTGGCCCGATAGACGAAGATGTTGCAACCGTGGCGTGCATAGGCCTGCAGGAACTCGTCCCACACCGCGCCCACGCGCCGCATGCGTGCCAGCAGTCCCTGCAGGAATACCGCAGCTTCTGCATCGGTCACGGTGCGTAGCGCATCGACCTTCTCGCGCCATAGCGATGCGCTGGCTGACACCGCGGCCGCGAGCGCTGCGGCATCGACCACGGCCGCTGCCGTTCGCGTGCGCGGCAAGGTACGCCCCACGTGGGCATCCTGGGCGAACTCGCCCAGCATCGCCCAGGTCAGGCCACGCCGGACCAGCTGCTGCAAGTAGTTTCCCTCGGGCAGCACGTCCGCGTGCAGCAGTTGGTCGTAGTCGCGCAACCAGGCGATGGACGGTGGCAGGAAGGCCTTGATGTAGTCCTTCTCGCCCAGCCGAGCCTGCCACTGGGCCTCGAACGCGCCGGGAAGCGTGGCCAGGGTCAGCGGCGCCCCGTTCGCCACCGCGTCGTGGATGACTTGCGCCATCGCCGGTCGCAGGTTCAAGCGCCAGGTTCGGGCCTCGAAGAAGCCGGCACGGTGCGCCGCATCCTGCACGGAATCCGAGAATGCGATCAGCTTCTTGTCGCCGTTGTACGGGCTGCCGAACAGCTGCCCCACGCTGACGCTGGCCAGGCTCGCCGCCTGCGCACCGACGATGGTCAGGGTGCGCTCGCCATCGCAATACGGACAATCGTGGTGCGACCGGTTGAAGGGCGCGCCGTTGCGTCGGCTCTGGCGCTGGTTGGCGGCCAGGTCGATCGCCAGCAACGCCTTCGAGCCGCAGTGATTGCAATCCGGCGCGTCGCGGGGATTGAGCGTGCCGCATTCGCTGCAAGCCTGCTTGCGCTCCAGCTTGTTCGAATCGTTGGGTGTCCCGACCATGGCCGGAAACAGGAAGCGCGTCCCGAGATCCAGTCCGAAGAATGCGGTGTAGAAGCCCTGCAGATCGCTCTTGAGGCGATTGCGGTCGGTGGCACTGACCACCGAGCCCCAGCCCATGGCATGGCAGTCGCGGCAGTGGATCAACGGCAGGTGCACGCCGGCATCGCTGCCGGCCAGATCGTCCGAGTGCACCAGCCGGGGGTGGCCGGACAAGCTCGCGACCATGCGGCGAAGTTCGCGCAACCACAATTCCACGCGCACCGACAGGAACGGCCGGATACCACCGCTTGGATCCAGGGACTTCGCGTGCGAGACCAACGACAGAAGACTGAGCAGCCAGCGGCGCGGATAGCCTTTGGGCGCCGCATCACGATCGCGCAGGCGGCCGGAGATGGCGTCTTCCAGGTCGAACAACGCCACCGCCCTGCCACCGAGGCGATGCAGGTCGCGCAACAGGTTCTGGAACGCGACGTGCTGCCTCAGCTGCGTGCCCAGACGAACCCGGAACGGCACTTCCTGCACGTCCTGCGCATCCACCCTGGCGTCGGCATCGAACCAGAGTGCGTATTGCGCGGCGATGTAGCGGCTTGCATCGCCCTTGCCCGGCGCCAGCCGCTCGTAGTCGGCGGCCGTGGGCATGCGCATGCATTCGACCGCGTCGTTGGCCAGATATTCGGCGACCGATTCGCGGTCTTCGCCAATCACCGCGCGCTCATCGAAGGCCTCGCCGAACACGTCACCGGCAAAGGCGAGCAGGCGCTCCTGCCCGTCGCTGCCCAGCGTAGCCGAGGTGCCCACGCAGGCCAGCGCGCCCGGCGGCGTGCGCAGGCGCGCCTTGAGCCGGCGGATCAGGCAGGCGAGGTCGGTACCCTGCGCACCATCGAAGGTATGCAGCTCGTCCACCACCAGGAAGAGCAACGTGTCCGGTGCGTTGTGCCGCCACAGCACCGAGTCGCGGGCACGGATCAGCAGGAAGTCGAGCATCTTGTAGTTGGTCAACAGGATGTCCGGCGGCTCTTCCCGCAAGCGGTCGCGCTCGGTGATCACGCTGTAACGGCCATCGTCGAGCCGACGCACCGTGGTGCTTTTCTCGCCGGACTCGTCGCCCACGTAGAGGCCGGCGCGGATGCCGGCAAAGGCGTGGCGCGACAGGATCTCTTTCGCCACTCGGCTGGCCTGGTCGGTGGCCAGCGCGTTCATCGGGTAGATCAGGATCGCCTTGATACCGCGCTTGCCTGCGGCCCGCTGCTGGCGACAGTGCTCCAGCACCGGGTAGAGAAAGCACTCGGTCTTGCCCGAGCCGGTACCGGTCGCGATCAACGTCGACTTCGGTGCATCGCCCACCAGCCGCTCGAACGCGCGTGCCTGATGCGCGTGCGGGACAAAGCCGGGTTCCAGCCAGTCGAACACCGGCTTGCCTGCGTACTTGCGGAACGGCAGGCCGATGCTGACATACGGTCCCTGCGCCAGCTTGCCTGGCGTGGCGAGGAAGTCTGTCATCACGAATTCGAACCCGGGCGTGGTGGCCGGGAACGTCGTCGCCAGGAAATCCGCGACCCCCTGGCGCACCTGCTCGGCGACGATCAACGGCTGCATACCAATCCCCTTTCCCCTCGGCAACCGTCAGAGATGCCGCTCCACATCACGCATGCCGATGTCAGTGGCCCGCCGGAACGCACTGGCCACCCGGTCGCATTCGGCTACCGGTACACCCAGGCTCTCGAACCGCTCGCGCCAGCTGCGGACGGCGCCAACGACGCGATCGATGATCTGC
Source organism: uncultured Gammaproteobacteria bacterium (assembly GCA_964640525.1). Taxonomy (GTDB): domain Bacteria; phylum Pseudomonadota; class Gammaproteobacteria; order Xanthomonadales; family Xanthomonadaceae; genus SZAS-103. The sequence goes on along the minus strand of CAZXGS010000035.1, from coordinate 20,682 downwards.
GCCGCATCCGGCGGCAGCAAGCCGAACCGCCCGGCTCCGGCCAGGGCATTGTCCAGGCGCGCCGAGCGGCCCTTCGGACCCACCGACAGGTGCAGAGTGCGCTCGGTACCCACCTGCGGCTTGGGCACCACGTCGTACAGGGGGCTCAAGCGCCAGCCTTCGCCCTGCGCATCGAACACGAACGCATGGTTGCGTAGGTGGTCATCGTCATTGGACACCAGGATGTTGAAGACCATCCGCGCAAACAACTCCTGGCGATCGGACGCGATCCGACCGCTCACGCCATACACGCCCAGCGCATCGGATATCGCCGCGTAGCTCGAATCGGGCGAGTCGAGTTCATGCAATGCCAGCAGCGTGAGCGCGCTCACCATGTGGCGACGCCCCATGCCATGCGGCAGCCGTTCGCGATCGAAACGTTCGATCAGCATGACCTGCCGCCCGTCTGCCAGGGTCTCCATTCGCGTGTCCGGCACCGCCAGGCCTGTCTCACGCGCCAGCTCGAGGGTGGCGCGCTCGACCAGGGGCACGTTGAATGGATCGTTCCTGGCCGGAAACTTCGCGATCCACTCCCCGCCGTCGACGGTCACTACCGCCTTTGGCCTGGCGCCGCCCACCGAAGGGCCGCCGGCGAAGAAGACATCCAGGTGTGCCGGCACCGGCAGGCCTTCCTCGACCCGTTGCGCGGCCTCCAGCAGATGGCGCAGATCCAGTACGGAGGGCAGCACGCCGCCGGTCGGTGGGCTGGTGGGCGATGCGCGCACATCCATCGCACCGGCCCGGTGCGGGCCGGCGTGATCCAGGTAAACCGATTCCGGCAGACCGTGGGGTGGTGCCTGCAGACGGTTCTCGATGACGCGCCGGCCCCATGCGTCAGGCGTGGCATCTCGCAGGGCGCCAAATACGGTTAGGCCCGCCGCCGGCAGGAGTTCGTCCCCACGGCGGCCCGACTCCAGCGCCAGCGAGACCGGATCGACAGAAAGGGCATTGGCGCGGGCCACGTAACGGCGACCATAGGCAAAAGTCGAGGCCTGTACCTGCAGGCCCTGCTCGATCATCGTCAGGCGCCCGGCCGGTACGGCTTCCATCTCGCCAGGCAGATGGATGAAGACGGTGCGCTCGGGCATGGCTCAGAAATCCAGGTCGTCGCGGCGGGTGGTTCGCGCACGCTGCGCCTTGGTGGCATCCAGCAATGCGGCCGACGCCGGATCCTGTAGCCTGCCCAGCAGGGGCAGCAGGCCCAGGCTCTCGAACACCGCCAGCCACCCGCCGAGCGATACCTCGACCGCGCCGCCCTCCAAGCGCTTGAGCGTGGCCAGGCTGATGCGCGCGCGCTCGGCCAGCGCCTGCCGCGTCCACGACCGGGCTAGCCGGGCTTGGCGCACCAGGTCGCCCAGGTGGGTCGCGGTCTTGGCGACTGCAGGCGTGGCGAAGTCGGCTTCTTTCCGGCGCATGGCGCATACCTGAGCCATTAGGCCCATATTGGCTTATTTATGAGCCTTGATACGCCGCTCCTTCCCGACTGTCAATGCTCCGTCTGCGTACGGTAAAACGGGGGTAGGATCAGAGTGCCATTGCTCCAGGCCAGCGAACATCCGGGGTAGGCCTTCGGGTCCGCGATGATTCGACTGATCGTGGTCTTGCCAACCCCGGCGGCCACCTCAAAGTGCTCCACTCGTGGCCGGGGCAAAATGCTCCACCGAGCGGAGTCCTCGCGGCTAAGACGGATCGCTCTGCCGAGCCATCCGCTCCGCTGCTTCCTTCAATCGCCAGCTCTTGCCGTCGAACTTGAGCAAGTGGCCGTGATGCATGAGCCGGTCCAAGAGGGGCGCGACGACGACGACATCTCCGAGCAGCGCGCCCCAGTCGTCGATGGACCTGTTGGACGTGATCATGGTGGTCGCCTTCTCGTACCGGCTCATCAGGATGTCTGCCAACTCGTCGCCGGCCCCGGCGGGCAGCTTGCGAAGGAACAGATCGTCGATGACGAGCAGTTGGGCGTTCATCAGCGGTGCCCGGCACTTTGCCAAGGTTCCAAGCTGCCTGGCTTCGTGGATCTCCTCCAGCAGTGCATGAGCCTCCCGGTACACGACCTTGTATCCGCGGTCCACGGCGTTCAGTGCCAGTGCCTTCGCGACGTGGCTCTTGCCGGTGCCGGGCTTGCCGAGCAGCAGCACGTCTTCGCGCGCGTCGATGAACTTCAAGGTGCCGAGTTCCAGGATGTCGCGCTTGGGCAGCTTGGGGTTGTAGCCCCAGTCGAGCGCCTTGAGCTCCTTTCGCTCGGTCAACCCCGACTGGACATAGCGCCGGTCGAGCAAACGCGAACGCCGCCGATCCAATTCGTCCTGGACGAGCCACGAAAGAGCTTCCAGGAAGTTCATCTCGCTGCTGTCCACCTGCAGGGCGCGCGCCTGCAGGGTGGCCACCATCCCGGAGAGCCGAAGACCCTTCAGCGCTTTCTCGAGTTCGGGAACGGTCATGCTCATGCGTCGGTCTCCATGGGTTTGCCGGTGTTCTTGTCGAAGAAGGCGGAGTACTCGGAGATTTCCCGGATCTCCTCGCCGGATTGCTTGAGCTGCGGCGCCGCGGCTTCGCGCGCGGCAGCGCGCAGGTCGAGCGAGCGCTTGATCCCGGAATACGAGTGGTAGCCGGAAGCCAGCGCTTCCTGCGCCACGGACTCGATGTCGTCCCGGGGGTAGCTCTTGGGAAGGTTGGCCAGCCCGTACAGGACGCGATGGCCCTGCCGCCCCTGAGCGCGGAACAAGGCCTGCCCCAGTTCGGCGGCGTGCGGTCCGACTTGTGCGAGTCGGGCAAGCAGTCGCGCAGTGTCCCGTGAGGGATTGAAGATCCGGTCGGCCGGATCGAGGTTCATGGACCCCTTGCGTTCCGACTTCTCGTGGCGGCGCAGCACCGAGCCGTCGGAAGCAAGGATTTCGAGGCTGCGGTCGAAGACACGTACCTTCACCTCGCTGTACAGGCGCGCCGGCAGGGCCGAGTAGTACGAACTGTCGATCTGCACCATGCCGGCGTCGTCGACCGTGCGGACGACCTCGCGGAAGTAACGGAAACCCTCCACCGGCAACGGCTTCAGATGAGGGCGCTCCTCCAGGAACATTTCCATGACCTGCCGCTTCTTGCGACCGTGGATGCGCGTGGCAGCCCAGCGATCTTCCCAGTTCGCCAGGTAAGCGTTCTGTTCCTCGATCGATTCGAAGCGCTTGCCCTTGAGGGCGGTGTTCTGGGTGTGCTTGACCGCGTTCTCGACGGTCCCCTTTCGGTTGGGGTCCCGCACGCGGCAGGGATCGGCGACGACGCCGTAGTGCTCGAGCATGGCTGCATACACCGGGTTGAGCCTGGGCTCGTACAAGTCGGGCGCGATCACACCCTCTCTGAGGTTGTCCAAGACCACGTACCCGGTGCAGCCGCCGAACGAACGCCACGCCTCTTCATGCAATCGCGACCACGTCTCCTGGCTGGTCTTCCAGACGCACTTGCGGAAGGCCTTCGCCGAGTTCTTCAAGGTCATCACGAACAGATACGGCCGGCTGTACTTCCCGTCGGGCTTGCGCGTCGGCGCGCCCTGCCCGTAGTCCACCTGGGACTCTTCGCCCGGCAGCGACTCCAGCACGTCGAAGCGCTCCGGTTCGCGCGATCGAAGGGTGCGGACAAAGCGCTTGACGGAGTTGTAGCCGTGGGCGAAGCCGTGCTCGTCCACCAGGTCCTGGTAGATCGACACCGCATTCCGACCCTGCGCCAGCGCTTGCTCGATGAAGGATCGGAACGGCTCGCAAGCCGATTCGGCAGGCTTCGCACCCGGTGGCCGGGGTGGAGCAGTTTGGTCGACCGGCGATTCTGAACCGGTGGCCACCCCGGAGCGTTTTGCCGCGATCGCGCGAATGGTCCGGCGATTGACCCCGGTGCGCTTGGCGATCTCGCGCTGGGTCTCGCCGCGGGCGAGCAGCGTCTCCACGGTCGTGCGAAGGTGTGGTTTCAATACATTCATCCCACCCGCGTCCGACGCGCGGTCGCAACCGGGCGGCGGGAAGGATCAAACTGGCACGCGCAGGACGACCCAGCGCCCTGCCGCCAGGAACGGGCATGCCGATCCATGACGATCTCCCTGCATTCTCGATGTGGATGGGTGCGGGCTGCTCACCGGTCTGCCGGCTTTGCCGGGTGCCGGCCTGTGGCCGGTCTTGACAGACGACGAGGTACGATCGAGAATGCAGGCAACCACGCAGCATCCTCCGGCCGACGGTCCTTCGACCTTCGGCCTTTTTTCTGCCCGACGTTCGTGCAACGAAGGTGTTACGGCTAGGCGATGGCTGGGGCCGCACCTCCAGATGGAGGACTGAGCGTCGAGCACCCCCCTTTTTCGTCGTAGCGGTCCGGCCATAGCATGGCAGCCGTCGTGCCTAGCTTCGTCGCGATGGCCTGCTCGATTCGGCGCGAGCGCCTCTGCCCTTGGCTGACGATCGTGACGGTGGTGGGTGTAACGCTCAGCTCGCGCGCAATCTCAGCCAGCGAACTGCCGGCCAGGCGCAGACGCATCTTGACCAGTTCATGCTGTTCCCACAGTTGCCGCATGTGTTAGCTTAGACCTATGGATGGGACTAAGATAGATACAAATGAGTAGCATTGCAACTGATGACGACAAGAAGGCGATGGGCGCCAGACTGGCGCGCATCCGTGCCGACAGCGGACTGAACCAGATCGACTTCGCTGCCCGGATCGGCGTCCACCCTCGCGCCTTCGCCAACTACGAGCGCGGTGAGCGGGAACTGCCTGCGACCGTGGTCAAGGCGATCGCCCAAGTCCTGCGAATTGATCCGCTGTGGCTGCTTTCTGGCCCAGGCGCCGAGCCCGTAGTGTGTGGCGCACGCCACCTGGATCTGGGCCTTCTCGAGGAGATCATTGTCCTGGTCGAAGGCTGGCTGACCAAGAACAAGCGCTCCCTCGCGCCGGCAAAGAAGGGACGGGTCATCCGGCTGGCCTACGAGCACTGCGTCGATCGGGGCCGGCTTGATGCGGACTATCTCAAAGAAATGATGTCGCTGGCGGCATGACGGCCACCATGGAAGACCCCGAGACCAAGGTGGTTCCCATCCGTCCGCAGCCGTCGACCCCGCCGTTGGATCCGCGGCTGGAAGAGCTTCGCCAGATACTCCGCGACTCCGACATCATTGCAGCGGATGATGAGCTGTCCGACGAAGCGGTTGTGAACGATAAGTCGAAGTTTCGCCGCCGTTTCGGTCGTGGGTTCGACTGGGAGAGGCCCCATCGTGAAGCCCTCATCAAACTCAAGCGGGAATGGGACCTGACGGACAGGGAGATCAGGTTGTTCTGGGAAACGCGCAACCTGCGAAAAACACGTCGTGGTGTCGAGCTGACCGCGAGTCCTTGGGCTGCGGTGTCCGGAAGCCTGCAGCTACTCTACGTCGTCCCGCTTTGCATGATCGCGGTCCTGGCGGGTTGGCAGAACCTTCTCTTCGCACCTTCGCGATACCTGTCGGCATGGCTGATGTTGTTCGGCATTGCGGTGTACGCCGTCGTTTTGTACTGGAGTCAGATCAAACCGTGGCTGGTTCAACGACAACTGCATCGAAGGCTGGTCTCAGACGAACGCCCATGATCCTTGGATGCTTTGCTCGAAGGACGCGCTGCCATCTGCATGCTGGCCCCTTACTGTGGGGCTGCGTCAATGGTTCGTCTCTCGCCGGGTGCTGGGCCTGGGGCTTCGAGTAGGACCGATGCCATTTCCACGTTGAGATAGCGTCGCTAACGCGACAGGGCGGCTGGACGATTCATGTACAAGACGTTGTACACGACTCGATCTGACGGCCTTTCAAGGCTAATAGTGGCAATGCTGTTAGCGGTGCTGTACATTTTTTTGAATGGGGCGCAATGTAGGATCGAACGGACGCGCGTTTGGCTGGCCTCGATCGCCGCCATCCCGCTCCGATAACGATCTCGTCGCTTGGGGAAGCGAACATGCGAGCTCTTCTGCTCTTCTTGGGAATCCTGTTCTTCTGCAGCCAAGCAGTGGCAGGACAGAACGCGGTTTACTTCGTCGACGACCGTTGGGATGGCTCCAACGAAAATAGCCTCCCGCACTTCCGAAACCCATCGGAAGCATGTGTCGTCGGCGTCATGGAGCGCAAGGTTCGCGGATACCAAGAAGGAAGCAACCTGCGCTTCCGTTACCGAGGTCTTTTCGTCGGTGAGGACGACGGCATCGGTATCGTCACGTGCCGAGGTGTGATCGAAAAGCAGCTCTACATCGTCGGTGCCAACTGGGTTTCCGTCGAAGCGGTAGACACGGTGACGAACGGACCCTTCGGAACACCAGAAGCGTGTTCGCTGGCCGGATACACGGACGGTCAAACAGGACAGTGCGGACCTCCCAAGTGCGACGAGCCATGCTGCTGCGGAGGGAAGGCATCCGGTTCCCAAGGCGGAACGTCGCCATCGACCCGAGTCGGTAACCCGATCGACACAGCGTCGGGCAACAAGCATCAATCTGAAGCCGACTACGTCGGAGCAGGTGCATTCCCGATCCGCTTCGAACGCAGCTACGACAGCAGCCGGACCTGGTTCAACAATCCCGTTCCGATGGGCATCGCCTGGATGCACAGCTACTTGGGCTCGGTACAGCTCATGCCCGGTCCCAATTCGAGCGCCATCACCCAAGCGGTCGTCTATCGACCAGGCGGCGGCGTCATCGCCTTCAACCTTGCAGGCGGGGTCTGGGCGCCCGACAACGACATCGCGCTCCGTCTCAGTGTCGCATTCGATGCAGACGGCGTGCCAAGCGCCACGTTGACCACCGCCGACGATGCGGTCGAGCAGTACGACATCCAGGGACGCCTTGTTTCCATCACCAATCGCGATGGGTTCGTCCAGACCCTCAACTACACCACGAGCCCGGGCGGGGTAACGACCTCCCACAACGACGTGCAATTGGTTTCGGATCCTCAGGGGCATACGCTCACCTTTGGGTACAACCCGAGTGGCCAACTGACCTCACTCACCGACGGCAATGGCGCGACCGTGCAGTTTACGTACGACGCGCAGGGGAACCTGGCAACAGCTGTTTACCCAGACGTCGGCAGCACGACGCAGACGCGTACCTACAAGTACAACGAGGCAGGCCAAGTGGTCGGTTCGTGGCCGAACGCGTTGACCGGCATCGTCGACGAGAAAGGCCAGCGCTTCGCGAGTTGGGGCTACGACAGCGTCGGTCGGGCAGTTCTTAGCGTCCACGGGCCTTACGCCACAGGAACGATTGACAAGACAGCGCTTGTCTTCAATGCCAATGGTACGACCACCGTGACCGATGCCCTGGGGCAAGCCCGGACCTACGGTTTCACGGTTGTGAACACTGTCGCCCATCCCTCCGCTCTGGACGTTCCTTGCGACACGTGCGCGGCACACGACCAGACAAGGGGATACGACAGCAACGGCTATTCGGACGCCAGCACGGATTTCAACGGCAACAGCGCCACCTACGCGTTCGCCGCGCTCGACGGCAGCGGCCGCCCTCGCGGCTTGGAGACACAGCGCGTCGAAGGTATCCCGCCGACGAGTTCGACCGATACCTCAGCCAAGCGTACCGTCAACACGCAATGGCATTCTGTCTTCCACGTCCCGATCCAGCAGGACGTTCTCGACGTAGCTGGAACGCCTTGGCAGACGACGAAGTGGGTGTACAACGCACGAGGCCAGGTCACGTTCAAGTGCCTCATCGATCCGAATGTCGGCGGCGCAAGCGGATACCTTTGCGGTTCCCAGGCGAACGGGCCCAGCGGTGTCAGGCAGTGGGCTTGGACGTATTGCGAGAGCGGTGGCGGCTGCCCAATCGTTGGGCTTCTGCTTTCGACCGACGGGCCGCGGACCGACGTGAGTGACGCCACGACCTATTCGTATTACCCAACCACCGATCTTTCTGGGTGCGCTACGGGTGGCACTTGCCACTACTTGGGAGACCTGCAGTCGATCACCAATGCACTGGGTCACGTGATCAGTTTCGTCAGCTACGACGGCAACGGTCGACCCACGCGCCTGCTCGATGCAAATGCTGTCCCGACCGACTTCAGCTACCACCCGCGCGGTTGGATCCTCCAACGTGCGGTAAGGAACGCGAGCATCGGCACGTCGACCGGCGATCGGATCACATCCTGGACCTACGATGAAATCGGCGAAACCAAGCAGGTCACCCAACCGGCAGGTGACTACAAGATCTATGGATACGACATTGCCCATCGACTGACCGACGTAACAAACCGGCTGAACGAGCACGTCCACTTCCAGTTGGACGACGCCGGCGACCGCAAGGAGGAAGACTATTACAACGCCAGCAACGCGCTGAAACATAAGGTGCTGCGCGACTTCGACACGCTGGGCCGTCTCGCAGACCAGAAGAACGGAAACGCCAGTCAGCCTGCATTGGCCATGTCTTACACCCACGACGGCAACGGCAACGTGCAGACGGCTACCGACGGACGCAGCCACGTCACCGTGAACAGCTACGATCCGCGCAACCGGCTCGTCCAGACCGAGCGCGACAGCACGGGCCTCAAAATATTCGTCGAGTACGCGTACGACCCGATCGATCATCTTGTGGACGTGCAAGACCCTCAAGGGCTTCACACGCACTTTAAGTTCGATGGGCTCGACAACCTCAAAGTGTTGAGCAGTCCAGATACAGGTGTGTCAACTTACAACTACGACGCGGCAGGCAACAAGACAGGTAGGATCGATGCGCGCAACGTGGCATCGACTTATGCCTACGACGCGCTGAACAGGCGCATCAGCAACACCTATCCAGCGACTCCTGCCCTGAACACGACGCTGACGTGGGACATCCGGGCATCGAGTTGCTCTACGGCGTACCACTTCGCCAAAGGTCATCTGGCGCGAATCGTTGACGCCTCGGGCTCCACGCAGTTCTGCTTTGACCGCTACGGCGAGACGGTACTGAAGACGCAGGCCGTTGCGGGTTCGTCGTTCGGTGTCGGGTACACCTACACCAAGGATCGCCATCCGCGCGTCATGACGGAACCCAACGGCACAACCGTCACCTACGCGTATGACAACAACCAGCGCTCCCGCTCGGTTTCGTATCAGCTTGCTGGCCAGTCGTCTCCGACGACGCTGGTCAGCGCGGTGACGTACAACCCCTTCGGACCCGTGTCCAAGATAACTTACGGTAACGGAAGGGTGCTGAGCAGGACGTATGACCTGGACTACGTCGTCAAAGGTATAGCGGACGCGTCGACCGTAGGCGACGGACTCAACCTGACCATTAGCCGGGATGCCGTCAGCAACCTGACGCAGATCAAGTTCAACTCCACCACCGGCGACAAATTCATTTACGACGGGGTCAACCGACTCACCCAGGTCAACGACCTGAGCAACGTCGCGAAGTGGCGGTACACCTACGACAACACGGGAAACCGCCTCACGTCTCGGGAAGGCGCGCTGCCGGTCGTTCACTACACCTATGACTTGGCTAGCCACCATTTGCTCGACATAGGCGGCGTAGCCCGCACCCCGGACGCCGCGGGAAACACCCTGACGATCGGCAGCGGCGCGACGCAGCAGACGTACCACTACGACGACACCGGCCGAATGGACCAGATGCTGGTCGGAGGTTCGCTCGTCAAACAGTACCTGACCGACGCTCAGGGGCAGCGCGTCCAAAAAAGCAAACCAGGCGACTCGACGCAAACGCTTTCGACGGTCTACGACGAGGACGGCCGCATTCTGGGGAACTTCAACGCAACCGGTGCGACCGTCGCACAGTATCGCTGGCTTGATGATCTGCCGATTGGCGTGCTCGATGGATCGTCTACGATCGTGAAGTACATCGAGCCGGATCATCTGGGCACGCCACGCACGGTGATCGACCCCGTTGCCGACCGCGCCGTCTGGAACTGGTCGAGCCTCGATGAACCATTCGGCAAGGGCCAGCCCACCAACGCCAACGGCTCGACCCTCGTGCTCAATTTACGCTTCCCGGGACAGTTCTACGACTCCGAGAGCGGCATGAACTACAACATGGCGCGCGACTACGATTCCATCAGCGGTCGATATCTGCAGACCGATCCGGTTGGGTTCCGATCTGGCGGCGCTGGCTATTCCTACGCGTCCAGTTCCCCGATTCGGATGTTCGACCCGCTCGGGCTTTTTACCGTTACCAACACCTGCCCAGGCTGCAAGGACCAGAAGGACAAGGTGGCCAACGACACGCAGAAAAAAGTTCAGGACGCCTGCAACAACCTAGGTGGTATCGGTAGTGACGCTTTGAAGAATTGCCTGGAGCGTAGGTGCAAGTTCGGGCACGTCATCGCCGAATGCGACACAAATGATTGCTACAACAAGCGTGGCTACTCCTCATGCCTCAATGACCCCGTGCCTCTTTCGGATGCGGGAGAGGTCCACTTGTGCCGAACCACACCAGAGGACGGCGAAGGTGGGTATGGCGGAACAGTGATCCATGAATGGGCCCACACTTGTAACTGGGCTCACGGTGACGGTTTGGGTGTACCCGACAATCATCCAGAAAGTGATGACAAGCGTCGTTGTCTTGACGAACTCAAGCCTGGTTTTGTGTGGTGAAAACGAAAGTTGCCAGGACACTAACAAGCGCAGGAGTAGGCTATGAAATATACCTCACGTAGGCTGATTTTATGGCTTGCGCTGATTCTTGCCGCACCTAGTCACGCTTGCGACTGCGTCGATAACCCGAAGCTTCCAAAACGTCCCCTCGTTTTTGTGGGAACGGCGCTCGAAGATGGGATGGTCGACGTACCTGCTTCCGACGGCAGCATCAAGTACTACTACAAGTATTCGTTCAGGGTATCGCGGCGAATTGTCGGTCACGTCGGCACACAGGTCTTCGTCTATACGACCCGTTCGAATTGCCGATCAACCTTTGAAGCTGGCCGGAGGTACAAGATTGTCGCTGGGCAATTTGCAAACAGCGGTCGCTGGTATACGGACATTTGTTTCGGAAATCAGAAATTGCGCTCCAAGAAATAACGGACCGATCAACCCGTGGACTTTAGCGAATAAGTTAATCCCGTCGAGCCATGAAAGCAGCAGCGGCGCTCCTTGTTCTCGCCCTGGCGGCTTCGGCTGCTCCGCAGAGCCGCGCTTGTGAGTGCGTGGCTCACCCCAAGCTCCCTAAGCATCCGCTTGTCATTGAGGGCATAGCGTTGCGGAAGGATCTTGTCAACGTTCCGTCCAAGGACGGGCATGTCGAGAGTTACATGCGGTATTCGTTCAAAGTCTTGAAGCACATCCGAGGCCGAGCCGGCGCGGAAGTCCTCGTCTATTCCACGTTGTCGGACTGCCGGATGGTCTTCGAACTAGGCAAGGTCTACCGGGTTACGGCCGGGCAATACGACGATTTCGGCGACCAGTGGTTTACGGGAATGTGTCATGACAACAGGTTGATCCCGCGAACTCGGGCCTCGATTCAGCGAAGCTGAAGCGGCACAGTAGTTCCAAGCGATCCGCGATGTCAGACATGGAGCATTTTGCCCCGGCCACAGGTGGAGCACTTTGGGTGGCCGCCGGGGTGCCAACGCCATTGGTCCCGAAAAGATAGTTGATTCGCCGAAACGAAAGGAGAGTCGGCGCTGCCGCCGCGAACGGCGGCGTGCCGCGGATTGTGATCTGTTCGATCATGATTCCCCGCCTTCACCACGCCTTTGATTGGATTCATCCGCAAAGAAATCCCAGGCGATGCGGTAGTCATCCTCGCGGCTGGCTGTCGCAAACGGTGCGACGTACTCGATGATGCGCTGGTGCGGGCCGTCGGGGAGGGTGTCGTCGAGGACGGGGCGGCGGATACGGGTCCCGTCGGGGACGCGGGGGGCGTAGCTGCCGTCGGGGTTGCGTATGGGTTGGATGTCTTCCCAGCCCAAGAAGCGTCGGCGCAAGTTGAACGTCCACGTCGAAGGCCAACTCGTCTGCAACCGTCCCGCCCGGATGCTCGACGCGGCTTTGGCCGGATTGGGCCTGGCCTACCTGCTGGAAGACGTGGTCAAGCCCTACCTCCAGAGCGGGCGGCTCGAGCGCGTGCTCGCCGACTGGTGCCCGCCGTTCCCCGGCTACCACCTCTACTACCCCAGCCGCCGCGAGCCCTCGCCGGCGTTCGCACTGCTTCTGGAAGCGCTGCGCTACCGGCGCTGAATGGCCACAATGACTTGTCGGCCGGCGCTGGGGCAGGGTAGATCGCTGGCCTCGACTCGCGCGATGGTGGGTCCATGGCCGTCAAACTTGTGGCGGCGCATTTGCGTGAACGGACGTCCGGAGTGGGTCGAAGGTGGCACACCTTCACGCGGACAACCTCGGGCGCATCGGCGCGAGGATCACTTTCGTCAGCGCGGGTGGTCAACATCCAGGTCGAAGGTGGACGTTCTTTGGCGGACCAGCCTGCTTCCGGTCGATCCATGCCGGCATGCAGGGCATGCCTGATTCCTCGCGCACCCTGGTCAAAGCGTGGATCGTTGGTGAACTTGCCACGAGGATGGGTTGCTTGGCCATGCATGCGGTCACGCAGCCTTGCCGGTCGGAATTCACCCGGGAAGCTGTCGCAAGGCAGCAGGGCTTGGGCAGCGAATCCGAAGAGCGTACGGCGGGGCCGACGGTGTTCCATGGGGCTGTCGCCAACGACCCGGAGGTCTTCACGACGATCTCCATCCAATACATCTTCAAGCGGGCTCATCAGGTCGATTGGTTGATGGAGGATGGCTGCGTGGAGGTCGATCCCGATGCGGCATCGACCGCGGCGACTGCAGCGGAGTCGGCGGCAGCCGCGGCGCCGTCCCAGTCGTTGGGCATGGCAGATGGCGTGAATGAACACCTCCGATAGCCATGCCCGCTCACCTCGAAATGACGACCCGCCAGCGTCGCTCATCCAGCGCCACGCAGTCGATCTCCACCGGCAGGAACTTCTCGATCAACGCCGCATTGCTGCGCAGGTGCTCGCTCGGCGGGGGCGTGGTGAACGCACCACCGCCGGCCAGGGCCATCGGCAGCAGCAACTGGTCGGCGAGGTGCTCGCCCACGCAGGCGCCGGAATCCAGGTAGGCGCGCACGCGGTCGCATACTCGGGAGGCCACCGTCTCCGCGGGCAGTCCACGCTCGCCGTAGCCGGCGAAGGTCTCGACGTGGTGGGCATGGCGTACCTGCACGAGCAAGACGTTGCCCGGTCCGAGCGCGGGGCGCACCACGTGCAGGCGCAGTGCGTCTTCGGCCAGGCCCAGCCGCTGCGCGGTGACCGCCAGTTCGCGCCGGCCGACATCTGCGGGTAGCGCCGACACCAGCGCGGTCGCGCTGATCGCCTGCAATTCGCCGCGGTCGTCCAGTACGAGCTGGCGCAACCTGGCGCACGGCTGCACGTCCGCGCACAGCACGCCGCCGCCGGCGGGGTAAAAACCATGCCGCTCCAGCCGCAGCGTCGCTTCGACGCCGAACCGCGCCAGCACCGGCAGGAAGCTGTCGGCGAGGAAGTCCGCGCTGGGCGCCAGCGGGTTGTGGGTACCGCCTTCCAGCCGCAGGCGCGAGGGCGCATCGCATTGCCACAACGCCGGCAGCAGGGTCTGCATGACCAGCGTGGTCGAGCCGGCGCTGCCGATCGCGAAATGAAAGTCGCCCGGTTGCGGCTTGTCCGGCGCGAAGCGCAGCCGGGTCGCCCCGATCTGCGCGCCTTCCACGCGCGCGCGGCCGACCTGCGCGGCGGCGTTGACCGCGGTCAGGTGCTGGCGCATCAGCCCGGGCTTGCTGCGGCGCGCGCGGATGCGCTCCATCGTGAAGCCGGTGCCGGTGCACAAGCTCAGGCTCAGCGCGGTGCGCAGCAGTTGGCCGCCACCGGCGGCGCCGTCGAGTTCGATCATGTCCATGGGTTCATTCTCCCTGCGCAACCGCCGCGTGTTCACCGCCGCCGGCCGAGCCGTCCCGTTCGATACTATTCATGGGACGGGTTTTCTCCTGTGTTCGCCGCCATCGCTGGTGCCGTCCTTGGCGCAGCACCTCGCCCGCGGGGGGGTCCGGCCCGGCCTTCCGTGGCCGGTCGTTCGGCGGCCCGCGAGCCATGGCTCGCGGGCCGCCTCACCCTTTCACGCACACCACCTGGCGCAGGGTGTGGACGATTTCGACCAGATCGGCCTGCGCGGCCATCACCGCCTCGATCGGCTTGTATGCCGCCGGCGATTCATCGACCACGTCGGCGTCCTTGCGGCACTCCACGTGCGCGGTCGCCTTGGCGTGGTCGTCGACGCTGATCCGCCGGCGTGCCTCGGTGCGACTCATCACCCGGCCGGCGCCGTGGCTGCAGCTGTGAAAGCTCTCGTCGTTGCCGAGCCCGCGCACGATGAAGCTCTTCGCGCCCATGCTGCCGGGGATGATGCCCAGCTCGCCACGACGCGCACTCACCGCGCCCTTGCGGGTCACGAACACGTCCTTGCCATAGTGGTGCTCGCGCTGCACGTAATTGTGGTGGCAATTGACCGCTTCGGCCTGGGCCTCGAACGGCTTGGCGATCACCTTGCGCGCGGCCGCGACCACGTGGCGCATCATGATCGCGCGGTTGATCCGCGCGAAACGCTGCGCCCAGTCCACCGCGAACACGTAGTCGGCGTAGTGCTCGCTGCCCTCGGGCAGGTAGGCCAAGTCCGCGTCCGGCAGGTTGATCATCCAGCGCCGCATGTCCTGCTTGGCCAGCTCGATGAAGTGGCTGCCGATCGCGTTGCCGACCCCGCGCGATCCGGAGTGCAGCATGAACCACACCCGCTGTTCCTCGTCGAGGCAGACCTCGACGAAGTGGTTGCCGGTGCCGAGGGTGCCGAGGTGGTGCAGGTTGTTGGTGCGCGCCAGCGAAGGATGGCGCTCGCAGATCGTCTTGAAGTCGCCCGCCAGCTCCGCCCAGCCCGCGACCGCGTTCGCCGGCGGCGTCTGCCAGGCGCCCGGGTCGCGCTTGCCGGGGTGGCGCCCGTGCGGTACCGCCGCTTCGATTGCGCTGCGCAGGGCCTTGAGGTCGTCGGGCAGGTCGGAGCCGGTCAGGCTGGTGCGCGCGGCGATCATGCCGCAGCCGATGTCCACGCCGACCGCCGCCGGCACGATCGCGCCGATCGTGGGCACGACCGAGCCCACCGTCGCGCCCTTGCCGAGGTGGACGTCGGGCATCACCGCGATCCAGCGGTGAATGAAGGGCAGCCTGGCGATGTTGAGCAGCTGCTGGCGCGCCGCGTCCTCGAGCGGGACGCCGTGCGTCCACAGCTTGATCGGAACGCAGCCGGGTTCGTGGATGACCTCGTGGGTGGTGGTGCTCATGCGGATGTCTCGCGGTTGCGGGGTGGAGATGGGGCGCTGCGCGCAGCGTACGGCGACGAGTATCGGCAGGACTTTGCCCGGTGCACTCGAAGTGCCACTGCGCGCAACGCAGCCAGGTCCTGTGTAGTCCAGCCTGCATTCGCCGCACGCTGCGCGCAGCGCCCGGTTCGCCGGGCGATGGATCGCCGGGCGGCTTGCAACGAGAGCGGTGACAAGGGTGATGGAACCGTTGCAACTGCTCGCCGACGGCGTGCGACGTGCCGTCGGTTCAGGGGCTCGAACCCTCCCTTGCGGGGCACCCATGTAGGTCCATCGGCATTCACCGCGTGAAACGAACGGCGTCGCGACGACGAGACGGCAGCCGAACCGATCGCCCTTGAACACCGGGCCTTGGCGCCATGGTGTGCGCCACGCGGGGCTTGCACCCGGCAGTGATGGAGTTCGGCCGGCATTCGACGCGACGCCGATGCAGCTTGAAGCCAGAACCGACGACAGCCACGACGAGGATTGATGGAGCATCCTGCTCTACCCACTGAGCTACCGCCTCGCGGCGGGCGGGACTCGAACCCGCGACACTGTAGTTCCATCGGCATTCGTGGATGCCATCGGCGAACCAGACAACTGAATACTGGATCTTTTTCCTGTGGTGCTGCGAAAAGGAACCGCCGACAGCCACAACGAGGGTTGATGGAACATCCTGCTCTACCCACTGAGCTACCGCCTCGCGGCGGGCGGGATTCGAACCCGCGACCCGGACCTTGGGATGGTGTAGTTCCATCGGCATTCGTGGCTGCCGTCGGTGTTGCGTGTGGATGCCCGCGACGAGGTTGGACTGACGACCCGGTCCAGGACCGGAAACAACGGGACAGGTTGATGTAGTCAGGCCGGCATTCGCGGGCATCCGCCAATCGATTCGTGGTGGTTCTCCTCTGGCCCGGCCGGCCCCATTGCCGGCCGGGCTTCCATTCTTCTGCCTCCTGCTACAACTCGATCGAGGCGATCTTGTCGACCCAGCGCCGCGCTCCGGCACCTTCGGCGACCCAGCTGGCCAGCAGGTCGAACACCGCGTCGCTGAAACCGCCGACGTGCAGGACATCGTCGCGCTCGACGGTCTGGCTGGTCGCATACGGCTGCAGGTCGATGCAGACCATGCGCGCCTGCGGGCAACGCGACTTGATGCGCTCCCACTCGCGCATCGTCGCCGTCGCGCCGCCGCCGCGGGTGTCCACCCAGCTCTGGTTGTCGGACACCAGCACCAGCAGATCGACCTTGGCGCGCTCTTCGTTGAGCAGGGCCAGCGGCGCGCTGATCGCGGTACCGCCTCCGCACAACGACGCCAGTTGGCGCGCCTGGGTCATCACGCTGTCACGCGGGTTCAGCCGCAGCGGCCGCACCTGGGTGTCGAACGGCAACACCCGGGCATCCGGGTTGGCCCGCTGCACGCAGGCCGCAACCAGCGCCGCGACGTCCATGCAGCGCACCGCCGAGCTGGCGCCCTTGCGATGCCCGGTCACCGGCGAGGCCATCGAACCCGAGCTGTCCACCGCGACCACCACCTTCCCGGACAGCACCGGCACATTCGCGGTCGCCACTTCCATCGCGTCCTGCAGGGCCTCACCGATCGCCGCCGGGACCTGCGCGCTGATGGCGTGGAAGGCCATCAGCAACTGGTACGGGAATACCCGCGCCCGGGCGATGCGCGCCGGATCCCGCAGCCGCCCGGCGAGCCGTGCGAGCGTCGCCGCGTCCGCGAACACGCCGTTGCGGGCGAACGTGTTGAGGTTCATCCGCAGGCTCTGCCACGAGGCCTTGCCGGCCAGCTCCCGCCACTGCGCCGCCGTCAACGGCAGCGAGGTGAAGTACTGGAACGGCAGCTCCGGCAGCTCGCCCGAAGGCTCGCGCTTGAACGCCTCGTACGCCTGCAGCAGTGGCGGCAGCGCGTCCTCGCGGTACGGCTTGCCGATGATCCAGGCATACAGCGCCTCGCGCTGCGCATCGGCGGGCCGCGGGTGGACCATGCGGATCACGTCGGCGAGCGATGGCTGGGCGCCAATCGCGGCGTGGACCAAGCTCGCCTCCGGCGCACGGTCGAGCCACTCCCGTACCAACCGGCGCGGCAGCGAACCCAGCGACTTGCGGCCGCAACGACCGCTGCGCAGGATCTGCACGAGGTTGCGCAGCATCCGACCGTTGTCGATCACCCGCGGGAACGCGCGGCTGAATGCCGCCCCGTCGCGCAGGCTGATCGACGCCAGCAGCAGCGCCGGCATGTCCTTCATGTGGGCGTGACCACGCGCGTACACCGCGGTGCGGGCGACGAAGCCCGGATCGCACTGCGCGCTCAGGGCGAGGGCGCGCTCGAGCTGCTGTTCATCGCTGGCGTAGAAGGTGCCGCTGAGGCAGCCGGTCGCCGCGTACAGCGCCAGCTCGGCCTCCGGGGTGCGCCGGTAGGCGAGCCCGCCGGCCTCGTTGCGGGTGCTGGCCGCCGGCAACAGGCGGCCCGGGATGGACTGGAAGAGCTGGCGGCTGGCCATGATCGTGCTCCGGTTTCGAGTGGGTTGCGATTCACCTTCAGCAAGTGGCGTGCCAAGCCCAAGGCGCCAATCCAAAGGCCTTGATTGGAAAGACAAATCACGTTTTCGACCGGATCTGCGATCAGCGCCGTGCGGTGATATTCTGATACGATGCAATCAGGTTTTATCTCAATGGATACGTCCAGACCGCAAGTCGTGATCGGCATGCTCGGCACCCAGCTCGATGCGGGGACCGGCCCCGGCCGCTGGGAAAAATGGCGGCCCACGGTCAGCCTCGGCCAGCACGAGGACTTCGCCCCGGTGCGGATCGAGCTGCTGGTGGACGAGCGCCGTTTCGGCAAGCTCGCCCAGGTCGTCGCCGACGACCTCGCCGTGGTCGCGCCGGAAACCCAGGTGCGCCGCCACGACACCTTCCTCGCCGATCCGTGGGATTTCGAGGGCGTGTACGCCAGCCTGCACGACTTCCTGCGCGGCTACCCGTTCCGCACCGAGGCCGAGGACTACTACGTCCACATCACCACCGGCAGCCACGTCGCGCAGATCTGCTGGTTCCTGCTCGCCGAGAGCCGCCACTTCCCCGGGCGCCTGTTGCAGACCTCGCCGCCGCGCAAACAGGACGGCAGCGCGCCGGGCAGTTACACGATCATCGACCTGGACCTGTCGCGGTACGACGCCATCGCCCAGCGCTTCGCCCAGCAGCAACTGGAAGACCGCGACCTGCTCAAGAGCGGCATCGCCACCCGCAACCCGGCCTTCAACCGGATGATCGAGCAGATCGAGACCGTGGCCACGCGCTCGAAGGCGCCGCTGCTGCTGATGGGCCCGACCGGCGCCGGCAAGAGCCAGCTCGCCCGGCGCGTGTTCGAGCTGAAGAAAGCCAGGCACCAACTGCCCGGCCGCTTCGTCGAGGTCAACTGCGCCACCCTGCGCGGCGACGGCGCGATGAGCGCGCTGTTCGGCCACGTCAAGGGCGCCTACACCGGCGCCGCCAGCGACCGCGCCGGCCTGCTCAAGTCCGCGCACGAGGGCCTGCTGTTCCTCGACGAGATTGGCGAGCTGGGCCTGGACGAACAGGCAATGTTGCTGCGCGCGCTGGAGGAGAAGCGCTTCCTGCCGGTCGGCAGCGACCGCGAGGTCGGCAGCGACTTCCAGCTGATCGCCGGCACCAACCGCGACCTGCAGGCGGCAGTCGCCGCCGGCCGTTTCCGCGACGACCTGCTGGCGCGCCTGAACCTGTGGACCTATCGCCTGCCGGGACTGGCCGAACGCCGCGAGGACATCGAACCCAACCTCGATTTCGAACTCGAACGCTGGGCGCGCGAGCAACACCAGCGGGTCAGCTTCAACCGCGAATCCCGCGCCAGCTACCTGCGCTTCGCCACCTCCCCAGAGGCGACGTGGGCCGGCAATTTCCGCGACCTCGGCGCCTCGGTGATGCGGATGGCGACCCTCGCCCACAGCGGCCGCATCCAGGAAGACCTCGTCGCCGAGGAGTTTGCTCGATTGCGCCGGCAGTGGCGCGGCGAGGACGCGCCCTCGCCGCTGGACGCACTGCTCGGGGAACGCGCGGCCCAACTCGACCGCTTCGATCGCGTGCAACTGGAGGACGTGGTGCGCGTGTGCATGGAAGCCCGCTCGTTGTCCGATGCAGGTCGTCAGCTCTTCGCGGTTTCCCGCGGCCAGCGCAGCAGCACCAACGACGCGGATCGGCTGCGGAAATATCTCGCGCGATTCGACCTGGACTGGAAGGTACTCCGCGGCGGCTGATGCCCTGGTCATCGACGGATTTGCATTCATGGTGACCGATTCCTCCCCGAAGGAAGGTCAGATCGTCAACCCGTCGGCCAGCAGAACCAACCGCTGCGCGATCCGGTCCTTGCGATGGGCGGTGAGATCCATTTGGAAAATGGTCATCCGACGCCAAGCGTTTGCGGCGCGTGCGTGCCCACCACGATGTTCCCGTTGCGATCGGCGCGTGACCAGGCAGCCCGTGCCGCATGGCGTGGGTGACCGCGTTTCCGATCTGATGCCTTGTCCTTCAGCCGTTCAGGATCAAGGGGCGCGCCTGCATTGCCTGCATCGAGCCTGTCATCCGCCTTCCCTGGATTCGCCCGGCAGGCGCGTCACCCGCTGGCGGTACGCGTGCACGTTGTCGCCTTCGATGCGCTTCTCGCGGGTACCCACGACGGTGTCGATCTTGTGATCCGAACCGGTGATCGGCTTGGCATCGACCGCGGTCTCGCGTTCGAAGGCGTGCGACTTGTCGGTGTTGCGGTAGTAGCGGTAGATGGCCCAGTACAGGCCGGTGGCACCGGCGGGGCCGGCCAGCAGGAGCCACCCGATGCCGTCGCTGCTCATGACGCGTGCCCCACGATGAACAATGCAATGGTCTCAAGGAAGCTGCCCACGGTGAGCGCCGCGAGAATCAGTTTCCACTGCTGGATCGGCACGCTGCCCATGGTCTCGCCAGTGCGGCCGTTGACCGCGATGTAGTGCAGCATGCCGCCGCGCGGGCCCGGCTGGTGGTAGGAATACAGCCACACCGGCAGGTACATCGCCACCCAGCGGGTGCCGTGGACGCCCAGACCTTCCTGTTCCCAGCGCACGCCACGGTCGTAGCGGCTGGCTGAACCTTCCACCTGGGCGCGGGCGATCGACAGCAGTTCATCCTCCAGGCGCGGGCGTAGTTGTTCCACGTTCAGGTCGCGCTTTTCCGAGGTGAACCCGGAAAGGTAGGACGCGTTCCACTTCACCGCGTTCTTGGTGTCGAACGGCAGGATGGTGTTGATGATGTTGTTGGTGTTGG
>CAZXGS010000034.1:24164-34648 GCA_964640525.1 uncultured Gammaproteobacteria bacterium | reverse complement strand
CGAACAGCGGGATGGTGTTGTCGTAGCTCTTGCTCATCTTGCGGCCATCCAGCCCGGGCAGGGTCGCCACGTGCTCCTCGATCGCCGCCGCCGGCAGGGTGAAGTGCTCGCCGTACAGATGGTTGAAGCGCGCGCCGATGTCGCGCGCCATCTCGATGTGCTGGACCTGGTCGCGGCCCACCGGCACCTTGTGGGCATTGAACAGCAGGATGTCGGCGGCCATCAGCACCGGATACATGAACAGTCCGGCGGTGACGCCGGCATCGGGATCATCGCCGGCCTCCGTGTTGCGATCCACCGCCGCCTTGTAGGCGTGGGCGCGATTGAGCAGGCCCTTGGCCGCCACGCAGGTCAGCAGCCAGGTCAGTTCCGGGATTTCCGGGATGTCGGATTGGCGGTAGAACCACACCCGCTGCGGATCCAGCCCGCAGGCCAGCCACGCCGCCGCGATCTCCAGCGTCGAGCGCTGCACGCGCGCCGGCTCGGAGACCTTGATCAGGGCGTGGTAATCGGCCAGGAAGTAGAACGATTCCACGTCCGCCGCGCGGCTGGCGGCGATCGCCGGGCGGATCGCGCCAACGTAGTTGCCAAGATGCGGCGTGCCGGAGGTGGTGATGCCGGTGAGGATGCGCATGCCAGAGGACAGAGGACAGAGGACAGAAGACTGAAAGGTAGTCGGTATTCAGTGGGCAGCCAACAGCCGGGCGGCAGAAGGCCCCTCGGCCTGCTCATCAGCTTACAGACGACTGACTACCTTCTGTCCTCTGTCTTCTGACGCCTAACCCCTTCGGCCAGGCTGCGGCGTTGAACTGCACACTCAACCCCGAGGTGCCCTGCCATGAATGCCCCGCTCCGCCTGCTGGTCGCTGCCCTGTGTGCCTTGTCCGGAACGGCCTGCGCGACCCAGCCCTTGGTCGGTCTGACGGTGGTCGACCGCGACAACGGCTCGACCCTGCCGAACTACAACCACCATGGCCGCAACTACATTCCGGGCATCCCCGGCCACCGCTATTCGCTGCACCTGTACAACTACGCCGGGGAACGGGTAATGGTCGTGCTCAGCGTGGACGGCGTCAACGCGGTGAGCGGCCAGACCGCCGCCACCAACCAGACCGGCTACGTGCTCGGCCCCTGGCAGAGCGCCGACATCGACGGCTGGCGCAAGAGCGACTACGACGTCGCCCAGTTCGTGTTCACTGCACTCGAGGACAGCTACGCGGCGCGCACCGGGCGTCCGGACAACGTCGGCGTGATCGGCATGGCGGTGTTCCGCGAACGCCGGCCCGAGCCGATCTACGTCCCGCCACAGCCGACGTACGACATGTCGTCCGATTCCGACGAGGTTGGCGCGGCGGTGCGCAGCCAGTCCCGCCGCGACGCCGCGCCGGCGCCATCGGCCGCACCAGCCCCCCCCAGCGCCGGCACGCTGGCGGCCAAGGCGGCGCGCGCGTCCGAGGCGGAAAGCCGGCTCGCCGACGGCTACGGCGGCCGCGTGCGGCAGGAGATCGGCACCGGCCACGGCGATCGTCAGTATTCGCCGATTTCGCGCACGAGCTTCGAACGCCTGAGCAGCTCGCCGCAGCAGGTCACCCGGATCTGGTACGACACCCCGCAGCAGTTGGCAGCGCGCGGGATCATGCCGCGCTGGTACCCGCGCCCGCCGCGCGACAGCGGCCCGCAAGCGTTCCCGGTCGGCTACGTGCCCGATCCGCCGGCGCGGTGGTGAAGCTCGCAGGCGGCACGGTGCCCCTCAACCCAACCCCTCTCCCGCTGGGAGAGGGGCTTTGCAGGGCGCAGCGGGCCTCAGCTGCGCATCAGCGTGGACTTGCCGAACAGGCTTTCGACCAGGTCCACCGCCAGGATCGCGGTGCGGTTGTGGTCATCGAAGGCGGGATTGAGCTCCATGATGTCCAGCGAACCCAACCGGCCGCTGTCGGCGATCATCTCCATCACCAGTTGCGCCTCGCGGTAGTTCGGCCCGCCCGGAACGGTGGTGCCCACGCCGGGGGCGATCGAGGGATCGAGGAAATCCACGTCGAAACTCACGTGCAGGTGGGTGTTGGCGTCGATGCCTTCCAGCGCTTCCTCCATCACCCGGCGCATGCCGATCTCGTCGATGTAGCGCATGTCGTAGATGTCGATGCCGTGTTCCTTGACCAGCGCCTTCTCGCCCGGATCGACCGAGCGGATGCCGATCTGGCGCAGCACGTCGGGGGTGATCGCCGGCGCGCTGCCGCCCAGGTGGGTCATGCCCCTGGGGCCGATGCCACACAGGCAGGCCACCGGCATGCCGTGGATGTTGCCCGAGGGGGTGACTTCGTGGGTGTTGAAGTCGGCGTGGGCATCCAGCCAGAGGACACGCAGGTTCTTGCCCTGCTTGCGACACCATTGCGCGACCGCGGTGATGGAACCCGTCCCCAGGCAATGGTCGCCTCCGAGCAGGATCGGCAGGTCGCCGTTTTCGAGCGCGTGGCCGATGGCCTCCATCACCTTGCGGTTCCATTCCACCACCTCGGCGAGGTGACGGTAGCCGTCCACCGGCGGCAGCCACGGATTGGCCGGGCCGACCAGGTTGCCGTGGTCATGCACGTGCAGGCCACGGCCGCGCAGGGCCTGGACCAGTCCTGCAACGCGCAAGGCTTCCGGTCCCATCGAGGCTCCGCGCGCGCCCGCGCCGATGTCGGTGGGTGCGCCGACGAGGGCGACGGAGCGTGGGGCTTGCGAGGTCATGGCGGGTTTCCGATGAAAATCGCCGCAGGGCGGCAAACACTGGCATTCTAGACGCCGGAACCTCTTGCCGGCAGGTCGTTCGTCGCGGCTGGCGGCATGCCGGCAATTGCGGTTCCGAGGGTGGCACGCACAGGAGCGGTTCGTGCACGAGGCGATTCCCTTGGCGCAGATGGCGCAACGGCTGACCCGACTGGAGGCAGTGCAGTCGGTGGTGCTGGACATCGGCAAGCGCTCGGCCCACACCCAGGACCTGCGCAGCTTCTACGCCGCCGTGCACGCGGCGATCGCGCGCATCATGTCGGCGCGAAGTTTTTTCATCGCCCTGCACGACGTGGCCGCCAACGGCATCCGCTTCGCCTACCGGGTGGACGAGAAGGACGAGATCCCCGACCCGGCGCAGGTGTTCCCGCTCCAGCCCAGCCACGCCTCGCCGACCTCGATGGTGATCCGCTCCGGCCAGCCGCTGGTGATCGCGCGCGAGGAGATCCTCGCCCGCAACAGCCAGGGCCGTAGCTGGGGTGCAGGTGTACCGGCCGAACACTGGCTGGGCATGCCACTGATCGGCAACGATGGCGTGACCTTCGGCGCCATCGTGGTGCAGAGCTATGTGCCGGGGTTTCGCTACTCCGAGGAAGACATCGACTTGTTCGGACTGATGAGCGAGCACGTCGCCGACGCGATCGAGCGGGTGCATTTCGCGCAGCGTCTGGAAGCGGCGATTGCCGAGCGCACCCGGCGGCTGGAGAGTGAGGTCGCAGAGCGCCGGCACGCCGAGAAACTGCAACGCGCGCTGTACGAGATCTCGACGCTGTCGGTGAAGGACATCGGCCTGGATGCGTTCTATGCCGGCCTGCACCAGATCATGGGCGAGCTGATGTACGCGCGGAACTTTGCCGTCGTGCTGCTCGAACCTGCCAGCGGCATGGTCAGGTTCCCTTACTACGCCGACGAAAAGGACGTCCGCCCGCCGGCCGAGTACCGGCGTCCGGCCGGCGATGGCCTGACCGGGTTCGTGATGAAGTCGCGGGCGCCGCAGAGCATCGACCAGCAGCGTTTCCGCGAGCTGTTTTCCGCCGGCGAGCTGGTCAACGTGATCGGCAACATCGAGTTCACGGTGTGGATCGGCGCGCCGCTGGTGTTCCAGGACACCATGCTCGGGGTGGTTGCGCTGCAGAGCTACGACCACGCCATCGGCTACGACGAGCACGACCTGAAGTTGCTGGGCTTCGTCGCCGACCACATCGCCGCCGCGCTCTCGCGCAAGCAGGCCGACGACGCGCTGCGCGCCGCGCACGCGCGGCTGGAAGCCGGCAGCGCGGCGCTGCAGGCGAAGAACGACGAATTGCGCAAGACCCTCAGCGACCTCGGCGTGGCGCAAGACGAGCTGGTGCGGCAGGAAAAGCTGGCCGCGCTGGGCGCGCTGGTGGCCGGCATCGCCCATGAGGTCAACACGCCCCTGGGCATTTGCGTGACCGCGGTGAGCCACCTGGTGGAGGAAACCCGCGGCATCCGCGGCAAGCTCGACAGCGCCGTACTCACCGAGCGCGAGCTGATCGAACACCTGGATGGCGTCGAGGAGATCCTGGGCATCCTCACCACCAATACCCAGCGTGCCAGCGGCCTGATCCGCAGCTTCAAGCAGGTTGCGGTCGACCAATCCACCGAGGACGTGCGCGAGATCGGGCTTGCCGAGTACATCAGCGAGACCCTCAAGTCGTTGCGGCCCAAACTCAAGCACACCCAGCACACGGTCGAGGTCGAGTGCGATCCCTCGCTGCAGGTGCGCTCCATGCCCGGCGCGATCTCGCAGATCCTCACCAACCTGGTGATCAATTCACTGGTGCATGGGTTCGAGGGCCTGGCGAAAGGGCACATCCGGATCCGCGCCCGCCTCGAAGGGCAGACCCTGCTGCTGGACTACCGCGACGATGGCGTGGGGATGAACGCGGACGCCCTGAAACGCCTGTTCGAGCCGTTCTACACCACCAAGCGTGGCCGCGGCGGCAGCGGCCTGGGCGCCAACATCGTGTTCAACCTGGTCACCCGCAAGCTCGGCGGCACGGTCAGCGTGGACAGCGCGCCGGGCGAGGGCCTGCACTACGCGATCCGGCTGCCGGCGAAGGCGCCGGACCTGCCGGGCGAGAGCGGGGCGGGGTGAGGCGAAGCGGGAGCGGGAGCGAAGGGCATGAGCTTTCCCGCGCCGCTGCCTGCCGGGATCAATCCGGGAACTTCGCATTCACCGCCAGCACCACGTCGAGGTGATCGATCAGGGTCTGCACGATCTTCTCGTCCAGATGGCTGCCCGAGTTGGCACGCAGGTAGGCAATCACTTCGTCGAGCGGCCACGCCGGCTTGTAGCAGCGCGCGTGGGTGAGGGCGTCGAACACGTCGGCAACCGCGACGATGCGCGCGTGCGGATGGATGTCGCCGCCCTTGAGCCCCTGCGGGTAGCCGCTGCCGTCCCAGCGCTCGTGGTGCTGATGGGCGATGGTCGCGGCCGCTTCCAGGATCGGCCGCTCCGAGCCCTTGAGGATGTTGTAGCCGATGCTCGGATGGGTCTGCATCACCTTCCATTGTTCGGCATCCAGCTTGCCCGGACTGAGCAACACCGCGTCGGGAATGGCGACCTTGCCGATGTCATGCATCGGCGAGGCGCGGCGGATCAATTCGGCCTCTGCTTCCTCGTAGCCCATCGCCTTGGCCAGGAGGTAGCAAACTTCGGCCATGCGCCGCACGTGGTTGCCCGCTTCGGACGAGCGCGACTCCACGACGTTGCCGAGCTTGTTGATCAGTTCGGCCTGGGTGTCGAAGATTTCCTTGTTGAGCAGCAGGTTCTCGAACGCCAGCGAGACATGGGTGGAGAAGATGTCGATCAGGCGCATGTCCAGGTCGTCGACATCGTCCACGCCGTTGAGGTACAGCAACGAGGCGGCCACGTGCTGGGACGGGAAATACCCGACGAAGGAGCCATCCACGAGGATGTGGCGCTGCGCGGCCTCGGCCTGTTGCAGGGACTGCACGATCTCCGGGACGATCTGGCCGTTGTCGTCGAGGCATTGGCCGACGCTGGCCAGCACCTCGTAATGCGACTTGGCGTGCACCGCCGACAGCCGCACCAGCATGCCGCGTTCGTCCAGGTGCAGCAGAGAGGCGACCTGCTGCAGCAGGCCGCTGGCAAAGGCCTGCATCGAGCGCTGTTCCAGCACGTGCGCGGATGCCGCCAGGACCGTCTCCAGCCCGACCCGGAAGCGCTCCTCGTGCCGGCGCGCGGCATCGATGCGCATGATGTCGCGGTACGCGCGCAAGGCCGAGAACACCGTGGTGAACAGCTTCTTGCGATCGAGCTCGGTCTTTTCCTTGTAATCGTTGATGTCGTATTCGACGATCACGCGCTCCTCGGGCGCCTGCCCGGGTTGGCCGGTGCGCAGCACGATGCGGGTGAAGTGATTGGCAAGGTCTTGGCGCATCCAGCGCGCCAGCTCCAGCCCCGCGGTCTCGTTCTCCATCACCACATCGACGATCGCCAACGCGATATCGGGCTCGTTGCGCAACAGCTCGCGCGCCTGCTGGCCGCTGTAGGCATGCAGGAACTCCAGCCCGCGACCATCCAGCTCGAAACGCGACAGCGCCAGCTTGGTGATGGTGTGGACGTCCGGCTCGTCGTCGACCAGCAATACCCGCCACCGCGACACGCTCGATGGCACCGGTGTCGGCGTGGATTCCTTCGCGAACATGCATGACCCCCTGGACCGTGCCCACACGGCGCTGCAACCAACCGCAGCCTACACCGAGACGGGCCCGCTGGCACCCTGACCGGGTTGGCAGATTTCGCATCAACTGCCGTTCGGGGGCGCAAATGGGCGAGCAGCCCCGAGCTTTGGGCGGGCGGCGCCCTGCGACGGCGGGCGGCGATCAGCTCCGGCGCGCGCTCAATGCCATTCGAACAAGGTCCACTGCACCGGCACGGTCTGGGTGCTGGTGGCGTCGTTGCGGTTGATGCGGCCGTCGTGGTTGTTGTCGTCGATCTCGAACGCCGGTGCGTTGGCGGGCTTGACGCGCACGCGCGTCACCTGGCCACCGTGGCGGTATTCCTCGATGCGGTCGCCGTTGGGGGTGACGTAGCTGCGCACGCTGTAACCGTCGGCCGACTGCAGCTGCGCGGCCTTCTTCGGGGGCGGATGGAAGGCGTCGTCGGTCGGCAGCGCGGGCGGGTTGGTGGGATCACCGTCGGCCTTCTGCTTTGCTTTGGGCGTCGGCGCCGGCGTGGGTGCCACCGGCGCGGATTCCGGCGGCAGCGGTGCCAGCCGCGGGTCGTCGGGTTTGATCGGCGCCGCCGGCTGGCCGGGGTCGTCCATCGACGGCGGCGGCGGCGCGGGAGCAATTTCCTGTTCCTGCGCACCTGCCACGGCGGATGCCATCGCCAGGCAGGCGGCGATCAACAAGGCATGGTCTGGGCGGCTACGCATGGCGATCCTCCGGTGATGCCTCGATCTTCGCACCGCCACGCGGCCATGGAAAGCGCTGCCGACAGTGTCGGCGGATGCGCGCCTACAATGGCCGCCCATCCCCGCGAGCACTGCCATGCCACGGCTGGTCCTGATCGACGGCGCGTCCTACCTGTTCCGCGCCTTCCACGCCCTGCCGCCGCTGTCCAACGCCGCCGGCGAGCCAACCGGCGCGCTGTTCGGGGTGGTCAACATGCTGCGCGGAACCCTGAAGGAACGCCCGGAGTGCGCGGCGTTCGTGATGGACGCCCCCGGCCCGACCTTCCGCGATGAGCTCTACCCGGCCTACAAGGCCAACCGTGCGCCGACGCCCGACGACCTGCGCGCGCAGATCGAGCCGATGCTGCAGATCGTGGCCGCGCTGGGGTTTCCCATCCTGCGCGTGGCCGGGGTGGAGGCCGACGACGTGATCGGCACCCTGGCCCTGCAGGCGCAGGCGGCCGGCGTGGAGGTGACCATCTCCACCGGCGACAAGGACTTCGCCCAACTGGTGCGCCCGGGCATCCGCCTGATCAACACCATGAGCGGGTCGGTGCTGGACTCGGACGCGGCAGTGCTGGCCAAGTTCGGCGTCCTGCCCGGGCAGGTCATCGACCTGCTGGCGCTGATGGGCGATACGGTGGACAACATCCCCGGGGTGGAAAAGTGCGGGCCCAAGACCGCCGCGAAGTGGCTGGGCGAGTTCGGCAGCCTGGATGGGGTGATGACGCACGCCGCGGACATTTCCGGCAAGGTCGGCGAAAACCTTCGCGCGGCACTGGTGCGTTTGCCGCTCAATCGCCAGCTTGCCACCATCAAGACCGATGTCGCGCTGGAGCTGCCGCACGATGCCCTGCACCTGCGCGAACCGCAGGTGGAGGTGCTGCGCACGCTGTACACGCGATACGAGTTTCACGCCGCGCTGCGCGAACTGGAAGGTGGCTCGGTTGCGAACGCGCGCGAAGGCGCGGGCCTGCGCGCTGCGGCGGCCGGCCAAGCTGGTTCGGGTGTCATCGACGACGCCCCCGATCCGGCGCTGGCCGCCAAGGGCGATTACACCTGCATCACCACCCTGGACCAGCTCGATGCGTGGATCGAGCGCCTGCGCGCAGCCGCCCTGATCGCCTTCGACACCGAGACCGACGCACTGGATCCGATGCGCGCCAACCTCGTCGGCATGAGTTTCGCGGTCGAGCCGGGCAAGGCCTGCTACATCCCGCTGGCGCACGACTACCCCGGCACGCCCGCGCAGCTGGATCGCGGGCTGGTGCTGGAGCGCCTGCGGCCGATCCTCACTGACCCGGCGATTCCCAAGCTCGGCCAGCACGGCAAGTACGATCTACATGTCCTGCGCCGCCACGGCGTGAGCGTGCGCGGCTACGCCCAGGACAGCATGCTGGAATCCTTCGTCTGGAACGCCACCGCCACCCGCCACGACATGGACTCGCTGGCGCAGCGTTACCTCGGCTACACCACGATCAAGTTTTCCGACGTCACCGGCAAGGGCGCACGGCAGATCGCGTTCTCGCAGGTCGCGCTGGACGTGGCCACCGGCTACGCCGCCGAGGATGCCGACATCACCTTGCGCCTGCATTCGGTGCTGTGGCGGAAGCTGGGTTCCGAGCCGACGCTGGAGCGCGTGTACGCGCAGATCGAGATGCCGCTGGTGCCGGTCCTGGAGCGCATCGAAGCCAACGGTGTGCTGATCGACGCCGCCGAACTGCGCCGCCAGAGCGCCGATCTGGGCAAGCGCATGCAGGCTGCCCAGCAGGAGGCGCAGCGGATCGCCGGTCGCCCGTTCAACCTCGACTCGCCCAAGCAACTGCAAGCGATCCTGTTCGACGAACTCAAGCTCGAAGCGCTGGTGAAGACCCCCGGCGGCCAGCCGTCCACCAACGAGGAGGCGCTGGAGGCCATCGCCGACGCCCACCCGCTGCCGCGCCTGATCCTGGACTACCGCGGCCTGGCCAAGCTGCGCAGCACCTACACCGACAAGCTGCCGGCGGCGATCAACCCGGAAACCGGCCGCGTCCACACCAGCTACCACCAAGCCGGCGCCGCGACCGGCCGGCTGGCCTCCTCCGACCCCAACCTGCAAAACATTCCGATCCGCACCGAGGACGGCCGCCGCATCCGCAAGGCCTTCATCGCCCCGCCGGGCCGCAGGATCCTGGCCTGCGACTACTCCCAGGTCGAATTGCGGATCATGGCCCACCTGTCCGAGGACGCCGGGCTGCTGCGCGCCTTCGCCAGCGGCGTGGACGTCCACCGCGCCACCGCTGCCGAGGTGTTCGGCGTGGGTGCGCCCGAAGCGGTCAGCGCCGAGCAGCGCCGTGCCGCCAAGGCGATCAACTTCGGTCTGATGTACGGCATGAGCGCGTTCGGGCTGGCGCGCCAGCTCGGCATCGAACGCGGCCAGGCGCAGGACTACATCGGCCTGTACTTCTCCCGTTACCCCGGCGTGCGCGAGTACATGGAGCGCACCCGTGCGCAGGCGCGCGAGCGCGGCTTTGTGGAAACAGTGTTCGGCCGCCGCCTGTACCTGCCGGACATCCATTCGCGCAACCAGGGCCTGCGCGCCGGCGCCGAGCGCGCGGCGATCAACGCGCCGATGCAAGGCACTGCCGCGGACATCATCAAGCGCGCGATGGTCGCGGTGGATGCGTGGTTGCAGGCGCACGACGAACGCGCGCGGATGATCCTGCAGGTCCACGACGAACTGGTGTTCGAGGTCGATGTGGATTTCGTGGACACGCTGCGCGCCGAAGCCGTGCAACGCATGCAGGCCGCGGCGGAACTGCGGGTGCCGCTGGTGGTCGATTGCGGTGTCGGGCTGGACTGGGACGAGGCACATTGAGTCCGCCGGCGCGCCGCGGAAACGCGCCTGCGGAATCGCCCCGTAACCGCGGAATAACGAATCCATAGGCCGAAAGTCATGCCTGTCAAGCCGATCCGCGTCGCCGGCATGAACGCATCCTGAATCGACCCCGAAAAGCGCGCGCGATTTCACGAACTCTAAAGGTGAGTAATGGTCAACTATCTCGCAACGGACGCAACGTCCGTTGTCGGATGACTCTCTCCCCTGAGTGCATCCCGGAAGCCCCCTCTCCCCAAGGCTGGCTTCCAACCCCTGGCCCCGCGAGCCCACCCCTGGCTCGCGGGGTTTTTATTGGGCGATCGAATGAGGACGCGAACAGCACCAGAATCTCGACCCACTGAGTGCATCCCGGAAGCCCCCTCTCCCCAAGGCTGGCTTCCAACCCCTGGCCC
>CAZXGS010000034.1:0-24064 GCA_964640525.1 uncultured Gammaproteobacteria bacterium | reverse complement strand
CGCGAGCCCACCCCTGGCACGCGGGGTTCTTATTTGGGTGATCGGAAGACTGGAATTCCACGGCCCAGAAAATCAGGCGTCGGCCAATTCCGCCAGCCAATCGCGCGGCCGCAGGTAATCCGCCAGCCGCGCCTCGGTGCTGCCCCCTTCCGGGACATAGCCGACTTCCCAGCGCACCCGCGGCGGCAGGCTCATCAGGATCGCCTCGGTGCGGCCACCGCTCTGCAGGCCGAACAGGGTGCCGCGGTCCCAGACCAGGTTGAACTCGACGTAGCGGCCGCGGCGGTAGAGCTGGAACTCGCGCTCGCGCTCGCCGTACGGGGTGTCCTTGCGGCGCGCCACGATCGGCAGGAAGGCGTCCAGGTACGCGTTGCCGACCGCGCGCAGCAGCCCGAAGGCGTGATCGAAACATCCACCACGGAAATCGTCGAAGAACAGCCCGCCGACACCACGCGTCTCGCCGCGGTGGCGCAGGAAGAAATACTCGTCGCACCAGCGTTTGAAGCGCGGGTACAGGTCGGCACCGAACGGCGCGCAGGCCGCCTGCGCGGTGCGATGCCAGTGCAGCACGTCGGCGTCGAAGGGATAGAACGGGGTCAGGTCGAAGCCGCCGCCGAACCACCACACCGGCTCGCCGTTCGCCGGCTGGGCCTGGAAGTAACGCACGTTGGCGTGGCTGGTCGGCACGAACGGATTGCACGGGTGGACCACCAGCGACACGCCGACCGCGCGCCAGGGTGCGCCGGCCAGCTCCGGGCGGTGCGCGGTGGCCGAGGGCGGCAAGCTGGCGCCACCGACGTCGGAGAAACCCACCCCGGCTTGCTCGAACACCGCACCCTCGCGCAGCAGGCGGGAGTCGCCACCACCGCCCAGTGCTGCGCCGGACGCATGGGAAACCGGGTGCCGGGAGGGGGCGGCGGCGGCGCGCTGCCAGACGTCGCTGCGAAAACACGCGCCGCCGTCGGCGGCTTCCAGTGCGGCGCAGATGCGATCTTGCAGGCCCGCGAGGTAATCCCGCACGGCGGCGATGTCGGGGGTGTCGGGCATCGGCAGGGGATTTGCGGGCCAGCGGTCATCATAAGCGTGCACGAGGCGATGCCAGCGCCATGGCTATAATCGCCGCACCGTGGAAACGCCCGTCGCCGCCGCCGATGCCGACAACCCCGTGACCGGGCAGGCGCCGCTGCAGGTCGGATTCGGTGCGCAACAGCCTTCGTTCCGGTTTGCCTTTGCCGACGGACTGGAGGCCAGCGTCCGGATCCTGTGCGAGCGTCTGGCAGGTCCCCGGGAGCCGGAAAGCTGGCGGTTCCATCCGCGCTACCGGATGTTGGCGCAGGAGGTGGCCGAGCCCGCGGGCGACATCGAAGCGGCGACCCGCCAGGGCTATGCGAGCCTGCTGGCGCGGGTGCGCGGATCGACGCATCCGTGGCTGCTGCGGATCTGGAATTACCTCGGTGCGATCAACGCCGGACACGGCGACGAGGAGCGCTACCGGCGCTTCTGCGTCGGCCGCGCCGCGGCGGTGGATGCCGCCTTCAACGATCCGCCGCCGGCGGCCACCGCCATCGGCCACGACGGCGGAACCGGCACGTTGCAGATCGTTGCCCTGTGCAGCAACACGCCGGCGCTGGCGTTGGAGAACCCGCGGCAGACCCCGGCCTGGAGCTACCCGCGCCAGCACGGCCCGGTGTCGCCGGGATTCTCGCGCGGCGCGCTGCTGGATGCCGAAGGTGCTGCGCCGACCCTGCTGGCTTCGGGAACGGCGAGCATCGTCGGCCACGTCTCCCGCCACGTTGATGATCCGGCCGAACAGTTGCGCGAAAGCCTGCGCAACCTGGATGCGTTGCTGGAAGCCGGCAGCCAGCGCGCCGGTCGACGGTTCGGTGTCCACGGCTGCCAGGCGCTGCGGATCTACCTGCGCCGCCCCACCGACCTGGCGACCGCGCAAGCCGTGATGGCCGCCTCGGGCGTGGCGGGCGATCGCGCGGTGTACCTGCGCGGGGATGTGTGCCGGCGCGAGCTGGACGTGGAAATCGAGGGCGTGTTCGAGTCCGACCCGGCCTGACCGCCGCCGTGCGACATCCACGCCGCTGCAGGACTCAGCCGCCGTGGCGCTGGCGCAGCGTTTCCAGCAGTGCGACCAGTTCGCCGCTGTCCATCCCGTAAGTGTCCGGCAACCCCGCCTCGTAGCCGAGCAGTTGCGCATTGAGCTTGCGCAAACGCGAGGCCTGGCCGCGCCCGGGCCGGTAGTTCCAGCCCACCATCGCCTTGCGCGCTTGCGAATGTGCCAGCACGCCGAATTCGGCCACGTCCTTCCACGCGGTGACGTGCGTGCGTCCCATCGATCGCACCGTGAAACCCGCGCGCTCCAGCCGCAGTTCGCTGACCCCGGGGATCAACTGCAGCGCGCTGATCAGCACCCCGAGGCCAAAGAACACCAACCCGATCCACGCTTCCCACGCCGGGCCCAGCGTGGGATCGCGCAACACCAGCACGCTGCCGCCGCCGAGCACGGCGCTGGCGAGCCCCACCGCCAACCACTTGCGCGGCGAGGGCCGCAAGGTCAGCGGCAGGCGTGGGTCACGGGCGTTGCCGGGGTTCACTTGAGGTTGCGTTGGAACAGTTCATCCACGCGCCGGTATTCGTCCAGCCACGCGTCGGCGTGTTCGAAGCCGTGGCGTTCCATCGGGTAGGGCGCGATCGACCAGTTGTCCTTGTGCAGCTCGATCAGCCTTTGCACCAGCCGCACCGAGTCCTGGAACAGCACGTTGTCGTCCAGCATGCCGTGGCAGATCAGCAGCGCGCCCTTGAGGCCGGCGGCGAACTCGATCGGCGAACTGCGACGATAGGCTTCCGGGTCGATGTCCGGGGTGTTGAGGATGGCGGCGGTGTAGTCGTGGTTGTATTCGGACCAATCGCTGACCGGGCGCAGTGCGGCACCGGCCTTGAACACGTCCGGGGCGCGGAACATCGCCATCAGGCTCATGAAGCCGCCGTAGCTGCCGCCGTAGATGCCGACCTTGTCCGGATCGCCCTGGGCGTTGGCGACCATCCACTTCACGCCGTCGAGGTAATCGTCCAGTTCCGGATGGCCCATGTCGCGGTAGATCGCGGTGCGCCAGTCGCGGCCGTAGCCGGCCGAGCCGCGGTAATCCATCGCCAGCACCACGTAGCCCTGCTGCACCAGCAACTGGTCGAACATCTGTTCGCGGAAGTAGTAGCTCCAGCGCGCAAAGGTGTCCTGCAGGTAGCCGGCGCCGTGCACGAACATCACGATCGGATAGCGCTTGCCGGGCACGAGTTGCGCCGGTCGGTACAGCTTGGCCCAGATCGGCCTGGCACCATGGCTGGAGGGCACCTGCACGAAGCGCGGGGCGAGGAAGGTGCGGCCCGAGTACGTCTTGGTGCGGGTGTTGGTGAGCACGGTGGCCTTGCCGCCGCCGGCGGGAACCACCGCCAGTTGCGGCGGCAGGAAGGTCCCGGAGTAGCGCACCAGCACCTGCTGCTGGTCGGGCGAGAGGGTGAAATCCTCCACGCCATGCAGCGCGGTGATTTCCTTCACGCTGTCATCGCGCAGGTTTTCCTCGCACACCTCGTAACCGCCGGGCCAAGTGCGGTTGCACACGAACCACGCGCGGCTGCCGTCGATGGAGAACTGTGGCGCGGAGGCTTCCCAGGCGCCGTGGTTGCGCTGGCGCGCGGCTTGCCCCGGCACCACGGTGTACAGATGCGCGTAGCCATCCTGTTCGGACAGCAACCACAGGCTGCGATGGTCCGGCATCCAGCCGAAATCGTTGAAGGCGAAGGAGTTGATCCACGCCGGATCGGTCAGGCGGTGGGCGCTGCGAAAGGCGGGCCTGGCGAAATCGACGGTGGCGATCCAGCGGTCCTTGTTGTCCACCGACAGCAGTTCCACCGCGACCTGACGGCCATCGGCGCTCCATTGCACGCCGCCGCTGCGCAGCGCGCGGTGGCCCTTGAGCGGCAGCTTTCCGGCGGCCTTGCGCAGCGCCGCCAGCGGGTCGTCGTCGATCCCCGGCAGGGCGTCGATGCCGATGTCGGACACCTTGCCATCGGCAAGGTCCACCAGCTTGAACGCCTGCGCCGGGGGCAAATTGCGGCCGACCCGCAGACGCTCGTCCTCCTGCTCCTCGTAGCCGGACGTGGTGACGAATTTCTGCAGCTTGCCGACGCGGCCGGTGTTGCCACCCTTGGGCTCGACCACCGCAAGCAGCCAGCGGCCGTCCGGCGAGAGTGCCGAGGCGTCGATCTGCACATCCGCACCCAGGTACACCGGCGCCGGTGCGCGGGTCGGATCGGCCGCGCGCTGCTCACGCTGCTGCACCTTGCGTTCCTGGCGTGCGGCCTCCTCGGCGCGCAGGGTCGAGAACAGGCGCAACTGGTCGGCGCGCATCACGTCCGGTTTGGGCGGCGCGTCCGGGTCATCGGCGGCCTGCAGCGTGGCGACCACGGCCAGCGTGCGTGCATCGAAACGGTAGCGATACCAGGTGTCGCCGACGTGCCAGATCACGCCGCGTCCGTCGGCGGTGAAGGCGGGATCGGACGCCGGCTGGCCGCCGCGGGTAAGCTGCTGCAGCGTGCCATCGTGCAGATCGCGCACGAACACGTCGCCGTTGCGCACGAACACACTGCGGCGGTGGGCGCTGTCGTAGCCCGGGTTGCCCGCATCCAGCCCGGCGAGTTGGTCGTCCGGTACCCGCGCCATCAGCGCGTCGCCGGAGACGGCCACGGTGTACAGGTCACGC
Source organism: uncultured Gammaproteobacteria bacterium (assembly GCA_964640525.1). GTDB lineage: Bacteria > Pseudomonadota > Gammaproteobacteria > Xanthomonadales > Xanthomonadaceae > SZAS-103. The sequence continues at coordinate 19,298 of CAZXGS010000034.1, read as the reverse complement.
ACGCCGCCGTGCTCGGGGCTGCCGCTGCGCTTGAGCGGAAAGATCGCGCGCTTGCCGTCCCACGACCACCACGCCGCATCGATCGGTGGCCCGATCCAGTCCGGGTTGGCCATCGCCTGTTCCAGGGTGATCGGCGTGGGCGTGGCGTCCGAGGGCGCGGGCTGGGCCAGCGCCGTGGTCACGGCCAGCGACAGCGGCAGGAGGAAGGCAAGGCGCATGCGCACTCCACGATGGCGAGGGATCAACCGGCAAGCCTAACAGTCCGCCGGTTGCGCGGACTGCGTCGAAAGTCACGACCGGCGCTTTATCCACAACGCATTTGCGGCCACAATCGCACCCATCCCGCCGCGTACGCCCATGCACGCCTACGTCTACAAGTCTCGCCGCAAGGCCGATACCTACGTGTACCTGCGCGAACGCGAAGGATACGGGGTGATCCCGGAAGCCTTGCGCGCCGGCCTGGGCGGGCTGGAGTTCGTGCTCGCGGTGGAGTTGACGCCGGAGCGGCGGCTGGCCCGCGAGGAGGCCGCGGTGGTGCGTGCCAACCTGGAAGCGCGCGGGTTCCATCTGCAGGTGCCGCCGGTGGCTGTGGGTGCGGTGGCGGTGGAGCGTTTGGGCGACATGGCGTCCCTCATGCCGCTACGGGTTGTGCCTTGCGAGGACGCGCAGGTGGACTCCCATGGCGACATCTGAACGCCCGGACCGCCAGCCGGTGCGCGCCTCCCTGGCCTTGATCGGCGGCATCGGCGTGTCGCTGGCGCCGCTGGTGGCCCCGCTGCCGTGGGCGCTGGCCGGGCCGTGGCTGGCGCAGCCGCTGTTCGCGCTGGGTACCGCGTGGTGGCTGGGCTCGCGGCCGGCCGGCGAGGATGCCGCACGCTGGTTCCCGGACGCGATCGCGCTGGCGGTGCTGTGGGCCGGCGCCGGCCTGCTGGCGTGGGGCGCGATGGCCTGGCCGCTGCCGATGCTGCTGGCCAATGGCAGCCTCGGTGCCGCGTTGGGCGCCAGTGCCGCGGTCGGCATCGGGCTGATCGTGCTGTGGCGCTACTGGCCGGTCTTCGCGCGCGCCGAGCGCGTCGGCGGAGGGCTGGCCGATCTGTACGAAACCGCCACCGACGATGTCGAGGTCGCCACCGGCACTGGCCTGATGATCGCGCTGGCGATCGCCGCGATCCTCGCGCTGACCCTGTGCGCGGCCTGGGATGGCGTGGCGCCGCCGCTGCTGCGGGTGATCCTGTTCGCCGCCCAGGCGCTGGCCGCGCCACTGCTGCATGGCCTGATCCACAAGCTCGGCGCGCAGCCGCCGCGCAGCCGTTACCAGTACGTGGAATCGGCGGTCGAAGCCGAAGCCCCGCGCGCGTCGCGGGTCGCTGCCTTCCCGGCGCCGGAGCCACGTTTCGAGGATCTGGGTGACCCCAACTTGCGCGTGTACGCTGCCGCGCGCGCCGGCCGCGCCGACGAGGCGATCGCCGCGCTGCGTCGCGGCGCCGATCCCAACCGCCTGCCCGACCCCGAGGATCGCGACCAGCGCAGCCTGCCGTTGCTTGCCTCGGTGATGCCCGACGTGGCACTGCTGCGCGAGCTGATCGCGCGTGGGGTGGACGTCAACCACCAGCATGCCGGCCTCACCCCGTTGCTGGCCGCCACCCGCGACAGTTGGCACGGCCGCAGCGCGACGGTGACGACCTTGCTGGCCAACGGTGCCGATCCGCGCGTGGCCGATGCCGACGGCAATACACCGTTGCACCATGCCGCGCGCAGCTCGGATGCCGACGTTGCCGCCTGCCTGCTGGACAGCCAGGCCCAGGTTGATGCCCTCAACCGCGACGGCTTCAGCCCGCTGGGCGTGGCCTGCGCGGCCGGCAACTGGCGGCTGGCGCGGTTCCTGCTCGAACACGGCGCGCGGCCGGAGCCCGACCGCGGCCAGCCGGCGATCCTCGGCGCGGCCTCAGGCGAGGACGATGCCGCCGGTGTGCAGTTGCTGCTGCGTCACCGCGCCCACGTCGATGCCCGCGGCGACCACCAGGCCACCGCGCTGATGCTGGCCTGCGGCCACGACAACCCGGAGGTCGTCGGCGCCCTGCTTGAAGCCGGCGCCGAGATCGATGCGCAGGACACCGACGGCCTCACCGCGCTGATGCACGCCGCCCGCGTCGGCAGCGACGCGGCGGTGAAAAGGCTTGCCGGCGCCGAACCCGACCCGGCGCTGCTCGACGCCCAGGGACGCAACGCGCTCGCCCACGCCTGCGCCTCGCAGGAGGCTGAGCCGGCACTGATCCGGACCTTGGTCGGGCTGGGCGTGGACCCGTTCACCCAGAGCCACGACGGAAGGCGCGCCATCGACCACGCACTGGCCGCCGGTCGCTGGCGACTGGTCGTGGAGCTGGATCCGAACTATCCCTTGCCCGAGAGCGTGGCCGAGGATCTGGCTGCCGGCCCGGTCGAGCGCAGCCCGGAACAATTGCTGCGCGAAGCGCTGGCGACCCGCCGTTTCGACCAGGCCGTGACCGCGCTCGGGCTAGGCGACGCGCGTGCGATGGCCAGCGCGCAACTGGTGGACTTCGCCATGGAGGCCGACCTGGACGTGTTCGACTGGCTGCTCGCGCACGGCGCCGATCCGGAGTTGCACGGCGAGGGTGACAGCCTGCTGTTCGGCCTGCTCGACCGCGGCGGCGGCGGCACCGGGGCGCTGCAGCGCCTGCTTGATCGTGCGGTCTCGCCGGCCGGTGCCGGCGGGCTGGCGCGATTCCTGCATGCGTGCATGCTCAGCGAAGCCAGCTCGCGCGCGCGCGAACAACTGGCGCTGGGTCTGATGGATCGCGGCGCCGATCCGTTCGTGGCCAGCGCCGGCACGCCGCCGCTGCACTTCGCCATCCGTCTGGGCTGGCTGCGTCTGGCCGAGCGCCTGCTGGCGATGGGCAGCGCGCCGGACGCGCGCGACGCGCGCGGCATCACCGCCCTGCAACTGGCCTGCAAGCTCGGCCGCGAGGCCGCGGTGCGGCTGCTGGTGGGTGCCGGCGCCTCTCCCGACATGCGCACGCCCACGGGCGAGACCGCGTTGGGGATCGCGCTGGCCTCCGAGCGCTCGGATCTGGTCGCATGGCTGGATTGGCGCGGCTGGCGGCTGCCGTTGCGGCCGTTGCACCCGACCGACCTGCCGGCGGCGGCAATGGTCGGCGACGCCGGCGCGGTGCGCCGCCTGCTCGATCTGGGGATGCCGATCGACACCGTGGACGCACAGGGCTGCACGGCACTGGTACGCGCCGCCGGCGGCGGCCATCTGGTGGTGGTGGGCATGCTGCTGCAGCGCGGTGCCGACGCCACCCTGGCCTCGACCGCCGGCGCCAGCGCCCTGACCGCCGCGATCAGCATGCGCCACCCGCAGATCGTGGAAATGCTGCTGGCGCACGGCGTGGACCTGGAGCGGCCTTTGCCCGGCGGCGTCACCCCGCTGTTGCTGGCTGCCGCGCTGGGACTGCCGGACATGCTCGCCCGGCTGATCGCCCGCCAGGCCAACCTCAAGCACCGCGACAGCCGCGGCCTGGGCGTGCTGCATTGCGCCTGCGGCTACGCCTTCCAGGCACACGACCGCCAGCGCGTGCTGGCGCTGCTCGACGCGCTGTTGCTTGCCGGGGTGGAGGTGGATGCCACCGCCACCAACGGCCAAACGCCGCTGCTGTCCCTGCTCGGCGCCGGCGCCGAGGTCGGCAGCGCCGGCGCCGAGGAGGTGATCCTCGCCGCGCTGGAACCGCTGCTGGCCGAGAACGTGTCGCTGGAGGCGCGCGAGGCGCGTGGCTTCACCGCGATGCACCTGGCCGGCATTCACGGCCTGGGCAAGGTGGCGCAGCGGCTGATCGCCGCCGGCGCCAGCCGACGCCCGCTGGACACGCTGGGACGCTCGCCCTACGACCTCGCCCTGCAGCACGGCTACGCCGATGTGGCCGCCGAGTTCGAACCGCTGCGCTCGGCCGCGCCGCCGCTGCCGCGGATGGCGCGCAAGACCTGAAGGCCAGCGCTCACGCCGACGGTTCCGACCCGGTGTCGGCCTCGAACAGGGCCTGCAACTCGGCCCGTGCCTCCTGCGCCGACTGGATCAGCGCCGCCTCGTCATCGGCGACCAGATGTTGCTCGGTCAGCAGCTTCTCGTCGTAGGCGCGGAAGCGCGCGATCCGGTCGGCGGCCTTGTCGGCGCTGAAGCCAAGCGCCTGGAGCACCTGTCGGGTCAACTCCAGGCTGCCGTCGAAGGTCTCGCGCACCACCGTGTCCACGTTCAGATCCATCAGCCGGAAGGCATGCCGGCGGTTGCGCGCGCGTGCGAACACCTTCAGGTGCGGGAACAACCGCTTGACCGCACGCGCGGTGCGCACGTTGGACTCCGGGTCGTCGGTGGCGACCACGAACACCTCCGCGCGCCCGGCGTGCGCGGCGCGCAGCAGCTCCGGGCGGCTTGGGTCGCCGAAATAGATCTGGTTGCCGAAGCGGCGCATGAAGTCCACCTGCTCGGCGCTGTGTTCGAGCGCGGTGAAGGAGACCTTCTGCGCCAGTAGGACGCGGCCGACGATCTGGCCGACGCGGCCGAAGCCGGCGATGATGACCCGTGGATTTTCGTTGTCCACGGTGTCGAACGGCCGCTGCACGCGCTTGGCCGGGTGCGTCGCCAGCCAGTTCGCTGCGGCCATCACCAGCAACGGCGTGGCCGCCATGCTCAGGCCCACCACCACCACCAGTTCATCGTGCAGCCGCGCATCGATCAGGCCGGCATCCAGCGCCTGCCGGAACACCACGAACGCGAACTCGCCGCCCAGCGCCAGAGCCGCGGCGAGCATCAGCGCCGCACGCGAGCGCAGCTTGCCGAAGCGGCCGAGCGCGAACAGCAGCCCGCCCTTGATCGCCAGCAACAGTGCCACCCAGGCGGCGATCGACAGCGGCTGGGTGGCGACCAGATGCAGGTCCAGGCTCATCCCGACCGCCATGAAGAACAGCCCGAGCAACAGGCTCTTGAACGGCTCGATCTGCGCTTCCAGCTCGTGACGGAACTCGGAATCGGACAGCATCACGCCGGCGATGAACGCGCCCAGCCCCATGCCCAGCCCGACCTGCTGCATCAGCCATGCGGTCCCGGCCACGATCAGCAGCGCGGTGGCGGTGAATACCTCCGGCATGCCGGTGGCGGCGACCACGCGGAATACCTGCCGCAGCAACAACCTGCCGACCAGCACCACGCCCGCGACCGCGCCGACCGCCTGCAATGTCGCCTCCCACCACGGCCCGGCCGCATGCACGCCCTTGGCCACCGCCAGCAGCGGGATCGCCACCAGCAACGGGATCGCGGCCAAGTCCTGGAACAACAGGATGGCGAACCCAAGCCGGCCGAAGTCGGTGGTCAATTCCTTGCGCTCGGCCAGCAGTTGCAGCCCGACCGCGGTCGAGGACAGCGCCAGCCCGACTCCGACCACCACGGCACCCTTCAGGCCCAAGCCCCACAGCGCCAGCAGGCCGGCGAACACCGCGCCGCTGAGCAGAACCTGCAGTCCTCCGATGCCGAACACCTTGCGCCGCATCACCCACAACCGCGCCGGCGACAGTTCCAGGCCGATGACGAACAGCAGCATCACCACGCCGAACTCGGAGGCGCCCAGGATGCGCGCCGGATCGCGCACCAGCGCCATCGCCTGCGGCCCCAGCGCGACCCCGGCGGCGAGGTAGCCCAGCACCGCACCCAGCCCCAGCTTGCGGAACAGCGGCACCGCGATCACCGCGGCGAGCAGGAAGACCAAGACGATTTCGAGATTGCCAGAGCCGTGCATGCGTGCTCCCTGCCGTTGGCGATTATGCGGGAGCGCCCACGCCGGCGTCAGCAAACATCGATGCCATGCATCCACCGCGACGCATGGAGAGCAAAGCAGCCATCGTCGGCCGCGCTGAGCGTGCAACGCCAGCACGGGTGGAACACCGGCTGCCGGTGATCCATCGACCGACTCCGGGGAGTATCCCCGGAAATCGGTCCTCTACCGGACTCAGGGCGCTGGCGCGGTTTTCAGAAAAATCAGCGCCTTGGCAAGGACCATGCTGCCGCGACCGCTGGCGAGGTCGAATCCGGGCTTGGCCGATGGCGAGCCGGTCTTGATGTCGTGGAAGTCCGCACCCGGCATCGCATAGACCTGCGGGCCAGCAAAGCCCACCGTCGCGCCCAGCGCGCCGACCATGAGCGCCCACTGACCGGCGAAGATCGACGCCGCCAGGCCGGACCCGCCCATCGTCAAATCTTGGCCGCCATACCGCACGCGTGCACCGGATTGCGGGTCGGCATCGAAGGCCAGGTCGGCCGGCGCACGATGCTTGCCTTTCCACCGCGTCTACCAGGCGGGCCTGGGTTCGAAGCTGCTTTGCACCGCGGCGGCATCGGGCCACGCGGCTTCACCCCGCCAGCGGGTCGAGGTGGCGTCCAGGGTGGTTCCGGCGATGGCGATGACGTATTGCGAGGACGACGGCCAGCTCGGCGTGTTGCCGCCGTTGCCGCAAAGGTCTTCACCTGCACCGCTGGACGCGGTCACGAAGGTCTGCCCCTGCACTACGGCGGAGGCAAAAATCTGGTCGTCCACGGCCGCCGCGCCGGAGATGTTGGCGCTGCTTTCACAGCCGCCGAACGTGAGATCGATCACCCGCGCGCTATTGGCATCCACCGCCGCGTCGTAGGCATCGGCCAGGTCTGCGTCGCTCAGCTCGGCCACGTTGTACCAGATCAGTTTGCCCAGCCCGCCGCCCGCGCTGCCGATCAGCGCCTGGCTGGCCATGTCCCATTCGGCCACGCCATCGGTGGCGCTGCTGGTGCCGTCGATGGTGACCGTCTGGGTGGGGAGCGCGGGCAGGCCATGGGCACTTGTGAATGCTTTCAGGTCGGTATTGACCTGGGCCATCTGACCGGAACTGACGATGCCCACAGTGACACCGGTTGCCACCGCGACCCCGGTGCCCCCGTAGATGGCGGAAAATTCGGTCGGATCATGGCTCTTTACCGCTTGCGGCGTGACCTGCACGAACGGACGGGCGCGGTACACGGTCTGCAGGCCGAGCACGCCCAGCACGCCGTCCTGCAAGGCAGCCGGAACGCGGACGGCATCGGAGTTTGCGATGGCGAAACGGCCGCTGCGCGTGCGCACCTGTTCCAGAGTGGTCGCAAACGCGCGACTGGCAATGGCGGCGGTGGCGTCGGCGCCGACCAGCAGGCGATCGGGCGCGACCCGGATGTGCACGAAACCCTGGGCGCGCAGATAGGCGACGACCGTGCTCACCTGCCGCACGTCGGGTGCGTGATGCGCCATGAAGGTGGCGTGATCCATCACCGGGCCACCGCGACTGCGGGCGGCGATGAAGGCATCCAGGTCGACACGATTGCGCAGCCGCAAGGCGACATCGACGTGAACAGGCGTACTCGCCGGCAGCGCGCCGACCACGGCGTCCCCCTGACGCAGGTGGGTTGGCTGGGCGACGCTGGCAAAAGCAGCCGGTGCCGAGTGAACCGTCGAGGACGCGCCAAGCATGGCGGTCACCGCCAATGCCAGCGCATATGGCGAAAGACAGGTCCCGAAGCGTTGCATGCGATTCTCCGCAGATGCGATGGCGTGTGCCGCGCGAAGGCGTCGGCGAGCTTGATCCATCCGTGCCGCGGATTCCATTACGTCCGATTCATCATTTCGTGCGGCGCACCATTGCGAAGACAAACCATCGCCGACTGGAGCGCGTGCAGCCGTGCACAGCCATGCCGCGTTGCGGGAACAACGGCGCGTTGTCGCCATCGACAGCGCCTGGATCGACAGGCGATCCGCGCCGCCGCGGCGCCCATCCGACGCCGCGGCCAACGTCGAGGCGACCGCCTGGCCACGCGCGCGTGGCAATCGGTTCAGCGCGTGCCTGCGGGCGGATTGGCAAGGCTCAGCACGACCACCAGCACCAGCAGGACCACCGCAATCGCCAGCCTGGCCACGTTCCCGCTGGAGGCCCCGCAAATCAGCACCGATTGCGCCCATTGCCGAGGGTGGTAATACACGTCGACCTGGGCGCCCTCACTCAAGCCATCGAGCAGGCGCGTGGCCGCCGCTTCGCTCAGGTTCATCGTCGGCACGAAACCGATCCGGGTGGAAACGAACGAGCGCGTTCCGATTTGGTAGGCGTACTCCACTTTCGGGCTGAAGGAGCAATGCGGCAAACCGTTGGTATCGACCCACTGGGATTCGCCGGCATCCACGCGGCGGATCGTGCCGGTGGTGCGCCGCCAGCTCCTGGTCGCGATACCGCGCAGGAACTGCCATGACTGCCAGATCAGGAATGCCAACGCGGCCAGGACACACACGACCTGAAAGCCGAACATGGGGCCGTCTCCGCACGGACTCGGACCCATCATGCCACGCCCGCGCGCACCTACGTGCCGGGCCTGGATGGCGCGATCCGACCCGCTCAGAACAAATCCGTTTCCATCTCCATCAGCGCCTTCGCCCCCGAGCGCACCTGGTCGATCATGGCGTGGCTCTCCGGGTACAGCCGGGCGAAGTAGAAGCGCGCGGTCATCAGCTTGGACCGGTAGAACGGATCGCCGCTGTCGAGCTTGCGCAGCGCCGCCGCCGCACAGTGGCACCACGAGAACGAGAACACCAGGTGGCCGATCACCCGCAGGTAGGGCACTGCGGCCGCGCCCATCTCGTCGGGGTTGGCCATCGCCTTGCGGCCGATTTCCATGGTGAGCTTCTGCACTTCCATGCCCAGTGCGGCCAGCGGATCGGTGAATTCCTTCATCGCCGGGTTGCCGGCGTGTTCTTCCAGCAACTCGGCGATCACCTTGCCGAATTTCATCAGCTTGGCGCCGCCGTCGGCGAGCACCTTGCGGCCGAGCAGGTCGAGCGCCTGCACGGTGTTGGTGCCCTCGTAGATCATGTTGATGCGCGCATCGCGGACGTACTGTTCCAGCCCGGACTCGGCGATGTAACCGTGGCCGCCGAGCACCTGCATCGCCAGGGTGGTGCATTCGTAGCCGTTGTCGGTGATGAAACCCTTGACCACCGGGGTGAGCAGGGCCACGAGGTCGGCGTTGTCGGCGCGGACCTTTTCACTCGGGTGCTTGTGCTCGCGGTCGATCGCCAGCCCGGCCCAGTAAGTGAAGGCGCGCGCCGCCTCGACGTAGGCTTTCTGGGTGAGCAGCATGCGGCGCACGTCGGGATGGTAGATGATCGGGTCGGCGGGCCTGTCGGGCGCCTTGGCGCCGGTCAGGGAACGGCTTTGCAGGCGATCTTTCGCGTAGGCCAGCGAGTTTTGGTAAGCGACCTCGGCCAGCCCCACCGACTGCATGCCCACGCCCAGCCGCGCGGTGTTCATCATCACGAACATCGCGTTCAAGCCGCGGTTGGGCTCGCCGACCAGCCAGCCGGTGGCGCCGTCGAAGTTGATCACGCAGGTGGCGTTGCCGTGGATACCCATCTTGTGCTCGATCGACCCACAGCTCACGCCATTGCGCGGCCCGGCGTCGCCGTGGGCATCGGGCAGGAACTTGGGGACCACGAACAGCGAGATGCCTTTGGTGCCCGCCGGCGCGTCCGGCAGGCGTGCCAGCACGAGGTGGACGATGTTCTTCGACAGGTCGTGTTCGCCGGCGGAGATGAAAATCTTGGTGCCGGTGATGGCGAAGCTGCCGTCGCCTTGCGGCTCGGCACGGGTGCGGATCAGGCCGAGGTCGGTGCCGGCCTGGGCTTCGGTCAGGCACATGGTGCCGGTCCACTCACCGGAGACCAGCTTGGGCAGGAAAGTCTTCTTCTGCGCGTCGGTGCCGAACGCCATCAGCGCGTTGTAGGCGCCGTGGGTCAGGCCCGGGTACATCGACCACGCCTGGTTGGCCGAGTTGAGCATCTCCAGCATGGCGTTGTGGACCACGTGCGGCAGGCCTTGCCCGCCCCACGCCGGATCCGAGCCCAGCGCCGGCCAGCCGGCGGCGACGAAGGCGTCGTAGGCCTGCTTGAAGCCTTTGGGCGTGGTCACGCTGCCGTCGGGATGGTGGGTGCAACCCTCGCGGTCGCCGCTCTGGTTGAGCGGGAAGATCACCTCGGCACAGAACTTGCCGCCTTCCTCCAGCACCGCGTCGATGGTGGCGCGGTCGATGTCGGCGTGCGGGCCGAGCTTGCGCAGTGCGTTCTCGACGTCGAGCAGCTCGTGCAGCACGAACTGCATGTCGCGCAGCGGCGGGGTGTAGGTGGGCATGGCTGGCTCCGCAGGGGTCGGGTCATCCTACTCTGGCATGCGGGCCATCGAGGGTTTGCTCGAAACCCGGGGCGGGCGTGCCCCGGCCACCGGCTGGCTCACGAACTGCACGAGAGCATCGAGCAGCCGGCACGCTGGCGCGCCCATTCGGGCCGGCGTTTGGCGAAGTCCTCGCGGCCAGGTTGGTCGTCGCAGGGGCGGCGCATCACCTCCAGCAATTCGCCGATCGCGGACGCATCGCCCTGCTCGGCGCGGTCGATCGCCTGCTGGGCGAGGTAGTTGCGCAGCACGTATTTCGGATTGGCGCCACGCATGATGCGGCGACGCTCGGCGGGCGCAAGCACGTCGCCGGCTACGCGGGCCGCCAGCCGCAGCAGCCAGTCGCGCAGGTCGGGCTGGAACCGCGTGCGCCGGGTGTCGTCGTAGAAGGCCTCGGCGAAACGCTCGGGCGAGGTGTCCGCCGGGTCGGCGTCGGACAGGGCGCGAAAGAACAGGGTCATGTCCATCTCCGCCTCGTGCAGCAGGCGTTGCAGCGCCTGCATCAGCGCGACGGCCTCGTCGTCGCAGGAGGACAGGCCGAGCTTGGCGGCGATGTTGGCGCGATCGGCGGCGACGAAGGCATCGGCGTAGCGCTGCATCCCCTCATGCAATGCCTGCGGGTCGGCAAACAGCGGTGCCAGCGCGCTGGCCAGACAGCCCAGGTTCCAGTACGCGACCTGCGGCTGGGTGCCGAAGCGGTAACGGCGGCCGTGGGCATCGGTGGTGTTGGGCGTCCAGTCCGGGTCGTAGGCGTCGATCCAGCCGTAGGGGCCGTAATCGATGGTCAAGCCGAGGATCGACAGGTTGTCGGTGTTCATCACCCCGTGCACGAAACCCACCCGCATCCACTGCGCCAGGGTGAACGCGGTGCGCTCGGCGACCTGCGCGAACCAGTCGCCGTACAAGCGGTCGCCGCGCGCCCCGCTGGCGGCCAGTTCCGGGAAATCCCGGGCGATGGTGAAGTCCACCAGCCGGCGCAGCAGCGCGATGTCCCCGCGCGCGGCCGGCAGTTCGAAATGGCCGAAGCGGAGAAACGAGGGCGCGACGCGGCAAACGATCGCGCCCGGCTCCGCGACCGGATGCCCGTCGTAGAACATGTCGCGCACCACCTCCTCGCCGGTCGCCACCAGCGACAGCGCGCGCGTGGTCGGTATGCCCAGGTGGTGCATCGCCTCCGAACACAGGAACTCGCGGATCGACGAGCGCAGCACCGCGCGGCCGTCGGCACTGCGCGAGTACGGCGTCGGCCCGGCACCCTTGAGTTGCAGTTCCGCACGCGCACCCGAGGCGGTGACCACCTCGCCCAGGCTGATCGCGCGCCCGTCGCCGAGTTGCCCGGCCCAATGGCCGAACTGGTGACCGCCGTAATTGCTGGCGAACGGCTGCATGCCGGGCAGCAGCGCGTTGCCGGAGAACACCGCGGTGAACTCCGGCGCGGCGACCGCGGCGGCGTCCAGGCCCAGCGCCTGCGCGACGTCCGCCGAATACGCCAGCAACCGCGGCGCCGCCACCGGCTGCGGATCGACCCGCGACCACAGTGCGCCTTCGACCTGGCGCAAGCGCGCGGCGACCTCCGGATCACCCGGAAGCTCGCGCACGAAGGCGTTGTCGAAGTGCAGCTCGCTCAGGCGCATCGGCAGATCCCATCGGCAACCCGGCGCGCAGGAAAGCGCATGCCCGTGGACGCCGGCAAGGTAGTTTCACCGATCCGCGGCCCCGATACGCGTGAAAGAAAGACAAGGACAGCCACAATTCCTGAGTCGAGCCGAGTTCCCCCGACGCAAGCGCCTCGGCGCGGTTCTATTTCGTGATTGACGTGCGCGGCGTGTTCTTTTCGCCCACGCGCCATCCTCCCTCGGGGGCGACGTTTCATCGCTTCGGCTTTCAGTCGGCCTTGGCCAGCGCCGCCGCCAAGCCGATGCCCCTGAGCCAGCGTTGCTTGAGTCGCTGCGCCCGCTCGATCAGGTCGTCCACTTCACCCACCACCCGCCAGTAGCCAGAGCCGATCGCCTTGACCCGCACCGACCAGCGATCCGGTTTGGCCTCGAAGCGGTTCAGTACGCTCGGTGCTTTGGCCAAGTGGCCGCGCTTGCCCGGTCGCACTTGCTGGCCCGTCCACTCCACCAGCGCCAGGTAGTCGCCCAGGGTCACCGGCAGCAGTGCCACCAGTGGCTTGCCAAGGATCGGCGTCAGGGGTTGGCTCAGTGCATCGTCCTGCGCACCATCCAGTCGGGCCTTGATGCTGGTGTGATCGGAGTCCTCCAGCCGGGTGGCCATTCCGGCGCGCACAGGGTTGAGATCGACGTAGGTCATCGCCGCCAGCAGGGCGCGTTCATCGCACAACACCTGCGCCTTGAAGCGGCCTTCCCAGAACCGGCCCTTGCAGTCGTCCTCGCCATTGGCGCGGCGGGCGATCGGCTCGGCCAGGCACTTCATGAACCACGACAGGTCCGCCAGCCGGGCGCGCAGGACTACCAGCCGTTCCGGCTGTGCCAGCAGCCGCTCGCGCTTGTCGGCGCGGGCTTCCTCGGAATCCTCTTTCGGCGGAAACAGCCGCACCCAGCGCGCGGCCACGTCGGCATCCGTCCACTCGGCCTGCCAGGCCGGATCGAACTGGAGCACGACATGCAGATGGTTGCTCATCACCGCGAAAGCGTGGATGGCGACGCTGAAACATTCGGCCAGCAACGCCATGTGCTGCTCCACCCAATCCTTGCGGTGTTCGAACGAGCGCCCGCTCAGGTGATCGAGGCCGCACAGGAAGGCGCGGCGGACGCAGCGCTGGACGCAATGGAAGGTGCCAGGGTTGCCGGGGACGATCAGAGCGGAGCGGGCTTGGGTCATGGCGCCAGCTTGGCAGCGCCGCCGCGCCCCATCTATCGGCAAAGACTCAATGCGATGTAGGAAATTTCCTACTTTGTTGCGTGTCCCCGATCGCGTGAAGGATCGGCACCAAGGGCTTGCTCAGGGCATTGTCTTGCGCGCCATCCAGCCGCGCCTTGATGCTGGTGTGGTCGGAGTCCTCCAGCCGCTTGGCCATGCCGGCACGCACTGGATTGAGATCGACGTAGGTCATCGCCGCCAACAGGGCGCGTTCATCGCACAACACCTGCGCCTTGAAGCGGCCTTCCCAGAACCGGCCCTTGCAGTCGTCCTCGCCATTGGCGCGGCGGGCGATCGGTTCGGCTAGGCACTTCATGAACCACGACAGATCCGCCAGCCGGGCGCGCAGCACCGCCAACCGCTCCGGCTGCGCCAGCAAGCGCTCGCGCTTGGCGGCGCGGGCTTCCTCGGAATCCTCTTTCGGCGGAAACAGCCGCACCCAGCGCGCGGCCACGTCGGCATCCGTCCACTCGGCCTGCCAGGCCGGATCGAACTGGAGCACGACATGCAGATGGTTGCTCATCACCGCGAAAGCGTGGATGGCGACGCTGAAACATTCGGCCATCAACGCCATGCGCTGCTCCACCCAATCCTTGCGGTGTTCGAACGAGCGCCCGCTCAGGCGATCGAGGCCGCACAGGAAGGCGCGGCGGACGCAGCGCTGGACGCAATGAAAGGTGCCGGGGTTGCCGGGGACGATCAGCGCGGAGCGGGCTTGGGTCATGGCGCCAGCTTGGCAGCGCCGCCGCGCGCCAGCCATCGGCAAAAGACTCAATGCGCTGTAGGAAAATTCCTACTTTGCTGCGTGTCCCCGATCGATCCGGCGTGTCCCCGATCGATCCGCCGTCCCCGATCGCGGCTCCGATCGCCTACTTTGCTGCGTGTCCCCGATCGGTGCTTTGCTGCGTGTCCCCGATCACCCCTCGTGGAGTTGTCCCGCGTCACGCCCTCAAGGCAGGGGTGGCCGGCATCCGTCGGAATGGTGGCCGGCATGGCTCGGAATCAGTGGCCGGCATGGGTCGGAATATGCAGGTTGCCGGGGACGATCAGCGCGGAGCGGGCTTGGGTCATGGCGCCAGCTTGGCAGCGCCGCCGCGCGCCATCCATCGGCAAAAGACTCAATAGTGCTGTAGGAAAATTCCTACTTTGCTGCGTGTCCCCGATCGCGCCCCGATCGCGTGTCCCCGATCGTGTCCCCGATCGCGGCTGCACCCCGCCATCTTGCGTCACCCGCAAGGCAGGATGGGTCGAGCGCGGCTATCGGGGGGAACCTGCGTTGAGACGCACTCCGAACGAGCGTGCCGCGATCTTCGGCGGCAGCGGAACTGCCAGTGGATATCCTGGCTCGGACTCCGGACAGCCGTGGAATGGCGGGCTCCGTTGCTACATGTCATGCTTTACACATAATGTAATTGTGTTTATGTATCAATACCGTCCATGCTTGCGCCCACGGTCAGCATCAGGACCGCTCCGTCACCGATATCCTCCCGCCGCAAGGAACCGCCATGAAACTGTTCGCGCCCTCGTCCGCTCCCGCACTGCACCTGACCGACATCGAAGGCAATCCCGTGGAGATTGGCGGCGCCGGCCGCCTGACCCTGCTGGCCTTCTTTCGCGACGCTGCCTGCCCGTTCTGCAATTTCCGCATCTACGAGTTGACCGAGCACCACAAGGCGCTGGCGGCCAACGGCTTGGACGTCGTCGCGGTGTTCCAGGCCACACCCGAGGAAGTCCACCGCTTCGTCGCCCGCAAGCCGCGGCCGTTCCGCGTCGTCGCCGATCCCACCGGCGCCTCGCACGACCAGTACGGCATCGGCCACTCGTTCTGGCGCAAGCTCAAGGCCGTGCTGACGCGGATCCCCACCTTGATCAAGGGCCTGCGCATCGTCGGCCTGGCCGGCCTGCGCACCAACAACCGCCTGCCCGCTGACTTCCTGATCGACGCCCGCGGTCACATCGCCGAAGCCTGGTACGGCGGCGATGCCGGCGACCGCATCCCGTTCGAGCGGATCGAACAGTTCATCGTCGACCACCGCTGGACGCGCAAAGCGGCGTGAGGCCGTGGTCGGATCCGTGCATGCAGCGGTCGGGCTCGTGATCTCCCGGATCCGTGACCGGCCCCCGCCTCGGAAAACCAACATCCGCCAGTTCTCCCGTTACCGACAACAGGGAACCTCGAAAAACCGGCCTTTTGCTGGTCATTCCCGCGCAGGCGGAAGCGCTTCACGACGGCGAAGCCGGTCAATCCAGAGCCTTTGTGATCAACGACTTGAAGTCGGTGGATGGACGCTCGGAACAGACGATGAAGGTTTCTGGAGGTGCCCAAGAGATGTGCCATACGCGGCTGTCGGGAGACCCCGCGCCATGACACATTCACGGCGAGCAGGCCGCGATCTTTTGCGGCAACGGAACAAACGGTGAGTGTTCCCGGATTGACCGTGCTCCGCCGGTCCATTCCGAAACGCCCGCGCCTGCCGACCCGGTGCGGATGACCCGCCCGGGCGCGGTACGCCTCAGCGCTTCATGAACCGGAAGAACTCGTCGTTGGTCTTGGTGTCCTTCATCTTGTCGAGCAGGAACTCCATCGCCGCCAGCTCGTCCATCGGGTGCAGCAGCTTGCGCAGGATCCAGATCTTCTGCAGGTAATCCGGCTCGATCAGCAGCTCCTCGCGGCGGGTGCCGGAGCGGTTGATGTTGATCGCCGGATAGACGCGTTTCTCGGCAATCCGGCGGTCCAGGTGGACCTCGGAATTGCCGGTGCCCTTGAACTCCTCGTAGATCACCTCGTCCATCTTGCTGCCGGTGTCGATCAGCGCGGTGGCGATGATCGTCAGCGAGCCGCCTTCCTCGACGTTGCGGGCGGCGCCGAAGAAGCGCTTGGGCCGGTGCAATGCATTCGCATCGACGCCGCCGGACAGGACTTTGCCCGAGGACGGCACGACGGTGTTGTAGGCGCGCGCCAAGCGGGTGATGGAATCGAGCAGGATGACCACGTCGCGCTTGTGCTCGACCAGCCGCTTGGCGCGCTCGATCACCATCTCGGCGACCTGGACGTGGCGCGCGGCCGGTTCGTCGAAGGTCGAGGAGATCACCTCGCCGCGCACGGTGCGCTGCATCTCGGTGACTTCCTCCGGGCGCTCGTCGATCAGCAGCACGATCAGGTGCGCCTCCGGGTGGTTGGCCATGATCGCCTGGGCGACGTGCTGCAGCATCATGGTCTTGCCGGACTTCGGCTGGGACACGATCAGGCCGCGCTGGCCCTTGCCCTGCGGCGCCATCAGGTCGAGGATGCGGCCGGTGATGTCTTCGGTCGAGCCGTTGCCGCGCTCAAGCCGGAACGCCTTGCGCGGGAACAGCGGGGTGAGGTTCTCGAACAGCGCCTTGTTCTTGGAGGCCTCCGGCGGCTCGCCGTTGATCGCGTTGACCTGGGACAGGGCGAAGTAGCGCTCGCCGGGCTTGGGCGAGCGGATCCGGCCCGAGAGGTGGTCGCCGGTGCGCAGGTTGAAGCGGCGGATCTGGCTGGGCGAGATGTAGGTGTCGTCCGGGCCAGCGAGGTAGGACGCCTCGTGCGAGCGCAGGAAACCGAAGCCGTCGGGCAGAATCTCCAGCACGCCGTCGGCGGCCACGCCCTCGCCGTAGCGGGTGAGCACCTTGAGCAGGGCGAAGATCACGTCCTGCTTGCGCATCCGCGCCACGCCCTCGGAGATGCCCAGCTTGTCGGCGATGTCGAGCAACTGGTATGCCGGCATCTTCTTCAGGTCGGCCAGGGTGTAGACCGGAAAGTCCGGCGGCAGGACCGGCAGGGGCTGGCTGTCGAAACTCTCGCCACCCTCGTTGCCGCGGTTGTCGTTGCCACGGGGTTGGCCGTTGCCGCCCTCGCCGCGGTGTTGATCGCGGTTGGGGTCGCGCTCGCGGTTGCGCTCGCGACGGTCGCGGAAGCGGTCGCGACGGCTCTGCCGGTGGTGCGGTTGGCCCGCTGGCTGGCCGGCTTCGGTCGCCAGCACCGCTGCGCTGCTGGCGGCTTCGGTGCTGTCGGCCGCGGTGCTGTCGGCTACCGGAGGCGGGCTGACGGCCTGGCCGGTGGGCGCCGGTGCGGCGATCTCGACGGGTGCTGCCGGTGCTGCTGGCGGAGCCGCGGGCGGCGTCTCTGCGGGCGCCATCGCCGGTGCATCCGCTAGGGTAGGGGCGGTGTGGGCAGCCGGCGCGGCCTTGCGCACATGGCGGGTGCGCCGGACGGCGACCTCGGCGGTCTCGTTATCGGATTCGGACACGGAGTGACCCTGTTGGAGGGCGATGGAGAAGTGTGGTCGGAAGCGGGCGTGCGCTTCTTGAGATCGCGGGAACGGGCCGTCGACAACCAGCCATCCAGCACCGCGTGACGCCACGCTAACACCACGTCAACGTCACTGGCAAGTCGCAGCCGCTTTGCGCCCGCGTCTTGCCTCTGCCTTTGGGTGAGGCCGGCGCGCTGCGGGCGGGTCGGGTGAGCAGGCGCGCCACGAACGGGAAACCGGCAGGCCTGTCCTGAGCACTGCCGAAGGGCTTCCCGCTCAGGGTGGTTCGAATGGCCTTTCCTGAACACCTGTTTCATGCCGTTCGCCCTGAGCTTGTCGAAGGGTGCTTCAGCGCACGCGCGTGAATGCGTGGTTCGACAGGCTCACCACGAACGGGAAACCGACAGGCCTGTCCTGAGCACTGCCGAAGGGCTCACCACGAACGGGAATTTTTTTAGCCATTCCTGAGCAAATCTTCCAAACCGTTCGCCCTGAGCCTGTCGAAGGGCGTTCGCCCGCTCGCCTGAATGCGTGGTTCGACCGGCTCACCACGAACGGGAAGCCGACAGGCCTGTCCTGAGCACTGTCGAAGGGCTCACCACAAACGGGAAACCGACAGGCCTGTCCTGAGCGCTGCCGAAGGACTCACCCCGAACGGAATAGCGCATCGACCCGCCTCGTCCTCGGCGGCCGGACCGCTCTTGCGGTGCTCACCCGGCAGGTGGCGGCTGCGGCGGAGTCAAATGCCACGCACCGCCCGGCGACGCGGCAACCTTCCGCGCCGCCAGTACCGGCATATCTCAGGGCGCGGAAAACGGGAATCTCAGGCAATCGCCTTGTCGATGAACTGCACCAACTGGCTGCGCGCGACCGCGCCGACCTGGGTGGCGTGGACCTTGCCGT
Organism: uncultured Gammaproteobacteria bacterium; assembly: GCA_964640525.1. Taxonomy (GTDB): domain Bacteria; phylum Pseudomonadota; class Gammaproteobacteria; order Xanthomonadales; family Xanthomonadaceae; genus SZAS-103. The sequence goes on along the minus strand of CAZXGS010000034.1, from coordinate 960 downwards.
CGCGGAACAGCATCAGGGTGGGGATGTTGCGCACCGCGTACTGGCGCGGGGTGGTCATGTTCTCTTCGATGTTGACCTTGACCACTTTCAGCCGCCCGGTATAGACCTCGGCCAGTTCCTCGACCATCGGCGCGATCATCTTGCACGGGCCGCACCACTCGGCCCAGAAGTCCACCAGCACCGGCTCGCTGGACTTGAGGACCTGGGTTTCGAATTCCGAATCCTTGACGTTGCTGACGTGCTCGCTCACGGGTCGTGCTCCTGATCGCGGCGCCATGCCGACGGGGTGGGGTGGCGCCTTGGGCTACAATGGGGGTCGCATCGGGCGCTTCAAGGTTTGCTCGCCGCGCCATGCCACCTTCGGGACGCTGGGCAGTTTGCGATGGCCCGTCCGGCCGTGCAAGCCGGCTGCGGCATGCCCCCTAAAGAGTCCGACGATGACCGACAAGCCACTGACCGACATCTCCTTTGCCAGCTTCGACCTGCATCCGGCCCTGCTGGCCGGGCTGGAGAAGGCGCGCTTCACCCGTTGCACGCCGATCCAGGCTCTGACCCTGCCGCTGGCGCTGCACGGCCGCGACATCGCCGGCCAGGCGCAGACCGGCACCGGCAAGACGCTGGCCTTCCTGGTCGCCACCATGGATCGCCTGCTCAAGCAGCCGGCCCTGGCCACACGCGGCCAGGCCGATCCACGCGCCCTGATCCTTGCGCCCACCCGCGAGCTGGCGATCCAGATCCACAAGGATGCGCTCGGCTTCGGCGCCGACCTCGGGATCCGCTTCGCGCTGGTGTACGGCGGGGTGGACTACGACAAGCAGCGCGAGATCCTGCAACGCGGCGCCGACATCATCATCGCCACCCCCGGCCGCCTGATCGATTACGTCAAGCAGCACAAGGTGGTCTCGCTGCACGCCTGCGAGGTGTGCGTGCTGGACGAGGCCGACCGCATGTTCGACCTCG
>CAZXGS010000033.1:0-35347 GCA_964640525.1 uncultured Gammaproteobacteria bacterium | reverse complement strand
GAGCAGGTGACTGAAAATCACCGTGTCGGCGGTTCGATTCCGTCCCCGGCCACCACACATGGGCGCCCAACTGTTCCCGGTTGGGCGTTTTCGTTTGTGCGCCCCGCATGGCGCGCGGGGCTCTGCCACATGCCTCCCGGCTATCGGCGTCGACTGCAATTTGAACCTCCCTGCCAACTGAAAGGCGAAACGGGACGGGACGCCGCGGTGTGCTCCTGCGTCCGGGATTCAGTTGGCGGCAACCGACAAGACGCTCGCGGGGGCGTGCCAGCCCAGGATTCTGCGCACCACCTCGCGCGCCACACAGGCTGGCAAGCGGGACGAGACCTTGCCCGCTCGCCCGGGTTGCCGCATGCTGCCGCAATTCCGCCACTGCCCGCACCGATGCGTCGATTCCGCCTGACCGAGCCGTTGGTGATGCTGGCGACGGTATTGCAGTGGCTGGTGCTGGCGATCATCACCGGGATCCTTGTCGGGTCGGGCTGCACGCTGTTCCTGCGCGCGCTGTTCGCCAGCGAAGGGCGGCTGTACGCCGCGCCGTGGTGGTGGCTGGCGCTGGCGTTGCCGGCGGGCGGCTTCATCAACGGCCTGCTGCTGCACTACGGCTATCGCCTGCGGCGCAGCACCTTCAACGACAACGCCATCGTCGCGGTCAATCAGCAGCACGGCAAGCTGCCGTTCCGCACCATGTGGATCAAGCCGCTGGCCTCGCTGGTGACGCTGGCCTGCGGCGGCTCGGCGGGCAAGGAAGGGCCATGCGCGCACATCGGCGCCAGCCTCGCCGCAGTGGTCGGGCGCGTTTGGCGGCTGAATCCGGAGATGCGCAAGCGCCTGCTGGCGTGTGGCGTCAGCGCCGGTTTCGCGAGCGTGTTCGGCACCCCGATCGCCGGCGCGATCTACGGCGTGGAGATGCTGGCGATCGGCCGCATCCGGCATGATTTCCTGTTCCCCTGCATCGTCGGTGGGGTCACCGCCTTCGAGGTTTCGCGGCGGCTGGGGATTCCTTACCCGCACTACGCGATCGACTTCGCCGGCGGATTCACCGAAGGCTTGTTCCTGAAGACGGTGGCGATCGGTGTGCTATGCGGCGGCGCGGCGTGGCTGCTGGTCGAGGCGATGGCGCAAGCGCGCAAGGCAGCAGCCTGGCTCAGGCAGCGCTACGCGCTGTGGCCGCCGCTGCTGCCGCTGCTGGGCGGCGTGGTGCTGGCGCTGCTCGCGCTGGTCGCACCGCGTGAGATGTTCGGGCTGAGCCTGCCGGCGATGGACCTGGCACTGCACGGGCAGGCGCTGCCGGTCGCCGGATTTGCGTGGAAGGCGTTGCTGGTGGCGATCACCCTGGGATCGGGGTTCTACGGCGGCATCGTCACCCCGCAATTCGTGATCGGGGCGCTGGCCGGCAGCACGTTCGCGCCGCTGTTCGGCCTGGCGCCGGCGCTGGGCGCGGCGGTGGGGTTGGTCGCGGTGGTGGCAGCCGCCTCGAATGCGCCGATTGCCGCGATTCTGATGGGCGTGGAACTGTTCGGCGCCGATGCCCTGCTGCAGGTGGCCGGCGCGTGCGTGGCGGCGTACCTGATCATCGGCCACCGCAGCGTGTATCCGGAGCAGCAGATCGCCTTCAGCAAATCCTCATGGATCTTCGCCCATGCCGACCTGCCGGTCGGGCAGGAGAAGGTGCGCCTGTCCTACGGCCTGCTGCGCTGGCTGCGGCTGCGGCGGCGTGCACGCAAACGTGCGTGAGACGCGGCCGCGCGACAGCCTATTTCCCCGACGGATGCACGCCGTGGCGCGCCAGCATCTCGTCGATGCGCTGGCGCACGTAGGGCAGGTCCTCGGCATCCACGCTGTCCTCGATGGCATCGGACAACGCCGAGAATGCCATCAGGAATTCTTCCTGATCCTCGGTGTCCTTCATCAACACCGGCAATTCCTGTTCCAGCTCGTCGAGTATCGTATCGAGCTCGCTGCGATTCCTTGACACGGCCCCGCCCCCTGTCCACGCACGTCATGCGGCGCCAAGCATAGCGAAACGCGGGGCGTCGTGCCGACCGGCGGCCGGCAATCCGGATCCCGCCACCGCCCACTCCCCCGGCTGCGCAATCCCTCCTGCAGGCGTATAAGCTAGGGACTCATGGAGGACGCAAGCGCACATTTCCATGACCGCCAGCTGCGCGCGCCGGAAGCCCAGGTGCGCGCCACGGAAGTGTTCGCGGTTCCCGGCATCGACGAGCGCATCCGCGTGGCGCATGCCGACGGGCCCACGCTGGCCGGCATGTCCCCGTTTCCTCGCGTGCTGTCGCTGGACGCCCACGGCCACATCCTGGACTGGATCAGTTGGCAGGACGCGGCTTGTCTGTACGCGCGCGATGCCGTGGCATGGACCCTGGGCGAACCTTGCCTGCTCCTGCACGGCGGCCACAATCGCCTGCGCGACGCGCAAAGCCTGCTCGCGCTGCACCCGATCGTGGCCTCGCGCGGGCATGTCCGTGGCCAGGCGCAACTGCCCAGCCCGGCGCTGACCAACACCGCGCTGTTCGCCCGCGATGCCCACTTGTGCCTGTACTGTGGACGCGAGTTCGGCCGCCACCAGCTCACCCGCGATCACGTGCAGCCGCTTTCCAGGGGCGGCCGCGACGTGTGGGAAAACGTGATCAGCGCCTGCATCGGCTGCAACTCGCGCAAGGGCGGGCGCACGCCGCAGCAGGCCGGCATGCCGTTGCTGGCGGTGCCGTACCGGCCAAGCTGGGTCGAGCACCTGATCCTGTCCAACCGCCACATCCTCGCCGACCAGATGGCCTTCCTCAAGAGCCACCTGCCGAAGAAGAACCCGCGCAGCGGGCAGATCCAGTAGCCCCGGAGTCATGCATACGCGTTGACTCGCCGACGCAGTTCGGACGAAACTGGTTGCCGCGTCGAGCGACGATGCCGTCAGGGGGGATTGGACCCATGCCTACCGTGTGTTTCACCGGGATGGATCGGGCCGAGGAAGCCAAGCTCAAGGTCTTGTTCCTGGATGCCAATGCGCGTCTTGGCGGCGAGTGGACGATCGTCGGCGAGGCGCAGGCCAAGGTGCTGGTGGTGGACATGGAGTCCATCTACGGCCACATGACGTGGCTGAAGGCCCAGAGCAGCAACAAGTACGTGATCGGGATTTCCGCGTACCCGGATTCCGAAGCCGAACACGTGCTGCTGCGTCCGGTCACCGCCGACAACATGGCCGACGCGCTGCGCCGCGCGGGTGGGGGGCACATCACCCACGCTGCGGCCGTCACCGGCGCGCAGCCGGTGGTCGAGACTCCCGCGCCGACGCCTGCGCCACCCGCGCCGCGGCCGCGCCAACCCGCGCCCGCGGCGCCAGTGCCAGCGCAGGCGGAAGCGACGCCCGCCGCCGCACAATCCGCTCCACCGCCCGCCGCACCGTCCGAGCGCCGGCAGTCCGGCGCGCGCGACCCGGTGATGTGGGATTTCCTGCAACCCGGCGGCCTGCCGGGGCCGGCCCAACTGGAAATCGAAGGCGCGCCGCCGTTGGTGATCGACCCGCGATCGGACAGTTACATCGGCGGCCCCACGCTCAGGCCCTACATTCCGTACTGCGAACTGGGCACGGTGCGTGCCGACCGCTGGAAATCGCTTACCGGCGCCGATGTCAACGGGCATCTGGTCGGCGCCAACGTGATGCAGCCGCTGGCGCGCATGCGCTGGCTGTATGCGCTGGTGCAGGGGCAGGGTGAACTGGCGCCGGGTTACGACCCGGATCAGCAGTACCGCCTGACCAAGTGGCCGAAAAACGAGCGCGAGTTCCCGCGCCACATGCGCATCGCCACCACCATGATGCAAGGCCCGGGCCGGCCGGCGGAGATCGCCGCCAAGAGCGACACCCCGCTGGCGGACGTCAACGATTTCATCAACGCCAGCCTGGAGTCGGGCTTTGCCGAAGTGGTCGGCGCGCCGTCGCCGGCCCCGACGTCCGGGGCCAAGTCCGGCGGCCTGCTCGGTCGCCTGCGCGGCGGGCGCTGAGGCCGGCAGCAGGGGCGGCCGTTGCCGCTGCCACTGCCAACGGGCGACAATAGCCGGTCATGATCGACGCCCAGCGCTACCCGCAGCTTGCCCGCATCGACACCCCCGCGGACCTGCGCCAGTTCCAGGAATCCGAACTGCCGGGCATCGCCAGGGAGCTGCGCGAGTACCTGATCGAATCGGTCGCCGCCTCCGGCGGACATTTCGGCGCCGGGCTGGGGGTGATCGAGCTGACCGTCGCCCTGCATTTCCTGTTCGACACGCCCACCGACCGCCTGGTCTGGGACGTCGGCCACCAGTGCTACCCGCACAAGATCCTGTGCGGTCGCCGCGACCGCATCGGCACGGTCAAGCAAAAGGATGGGGTGGCACCGTTCCCGCGCCGCGACGAATCCGAGTACGACACCTTCGGCGTCGGTCATTCCTCGACCTCGATTTCCGCGGCGCTGGGCATGGCCATCGCACTGGCCCGCGCCGGCGACCCACGCAGGGTGGTGGCGGTGATCGGCGACGGCGCGATGACCGCCGGCATGGCCTACGAGGCGCTCAATCACGCCGGCGGCATGGATCCCGAGCCGAACCTGCTGGTGGTACTCAACGACAACCGGATGTCGATCTCGGAAAACGTCGGCGGGCTGACGCGCATGCTCGGCCGGCTGATGAGTTCCTCGACGATGAACGCGATGCGCGAGGGCGGCAAAAAGCTGCTCGGCGGTCGTCGCCAACCGGCCGGCCGCTTCTTCCGGCGCTGGGAAGAACACTGGAAAGGCATGTTCGTGCCCTCGACCCTGTTCGAGGAAATGGGCTTCCACTATTCCGGCCCGATCGACGGGCACGACATCCCTGCCCTGCTCGGCGCCCTGAAGACCCTCAAGACCCTCAAGGGCCCGCAACTGCTGCACGTCATCACCACCAAGGGCAAGGGTTTCGAACTGGCCGAGGGCGACCAGATCGGATACCACGCGGTCGGCCCCTTCGACCCCGCCAAGGGGATGGTCGGCGGTGGCGCGCCGAAGAAGCCGACCTACACCGACGTGTTCGGCGACTGGCTGTGCGACATGGCCGCCGCCGAGCCCAGGCTGCTGGCGATCACCCCGGCGATGCGCGAAGGGTCCGGGCTGGTGCGGTTCTCCAGGGAATACCCGCAACGCTACTTCGACGTGGCCATCGCCGAGCAGCACGCGATGACCCTGGCGGCCGGCATGGCCTGCGAGGGCGCCAAACCCGTCGTGGCGATCTACTCGACGTTCCTGCAGCGCGCCTATGACCAGCTGATCCACGACGTCGCACTGCAGGACCTGGACGTGCTGCTGGCGATCGATCGCGGCGGCGTGGTCGGACCGGACGGTGCCACCCATGCCGGCAGCTTCGACCTGTCTTACCTGCGCTGCATTCCCAACATGGTGGTGATGGCGCCGGCCGACGAAAACGAATGCCGCAAGATGCTCAGCACCGGCCTGCAGCACCCGGGCCCGGCGGCGGTACGCTACCCGCGTGGCAGCGGCCCCGGCGCGGCGATCGACGCCCCGCTGTCGACGTTGCCGATCGGCCAGGCGCTGGTGCGCCGGCGCGGCACGCGCATCGCGCTGCTGGGCTTCGGCGCGATGGTCGGCGTGGCCGAAGAGGTCGGCCGCGAGTTGGGCCTGACCGTGGTCAACATGCGTTTCATCAAGCCGCTCGACCGCAACCTGCTGCTGGAACTCGCGCGCAGCCACGCCGGTTTCGTCACCCTGGAAGACAACGCGGTGATGGGCGGCGCCGGCAGCGCGGTGGCCGAACTGCTGGCGGCCGAGGGCATCCGGCTGCCGATCCAGCACCTGGGCTTGCCCGACACCTGGCTGGAACACGCCAGCCGCGAACAGGTGCTGGCCGAGGCCGGCCTGGACGCAGCTTCGGTGCGCGCTGCGCTGCTCGCCCGCTGGCCCATGCTCTCGGCACCGCCAGTCGGCCCGAAGCTCGCCGCGAGCTGACCTGCAAGGGCGAAAACAGGCACAATCGACCCCATCCGCATGCATGGGGCCGCCGATGATCACCCTGTTCGACAAGCAGACCGGCCGCCTGATCGGCGAGATCTCCGAGGGCGAACTGCAGTTCCTGATCGACGAGCTGGAAGAAGAGGACAGCCGCGACCGCGACTACTACATCGACGCTGCGACCCTGGATTTCTTCGCGGCCCGCAAGGCCAACCCGCACCTGATCGCGCTGCTGCGCGGGGCGCTGGGCACCGACGACGGGCTGGAGATCCTGTGGAAGGACGATTCCCCTGACGAGGACGAGGAAGAGGCCTGAAGCAGCGGTCAGGCCGGTCCGGGCAGGCATCCCGCCGTCACCCGATCCCGCGCCTCCAGATCCTGGTGGGTGACGACCTCGGCAAAGCCAGCCTCGCGCAGGATCGTCCGCACGGCGGCGCCCTGCGTCCGGCCGTGCTCCAGCAACAGCCATCCGTTGGCGAGCAGATGCGCCGGCGCTCCGGCAGCGATCGTGCGGATCGCGTCCAGGCCGTCGTCGCCGGAGGCCAGCGCCAGGGCCGGCTCGAAGCGCAGGTCGCCCTGGCGCAAATGCGGATCATCCACGCCGATGTAGGGCGGATTGGAAACGATGGCGTCGAAGCGTTCGCCCGCCAGCGGTTGCAGCCAGTCACCGCGGACGCAGTGCACCCGCGACGACAGTCCCAGCGCCTGTACGTTGGCCTGCGCGACCTGCAGCGCCGCTGCGCTGGCATCGACCGCGACGATCCCGGCCCGCGGCCGCTCGCTGGCCAGCGCCAGCGCGATTGCACCGCTGCCGGTTCCCAAGTCGGCCACCCGCAGCGCGCGCTCGCGCGGCAACACCGCCAGCGTGCGCTCGACCAGCAACTCGGTCTCCGGGCGCGGAATCAGCACGTCGGGGGTGATCTGCAATTTCAGCGACCAGAAGCCCCAATGGCCGAGGATCTGCGCCACCGGCTCGCCGCGCGCCCGACGCGCGACCAAGGCATCGAACTGCGCCGCGCTGCCGGCATCGAGGCGGTCGTTGGCGTGCGCGACGAGCCAGGCGCGGTTGCGGCCCGTTCCATGCGCCAACAGCCATTCGGCCTCGCCACGTGCATCGCCCCCCGCGCCAAGCCGCGCGCTGGCCCGAGTCAACGCCTCGGCAATGGTCGGCCCCGCGTTCAACGCAGCAACAGCACCGCCTGCACCATCACGGTCAGCACGAAGCCGATCAGGAAGCAGATGTAGCTCAGCCGCAGGTAGCGGTATTTGTGGTGCGACAGGTAGCTGCCCAACGAATAGATGTCCGAGGCCATGGTCGGATACACCATGCCCGGACGCATGCGCGTGGCCAGTTCGCGCAGGAAGCGTTGCTGGTCCAGCTCGGCGAAATGACCGAAGAACAGCACGTTGAAGTGCGCGGGCAGCGGTTCGTCGCGCTTGAGCCGCAGCGGCCGGTACTTGGGCAACACCGCCAGGATCGCCAGCAGCAGCGCGGCCAGCGTGAACCCGGCCAGGATCAGCATGCTCGGGCGCAGCACCGGGTCGTTGATCCGCCCCAGCGCGATGGTGAGCACGATCGAGGACACCGTGATGATGATGTTGGCCTTGGTGTCGGCCATCACCGACAGGCGCACGTGATGCTGCTGGGTGGTGCGCAGGATCTGGTCGCCGCTGCCACGCTCGGGTATCTCGGCGAACAACGCGCGCAACGCCTCCAGATCCACCGGCGGAAAGCGCACCGGGGAGTCGTGGCCCGCGTCGCCGGGGTTGGGCAGGTCCGATGGGTCTTCGGCAGCGCTCATGAGCTTTCCTCACGCCGGCGATCGCCGGCGCGGGCGCCACATTAGCGCAACTGCACGCGGCTTGGCGAGGCAGCCGCGGGCGCGGTTCAGGCCGCTGGCGACGCCTGCTCCAGGGTCACCGCAACCGCATGCACCACCGCGGCGATCCGCGCCACGCTCTGCACGCCCTGCGCGGTCAGTCCGTGCTGGCGCAAACCCCTGGCGTGGGAGGCGATGCAGGCACCACAACCGTTGACCGCCGAGACCGCCAGCGAGGCGGCCTCGAAGGCGATCTTCCCGACCCCCGGATTGGCCATCACGTTCATGCGCAGGCTGGCCCGCAGGCTCGAGTACTCCGCGTCCTCGACCAGGTGGGTGAAACGGTAATAGACGTTGGTCATGCCCATCATCGCCGCCGCCGCACGCACACCGTCGAGTTCGGCTGCGTCGAGCCGCTCGGCGGCGAACGCCTCCAGCGCGCGGGTCAACGGCGCATGCCGCGATGCGATCGCCGCCGCCAACGCCGCCGCGCGGATTTGCGCCTCGTCCAGCCCGGGCGCGCCTCCGGTGCCGAGCACGGAATCCAGGTTCAGGCGCAGGTCCTTGGCGTAGGCAGGCAGCGACGCCTTGAGGGTGTCGAGGTTCATGGCGATCCTTGGAAAACGTGGGCGGGTGTCGGTCGCCACCGACGGGCGACCGGAGGCTCAGGCGTCTCGCGCCGGGCCCTTGAGTTCGATCGTGTTGCCTTCCGGGTCGGCGAGGTAGAACGACGGGCCGGTGCCTTGCGCGCCGTAGTTCTCGTGCGGGCCGTCGAGGGCGATGCCGCGGCCATCGAAATGAGCGCGCAGCGCAGCCTCGTCGAAGGCGTCGATGCGCAGGCACAGGTGGTCCATGTTGCGGGCACCGCGTCCTGGCGCCGCGCCGCCGCGCCGACCCAGTTCGCCATCGACCGCAACCAGGTCGATCAGCGCAGCGCCGGCACGCAGATGCACCAGCCCCAGCCGGTCGACCCGACGATCGACCGCGCAACCGAGCACGTCACGGTAGAACGCGACTGCCGCTTCCAGGTCGCGCACGCGGATGACGACGTGGTCGATGGCGAGGATGGCGAACACGGGATGCGGGCCGGAACTGCCGCCCGCGCGGATGCGTGGGCGGCAGTGCAGCGATCAAGCCGCCTTGAGCGTGGCCTCGCCCTGCTTCCAGTTGCACGGGCAAAGCTCGTCGGTCTGCAGCGCGTCGAGCACGCGCAGCACTTCCTCCGGGCTGCGGCCGACCGACAGGTCGGTGACGTAAACGAAGCGGATCACGCCGTCCGGATCGACGATGAAGGTCGCCCGCTGCGCCACGCCCTCGTTCTTGTCCAGGATGCCCAGCGCGGCGCAGAACTCGCGCTTGATGTCGGCCAGCATCGGGAACGGCAGATCCTTCAGGTCCTTGTGGTGGGTGCGCCAGGCGTGGTGGACGAACTCGCTGTCGGTGCTGCCGGTCAGCAGTTGCGCGTCGCGGTCGGCGAAGGCCTGGTTCCTGGCCGCGAAGCCGGCGATCTCGGTCGGGCACACGAAGGTGAAATCCTTCGGATAGAAGAACAGCACCAGCCACTTGCCGCGGTAGGTGTCGTTGTCGATCTCGGTGAAGGCCTTGTTCAGATCGGTCGAGACGGTCGCCTTGAGCTTGAACTGGGGCAGCTTGTCGCCAACGGTCAACATGGGGTCATGCTCCTGGGTGGATGAGTGAACTTCCGCTGCAGGGCAGGTGTCGCCCGGCAGCCTTCGAGATGGGCCCGGAACGACCTCGTTCAAGCCCGATGGCGGCATTGTGCAGGTGCGTCATTGATCGTTCCAATGGATTGTTTATATTGAATCCATCGATACGGTCTATGAACCCGAAGCCGCCGGCCATGAACCTGCGCGACCTGCACTACCTCGTCGCCCTTGCCGACCACCGCCACTTCGGCCACGCGGCGGCGGCGAGTTTCGTCAGCCAGCCCACGCTCTCGACCCAGATCCGCAAGCTGGAGGACGAACTGGGCGTGACCCTGATCGAGCGCGCGCCACGCAAGGCCATGCTCACGCCGATCGGCCACGACATCGCCCAGCGCGCGCGGCGGGTGCTGGCCGAGGTCGAGCAGATCAAGCAGGCGGCGCGGCGCAGCCACGATCCGGAGGCGGGCAGCGTGCGCCTTGGAATCTTCCCGACCCTGGCGCCGTATCTGCTGCCGCACGTCGTGCCGAGCCTGCGGCAGCGCTTCCCGCGTTTGGAGCTGCTGCTGTTCGAGGAGAAGACACATGTCGTGCTGCAGCAGTTGCATGCCGGCAAACTGGACGCCGGCATCCTCGCCCTGCCGATCCACGACGAGGCGCTGCAGGTCGAGTTCCTGTTCGAGGAACCGTTCGTGCTGGCCACCCCGTGCGCGCACCCGCTGGCGCAGCGCCGCAACCTGTGCCTGGCCGATCTGGCCGATCACCAGTTGCTGCTGCTCGAGGACGGCCACTGCTTGCGCGAACAGGCGCTGGACGTGTGCACGCGCGCCGGCGCCGGTGAGCACGACGGCTTTCGCGCCACCAGCCTGGAGACGTTGCGGCAGATGGTCGCGGCCGGAGTCGGCATCACCCTGCTGCCAACCCTGGCAGTGAAGCCTCCGGTGGCAACGTCCGACAACGTCAGCCTGCTGCGCTTCCGCAACCCGCCACCGAGCCGGCGCATCGGCATGCTCTGGCGCAAGACCTCCGCGCTGGCCGGGTTCCTGCACACCCTGGCACAGGAACTGCGGCGGATGCCGAAGGATTTGCTGACGCCGCCACGGGACGCGGCGAGCAAACCTGCGGACGGACGGCCGCGAACGCGGCGTTGAGGTCAGCACGCCGGTGCCATCGCGGCACGCGGCCATCGCAACTGCCTTTCACGTAAAATCACCCGCATGCCCCGTTGGCTATTGATCCTCATCGGCAGCCTCTTGCTTGCCGTCGTGTATGCCGTGCTCTCGCAGCACGCCGCGCGCACGCCCGCGCCGGGCGTGCTGGCGCCTGCGGATCCGGTGCAGGTCGATATCGCCCACGGCACGCCGTTCCAGGACGGCGAGTTCACGATCACCCCGCTGGCCGATTTCAGCCTGACCGCGCGCGTGCTCTCTCGCGCCGACTACAGCTGGGACCGCGCCGCGGCGCTGTCACCGACGGATTTCGCGTTCGGCTGGGGCGCCATGTCGGACACCAAAGTGCTGGCGGGGCTGGACATCAGCCAGTCCGGCCGCTGGTACTTCTATCGCTGGAATTCACCGCAACCGCCGATTCCGCTGCCGGAGATCATCCGATCCAGCGCCAACATGCACATGATTCCCGCCAACGACACCGTGCGGGCGCAGATCAAGCGCGTGCGCGTGGGTGAGGTGGTCCACCTGGAGGGCGAGTTGATCCAGGCACGCGGCAAGGACGGCAGCACCTGGCGCAGTTCGATGACCCGCGAAGACAGCGGCGATGGCGCCTGCGAGGTGGTGTATGTGCGCAAGTTGGCGGTGATGCCTTGAGCTTGCGCCGGACGGAACCGGGAACATACAGATGGCGCCGATGATCCGTACCCTGCGCGGGGCCATCCCACCGGCGCTGCTGGCCTTCCTGCTGGCGCTGGCCTTGGTGTTGCCATTCCAGGGCACGCGCCACCTGTGGGGCACCGACGAGGGCCGATACAGCGCGGTGGCGGTGGAGATGATCGACTCGGGCAATTGGCTGGTGCCGCATCGCCACCCCGAACACGAACACCTGTCCAAGCCGCCGCTGACGTACTGGGCGCTGGCGACCTCGATGGAAGCCTTCGGTCGCAACACCTGGGCACTGCGGCTGCCCTCCGCACTGGCGTTCGCGCTGACCATCGCCTGCGTGTTCTCGATCGGACGCCGCCTGGTGCCCGAGCGTCCATGGTGGCCGCCGCTGGTGTGCGCGGGCACCGCGATGCTGTTCGTGGCGGCCAACGTCATCAGCACCGACCCGCTGCTGTGCGCGTTCGAAACCCTGGGCATGGCCGGCTACGTGCTGGCCTGGCGCGGCGAAAGCGATGCGCTGGCGCGACGCGGCGCGTGGATCCTCGGCCTGGGATTCGGCCTGGCCTTCCTCACCAAGGGCCCGCCCGGCCTGGTGCCGCTGATTCCAGGCCTGTGGTTCTGGGCGCGCAACCGCGGTGATTTCCGCGCCAGCCCCTTCACTTGGGTCACCTTGGCGGTGTGGGCGCCGATTGCGCTGGGCTGGTTCCTGGCGGTGGTCTGGAACCACCCCGACCGCCTGCATTATTTTCTCGGCTACGAGACCTACGGCCGCATCTTCACCCGCGAGGCCGATCGCCACCCGCAGTGGTACGGCTGGCTGGTCGCGTATGGTCCGGTGGCGCTGGTCGGTGCGTTGCCGTGGACGCTGGTGGTGGCCTGGCACGCATGGCACCGGCGCGGCCTGCCGCGCAGCCAGGACGCCGACGCGCGCAAGATCGAGCGCTTCCTGCTGCAATGGTTGCTGGTGTCGCTGCTGGTGTTCTGCGCCTCGCGCTCCCGGCTGGTGCTTTACGTGCTGCCGTTGCTGGTCCCGTTCGGCCTGTGGGCGGCGCTGCGCACGCGCAACTGGCAGCCAGGCACGCCGGGCAAGATCCTGCTGGTCGCGTGGTTCGTTCTGCTGCTTGGCATCAAGATCGGCCTGCCTGCCGTGCACTCGAAATCCCTGCTGAGCAAGGACTCGTTCCTGCTCTCGCAGGCGATCGAAAAGCAGGTCCCGATGCGGCCGAGCGAGGTGGTGTTCGTCGACGAGACCGCGCTGTACGGCATCCGCGTCTACCTGGACATCCCGGTCCTGCGGGTGGACTACGACGAGACCAGCAAACCGAACGTCGATGCGACCTTGCCGGCGGCGTTGGCGCAGCATCGCACCGGGCGGCTGTGGGTGGTGCACAAGCACACCGCGGACAAGTTCGAACGCGAGGTGGCCCGCGCCGGCGGCCGCGCGCGCGCGGTGTTCGCCTACGCCAATTACCGCGGCTTCCTCATCGATCAGGGCGCCGGCAGCGGGCAGGACACGCCGGTGCCGGCCAGCCCGCAATAGCCGCCGGGATTCTTCGCCAGATACTGCTGGTGGTAGTCCTCGGCGTAGAACAACGGCGGCGCCGGGAACACGATTTGCGTGCTGATCGTGCCCTTGCCGGCCGCAGACAGGCGCTGCTGGTAGGCATCGCGGCTGGCCAGCGCGACCTGTTGCTGCGCGGGGCTGTGGCAATGGATGACCGACCGGTACTGGGTGCCGGTGTCGTTGCCCTGGCGCATGCCCTGAGTCGGGTCGTGGCGTTCCCAGAAGCTGCGCAGCAGTTCGGCGAACGCGAGCTCCTCCGGCCGATACACGACCCGCACCACCTCGGCGTGTCCGGTCAGGCCGGAACACACCTCCCTGTAGGTCGGGTTCGGCGTGCCGCCGCCGGCGTAGCCGACCGCGGTGGTGAACACCCCCGGCAAGCTCCAGAACAGCCGCTCGGCGCCCCAGAAGCAGCCCATCCCGAACACCACCTGCTCCAGGCCGGCGAACTCGCCCTGCCCGATCCGGCCGCGCAGCGGGCGGCCGTGGACGTGGTGACGGTCATCCAGCGGCAGCGCCTGTTCGCGGCCAGGCAGCAGATCCTGCGGACGCGGCATGCGTTGGCCACCGGCGCCGGTTGCGAGCAGGTTGGCAAGCCATTCGTGCGACATCGACGTTTCTCCGCGTGCGTCCATCGCCGCCGGGGGCTGGATCACTGCGGCGGCTCTTCCGCGAGGTCGGCCCGACGCGCGGCCGGCGTGGCGGCGCGCAGGCTGCCCACGAAGATACCGCAAAGCGACAGCACCAGCCCCAGCCACTCCGAGGGTCGGGTGGCACGCTGGAACAGCACCACGTCCATCAGGAACGCCAGCACCGGTTGCAGCAGCAGCATCAGGCCGACCAGCGAGGTGGGCAATTGCGGCATCGCCCGCGAAATCAGCACCCAGCCCAGGCATTGCCCGACCAGCCCCAGCGCCACCAGCGCCGCCAGCGTGCGCGCGTCGGGGATGACGAACGACTCGCCATCACCCAGACACAGCAGCGCCAGCACGATCGCGCACAACAGCGAGGAAATCGCCAGCAACTGCGAGGAATCCAGGCCCGACCGCTCGCGCTGGGCATAGCGGAAACTGAGCATGTACAGCGTGTAGCAGACCGCGGTGAACGCGCCGTAGAACACCCCGAGTCGATAGCCGGCGGCAAAGCCGGCCCAGCCCTGGCCAATCAGCAGCCACAGTCCGCCGAACGCCATCGCCAGTCCGGTCAGGAATCTCCAGCCGATCTTCTCGCGATGCAGCCACACTCCCGCCAGCGCCATCAGGAACACCTGCAGGTTGCCCAGCAGGGTCGCCAAGCCTGGCCCGACCCGCAGGATGCTGCGATGCCAGAAGAACAGGTCGATGGCGAAGGCCAGTGCCGGCGGGACCATCCACAGCAGGTCGCGCGCGCGCACCGCGCGCCACTGCCGCATCGCGACCAGCGCAATGGCGAGCATGCCGCCGCCGAAGGCCATGCGCCAGAACGCCGACACCGTGGGCGACACGTTCGCGAACTTCACCAGCACGCCGGTGGTGCTGATCAGGGCCGCGCCGGCAATCATCGCCAGCAATGGCCGACGCGCCATCGCCGGACTCATGCGCAAGGACCGGAGGCGCGCACGCGAGGCCGTGGCAGACGGGCGCCGCCGCTCAGCGCGGCGGCATCGCGGTGGTCACGCCGCGAACCGGCGGTGCCTGCACGGTGCCGCGACCGCCACGCTTGGATGCCGCCAGCGCCTTCTCCACGCGGTCGATGATGGTCCCAACGTCGGCGTCCTCGGCCAAGCGGCTGGCGATGCCCACGCTCACCCCGACCCGCAGGGTCTTGGTGTCGATCTGCACGTCGCGGCCCATCGCGTCCTGGCGCATCGCCTCCGACCAGCGCCGCGCCTGCTCGGGGTTGAAGTCGGGCAGGATGGCGACGAACTTGTCGCTGGCGTACCGGCCCACCACACCGGCCGTGCCGATGTGCGCCTTGAGCACGTCGGCCAGCAGGCGCAGCGCCTGGTCGCCGGCGGCATGGCCATAGACCTCGTTGATCTCGCGCAGGTGGTCGAGGTCGGCGAACAGGATCGCCAGCGAGCTGCGGCGCACCATCGATTCCTTGAAATAGGCCGCCAGCCGGTTGTCCATCGTGCGGCGGTTGAACACCGCGGTGAGCGCGTCGAACTCGGCGTTGATCCGCAGCACGCGATCGTTGGCGGCATCCTCGACCGCACGCGTGGCCTTCTGCGCCAGTTCGGCAGCGACCGCCAGCTCGTCGCGCTCGAAACCCTGCCAGCCGCGCCGTTCGATCAGCAACATGCCCCACGCAGGCGCGGTCAGCGGCAGCGGCACCACGGCGACCTGGATCAGCTCCGCCGCGCTGCCGTCGACGGAAGCGGGGGCGTCCACCCGCAATTGCATCGGCAACTGCGAGCGCGAGATGCCCTTGAACGCGCCGCTGCGCGTGGTCAGCAGGCGTTGGTAGGACTCGCGGTTGTCGTTCGCGTTGGGCTCGCACAGCAGCAGGTCGGCGTCCTGGAAGGCGTGCACCGCCACCGCCGAACTGGCCTGCGGCACCAGTTCGCGCACCACCTCCAGCAGGCGCCGGAACGCCAGCCATTCCTGGTCGCCGCTGGGTGCATCACGCAGCGTGGTGTGCAGGGCCTCGAAGAACTTCAGCCGCTCGCGTTCGATCTTCAGGCTGGCGTCGGCCTGTTCCTTGGCCAGGCTGGCGCGATCGCGCTGCAGGCGGAACTCGATGACGTGATCGGTCAGGGCCATGCCCATCACCAGCGCGTTGAGCACCAGCGCAACCTGATCGACGAACGGCTTCCACAGGTCATCGAGGACCTGGCCAACGGCAATGAGCGCACGCAAGCCCGTCGCGGCCAGCACCACCACCCACATCAGCAGCATCGGCAGCGCAAGGCGTTGCTGGTGACGCCAGGCCATCGCGGTGGCGGCGATCGCCAGGCCGATGGCGGCGAACTCATCGAGCGTGGTGACAATTCGCAGGATGCCCGAGCTGCTGCCCACGCCGAGCAGGCACACGATCACCAGCAGCGCCGGGGCGAGCGGGAAGAACCGCAGCGTGCGATCCAGCCGCGGCGCGACCCGCGACAACCCGGCAAAGCCGCGCGCGGCGACCACCATCGACGCGGCAAGCACGTTGCCCAGTGCATACATTCCGGGCTGGCCAAGATGCACAAACCATCCGAACCCGGGCAGCAGGTGCACCTGCTCGTTGCGCGCCAGCAGGTAGGCCAGGGTGGCCGCGACGTAGCCGAGGTAGAACAGGTACTGGCGATCGCGCAGCGCCGCGTACATGCCGGCGCCGATGAACAGCAGCATTGCCAGGCTGGTGTACAGGGCAGTGAACAGGACGAGCTGACCTGGCGCGTCCGTCGATGCGCCCGCCGTGGCCGGCGCCGGTGTCACCGCTGTGGATGCCGCCGCTTCCGGGCTGCTTGCCGATGCCGGCACGGGCGTCGACGCGGACGCAGCCTTCGCTTCCGATGCGACGGCCGTGGCCTGGTGCGCGGCGGATGGCGCCAGCAGGTGCGAGCCGGCGTGATGCGTGCCGCCATGCGAGAACGCCGCGGCCATCGGCACCCAGCAGACCAGCACGGCGAACACCACGAACAGCAACCCCAGCCCAAGCCGGGTGGCCGATGGCGCATGCGCGGCCGGCGTCGACTGGCGCCACCCATGGCCCGCACCGTTCATCTTGGCCTCAACCATCTGCGCACCTGTTCCCTGGTTCGTCCATTTCCAATCGCGCTCGCCGGCATCCGTCAGCAACCGATCGCCCAGGCCGGCGTGAGCCCGGCCGGATCCACCGTCACCCCGGCATCGATTGCGTCGGCTGCGGCGACCCGCGCCTGCTCCAGACCCTGCAACGCCGCGCTGGCCTGTTCTTCCCAAGGCTCCGGCACGCACAGCGCCAGCAGGCCGATCGCGGGCAACTGCCCAACGCCACCGAGCAAGTGCTCGCCGCGCACGAACACCGGAATGCCCTCGCGCTCCAGCACGCCCTTCACCAGGTAGGCATCGATCAAATCGACGGGCTCGTAAATGACGCGCATCCCGAATTCCCTGTGTCGGCGGTCACAGCATAACCGTGCCGCAGGTCAAGCGGCTAAACTGGAGGCCTGCAATTCGTGCGTCCCATCACACGAACGAATATCCGTTCCCGCAAAGCGTGCGCCCCATCACAATGACCGAAATCCCGTCCCCTGCAACGGCCCCGCCGGCACCGGAAAGCCCGCCCATCCGCACCGATTTCATCCGCCAGATCGTGCGCGAGGACCTGGCTTCCGGCAAGCACGCGACGGTCCGCACCCGTTTCCCACCCGAGCCCAACGGTTACCTGCACATCGGCCACGCCAAGGCGATCTGCCTGGACTTCGGCATCGCCGCCGAGTTCGGCGGGCAGTGCAACCTGCGCTTCGACGACACCAACCCGGCCAGGGAAGACCCCGAGTACGTCGCCGCGATCCAGGAGGACGTGCGCTGGCTGGGGTTCGCGTGGGCCGAACTGCGGCATGCCTCCGATTATTTCGAGGTGTTCTACCGCGCCGCCTGCAAGTTGATCCAGGACGGCCACGCCTTCGTCTGCGACCTGAGCGCCGAGGACGTGCGCGCCTACCGCGGCACCTTGACCGAGGCCGGTCGCGAATCGCCGTACCGCAACCGCACCGTCGCCGAGAACCTCGACCTGTTCGCGCGCATGCGTGCCGGCGAGTTCGCCGATGGCGCGCGCACGCTGCGGGCCAGGATCGACATGGCCAGCGGCAACATCAACCTGCGCGACCCGGCGCTGTATCGGATCAAGCACGTCGAGCACCAGAACACCGGCAACGACTGGCCGATCTACCCGATGTACGACTATGCTCATTCGCTCAGCGACGCCATCGAGGGCATCACCCATTCGCTGTGCACGCTGGAGTTCGAGGACCACCGGCCGCTGTACGACTGGTGCGTGGACAAGGTGGACCTGGCCAACCACCCGTCGCTGTGGCGCTTCCTGCCCGACCGCGGCTTGCCCACCGCGCCCGCCAAGCCGCGCCAGATCGAGTTCTCGCGCCTGAACATCAACTACACGGTGATGAGCAAGCGCAAGCTGGTGGCGCTGGTCGCGGAAGGCCTGGTCGATGGTTGGGACGACCCACGCATGCCGACCTTGCAGGGTCTGCGGCGCCGCGGCTGCACGCCGGCCTCGCTGCGCCTGCTCGCCGAGCGGGTGGGGATCAGCAAGCAGAACGCGGTGATCGATTTCTCGGTGCTGGAAGGCTGCGTCCGCGAGGACCTGGACGCGCACGCGCCGCGGCGGATGGCGGTGCTCGATCCGCTCAAGCTGGTCATCGACAACCTCGTTACCGACCACGTCGAGTCGATCGCGTTCCCGAACCATCCCAAGGACGTGGCGATGGGCAGCCGCGAGGTGCCCTTCTCGCGCGAGTTGTGGATCGAGCGCGAGGATTTCATGGCCGAACCGGTCAAGGGTTTCCATCGCCTCGTGCCCGGCGGCGAGGTGCGCCTGCGCGGCGTGGGCATCGTGCGTTGCACCGAGGTGGTGAAAAACGGCGAGGCGGTGGCAGCGGTGCATTGCACGCTCGATGCGCAGACACGCCATGGCATGCCCGGTGCGGACCGCAAGGTGAAGGGCACCATCCATTGGGTCAGTGCGAGGCACGCGATCGCCGCGCAGGTGCGGCTGTACGATCGCCTGTTCGTGGTTGCCGCGCCGGACGATGAGTCCGACGGCAAGACCTACCGCGACCATCTCAATCCGGACTCGCGACGCAGCGTGCGAGGCTGGGTCGAACCGGCCGCTGCGCAGGTCGCGCCCGAGCAGAACCTGCAGTTCGAGCGCATCGGCTACTTCGTCGCCGACCGCCGCGACCACGCGACGGATCGCCCGGTGTTCAATCGCACCGTGACCTTGCGCGACACCTGGGCGAAAGCCACCGGCAAGGGCTGAGTGCGCGATGCTGTATGCGCAGGTTCACCTCACCTTGCCCGCGTGGATCCACGAAGCGGTCGATCCGCAGGTCGTATGCACCGACGATGCGGCCAGGATCGGGCTGGCGATCGAGCTCTCGCGCCTGAACGTCGCCCACGCGACCGGCGGCCCGTTCGGCGCGGCGATCTTCGACGAGGTCAGCGGACGACTGCTCGGGGTGGGTGTCAACCGCGTGCTGCCGCAAGCATGTTCGGTGGCGCACGCCGAGATGATGGCGTTCATGACTGCACAGGCGCGCACCCAACGCGTGCGATTGAACGAGGACGGCGCGAAGGTCGTTCTGGCCACGTCCTCGCAGCCGTGTTGCATGTGTTACGGGGCGACGTTCTGGGCGGGCATCGACACCTTGCTGATCGGCGCGCGCGCGCAAGACGTGATGACGCTGACCGCGTTCGACGAAGGCCCGCTACCCGCGGACTGGATCGGCGAGTTGGGCCGACGCGGCGTCGCGGTACGCCGTGACATCGCCCGCGAGCGCGCCTGCGAGGTATTGCGCACCTATGGCCGCGAAGACCACCGCCGCTACTGACGGCCTGCTGTGCTGGTGCCGCGCCGGCTTCGAGCCAGAGCTGGCGGCCGAGCTGGGCGAGCGCGCCGCGCGTGCCGGATTCGCAGGCTTTGCGCGCGCGGTGCGTGGCAGCGGGTACGTCGAATACCTGGGCGTGGATGGCGGGGCGTTGTCGGTAGCGCTGCCGTTCCGGGAGCTGATCTTCGCCCGCCAGAAGCTGCGCCTCCACACCGAACTGCGCGGGCTGGATCCCAAGGATCGCATTGCGCCGATGCTCGATGCGCTCGCCGCGCCAGGCCTGCCGACACGGTTTGGCGAAGTTTGGGTCGAGCACCCGGATTCGGATTCCGGCAAGCCACTCGCCGGCTTGTCGCGCGCGTTCGAAAACGCCCTGCGCCCGGCGCTGCGCAAGCACGGCTTGCTCACGCATGTCGCCACGCCCGGGCTGCCGCGCCTGCACGTTGGTTTCCTCGCCGGCGATCACGCCCTGCTCGCCAGCGCCGACCCGCAGGACGCCGCGCCGTGGCCGCTGGGTGTACCGCGCCTGCGCATGCTCAACGACGCGCCTAGCCGTTCTGCGCTCAAGCTGGAAGAGGCCCTGCGGGTCCTGCTCGACGATGAGCGGCGCGAACGCTGGCTGCGCCCGGGCATGAGCGCGGTCGACCTGGGCGCCGCGCCCGGCGGCTGGAGCTGGGTTCTGGCACGCCAGCGCATGCGCGTGACGGCGATCGACAACGGACCGCTGGCGCCCTCGGCACTTGCCACCGGACTGATCGAACACCAGCGTGCCGACGGCTTCCACTGGCGCCCGCCCAGGCCGGTCGACTGGCTGGTCTGCGACATGGTGGAGTCGCCGCGCCGGGTCGCAACCCGAATCGCGCAATGGTTCGCACAGGACTGGTGCCGGCGCGCGATCTTCAACCTCAAGCTGCCGATGAAGAAGCGCTGGGACGAGACCCGCATGTGCCTGGAGTTGCTGCGCGATCAGGCCGGCGGCGCGCTCGAGGTGCGCGCGCGTCAGCTCTACCACGATCGCGAGGAGATCACGGTGCTGGCAGTGCGTTGACGCAGGCCTCCACCTGATCCGCGCCGGGATGACGCGCCAAGGCACGGGGATCGGGTGGCCGTCAGAATGCCCTCACCGGCATCGTGATCACCGCGCTTGCGCAGCCTTCCGAACGCGTGTGGTCGGTGATCGATCCGGCATTCACTCACGGCAATGTTGGCACGCTGCCCGCGATCCTCCAGGCGAACATCAGCAGCGACGGCGCGGTCAGGTCGATCGCCGGCTCCACCGTGGTGTAGGACTGCACGTTGTCGCGGAACACCGCGCCCTTGCCGTTGAAGGTCGCGTAGGCATCGCCGCCGCCGACCGGGCAGGCGCGCATGTGGTCGAGCGCGCCGCTGGAGGCGGCCGAATTCGGGCCTTCCACCACCGCGCCGTTGAGTACCGGTTGGCTGCCATCGAGGTGGCCGGCCAGATTGGCGATCTGGTGCTGCGGACAATGCGGGAACGTCTTGCCGTCGCCGACGATGAACGAGGCGCCCCAGGCGTTGGCGCCGAGAATGCCGCCGCGCCAGCGCTCTGCATCCGTGCTCGCGCTCGCGGCGTGGGTCAGCCACGCCACTTCGGCTGCGGTGACGACCAAGCCGGCGCCGTGCGCGGCGGTGTCACCGTTGCTCCAGTCCCAGCCGAATCCGAACGGATCGGCCGCAGCCACCGATTCGGCGCTGGACAGTTGCTGCTGGAGGTCGGCGAGCAACTGCGCCTGGCTCACCGCCAGCCCCGACGCCGAGCCGGCCAGCCCGATCGCGCGGTACAGCTCGAAGTGTGCCAACCCGCTGGTGTCGTACAGGTTGAGCGAATCCGCTCCGTCGTTGGGCCCGGTGATGTAGGCATGCGCCCAACTCGCGGCCTTCGCCAGGTAGTACGAAGGGTCGGTGTGCGGCAGGCCCGAAGGCAGGCTGCTGCCGCCGGCGTGAAGCGCGAGGTAAAGCTCGGTCGCACCCAGCTCCATGTCGTCGCGCCACTCGGTCTCCGGATAGAAGTCGAACGGTGCCGTGGTCATCAGATCGCCCTTGGGCGCGGTGTTGGCCAGGTCGAACACATGCTCGCCGGCACGCAGGCAGCGCTCTGCACGCGTGGCATCGGACGCACGGAAGACCTGGTAACACAGCGCGAAATCGGCGGCCAGGCGCCCTGCAAGATTGGGACTGAGCTTCGCCCCGGCGGCACCCGCGACGAACACCGGGCGGTTGCGGATGTATCGATAGGCTGCCGCGCCGCCGCCGTAGGTGTCGTCGGCCTGCGGCAGGCGCCACAGGTCGTGGTCACCGTAGGTGCTGGCGTTCACCATACCGATGCCGACCTGGTAGTGGAGCGTCTTGCTGGAGTCGTTCCACATCTTCAGCAGCCAGTCGATGCCGAACCCGGCCTCGGACGTGAAATCGCTGGCTGCGCCCGCCCCCATCTGCATGGGAAAGTCGCGCACGCCGACCAGCATCAGCGCCTCGGTGTAGCTGCTGGTCTGCACGAATTTGAGGTAGTCGCCGGCATCGAACCAGCCGCCGGACGCGTCGATCATCGCCCCGGTGGGCTTGAGGCTGCCGACCACGCCGTCGTCGGCATTGAACTTCGGGGTCGCATACACCGACGCGTGCACATCGTTTTGATGGCCGGGCGCGGTGCGCAACGACGAGGCAACGAAGTCCGGGCCGTCGCGCTGCACCTGGTAGAACGACAGGCCACGCGCGAGTGGCTGGGTGTAGAGCGTTGCCGGGCTGTTGACGCGAAACACCGGTGAGGTTGCCGGCTCCGGGCCGCTCACGACAAGGGTGTAGCTGCCAGCCTTGGTGGCGGTGAAATCCAGTGCGTGGACGTGCCAGGACTTCCAGGCTTTCGACGCCGAGGGCACGGCGCCGCTTGCCACCGTTTGCCCCGCGTGGTCGACCAGCGCCCAACGTGCGCCGGTCTCGGCGACCGTCGCCATCAGCCATGCACGCGCGGTGCTGCGGGTCGGGTAGCCGAGCTGATCGATGCGGATGAATGCCTTGGCCCATGCCATAGCCGGCAGCGTCGATGCAGACACGATCGCCACCAGCAACAGGCGAGTACGCCACGCAATTCCGGGAAGCGGCATGGGTCCTGCTCCTCTCGAACGATGGGAAGAGCGTACGCCATCCTGGCGCATGCACCCAGGACCGTCGGATGCGCCCTGTCTGCGGCTGAAGCAACGCCTCCGTTCCGGCGCAAGCCTCGCCAAACGGGAATCCCGGATCGTCAGACGCGAAAAACCCCGGGCATGCCGGGGCTCTCCGATCCTGCGCTGGCGCCGCAATTACTCGGCGGCGGCTTCGGCCTGCGGACGATCGACCAGTTCGACGTAGGCCATCGGCGCGTTGTCGCCGGCACGGAAGCCGCACTTGAGGATGCGCAGGTAACCGCCCGGGCGGGTGCTGTAGCGCGGACCCAACTCGACGAACAGCTTGCCCACGGCCTGCTTGTCGCGCAGCCGCGAGAACGCCAACCTGCGGTTGGCCACACCGTCCGTCTTGCCGAGGGTGATCAGCGGCTCGGCAACGCGGCGCAGCTCCTTTGCCTTTGGCAGCGTCGTGCGGATCAACTCGTGCTTGATCAGCGAGGCCGCCATGTTGCTGAACATCGCCGAGCGATGTGAGCTGGTGCGGTTGAATTTGCGTCCGGCTTTCTGGTGGCGCATTGTCGTGGTCCTGGTTGGTTCTGCGGACTGCCCGGGGGCAGTTCAAACGACGCTTGTCTGAGTGTTTTTGACTGGATTTCGACTGCCGACTTCGGGGTTTCCAGATGCCGTCCGTGGCGAGACACGTCGGCTTCGGAAATCCCCGTCCGGGCTTCCTGCCCGGGCGCTGAGCGAACGCGGCAGGCGCCGACAGCGCGCCTGCCAAGCGCGATCGCTCAGCCCATCATCCCCTGCTGGAGGCCTTCGGGGGGCCAGTTCTCCAGCTTCATGCCGAGCGAAAGGCCGCGCTGGGCGAGGACTTCCTTGATCTCGGTGAGTGACTTCTTGCCCAGGTTCGGGGTCTTGAGCAGCTCGACTTCGGTCTTCTGGATCAAATCGCCGATGTAGTAGATGTTCTCGGCCTTCAGGCAGTTGGCCGAACGCACGGTCAGTTCCAGATCGTCGATCGGGCGCAGCAGCACCGGATCCACCCCGGGGGTGGCCGTCGCGCCTGCACCGGCGCCGACCGGCTTGAAATCGCCGAACACCGACAACTGGTCGGTAAGGATATTGGCAGCGGTGCGCATCGCGTCCTCGGCGTCGATCGTGCCGTTGGTCTCGATGTCGATCACCAGCTTGTCCAGGTCGGTGCGCTGCTCCACGCGCGCGGCCTCGACCGCGTAGGCCACGCGGGTGATCGGGCAGAAGCTGGCGTCGAGCATCAGCCGGCCAATCGTGCGGGTTTCCTCGTCCGGCTTGCGGCGGGCGGTGGCCGGCTGGTAGCCGAAGCCGCGCTCGACCTTCAGACGCATGTTGATCGCCGTGTCCTTGGTCAGGTGGCAGATCACGTGGTCGGGGTTGAGGATCTCGACGTTGTGGTCGGTCTTGATGTCGCCAGCGGTGACCACGCCCTTGCCATGGCGGGCGAGCGTGAGCATGGAGTGGTCGACGTTGTGCATGCGGATCGCCACGTCCTTGAGGTTGAGCAGGATCTCGATCACGTCCTCCTGCAGGCCCTCGACCGTGGTGTACTCGTGCAGCACGCCGTCGATTTCGACCTCGGTGATCGCAAAACCCGGGATCGAGGACAGCAGCACGCGGCGCAATGCGTTGCCGAGCGTGTGGCCATAGCCGCGCTCGAGCGGCTCGATCACCACCTTGGAGCGATGGGTGGTGATGCGTTCGATGTTCGGGCCGCGCGGACGCAGCACCTGATGGGCGGAAACCGACATGGTTGCGCGTTCTCCTGGATGATGGGTGTCGCGGCCGGGCGGGTGCGCCCGGCGAGCGGATCGGTTACTTCGAGTACAGCTCGACGATCAGCGCCTCGTTGATATCCGAGGGCAGGTCGGAGCGCTCGGGGACGGCCTTGAAGACGCCGGAAAACTTCTTGGCGTCCACTTCCATCCACGCCGGAACCAGGTCCATCTGCTGCGAGACGGTCAGCGCTTCGGCCACCGCCAGGTGTTTCTGCGCACGCTCGGTCAGGGCGATGGCATCGCCGGCCTTGACCTGGTACGAGGGCAGGTTGACGGTCTTGCCGTTCACCTGCACGTTGCAATGCGAAACCATCTGTCGCGCCTGCGGACGGGTGACCGCGAAGCCCATGCGATAGACGACGTTGTCCAGCCGCATCTCCAGCATCTGCAGCAGCATCTCGCCGGTGTTGCCCTTGCGGCGCGAGGCCTTGCGGTAGTAGGTGCGGAACTGGCGCTCGAGCATGCCGTAGATGCGCTTGAGCTTCTGCTTCTCGCGCAATTGGTTGGCGTAGTCGGACAGCTTGCCCTTGCGGGCGCCGGCGGCGCCGTGCTGACCGGGCTTGTTCTCGAGCTTGCACTTGGAATCGATCGCGCGCGCGGGGCTCTTGAGGCCGAGGTCGGCGCCTTCGCGACGGGCGAGTTTGCAGGATGGACCGATGTAGCGTGCCATGGGTTGTCTCGTTCTTTTTGGAAAAGTCCGGCCGTGGATGGCCGTTACCAATTCGTGCGAACTGAAGTCTTGCAGGCGGAAGCAGGTGCGACGTGGCGGTCAGGCTGGATCCTGGCGACACGCACGCCAGTGCGCTTCACACGCGGCGTTTCTTCGGCGGACGGCAGCCGTTGTGCGGAATCGGGGTGACGTCGATGATGTTCATCACCTTGTAGCCGACGTTGTTGAGCGAACGCACCGCCGACTCGCGGCCCGGGCCCGGGCCCTTGATGCGCACTTCCAGCGTCTTCACGCCGTAGTCGAGGGCGGCCTTGCCGGCCTTCTCGGCGGCGACCTGGGCTGCGAACGGGGTGGACTTGCGCGAGCCGCGGAAACCCGCGCCACCGGAAGTCGCCCACGACAGCGCATTGCCCTGGCGGTCGGTGATGGTGATGATGGTGTTGTTGAACGAAGCGTGGACGTGGGCGATGCCGTCGGTGACGACGCGCTTGACCTTCTTCTTCGTCTTTGCAGCTGCTGCGGCTGGCTTGGCCATTTCTTGGAGTCCTGGAAAGAATTACTTCTTGATGGCCTTGCGCGGGCCCTTGCGCGTGCGCGCATTGGTGCGCGTGCGCTGGCCACGGACCGGTAGGCCGCGACGGTGGCGCAGGCCGCGGTAGCAGGACAGGTCCATCAGGCGCTTGATCGACATGCCGACCTCGCGGCGCAAGTCGCCCTCGACGGTGAACTTGGCCACGGCGGCGCGCAGGCGCTCGACTTCGGCCTCGGCGAGGTCGCGGATCTTCGTGGAAGCCTTGACGCCGGCCTCCTCGCAGACCTTCTTCGACCGCGTACGGCCGATTCCGTAGATGCTTTGCAGACCCACCCAGACATGCTTCTGGACAGGAAGATTGACACCGGCAATGCGCGCCATCAGGCGATCTCCGACTGGGTTTGCGCGCCCTTGACAAGGCATGGGCGCGGTGAACTGGAAATTGTAGCAGGGCTTCAGGCTTTAGTGAAGTACCGGGCCGACAAGCCCCGATACCCGGCATGGGGAGTGTGCCCATGCTCCGGCGACGGGTCGGTCGTGATGGCACGGCGATGTCCTGCCCTGCCCTCGCCCCGCGCGACTCCAGCGCGGGAACTGCGTCCGGCCCATCCGCGCGTGAAGCGTCGCGCGGATCGCCCATCGTGCCGAACCCGTCCGGGAGCGGCGGTACATCCAGAGAACCTCAGCAAGCCGCGTACGGCTCGCCGTTCAGCGGGACTTGGCCCCGGATTTCAGGTTCGCCTTTTTCAGCAGGCTCTCGTACTGGTGCGACATCAGGTGCGCCTGGATCTGCGCGGTGAAATCCATGATGACCACCACCACGATCAGCAACGAGGTGCCGCCGAAGTAGAACGGCACCGACCAGGCCTTCTGCAAGGTTTCCGGCAGCAGGCAGACCAGGGTCAGGTACAGCGCGCCGACCAGGGTCAGCCGGGTCAGCACCGCGTCCACGTAATCCGCGGTCGCCTTGCCCGGACGGATGCCCGGGATCAGCGCGCCGGACTTCTTCAGGTTGTCCGCGGTTTCCTGCGAGTTGAAGGTCAACGCGGTGTAGAAGAAGGTGAAGCCAAGAATCAATCCGCCGTACAGCACCATGTGCAGCGGCTCGCCCGGCGAGAGCGCGTCGGTGATCCGGCGCAGCCAGGCGAAGTTGCCGTTCTGACCCGCCATCGCCGCCGCCGTGGCCGGGAACACGATCAGGCTGGAGGCGAAGATCGGCGGGATCACGCCGGACATGTTGAGCTTGAGCGGCAAGTGCGAGCTCTGATTCATGTACGCCTGGCGGCCGCCTTGGCGGCGCGCGTAGTTCACCTGGATCCGGCGCTGGCCGGACTCGACGAACACCACGAACCACAGCACCAGCAGCACCAGCGCGAAGATGACGATCACCGCCAGCGGGCTGATCTCGCCGCTGTTGACCTGCTGAATGGTGGACACCACCGCTCCCGGCAGCCCGGCCACGATGCCGGCCTCGATGATCAGCGAAACGCCGTTGCCGACGCCGCGCTCGGTGATCTGCTCGCCCAGCCACATCAGGAACATGGTGCCAGCGGTCAGCGAAACCACCGCGGTCATCACGAAACCCGGACCCGGCGCATACACCACACCCTGCGACTGCAGGCCCATGGCCACGCCGAAGGACTGCGCCGCGCCCAGGCCCACGGTCGCGTAACGTGTCCACTGGGTGATCTTGCGCTGGCCGGACTGGCCTTCCTTGCGCAGGCCCTGCAGGCTCGGCAGGATCTGCGCCAGCATCTGGATCACGATCGAGGCGGTGATGTACGGCGTCACGTTCAACGCCAGGATGCTCATCCGCGACAGCGCGCCACCCGAGAACATGTTGAACATGTCCAGGATGGTGCCCTTCTGGCTGGCCATCAGCGCCAGCATCTTGGCCGGATCCACGCCCGGCACCGGGATGTAGGTGCCGAGGCGATACACGATCATCGCCCCCAGCACGAACAGCAGACGCTGTCGCAACTCGGTGTACTTGCCGGCCGAAGCCAGCCCGGCGATCGATTTGGGATCGCGCGACATCGATTACTCGACGCTGCCGCCGGCGGCTTCGATCGCGGCCTTGGCGCCGGCGGTCGCGAGCAGGCCCTTGAGCACCAGCTTGCGCGAAACCTCACCCTTCTTGACCACCTTGGCCTGCTTGGCCGTGGCTGGCACCAGGCCCGCCTCGCGCAGCACGCTCAGGTCGATCGTCTCGGCCTGCAGCTTCGCCAACTGGTACAACAACACCTCGGCGGTATCGGCGGCGAGCTTGGAGCGGAAGCCGATCTTCGGCAGCCGCCGCTGCATCGGCATCTGGCCGCCCTCGAAGCCGGGCTTGATCTTGCCCTTGCCGGCGCGCGCGAACGAGCCCTTGTGGCCACGGCCGCAGGTCTTGCCCAGCCCCGAACCGATGCCGCGACCGACGCGGACGCGTTCCTTGCGGGCGCCCTTGGCGGGCTTGAGGGTATTGAGTTTCATGATCGTGGTCCTTTGCTCAGGCGATGAGCCCGAAATACCCGGCCCCAAGGGCCGGAGCGTTCAATTCAATCCTCGACCCGCACCAGGTAATGCACGGTGTTGATCAGGCCGCGGACGCTGGGGTTGTCCGGCAGCGTGCGCACGTCGTTGAGCTTGTTCAGCCCCAGCGCGCGCACCGACAGGCGATGGCGCGACTGGCAGCCGCGCATGCCCTTGACCAGGCGCACGGTGACGGTCTTGGCGTTGGACTCAGACATGGGTGATCTCCTCGACGGTCTTGCCGCGCTTGGCGGCGATCTGCGCCGGCGAATGCATTGCGGTCAGGCCCTTGACGGTGGCACGCACCAGGTTGATCGGGTTGCGCGAACCAACCGCCTTGGCCAGCACGTTCTTCACGCCCACCGCTTCGAGCACGGCGCGCATGGCGCCGCCGGCGATCACGCCGGTACCCTCGGAGGCCGGCTGCATGAACACCCGCGCCGCGCCGTGGCCGGCCTTGACCGAATGCCACAGCGTGCCGTTGTTCAGGTCCACGGTCACCATCGCCTTGCGCGCGGCTTCCATCGACTTCTGGATCGCCACCGGCACCTCGCGGGCCTTGCCGTAGCCGAAACCGATCTTGCCCTCGCCATCGCCCACCACGGTCAGCGCGGTGAAGGTGAACTGGCGACCGCCCTTGACGGTCTTGGAGACGCGGTTGACCGCGACCAGCTTCTCGATGAAGCCGTCGCTGTTCTCGGTGCGTTCGAAACTTGCCATGTGGTTGTCCGTTTGCTGTTCGCGGCACGCCGCCGCGGGTGTTGATGGCTTCGTGGTCGGGAGCGTCGCCGCACCCGGCATGGATCAGAACTGCAGCCCACCCTCGCGGGCGGCTTCGGCCAGGGCCTTGATGCGCCCGTGGTAGCGGTAGCCCGAGCGGTCGAATGCGACCTTCTCGATCCCCGCAGCCTTGGCCTTCTCGGCGATCGCCTGACCGACCTTGGCGGCCGCCTGGACGTTCTTGGTGCCCTTCAGGCCGTCCTTGACGCCGGATTCCAGCGTCGAGGCCGCCGCCAGCACCTTGGAGCCATCGGCGGTGAACAACTGCGCGTACAGATGCTGGCCGGTGCGCAGCACCGACAGGCGCGGCACACCGAGGATGCGGATGTGAGAGCGCGTGCTCTTGGCACGGCGCAGGCGGGCGATTTTCTTTTCCATGGTGTAGTTCCTCGAAGAAACGTCGAAAACGGTGGTCGGAGCGGGCTCTTCCTGAGAAATCGGCCAAGGATGGCCGGCTTCGCCTTGCGCGGAAGGACCCGCGCATCAACTCAGGTCTTCTTCGCTTCCTTCATGTTGATCTTCTCGCCGCTGTAGCGGACGCCCTTGCCCTTGTACGGCTCCGGCGGACGGTAGCCGCGGATCTCGGCAGCCACCGCGCCGACGTTCTGCTTGTCGGCGCCGCTGACCAGGATCTCGGTCTGGGTCGGGGTGGTGATGGTGATGCCATCGGGCACCTTGAACAGCACCGGATGCGAGAAGCCAAGGCTCAGGTTCAACTCCTTGCCCTGCATCGCGGCGCGGTAACCCACGCCCACCAGTTCGAGCTTGCGCTCAAACCCCTTGGACACGCCGGTGATCATGTTGGCCAGCAGCGCGCGGCTGGTGCCTGCCATCGGCATGTGCTCGGCGCTGGCCGAGAACTGCACGTGACCGCTGTCAATGGCGACATCCACGCCATGGGCGCGCACCATGCTCAAGGTGCCCTTCGGGCCCTTGACGCTGACGGCATCGGCGCTGATGTTGCATTCCACGCCCTTGGGCAGGGCGATCGGCTTCTTCGCTACGCGTGACATGGGTATCTACTCCTTACGCCACGAGGCAGATGACTTCGCCACCCACGCCCGCGGCGCGGGCCTGAGCGTCGGTCATGATGCCCCTGGAGGTCGAGATGATGGACACGCCAAGACCACCGAGGATCTTCGGCAACTCGTCCTTGCCGCGATACTGGCGCAGGCCCGAACGCGAGACGCGCTCAAGACGCTCGATCACCGGCTTGCCCTCGTAGTACTTGAGGACGATTTCCAGCTTCAGCTTGCCCTTGCCGGCCTCGGTGACGCGCGAGTCGGCGATGTAGCCTTCCGACTTCAGCACCCCGGCAAGCGCCACCTTGATCTTGGATGACGGCATGGACACCGTCGGTTTGCCCACGGCCAGCGCGTTCTTGATGCGCACCAGCATGTCGGCGATGGGATCAGTCATGCTCATTGAATGGAACCTCTGAGTGCACCGATATCCGCAGGATTGCGAATTTCGTTGATTGGAACGGAGTTCGGATCGGGGTCTGGAGTCTGGCGAGGGCTCTACGCTATTGCCCCAGTCCCCAGCCTCCAATCCCGCATTGCCTTACCAGGAAGCCTTCCGCAGACCCGGCACGTCGCCACGCATGGTCGCCTCACGCAGCTTGTTGCGCGCCAGGCCGAAGCGGGCGTAGGTGCCGCGCGGGCGACCTGACAACGCGCAGCGGTTGCGCTCGCGGATCGGGCTGGAGTCGCGCGGCAGCTTCTGCAGCTTGACCACGGCTTCCATCTTCTCGTCGTAGGACGCGGTGGTGCTGGAGATGGTCTTCTTCAGCTCGGCGCGGCGGGTGGCGTACTTCTTGGCGAGCTTCGCGCGCTTGGCGTCGCGGTTCACCATGCTGGTCTTGGCCATGTTTTTCTCTGCTTCTCTAGGAAGTCCGCACAGGGATGTGCGGGTTTTTGCGGATGGATCCGCGATCAATTTCTAAAGGGAAAGCCGAAGCCTTCGAGCAACGCGCGGGCTTCCTCGTTGCTGCGGGCGGTGGTGGTGATCGCGATATCCATGCCGCGCAGCGCATCCACCTGGTCGTAGTCGATTTCCGGGAAGATGATCTGTTCCTTGATGCCCATGTTGTAGTTGCCGCGACCGTCGAAGGCGCGGCCGGACACACCGCGGAAATCGCGCACGCGCGGCAGGGCGACGTTCACCAGGCGGTCGAGGAACTCGAACATGTGGGCGCGGCGCAAGGTGACCTTGCAGCCGATCGGCCAGCCGTCACGGATCTTGAAGCTGGCCACCGACACGCGCGCCTTGGTCACGACGGGCTTCTGGCCGCCGATCTTGACCATGTCGGCCACCGCGTTCTCGAGGATCTTCTTGTTGCCCACCGCCTCGCCCACGCCCATGTTGAGCGTGATCTTGGTCAGGCGCGGCACCTGCATCGGGTTCGTGTAGCCGAACTTCTCCATCAGCTTCGGCACGACGTTTTCTTTGTAGTGTTTTTCGAGACGGGTGATCATTTGCTTGTCCTTGAGATCTGCTTGTCGGAACCGGCCAGGCGCTGCGCCGGCGTTCCTGATCAGGCGTCGATCGCCTCTCCGCTGGAGCGGAACACCCGCACCTTGCGGCCATCGCCGAGCACCTTGTAGCCCACGCGCTCGCCCTTGCCGGTGACCGGGTTGAGCAGCATCACGTTGGAAATGTGCAGCGGCGCCTCGCGCTCGACGATCCCGCCGGGCTGCTGGGCCTGGGGGTTGGCCTTGGTGTGGCGCTTGATGATGTTGATGTTCTGCACGACGACGCGGTCGGCGGCCACGCGCAGCACTTCGCCCTTCTGGCCCTTGTGCTTGCCGGTGATGACCAGGACGCTGTCGCCCTTGCGAATACGATTCATGGCTGACTCTCTGCTTTCAATGGAGCGCGCCGGATGGGCTCGCTCGTGACTCTTGCCGTGTTTCCACGTTCCTGCCGCGCTTGGCTGCGGACCTCGTTCAGAGGACCTCGGGTGCCAGCGAGACGATCTTCATGAACTTCTCGGAGCGCAGCTCGCGCGTGACCGGCCCGAAGATGCGGGTGCCGATCGGCTCGAGCTTGTTGTTGAGCAGCACCGCGGCGTTGCCGTCGAAGCGGATCAGCGAACCGTCGGGACGGCGCACGCCCTTGCGGGTACGCACGACCACGGCGTCGTAGACCTCGCCCTTCTTGACCTTGCCGCGCGGGATCGCATCGCGGATCGAGACCTTGATGACGTCGCCGATGTGGGCGTAGCGGCGATGCGAACCGCCGAGCACCTTGATGCACATCAGCTCGCGCGCGCCGGAGTTGTCGGCGGCCTGCAGGTAGGACTGCATCTGGATCATGATTCAGTCTCCTCGTCAGTCGGCAGCGTGGGCGACGATCTCGACGACGCGCCAGTTCTTGGTCTTGGACATCGGCGCGCACTCGGTCACGCGCACAACGTCGCCTTCCTTGCAGGCGTTGTCGGCGTCGTGGGCGTGCAGCTTGGTCGAGCGACGGATGTACTTGCCGTACAGCGCGTGCTTGACCTGACGCTCCACCAGCACGGTGACGGTCTTGTCCATCTTGTTGCTGACCACGCGACCCTGGACGGTGCGCAGCTTGGTTTCGTTGGCAGCTTCGTTCATGGCTTTAGCCTTGTGTTGCCGGCGTTACTGCTTGCCGGCCAGCAGGGTGTTGACGCGGGCGATCTCGCGGCGCACGCGCCGGATCTGGTGCGACTGGGTGAGCTGGCCGCTGGTCTTCTGCATGCGCAGCGCGAACTGCTCCTTGTGCAGGTCGGTCAGGTGCGCGCCCAGTTCGGCCGCGGACTTCTGGCGGAGTTCGTTGATTTTCATGATCAGCGCACCGTGCGGGTCACGAAGGTGGTGGTGACGGACAGCTTGGCCGCGGCCAGACGGAACGCCTCGCGCGCCGTCGCCTCGTCCACGCCCTCCATCTCGTACAGCACGCGGCCGGGCTGGATCTGCGCCACCCAGTACTCCACGTTGCCCTTGCCCGAGCCCATGCGGACCTCGATCGGCTTCTTGGTGATCGGCTTGTCCGGGAAGATCCGGATCCACAGCTTGCCGCCGCGCTTGACGTAGCGGCTGATGCTGCGGCGCGCGGCCTCGACCTGGCGCGCGGTGAGCTGGCCGTGCGAGGTGGCCTTCAGGCCGTACTCGCCAAAGCTGACGGCGGCGCCGTTCCAGCTCAGGCCCTCGTTGCGGCCGCGGAACATCTTGCGGTACTTGGTACGCTTGGGTTGCAGCATGGCTTACTCCCTCCTGCCGGCGCCGCGCGGAGCGCGCGCCTCGTCACGATCGCGGCGCGGGCCACGCGGACGGTCGTCATCGCGGCGCGGCGCACGCGCCGGTACGGCTTCCTCGCGCTCGCCCTTGTCCTGGCCGATGCTGGCGAAGTCGAAGACCTCGCCGCGGTACACCCACACCTTGACGCCGATCACGCCGTAGGTGGTACGCGCCTCGGCAAAGCCGTAGTCGATGTCGGCACGCAGCGTGTGCAGCGGCACGCGACCCTCGCGGTACCACTCCGAACGCGCGATCTCGGCGCCATTCAGGCGGCCGCCGACGTTGACCTTGATGCCCAGCGCGCCCAGGCGCATGGCGTTGCCGACCGCACGCTTCATCGCGCGGCGGAACATGATGCGGCGCTCGAGCTGCTGGGCGATCGACTCGGCCACCAGTTGGGCGTCGAGCTCGGGCTTGCGCACCTCGGCGACGTTGATGTGCGCCGGGACGCCCATCACGTCGGACACTTCCTTGCGCAGCTTCTCGATATCCTCGCCGCGCTTGCCGATCACCACGCCCGGACGGGCGGAGTGGATCGTCACCCGTGCGGTCTTGGCCGGGCGCTCGATCAGGATCTTGCTGATGCCGGCCTGGGCGAGCTTCTCGCGAAGGATCTGGCGCACCTTCAGGTCGGCCGTCAGGTACTGCGCGTACTGCCGCTTGTTGGCGAACCACTTGGAATTCCAGTCCTTGGAAATGCCCAGGCGGATGCCGGTTGGATGGACTTTGTGACCCATTGGATTATTTCCCCGCGCCGACAACGACGGTGATGTGACTGGTGCGCTTGAGGATGCGGTTGCCGCGTCCCTTGGCGCGCGCCATGAAGCGCTTGAGCATCGGACCTTCGTCCACGCAGATGGTGGCGACCTTGAGCTCGTCCACATCCGCGCCCTGGTTGTTCTCGGCGTTGGAGATCGCCGACATCAGGACCTTGCGGATCAGGTGGGCGGCCTTCTTGTCGCTGAATGCGAGCAGGTCGCTGGCGCGTGCCACCGGCAGGCCGCGCACCTGGTCGGCGACCAGGCGGGCCTTCTGCGGCGAGATGCGCGCGGTGCGCAGGATTGCCTTGGCTTGCATGACGGGTTCCTTACTTCTTGGCCGCGGCGGCAGCGGCTTTCTTGTCGCCGCCGTGCGCCTTGAACAGGCGAGTCATCGCGAACTCGCCGAGCTTGTGCCCGACCATGTTCTCGTTGACCAGCACCGGGATGTGGGCCTTGCCGTTGTGGATCGCAAGGGTCATGCCGACCATTTCCGGCAGGATCATCGAGCGCCGCGACCAGGTCTTGATCGGCTTCTTGCTGCCGCCGGCCGCCTCCACCTTCTTCATCAGGTGGTGATCGACGAACGGACCTTTTTTCAGGCTGCGAGCCATGATCAACCTCTCCTATCGCGCACGATGAACTTCTGGGTGCGCTTGTTGTTTCGCGTCTTGTAACCCTTGGCCGGCGTGCCCCACGGGGACACCGGATGCGGATTGCCCTGGCCCGCACGCGCCTCGCCACCGCCGTGCGGATGGTCGACCGGGTTCATGGCCGCACCACGCACGGTCGGACGCACGCCCATCCAGCGCTTGGCACCGGCCTTGCCGACCTTGCGCAGGCTGTGCTCGCCGTTGCCGACCTCGCCGATGGTGGCGCGGCACTCGCCGGGCACGCGGCGCATCTCGCCCGAACGCAGGCGAATCGTGGCGTAGCCGGTTTCACGGGCCACCAGTTGCACCGAGGCGCCGGCGCTGCGCGCGAGCTGCGCGCCCTTGCCCGGCTTCATCTCCACGCAATGCACAGTCGAGCCGACCGGGATGTTGCGCAGCGGCAGGGTGTTGCCGACCTTGATCGGCGCGTCATGCCCGGAGATCACCTGGTCGCCCACCGCCACGCCGCGCGGGGCGATGATGTAGCGGCGCTCGCCGTCGGCGTAGCACAGCAGCGCGATGTTCGCGGTGCGGTTGGGATCGTATTCCACCGTCTCGATGCGCGCGGGGATGCCTTCCTTGTCGCGCTTGAAGTCGATGATGCGGTAATGCTGCTTGTGCCCACCGCCGATGTGGCGGGTGGTGATCCGCCCGTGGTGGTTGCGACCACCGGTGCGGGTCTGCTTTTCCAGCAGCGGCTGGTACGGGGCGCCCTTGTGCAGGCCCTCCGTGACCACCTTGACCATGCCGCGACGGCCTGGGGAGGTGGGCTTGAACGTCATCAGTGCCATGGAGAATTCCCTGCCTTCAGGCCTTGGCCATCACGTCGATCGACTGGCCTTCGGCCAGCGT
>CAZXGS010000032.1:0-36430 GCA_964640525.1 uncultured Gammaproteobacteria bacterium | reverse complement strand
CCGGTGGCGATGATCACCGCCTACGGCAATGTCGAGGCGGCGGTGGACGCGCTCAAGGCCGGCGCGTTCGACTTCGTCTCCAAGCCGGTGGATCTGGCGGTGCTGCGGCGGCTGGTCAACAACGCGCTGGAGTTGCAGCCACCCGCGCGCCAGACCGCGACGGCCGGCGCCGCAAGTGGCCTGATCGGCGAGGCGCCGGTGATGCAGCAGTTGCGCCAGACCATCGCCAAGCTCGCGCGCAGCCAGGCGCCGGTGTACATCGTCGGCGAATCCGGCGCCGGCAAGGAGCGCGTCGCCCGCCTGATCCACGAACAGGGCCCACGCGCGGCTGGCGCCTTCGTCCCGGTCAACTGCGGCGCGATCCCGGCCGAGTTGATGGAGAGCGAGTTCTTCGGCCACAAGAAGGGCAGCTTCACCGGCGCCCACGCCGACAAGGCCGGCCTGTTCCAGGCCGCCCACGGTGGCACCCTGTTCCTGGACGAGGTCGCCGAGCTGCCGCTGTCGATGCAGGTCAAGCTGCTGCGCGCGATCCAGGAAAAATCCGTGCGCCCCGTGGGTGCGTCCGGCGAAACCCCGGTGGACGTGCGCATCCTCTCGGCCACCCACAAGGACTTGGCGCAGCAGGTCGCCGCGAACCGCTTTCGCCACGACCTGTTCTACCGCCTGAACGTGATCGAGCTGCGGGTGCCGCCGTTGCGCGAGCGCAGTTCGGACATCGCGCTGCTTGCCGAGGCGATCCTGCAACGGCTCGCGACCGAGATCGGTGAATCGATGCCGCAGCTGGGTGCGGACGCCATGGCCGCGCTGCGCGACTACGCCTTTCCCGGCAACGTCCGCGAATTGGAGAACATCCTCGAACGCGCGGTGGCCTTGTGCGAGGGGGAAGTGATCACGCCGGCGGATCTGCGTCTTCCGGTCCATTCGACGACGCACGTCGCGGCGTCGCGGTCACCGAACCAAGGACAGGCGGACGCGCTGCAGGTTCAGGTCGCGGGCGTGGACGGTGACCCGTCCAATGATCTGCCGAGGCATCTGGAAACCCTGGAGCGCGAGGCGATCATTCGCGCCCTCGAAGAATGCCGCTACAACAAGACCCGTGCGGCGGCACGCCTGGGCATCACCTTCCGGGCGCTGCGCTACAAACTCAAGAAGCTGGCGATCGATTGACAGCCGGCCACCTCAGGCGAATCCGGCATCATCCATTGCCAGCCCTCGCCTCCGGACGCGCATAACGGCACGATTCTTGCTTGCCTTTTGCATCGACGGGCCTGTCCGGGGCATGCCATGCGAATCCAGCCACGCGGTTTCACGCTGATCGAATTGATGATCGTCATTGCGATCATCGCCCTCTTGGCTGCGATCGCCATCCCGGCCTATCAGGACTACGTGATCCGCACGCAAGTGTCCGAAGGCCTGAGCCTGAGCATGGTGTCCGGCAGCAAGGCGCAGATGACCGAGTTCTACACCATGACCGGTCGCCTTGCGAGCAGCGCGGCGTCGGTGAACATTCCCCAGCCCACCAGCATCAGCGGCCATTACGTCAGCCGGGTGGATGTCGGGACTGCGGCGGGTGGGCCGGGCCTGATCCGGGTCACTTTTTCCAGCACCGCGCCGCAACAGGCCAACAACGCCATCAACGGCCTGACCATCCTGCTCTCGCCCATCCCCACCACCGGCTCCATGCTGTGGTCATGCAGCAACGCGATGAACACGGTGCCGGGCAAGTACTTGCCCGACATCTGCCGCCGCTGAAGGCCGAAGTGACGCATTGCGTCAGATTCTGCCGTTTCTGTCTCGAATCGGAAGGCACTTTCGGAAGCGACCCTCGCCAGTGCACAATTAGCGTGCCACGCGTCACGTTTTTTGAAGTGGCACGATCCTTGCTTTATTCCACCTTGCATATGATTCGATCGAACCGACCGTGCCATGGACGCGGTTCGCCCTTCACCCGAGCGTATGCGGTTAGCTAACCCACCACCGTCAAAGGACATTTTCAAATGAACAAGATCCAGAAGGGCTTCACCCTGATCGAGCTGATGATCGTGGTCGCGATCATCGCCATCCTCGCCGCGATTGCCATCCCGGCGTATCAGGATTACGTGATCCGCTCGCAGGTCTCGGAAGGCGCCAGCTTGGCCGAGGGCAGCAAGACCGCCGTCGCCGAGTTCTACTCCAACCGTGGCACGTTCCCGACCGACAACGCGTCGGCCGGCGTTGCGCCCATGGCCAGCATCAACGGCACCTATGTGAGCCAGGTGCAGGTTGATCAAGGCAGGATTCGCGTGACCTACTCGAGCACCGCTCCGCGCAAGGCCAACACGGCCATCAACGGTCAGATCCTGACGTTCTCCCCGGTTGCCCCGGCTGGCGCCGGCAGCACCACCTGGACCTGCTCGGGCGCGCTGACCACCGTCACCTCGAAGTACCTGCCGTCGATCTGCCGTCCGTAATACCGGATTGGTTGATTCGTCAGCGTTGTACCGAAAGGCCGCCGCAAGGCGGCCTTTCCTTGTGGGTCGCGGTTGCGGCGCGACGCCACCCTTCCATCCCGTCATACTTCCGCCTTGGAACGTGTATCGAAGTCCGTCTGGATCCAATTGGCCATCGTCATCGCGCTGGCTGCGGGCGTGTTTTGGCCGGGGGTCCGTGGCGGCTTCCTGTTCGACGATTACCCGAATCTCGAGCCGCTGGGTCGCTACGGCCACGTCGATTCCTGGCCGGCGTTGGCACGTTACGTCACCGCCGGTCAAGCCGATCCGACCGGGCGACCACTTGCGGTCGCCACCTTCCTGCTCGATGCCAGGACCTGGCCGGCGGATCCGTATCCTTTCAAGCGCACCAACATCTTCCTGCACCTGCTCAACGGCCTGTTGCTGTTCGGCGCCCTGTCCCGATTGGGACGTGCGTGGAAGTTGGCCGAACCGGCGATCGGCCGGGCTGCGCTGGTCGCCACCAGCCTTTGGCTGCTGCACCCGCTGCTCCTGTCCACCGTGCTGTACATCGTGCAGCGCGAAGCCATGCTGCCGGCCACGTTCACCTTCGCCGCGCTGTGGGCCTGGCTGGCATGCCGCCAACGCATCCTCGCCGGCCATCACCGCAGCGCATGGCTGTTGTGGGCCCTGGTCCCCACCTGCACAGTCCTTGCCACGCTGAGCAAGGCCAACGGCGCCCTGCTCCCGCCACTGCTGCTGGTGGTCGAGAGCAGCCTTTCCAGGATCGAGGATGCACCTGTCCTGCGCAGGGCACGACAATGGCTGCTGTGGCTGCCGTCACTACTGCTGGCCGCAAGCCTGCTGGCCGCGATTCCAGGCTTCGTTGCGGGAACGCCGGCAATTCGTGGCTGGACCCTGGGCCAACGCTTGCTGACCGAACCGCGCGTGTTGTTCGACTACCTGGGCTTGATCTGGCTGCCACGCTCGATTTCCCCGGGCCTGTTCAACGATGACTTCGGGATCTCGGTTGGCATGTTCCAGCCCTGGACTACCCTGCCTGCGCTGGCTGGCGTGGTCGCCCTGGTCGCACTGGCGTGGTGCGGGCGCCGACGCTGGCCGGCCGTCACGCTGGCCGTCGGCTTTTATCTGGTCGGACAATCGATCGAATCCGGCCCGGTCCCGCTGGAGATCTACTTCGAACACCGCAATTACCTGCCGATGGCCATGATGTTCTGGCCGGTGGCCGTGTGGCTCGCCGATGCGCGGTCCCCGCGACCATGGCTGCGCACGGGTTTGTCGGTCCTGTTGCCGTTGCTGCTGGCCACCTTGACGTGGGTGGGAGCCGGCGTGTGGGGCGACAGCAGCCAGCAGGCGTTGGTCTGGAGCCAGCGCAATCCCGACTCGCCACGAGCCCAGGCCTACGCGGCCCAACTCGAAGCCAGACAGGGGCACGACCAGCTTGCCGAGCAGCGCCTGCGCCATTCGCTGCGCGAGCACCCGGTCGAGGTCCAGCTGATCGCCAACCTGATTGGTGTGCGCTGCCAGGTCGGCAGCGTGTCAGCGGCAGACCTCGCAACCGCGACCCGCGCGTTCGCTACCGCCCCGGATCCGACGCGGCTTGCGTTCAAATGGATGCAAACGATGCTGCCCGTGGCGCAAACCGGAACCTGCAAAGGGTTCGACCTGGCCGCGGCGAAGGTTCTTGCGCAGGCGTTCGCGGACAATCGGCAGACCAGCGCGAGCTCGGGCCGACGCAGCGATGCCGAGCACCTGCTTGGCGAGGTGGCGCTGGCCGACCACCATCCAGAGCAGGCGCTCGCACACTTCGATGCCGCCTACCGCGCCCAACCCAAGCTCGACACCGTGCTGGTGCAAGCGGCGATGCTGGCTTCGGCAAAGCAGCCGGCGATGGCGCTTGCACATCTTCGGCTGGCTTCCATCAGCCGCGCGCCACCGTGGTATCAATGGCGCAGCATGGGCGACATCCACAACTGGGTGCTGTACCACCAGGGGTTCTGGCAGCAGCAGATCGATGAACTGCGTGGAAAAATCCGGAAAGACCTGAGGTACCGACCATGACATGGAAGCGCGACCGCTCGATCTGGCTCATCCTCAGCGCACTGTGCCTGACCGTGCTCGTGTATTGGCCGAGCCTGCATGGCGGCTACATCTTCGACGACATGGTCTATTTCGTGGACAACACCGACGTCCACGTCACCACGCTCAACCCAGCCGACTGGATCAGGGCCGCGCTGCAGCAGGCCGGAACTACCCAGTTCCGCGCCCTGAGCATGCTCAGCTTCGCGCTGAACTACTACTTCACCGGCCTGGACCCGTTCTGGCCGAAGTTGACCAACCTGGGCATCCACCTGCTCAACGGGTTCCTGTTGTGGTTGCTGCTCAAGGAACTGCTGCGCTGGCGCAAACTCTCCGCACCGACCTTCGAGCACGAACCGGCAGGGCTGGACCTGGGCGCGGCGATCCTGGCGAGCGCCTGGCTGCTGCTGCCGATCAACCTGACCGGCGTGGCCTACGTGGCCCAGCGCATGGAGTCGCTGGCGAACCTGTTCGTGTTCCTGGGCCTGTTCGCCTACATCCGCGCGCGACGCGCCGAATTCACCAGCGGACGCAATGGCATGGCGCCAGCCCTGAGCGTGCTGGCCTGCACGGCCTTGGGATTCTCCGCCAAGGAGTCCGCGATCCTGCTGCCGCTCTACACCGCCTGCCTGGAATTCGCGATCTGCGGATTTCGCAATGCCGACCACAGGATCAGCCGCTCGGCGGTGGGCACCCACGTGGTCTTTCTGGGCCTGCCGTTGCTCGCGGGTCTGGCCTGGATTTCGAGTTGGGTGTTCTCCGACACGACGTCGTTCCGCACGTTTTCGATCGGCCAACGGCTGCTGACCGAGCCGCGGGTGTTAATGGACTACATCGGCTGGACGTTGTTTCCGAACATCAACACGCTCACCTTCTACCATGACGATCTGAAGGTCTCCGAGCGTCTGTTCGATCCGCCCACCACGGCGCTGGCGATCGCCGCCGTGTTCGGCCTGATCGGACTTGCGGTATGGCAGCGGCGCGCACGCCCCCTGTTCTGCCTCGGCATCCTGTGGTTTTTCGCCGGGCACATGCTGACCGGAACGGTCATTCCGCTCGAACTGGTGTTCGAGCACCGCAACTATTTCCCTTCCGCCGGGTTGCTGCTCGCCGTGGCCTCGCTGCTGGCGCTGGAACCCGGCATGCGCCTGCCGATCCTGCGCAGCGCCGCGATCGTCCTGTTCATTGGCTGGTGCACCTTCACCACGTTCCTGCGCTCGGAGGAATGGTCCGATCCACTGCGCCTGGCCTACGCCGAGGCGCTCAAACGCCCGGATTCGGAACGTGCCCAGTACGGTCTGGCAAGCACGCTCATCCGGGTTGCCGGCGACAACCCCGATTCGCCCCTGATCCAGCGCTCGACCGCCATTCTGGAACACCATGCCTTCGACCCCGACAGCGGGATCGGCGGGCTGCAGGCGCTGATATTCCTGAACGGGCGCGCGCACCGGCCGATCGACCCACGCTTGTGGAAGGCCATCGTGGACAAGCTGCGTCACGGCGCACCGAGCCAGACCGACATCGCCGCGGTCATCTTCCTGTTCCACTGCCAGCAGCAGGGTGTCTGCCCGGATCAGCCTCGGGAATTGCTCGCCGCCTTCACCGCCGCGCTCGAATCCTCCGACGGCAATCCCAATCTCATGTCGGCCTATGCAGACTTCGCCGTGCAACGACTGAATGACCCCGAACTGGCGGTCCGGATGTCGCGGGCGGTGGTCGACGCCAAGCCCGAGGTGATGGTGTATCGCGCCAACCTGATCCGGATGCTGATCCGGACGGGCAAGCTCGATGCTGCGCGGATCCAATTGCAGCAGATGCGAAAGAAGGACATCGCCGGTTCCCAGGCCGCGACGATCGAAACGCTGGGCCGCGCCATCGACGCGGCCGCGCAGGCCGGCGCCGCGGCGCCCGTTCCGGAACCGGCCGCGCAAGCCGGCCCAGGCAGCACGCCACCAGCGGCCGGCTCGACCCAGAACCCGAAGTGATGCACCTTTCCGCCTGGCGATGCTTCCGCCGGATGGTGGTGGCGCAAGCCGCGATGCCGGCTAGACTGACCGCATCACTCCTGGCGCATCGCGGCGATCGACGAACATGAAGCTGATCATCCAGATCCCCTGCTTCAACGAGGCCGCCTCCCTGCCGGTGACGCTGGCGGCGCTGCCAAGGACGGTCGCCGGATGCGCGCAGGTCGAGTGGCTGGTGATCGACGATGGTTCGCGCGATGCCACCGCCGAGGTTGCGCAGCAACTGGGGGTGGACCACGTCATCCGTCATCCGGTCAACCGCGGGCTTGCGGCGGCATTCATGACCGGACTGGATGCGGCGGTTCGCATGGGCGCGGACATCATCGTCAACACCGATGCGGACAACCAGTACGATGCCCGTGACATCGATGCCCTGATCGGCCCCATACTCGCCGCCCGCGCCGAGATCGTGGTCGGCGCCCGGCCAATCGAGACGACGCGGCATTTTTCGTGGATCAAGCGCCGCCTGCAAAAACTCGGCAGCAGTGTGGTGCGGATCGCTTCGGGCACCCGGATCGCCGATGCCCCCAGCGGGTTCCGCGCCATGTCGCGCGATGCCGCGCTGCGCCTGAATGTGTTCAATGCCTACACCTACACACTGGAGACGATCATCCAGGCCGGACGCAGCAACATCCGCATCGAATCGGTGCCGATCCGCACCAATCCGGACCTGCGCCCGTCACGCCTGGTCAAGAGTTCGGTCAATTACGTGATGCGCTCGCTGGGGACGATCGTGCGCATCTTTGCCACCTATCGGCCGATGTTGTTCTTCTGGTTGCTCGGTGCCGCCTTCACCGCCATTGGTCTGATTTCCGGTATTCGCTTCCTGGTCTACATGATCGCCGGGGAAGGCGGTGGCCACGTGCAGTCGGTGGTGTTCACCGCGCTGTGCGTCACCCTCGGCTTCCTGCTGATGATGCTTGGCTTTCTGGCCGACCTGATGGCCATCAACCGCCGCCTGCTGGAGCGGATCGAGTGGCGGATCCGCAAGCTTGAGTTGAGCGAAGCGGCCTCGCCACGACCAGACGATGGGATTTCCGGCAACAAGACCCACCCAGCGCAGGCCACGCCATGACTTCCAGCAAGTCCATTCGCACTGCCGCCGACCTGGCGATCAACGGTGCACCCCCCGCGTTTTCCACGCCGATCCACGTCGGCGCGCCCAACGTTGGTGATCGTGCGGCCTTCCTGCATGCCGTCGGCCAGGTCCTCGACAACAACTGGCTGACCAACAACGGGCCGCTGGTCCGCGAATTCGAACAGCGCATCGCTGCGAAGGTCGGCGTGAAGCATTGCGTGGCGATGTGCAACGGGACGATTGCGCTGGAAATCGCGATCCGCGCGCTGGGCCTGCAGGGCGAGGTGATCGTGCCTTCCTGGACTTTCGTGGCGACCGCGCATGCGCTGTCCTGGCAGGGCATCACGCCGGTGTTCGCGGACATCGACCCGACTACGCACAACCTGGATCCGGCGGCGGTACGGCGCATGATCACGCCGCGAACTACGGGCATCATCGGCGTGCACCTGTGGGGTCGCGCCGCGCCGGTGTCCGAACTTCAGGCAATCGCCGACGAGCACGGCCTGACGCTGATGTTCGATGCCGCCCACGCGTTCGGAAGCACCTGCAATGGACAGCCGATCGGCCGTTTCGGCGCCTGCGAGGTCTTCAGCTTCCACGCCACCAAGGCCTTCAACACGATGGAAGGCGGCGCGGTCGTCACCAACGACGACGATCTCGCCGAGGCCATGCGGCTGATGCGCAACTTCGGCTTCAAGGGTTACGACAACGTCATTCACCCGGGGACCAACGGCAAGATGATCGAGGTGTGCGCGGCGATGGGCCTGGCGAACCTCGCTGGCTTCGAACAAATCGTCGCCTCGAACACCAGCCACCATGCCGCCTACCGGAAAGCGCTGTCCGGAATCCCCGGGATGACGTTGCTCGAATACGATCCGACCGAGCGCAACAGCCATCACTACATCGTGGTCGAGGTGGGCGCCGATTGCGCTGCC
The DNA here is from genome assembly GCA_964640525.1 of uncultured Gammaproteobacteria bacterium. GTDB lineage: Bacteria > Pseudomonadota > Gammaproteobacteria > Xanthomonadales > Xanthomonadaceae > SZAS-103. The sequence continues at coordinate 27,864 of CAZXGS010000032.1, read as the reverse complement.
AGCCGCGACCGGATCGTCGCCGCACTGCATGCCGAGAACGTCCTGGCACGCAAGTACTTCTGGCCAGGCAGTCACCGCATGCAGCCGTATCGCGACCTGTTTCCACACGCCGGATTGCTGCTTGAGCACACCTGCGCCTTGGCCGAGCGCGTGGTGATCTTGCCCAATGGCACGTCGCTCGAACCACAAGCCATCGAAACCATCGCCGCCGTCTGCCGAATGCTTGGAAGTTCAGCGCCGTGATTGTCGCCCTGATGCAGCCGTACTTCTTTCCCTACATCGGCTACTTCCAACTGATGCGGGCGGTCGAACGGTTCGTGTTCTACGACGATGTCCAGTACCTCAAGGGCGGCCGGGTCAATCGCAACACGATCGCCCTGGATGGCCAGCCCAAATGGCTGACCCTGCCGATCGCCAGGGACCACCTGACGCTGGACATCCGCGAACGCCACTACCTGTTCGAGGACGCGGCGCTGGAATCCATCCGGCGCAAGATCATCGCAGCCTACCGTCGCGCACCTGCCTTTGCCGAGGCGTTCCCCCTCATCGACAGCGCACTGGGATGCGCGCGCAGCGGGGTGGCCGATTTCAACATCCACCTGTTGAAAACCATCGCCCACGGACTGGGCCTGCACTGCGCATTCACGCGTTCCTCGGAATTGGGCAAGGACCCGGATTCGGGAGGGGAAACCCGGGTGCTGGACATCTGTTCACGACTGGATGCCCACCGCTACATCAACGCGATTGGCGGGCGCGAGCTTTACACCTCGACGCCGTTTTCCGCACGCGGAATCGAACTTGTCTTCCTGCGCACCTTGACCAAGCCGTTCGTGCTGGGTCAGCAGGTGCAGCACCTGTCGATCATCCACCACCTCATGATGTTCGGCATCCGAGGTACGGCTGCGCAGCTCGATGATTTCGAACTCGTCGCGCCACTGGAATGACGAAAACGACGGGAGCCCGTGGCAGGCAAGCGCACGCCAGGGGCGCCTACTCCGCGAAGATGAGGGCGTTCATCCGATACGTCGAAATAGGGAAAGGTTGATCGGCCAACTCCACACGCAGGCGGCGATTGTCGCAAACCTCCTCGATTTCCGCTCGCCGCCACCAGCGGCCCATCCCATCGTTGGTATCGTCCGAGCGTGCCTCGTGCTCCTCGAAACGGGCCCGGCGCTCGGGCGTATCGTAGAAGTTCCACCGCAATCCATGATTCGGGATGCCCGTGATCAGGAACCGGAAGCCGCGGTGGCCAAAGTAGGCCTGCAGGTTGCCAAGCAGGCGATCGAGGCCGGAAGGATCGAAGTACGCCAGCGCGTCGTTCATGAGCACCTTGGTGACCGGCGTTGGCCCGCCGACCAGGTCAGCAATCGGCCGGAGCACGTCATCGACGCGATACTGGATGTTGGGTCGCTGCTTGAAGCCGCGCGCGGCCTCGATGAGATGGTTCGCGAAATCCACGCCGGTCACCAGCCCGGCCGTCTGCGCGAGCCGGTAGCTCATCAGGCCGTTTCCACAGCACAAGTCCAGCAGATGATCGGACGCTTCCAGACACAGCGCCTGTTCGATCGCGGCAACCATCATCTGCAGGACTGCTTCCTCTATCGGTTTGCTGTTGATCGTCTTGCCAACCTGCAGGTACAAGTCCCCTTCCGACCTGGCAACGGGTGTACGGTAGTTTTTCCAGAAGTCGTGCCAGTTCTCGTTCACGACCGTTCCTTGCCGATGCCGATTCCGGCGGAGTTTAGCGGCTCGCACGAGAGGCCGTCACCTGATCGGGGAAAGCTCGCCACGCAGTGCCTCCCGGCGTGACCCGAGGACACCACCGCCAGTGCCGTTGCCTGGTCCGTCCGGGGTCAAGCGCCTGACCCAGGCCGATGCGCGCGCAGCATCGGCCGCCTGCGCAGCAGGATCAGGCACGTCGTTGCCATGACCGCCTCGCCGACGAGCAACGACAAGACCGACGCGGTTGCCCCGATCCCATGCAGCAGCAACAGATTCATCAGCACGATCAACACCAGGCCTGCACCCTCGACGAACACCCGTTCGCGCTGGCGCCCGGATGCGGTCAGGCTCGTCGCGGCGGCTTGATGCATGGCGAACAATGCCGGCCAGGGCGACAGCTCGAACAGCAGGCGGATGGAACCGGAAAACTCCGGCCCGAAGATGTGTGGAAGCCATGGCGCCGTGCCTGCGGCCATGCATGTCGCGATCACCCCGTACGCCGCCGCGGCCACGGCGACCGCACGGAGCGGGGAAGGGCCGCTCTGGTCCGGCGTGCCGTGGGCCGCGAACATCCTCGGCAGCGCGGCAGCAATCAGCCCGGAAACCGGAAGCGCGAACACGCTGACGATGCGGAACGCAACCGTGTAGGAACCCACGACCGACGCACCCAGGATCTGCAGCATCAGGACCTTGTCCACCTCCTGATAGCCTTGTCCCACGAGTGTCCCGGCGGCATAACCCGTCCCTTCGGACAGCGTTTCCCGCATCGGCACGCCAGATCGCCAGGCAGGAAAACCGCTGATCCGCGCCACCAGGGCCACGGTTGCCAGGACCCCCAGGATGGAGCCGGCCAGGTGGGGCCAGACGACGACATCCGGGCTGCCGCGAACGCCAAGCCACGCAACGGCAAGACCCAGCCCCAGGCGACCGGCCGGAACCAGGCAGATCGCCAGCGCACCCGGCAGTCCACGTCCCAGCGCGAAGCACAATCCGGTTCCGGCCTGCGCAACGGGCAGCACCACCAGCTCCGACAGGCACAGCAGGATCATCGACGACAGGCTTATTCGTTCATGCATCGAAATGCCGGCCAGGAGCACGATCATCGCGGCAAGGCCTGCGCCGATCACCGCTACCTGGACGATGGCGGTCGCCCAGACCGAGCGCGCCAGGGATGGATCCAGCGCGACACGACGGGAAAGCACGTAAACGATGCCCCACCCCGACAGCGGTGCCGCCAGCATGACTGCGGCCATGGATCCGGCAAACATTCCGTAGCCGCTCGCGCCCATCCAGCGCGACAGCAGCACCAGGTAGCCTGCCTGTATCAGCGCACGGACACCCAGCCCGATGCTTCCGAGCATGGCGTCGCGACCAAGGCGCCCCACGCGTGGCCATCGAATTCGCCGCCTGATCGTTGCGGGTCCGGGATCGAGGCTCATCATCGTCTTTTCGTCGATGGCCATTCCGGCACGTCGCGCGGTTGCCTGCGCCAGGTGGGCAGCCGCATGCGAATCGTCCGCCAGCCCGTCACCACGAAATGCCAGGCACTGAAATGTGCCGCGATATCCCTGCACGCGAAGATCATCGAGCGGAAGTCACCTGCACGAAGCGACCACAACAGCAGTGCGACATCGTTGTCCCAGCGATAGCCATCGCCGTAATCGGCACGACCGGCGAAGAACGCGCGCGCATCGGTATCAAATTCCAGGCACGACTTGTAAAGCCGTATCCGCGCCGCCATCCCCGACCTCAGCGCGGAGTTCGCGCTGTGGCGATACGCGGCCACGACCTCCGGCACGTAGGCAACCCTGGCGCGGGAAACCACGTAGGCACTGAGCACGCTGTCGCCGAATCGGTATTCCTTCTTCCACAGGTCCGAGGCCAGCCATTCTTCGAGCATCCTGCGTCGCAACAGGATCGTGCAGGTACGAAGGATCTTCGGAAAGTGCCAGGTACGGAACAAGTCACCCTGCAACAGTTCCGGAGCCACCCTGCGGTGTACGGAGTGCGCTGGGTCTCCTGTCCATCGACCGCGGTTGCGCCTGATCCTGAACCAGTCGGCGTGGACGATGCCGATCGCCGGATCACCCATCGATTCCACCTGCCGGGCCAGCTTGCGGGGCGAACACCAGTAATCGTCGCCTTCGCAGAAGGCAACGAATTCACCACGGCAACGGGCGAGCGCGCGCTTGAAATTGGCAATCGGCCCCACGTTGGCGCTGGCGTAAACGACCCGAATGACTTCCGGGTTGGACTTCTGATAGCCCAGTGCCACATCCAGCGTCCCATCGGTGGACGCATCCTCGCCGATGATCAACTCGAATTCGAACCCGCAGACCTGTGCGAGAACCCCTTCGATCGCTTCGGCCAGGAATTCGGCATGGTTGTATGTGGTCATGACCACGCTGACCCGCGGATTCTTGACCAGGCGGCCGGCGTCGCTGGCTTCGATGGGTGTCGGCGCGCCATTCATGGCACGTCACGATCCTGAAGACCCGGACGCGCTGGATGAACGAGGCACGGATCGGGTTCGATCGACGGCATGTCCATCACGGCTTTACCGACGCGGTGGCAACGACGGCATGAAGGGTGCCGCGCAGCGCCTCACCGAACCGTCCCCATTCGAACCGGAGGGCAAAATTGCGTGCGCTCTCGTGCATGGCCGGGCGCGCACGTCCTCGCAACAGCTCGAGTATCCGCTGCGCCATTTGCGCGTAGTCCTCTGCAGGCACGCAGTGTCCGGACACACCTTCCGCCACGGCATCAGGCACCCCTCCCACCGCAAAGGCCACCGTGGGAAGCCCGTGCGCCGCCGCCTCGATGGCCACCATGCCGAATCCCTCGACGTCTCCGGGAACCTCGCGCACGGGAAACACATGCACGTCGCACGCTCGATAGGCCATGGCAAGGGTGGAATCGTCCTGCGGGCCGATGAACCTCAGGTTTTCCGCGATCCCTAGCTCGGAAGCGCGTCGGCGGATGCGCTCCCCCAACCCGACGCTGCTGCCCTGCAGGAGATCAGGCACCTCATCCCCAAGCACGACCAGGCAGGCATCCGACATTTCCGCAACGACCTGCGGAAGGCACCGCTCCACGAACTCCAGCAAGCCCTTGCGGGCGATCAGGCGGCCCACCGACAGGAGCACCGGCCGGTCACCCAGGCCGAACCGCATTCTGAAATCATTCGGCACGGCCTCCGGTGCCGGCACGTCGACCCCTGGATGCACGATCCTCAGGCGTCCGGCATCGACGCCGATCGCGCGGGCAAGCGCGGCGGTATTCCCGCTGTTGGCCACGCACAGGTCGGCGCGGCGGATGAACGGTCGCCACAGCCAGCGAAACAAGGGATGCTCGGCAATGAGGTCCAGGCCATGCACATAAACGACACACCGCGCACCGGCGCGCCTTGCCGCCAGCCACGCGAACGGCGCCGACAGGCCGCTGCCGGCCAGCACCACCTGCGGGCGGAACCGAGCGGAACGACGAATGCCATGCCACAGGGCCGCGGCGAAAAACCGGTACAGCGGCATCGGCACGATTTCATCGACTGCGATTTCCGCTGGCAGGTGGGCTCGGCTGCCCGTCGGCCCGACGACCGCGACATCGAACTCACGCGCCAGTTCGATCGCCATGTGGCGATTCAGGCGTTCCATCCCGCCGCGCATCGGTGGCAGGTTGCGGGTGATCAGCAGGATGCGGCAGCGCACGTCCGGATGCCGCGGATCATGCCCGCGCGACGCGGCAATAGTGATAGACCTGGTACTGCCAACGGACCGGCCAGGTCGTCAGGGCCAGCGCCTGCGCAAGCCGCACCGGCCAGGCATGCACCGGACCATGCCGCAGCCAGGACATGGAAAGCGGATGCAGATCCCGCCAGCGCGCCACCACCTGCAAGCCGGCAGCCGCGAAAAGGGCGTTCCAGGTCGCCAGGTCGAACACATCCTCCTTGGCCTTGGTCTGGTTCGTTCCCGCGTAAAGGCCCAGGCGTCTGGTCAGGAAATCCGCATTCGGCACCAGGATGAGAAAGGCGGCATCCGCCTTGGCGACCCGCTTCATCTCGGCCAGCGCGCGGGGCTTGTCGAGAAAATGCTCGAGCGAGCCCATGCACGTCACCAGATCGAAACGCGCGTCGGCAAACGGCAGGGACTCGGCAGGACCGCATGCAAAGTCCCCGCCCGGGAAACGCTGCAGGCAGGCATCCACGGCCTTCCTGGACAAGTCGATGCCCGCGACCGAAGCGCCCCTGGAGCGCAGGTGTTCGAGCCAGGTCCCGGTCCCGCAGGCGACATCCAGCACGCTGCGTCCGGACAGGTTGCCCAGCCTGCCCGCCACGCGCCGACAATGCCAGGGCAACTTCGCGTCCTGGACCGCGCCGGCGTAATACTCCTCGTCGTAATAGGCACGAATGGACTCGAACTTGTCGGGCGTCTTGTGCATGGCGCTCAGTCGTGCGGGCGATAGGTCAGGTTGGTGATCTGCTCGGAGATCAGCCCGATCAGGAACACGATCACCGCAGCACTGAACAAGAGCAGGCTCATGTTCGTGAAACGATGGAAGTTCGCGAACGTGTAGGCATAGTAGCCCACGCCCGTCAGGAAGAACGTGAGCGACACCGGGACGAACAGCTTGAGCGGCGAATACAGGGTGGCGATCTTGAAAATGATCAGCAGGAAGCGCACGCCATCGCGGAATGGCCTGATGTGGCTCTTTCCGATCCGTCGTCCGACCGGGATCGGGACGTAGGCCACCGGGTAGGCGCTGCGAAAGAACGCCATGGTGATCGTGGTCGGGTAGGAAAATCCGTTTGGCAGCAAGTGCAGGAATTCGCGGAACCTGTCGGCGCGAACGGCACGAAAGCCCGACGTCAGGTCCACGATCCGATGCCCGGTCATCCAGCTCGAAAGTCGGTTGTAGAAGGCATTCGCCAGACTGCGCCCGCGGCCTGCCTGACCGTCACCATCGCGCGCGGCGACCGCCATGTCGTAGCCCTCGTCGAGCTTGGTCAGCAAGGTCCTGACATGATCCGGGTCGTGCTGGGCATCGGCGTCCATGAACACGATCACGGCGCCGCGCGCCGCTGCCGCGCCACGCTTGATCGCCGCGCCATTGCCCATGCCGTAGGGCGCGCTCAGCACGCGTACCCCGGCCTGTTTCGCCACCAGCGCGGTGCCATCGGTGGACCCGTCGTCCGCCAGCACGATGTCGGCCTGCGGAAAAAGGGCGCGCAACCGCGGCAGGAACGAGGCCAGGGCCGCCGCCTCGTTCCTGGCCGGCAACACGATGCTCAGCTCGACGTCCACTCCCACCCCGCAGGATTCCCAGCGTGCAAGACTACCCCAGCATCAACCCGTCGTCGCCGGACACGCTGGCTCTCCATTGCCCGAGGACAAGGCTTCACGCACCCGCCAAGTCCCCATCCAGGACAGCCCGGGGGCGTCATCGGGCGGCCACGGTCTACTTCCCGGGACGAAATTGCGGTAGATTCAACGCCAGCTCCGTACGTTGGGGGACGGATGAGCGCTGCACCCACGCCGAATCTGGTTGGCATCACCGGCATCGTCCGGCGCTTGGTGCTGGACGGCGCCTTGGCCGAGCCCGACGCCCGCAAGGCGATGGACGAGGCGCTGAAGGAAAAGAAGCCCGTCCACCAGTATCTGGTCGAACGCCGCCTGATCAGCGCCGCGCAACTGGCCGGAGCCAACTCGATCGAATTCGGCATCCCGTTGTTCGACGCCGCCGCGCTGGACTTGGCGCAGGCGGCCACCAAGCTGGTCAGCGACGAGTTGATCGGCAAGCATGGCGTGCTGCCGCTGTTCAAGCGCGGCAACCGGCTGTTCGTGGGTATTTCCGACCCGACCAACATCCGCGCACTGGACGAAATCAAGTTCGCCACCAACCTGGCGGTCGAGCCCATCCTGGTCGACGAGGACGTCCTCAAACGCACCATCGACAAGGCGATGACGGTGAGCGATGCGCTGTCGTCGGACGACAGCGAGGGCCTGGAAAACCTGGAAACCGGGGATCTGGGCAACGACGAGCCCGAGGCCGCCGACCCGAACAAGGCCGACGACACCCCGGTGGTCAAGTTCGTCAACAAGGTGCTGGTGGATGCCATCAAGCGCGGCGCGTCGGACATCCACTTCGAGCCCTACGAGGCCGACTACCGCGTCCGCCTGCGCATGGACGGCATCCTGCGCACCGTGGCCAAGGCGCCGGTCAAGCTCAGCCCGCGCATCACCGCGCGCCTGAAGGTGATGGCCTCGCTGGACATCGCCGAGCGTCGGGTGCCGCAAGACGGCCGCATCAAACTGATGCTGTCCAAGACCCGCGCCATGGACTTCCGCGTCAGCACCTGCCCGACCCTGTTCGGCGAAAAGGTGGTGCTGCGCATCCTCGACAGCTCCGCGGCCAAGCTGGGCATCGACAAGCTCGGCTACGAGGACGACCAGAAGGAGTTGTACCTCAAGGCGCTGGCCAAGCCGTACGGGATGATCCTGGTCACCGGCCCCACCGGCTCGGGCAAGACGGTCTCGCTCTACACCGGCCTGAACATCCTCAACACCGACGAGCGCAACATCTCCACCGCCGAGGACCCGGTCGAAATCCGCGTGCCGGGCATCAACCAGGTGCAGATGAGCGTCAAGAAGGGCATGACGTTCGCCGTGGCCTTGCGCTCGTTCCTGCGCCAGGACCCGGACGTCATCATGGTCGGCGAGATTCGAGACCTGGAGACCGCCGAGATCGCGGTCAAAGCCGCCCAGACCGGCCACATGGTGCTCTCGACCCTGCACACCAACGATGCCGCGCAGACCATCTCGCGCTTGATGAACATGGGTATCGCGCCCTACAACATCACCTCCTCGGTGACCCTGGTGATCGCCCAGCGTCTGGCGCGCCGCCTCCACGACTGCAAGCGCCAGGTGCAACTGCCAGAGCACGCCCTGCTCGCCGAGGGCTTCACCGAGGCCGATATCAAGCACGGACTGCACCTGTACGAGGCGGTGGGCTGTGCGGACTGCAACGAGGGCTACAAGGGCCGGGTGGGCATCTATCAGGTCATGCAATTGACCGAAGAGATCCAGAAGATCATCCTCGAGGGGGGGAACGCCATGGACATCGCCGCGGCCGCGCAACGCGAGGGCATCCGCGACCTGCGCCAGTCGGCCCTGCTCAAGGCGCGTAACGGCCTCACCAGCCTTGCCGAAATCAACCGTGTAACCAAGGACTAAGCCATGGCCGCCAGCAAAGCCGCGGTACGCACCCAGACCCAGGCCGGACAGCCTGCCCCGCGCAATGTCAACCCGATGGTCGAATTCGTCTGGGTGGGGACCGACAAACGCGGCAAGAAGATGAAGGGCGTCCAGATGGCACGCAATGCCAATCTGCTGCGCGCCGACCTGCGCCGCCAGGGCATCAACCCGAGCACGGTCAAGCAAAAACCCAAGGATCTGTTTGGCGGTGGCGGTTCGCGCATCACCGCGCGCGACATCGCGATCTTCAGTCGCCAGATCGCCACCATGATGCAGGCCGGCATCCCCATGGTCAGCGCCTTCGAAATCATCGGCGGTGGTCAGAAGAATCCGAAAGTAAAGAACCTGCTCAACGACATCCGCACCCAGATCGAGGGCGGGTCCTCGCTCTACGAGGCGATGGCCAAGCACCCGGTGCAATTCGACGAGCTCTACCGCAACCTGGTCAAGGCTGGTGAAGGCGCGGGCGTGCTCGACACCGTGCTCGACACCGTGGCCACCTACAAGGAACGCATCGAAACCCTGAAGGGCAAGATCAAGAAGGCCCTGTACTACCCGGCGGCCGTGATCGCGGTGGCGGTCATCGTCTCGGCGATCCTGTTGATCTTCGTGGTTCCGCAGTTCCAGGCGGTGTTTCAGAGCTTCGGCGCCGACCTGCCCGCGTTCACGCAGATGCTGGTCAACGCCTCGCACTTCATGGTGGCGTACTGGTGGCTTGCCTTGGGGATCGTCGTCGGCACAATCGTCGGGATCATCTTCCTGTTCAAGCGCTCCACCAAGTTCGCGCATTTCATCGATCGAATGGCGCTCAAGCTGCCGATCATCGGCAAGATCCTGCACGAATCGGCCATTTCCCGCTTCGCGCGCACGCTGGCGCTGACCTTCAAGGCCGGCGTACCGCTGGTGGAAGCCTTGGAGACCGTCGCCGGCGCCACCGGCTCGACCGTGTATTCAGACGCCGTCAAGCAGATCCGCGAAGATGTTTCGGTGGGCTACCAGCTCAACCTGGCCATGAAGCAGGTCAACCTGTTCCCGCACATGGTGGTGTCGATGGTCGCGATCGGCGAGGAATCCGGCGCGCTGGACGCGATGCTGTTCAAGATCGCCGAGTTCTACGAGGAAGAGGTCAACAACGCGGTGGACTCGCTGTCCAGCCTGCTCGAACCGATGATCATGGTGGTCATCGGTATCCTGGTCGGCAGCATGGTGATCGGCATGTACCTGCCCATCTTCAAGCTCGCCGCGGCGGTCTGATCTCCCTTTCGACCCGGACGTGATGATCGAGGTGTTGTTGCAGCCGGCCACCCTGGCCGGCTGCGTTTTTTTGTTCGGACTGCTGATCGGCAGCTTCCTGAACGTGGTCATCCTGCGCGTGCCGCCCCGGATGGAGTGGCAGTGGCGGCGCGATGCGCGCGAGATCCTCGCCGAGGGCGAGCCGGCACCGAGCGCGGACGACCCGCCGCAACCGCCAGGCATCGTGGTCAAGCGCTCGTTCTGCCCGCGCTGCCAGCACCAGCTCGCCGCCAGCGACAACATCCCGGTGTTGTCCTGGCTGCTGCTTGGCGGAAGCTGCCGCTACTGCAAGGCGCCGATCTCGATCCAGTACCCGGCGGTGGAATTGCTCACCGCGCTGGCCAGCGCGGCGGTCGCCTGGCACTTCGGTCCCACGTGGCAGACCGCTGCCGCATTGGTGTTCACCTGGATGCTGATCGCGCTTTCCGGCATCGACCTGCATACCACGCTGCTGCCCGACCAGATGACCTATCCGCTGCTCTGGATGGGCATGCTGGCCAGTGTGGTTCCGCTGTTCGTCGATCCGGTACCGGCGGTGTGGGGCGCCGTGGTCGGTTACCTCGCGCTGTGGTCGGTGTACTGGATCTTCAAGCTCGCCACCGGCAAGGAAGGCATGGGCCGCGGCGACTTCAAGCTGCTCGCCGCGCTCGGCGCCTGGTGCGGTGTGCAGGGCATCTTCCCGATCGTGCTGATTTCGGCGCTGGTCGGCGCGGTGATCGGCAGCCTGTGGCTGGTCCTGCGTGGAGCCGACCGCGCCACGCCGATTCCCTTCGGTCCCTACCTCGCCCTGGCCGGGTGGGTCCAACTGCTGTGGGGTAAAGAATTGGTCGAAATCTACCTGCATCTTGCCGGCCTGCGATGAAGCCCGAACCTCCCCCCTGGCGCCGTGTGGCGATCGCGCTGGTGATCGGCTTGCTGTTGCTGATCATGCTGCCCAATGTGACCTGGCTTTACGTCGGCGGCGAACTCAACCATCCGTGGATCGAGCCGGTGATCCTGCCGCTGGCGTTCCTGCTGGCGCTGTTCGCCATATTTGGCGGGCAACTGTGGATCGCTTGCCTGGTGCTGTTGCCGTTCGCGGCGCTGGCGCCGCTGGAGGCGTTCTACATCCGCACCTACGGTCGGCCCACCTTCGCCGAAATCATCGCCACCCTGATCGCCACCAATCCGCGCGAGATGCGCGAGTACCTGGGCGCGCAGTTGGTTCCCCTGCTGCTGTCGTGGGCGGCCTGCATGGCTCTGGTCGTCCTGGCAATCTGGCTGGCCCGGCACACCCGGCTGCGCCTGCCCGGAAAGGTTCGGGTCGGCATGCTGGTGGTGGCGCTGCTGGCGCCGCTGGGCATCGGGGTCACCGCCGGCGTCACCGCCAAGGGCAACCTGCATGCGCGCTGGCAGGAGGCCATCAAGCAGGAGACCGCCCTGGGTGGCCACATCCAGTACGGGTGGCCGTTTGGCTTGATCCCGCGCCTGATCGACTACCGCAACGAGTGGGTGGCGATGCGTGCCAACGTCGATCGTCTGGCCAAGTTCCGCTTCCACGCCTACCGCACCACGCCCATGCGTCAACGGCAGGTCTATCTGCTGGTGATCGGCGAGGCCAGCCGACGCGACCATTGGTCGCTGTTCGGCTACGCGCGTCCGACCAACCCGGAGCTGGCCAAGGTTGCCAACCTGGTGAAGATCAGCAATCTGGACTCCTCCTGGCCCGAGTCGATCACCGCGATCCCGATGGTCCTCACCCGCAAGCCGGCCACCGTGACCAGTTTCACCTGGTGGAAGGAAGCCTCGATCCTGCGTGCGATGGCCGAGGCCGGCTACGAAACGTACTGGATCTCCAACCAGCAGGCGATCGGCAAATACGATTCGCCGGTGTCCACCTTCGCCTTCGAGGCCCAGCACGAGATGTTCCTCAACCACGCCTCGTGGGGGGTTCCCGGCGCCTACGACGGCGTGCTGCTGCAGGCCCTGCGTGACGTTTTGCACGACTCGAACAAGGACATGTTCATCGTCGTGCACCTGATGGGCAATCACCAGAATTACGACTTCCGCTATCCGGACACCTTCAAACGCTGGCGACCGACCGTGTTCGACCTGTGGAAGGACGAGGACGACAGCAGCGGCGATGACGGCAGTGCGGATTCCGACGCGGGATCGGACGCCAGTCTGGCCAGTGACGAGAGCAGCGACGAGGAGGACGACGGGCCGGATCCGGAGGAAATCCAGCGCAACATCAACAGCTACGACAACTCGATCCTCTACACCGACCACATCCTGGCCTCGATCATCCGCATCGTGCGCGACAACGGCGCGGTGAGCGCGCTGTGGTTCGAGTCCGACCACGGCGAGGCGTTGCCGACCATGACCTGCAGTTCGGAGGGCCACGGTTTCGGAACCCATTTCGAATACGAGATCCCGGCGTTGTTCTGGTACTCGGACAGCTACCTGGCGGCCTTCCCGGACAAGGTGGCCACGCTGCGCGCCAATGCCGACAAGCGCACCATGAGCGAGAGCACCTTCGAATCGCTCATCGACATGGTTGGCCTGGGCTTCCCCGGCCACGACCCGTCCTGGAGCCTGTTCAGCAAACAGTGGCGTTACCGGCCGCGGATCATCAACCGCCCGGCGCAGGGCGACATCGACACCGCGAAGATCGATGAAAAATGCGGCCTGGTGCACCCGATCCACACCCCCGTGGCGCCCGCATCGGCCCTGCGCGCCTCTCCGGGCACCGCCAGCACGCCTCCGCGCGTGAGCCCACGCACGTCCTCCGACTGACCACCGTGGCCGGCTACATCGTCGCCATCACCGGCGGGATTGCCGCAGGCAAGTCCGCGGCCTGCCAAGCGTTCGAACGCCTGGGCGTGGCGGTGGCCGACGCCGACCGGATCGCGCGGGACCTGGTGTCCCGCGGGCAACCGGCGCTGGAGGCCATCCTCGTGCGCTTCGGCGCCGATGTGCTGGCACCCGACGGCACCCTCGACCGGGCACGTCTGCGCCTGCAGGTGTTTTCCGATCCGCGGGCGCGCCGCGATCTGGAAGCCATCCTGCACCCGCGGATCCGCGCTGCCCTGCAGCAGGCCTGCCGCGCCGCGGCCGGCCCCTACGCGATCGCCGCCATCCCCTTGCTCGCCGAGGGCGGCGGGCGCACCGCCTACCCCTGGCTGGATCGCATCCTGGTCATCGATGCCCCGCCCGCGACCCAGATCCGGCGCCTGCTGGAACGCGATGGCGGCGACCGCGAACAAGCCCAGCGCATGCTCGACGCCCAAGCCAGCCGCGAGCAACGGCTGGCGATCGCCGACGAGGTGATCGACAACGACGGTACGCCGGAAGCCCTGGTGGCGCAGGTCGCTGCATTGCATGAGCGCTACTTGCGCCGCGCGGCCACGGCAAACTGACGGCCATCGACTCCCGCACCGGTGCGGCGCGCGGCCGCCATGCCGAGGGATACCGCAACGCCAACTTCCTCACGGCGGCGCGGCTTGCCCCGCGGCAAACCCGTCCTCGATGGTGACCAGGTCGCGGATCTCCGGCGTGCGCAGGCCGACCATCATCGGGTTGCGGACCTTGGGCAGGAAGCACAGGTCGAACAACTCGGTGATATCGCCGTCGAAGCGGATCCACTGCTCGACGTCGCCGCTGGCCAGCGACACCAACTGCACCCCGCACCACGGATCGACGTCGCGCTGGCGCAGTTGCGCGTCGAGCTGCAGACCCTCGAAGCGCTGGTTGCGCGGTTTGGACAAGCCCACCGCCGCGGTGTTGCCGAAGATCGACAACCCGCGCGGGAATCCAGGCAGGAACACCAACGGCACGAACGCCCTGGCCTTGAAATCGACCCAGCCGAGTTGGCCGGTGCCGGAATTGAGCAGCCACAGCCTGCCGTTTGCCCAGCGCGGCGAGTGCGGCATCGACAGGCCTTCGCAGACGATCTGGTTGGTTTGGATGTCGATCACCACCCCGCCGTCGCCGCGGCGGTCGCGCCAGCCGTCCACCGCGTCGGACCGGGACACCGCGGTGACGTACCTGGGCTCGCCATCGACCATCGCCAGGCCGTTGAGGTGGCAGCGGTCCTCGGGCGCGAGCTTGCTGATGAACTCCGGCTTCCAGATCGCCTTGAAGCTGTGGGTCAGGCTCAGCTCGGCCAGGCACGAATACCTGGTGTTGACGAACACCACCCTGCCGTCCTTGCGGATGCCCAGTTCGTGGATGTCCAGGTCGCCGATCGTCTGCGCATTGCGCGGAACGTAGCACTTGTCGAACTGGCCGTGGATCACCTCGTTGCCGCGCAGCACATTCTCGAAGCGCCACAACTGATACAGGCCGCCCAGATAGATGCGCTGCGCATTGCCGACGATGCCCATGGCGCGTTCGAAAATGCGCTCGAAGAACGACACCCGGCCGGCCTGGTCGCTGCCGACCAGATAGACCCGTCCGCTCTGGTAGGACGAGACCGCCAGCGACACACCGTGCGCGGCCAGCCACCCGGCCAGCCCGCGCGAACAACTCTTCTCGACCTTGAGGTTGAGCAGGTTGAGTGCCGGCTTGGCGCCCGTTTCAGCAGGGATTGCCGCCGGCGCTGCCTCGCCGGCATGCACCGGCTCCAGGCCCGCGCCGGCAGCCACTGGTTGGTCGTTGCCGGTCATGGTCTGCTCCGCCATCGTGCGCTCGTCGTGGACGTCCATCTTGATCCCATTGCCTCCCGGATGCAGCCGCCAGCGCGCTGCCGGCAATGGAAAACGGCCTCGGCGACGGGGTGCTGCCGCCGAGGCCGTTTCCACCCACCGAACCGGTTTTCCTACCAGCTGTAGCGCAACCCGAGCTGGCCGCCGACCACGCTGCCCAGCGCACCGCCGTCCTGCCAGTTCACCCCGCCGAACAGCGACAGCTTGCCGCGACGCATCGCCAGCCCGCCCTCGACCAGTGCGCTGGTGCCGCGGGTGTCGGTCGATCCGCTGAAGGCGTTGTCGATCGTGAAACCGCTGCGGCCGTCGAACTCGCGCACCGCGCTCACCGCGGCGTACGGCGTCCAGCGCGTGCCGCCAGCGGCGATGTCCTTGCTGAGCAGCAATCCGGCGCGCCCGCGCGAGGAGGTCCCGCCGTCCGGCGTGAAGCCGGCCAACGCGCCGCCGAGGGTGTCCACATGGTCCACCGTGGTATGGGTGTACTGCAGTTGCGGCACGAGATCGAGGCCATCGCCAAGCGTCCACGACCAGCCCAGTTCGGCGTTGAAGGCGTCCGCCCTGCCGCTCGTCCGCGTCTGCCCGGCCAGCGAATCCAGCCGCGCGTCGAAACGCATCTGCCGGTACGAGGCATCCAGGTAGAACCCGTTCCCGCTCACCCAAGTCGCATAGGCGCCGCGGGTGTCGCCGGTGATCTTGTTGGTGCCTATCGCGCCGGCGCCATCCAGGTGCTGGCTGGCCTGCGCCTTGCCGAGCATCAGGCCGGCGCTGAAGCCATCGGCCAGCGCGACGTCCACGCCCAGTTCCTGCCCGGAATCGTCCTGATCGAAGGCGACGTTGCCGCCTTGCCCGAAGTTGTTGGCGACGTGGCTCGGGGTGACCGTGCCGCTGTCGGAGAACACCCGCGCCCAGGCGCCGACGCGGCCGCGCGGCTGCGGGTCGAGCACGCCCATGCGCTGGCGCCAGGTGCCGATTTCGCTGCCCATCAGCCGCTGCACGCCGGGCACGAACGCGGCCGCGAGCGACCCCGTGTCGCTCAGCCCGGTGACCGCCACACCCAGCGAGAACACGTCCGGGTGCGCATTGCCGGCGTCGATGACGGGGTCGAGGCTGACCGCCTGGGCGAGCAGGAAGCTCTTGCTGGCATCGAAGTGGACATCCCCGAGGACGAACGACCCGGCGCCGGCAGCGCCGTCCACGGTGATGATCGGCACCGCACTCAGGGCGGTGGTCGGCGTGCCGAGCAGGTCGACGTCGACCGTGGTGACGCTTCCGGGCGCGACGCCGCCGGTGACATGCAGGGCATCGCCGGCAGCGTGCCGCACGTCCACATCCATCCCGAGCCGGCCGCTGCCGGCCCAATCGCCGAACACGGTCAGGCGGTCGCCGGCCACGCCGTTGCGCAGATCGATGCTGCCGCTGTTGCCGAACGGATTCGGGTTCCCCGCGCCCATGTCGATCGCGCTGTCGCCGGACACCACCAGCGTGCCGCCATTGGCAAACGCATTGCCCTGGCTGCCGAAACCGCCCAGCGACATCGACGCATCGTGCAGGGCGATGGTGCCGAGGTTGGCGATCGCATCGTCGCCGCCGCCGAAGTCCGACTGCGCGCCGACCACCTTCCAGATCCCGCCGGCCGCGTTGCTGAAGCTGTCGTTGCCGCTGGCGGTGACGATGGCGCCGACGATCGCGCCGGCATTGCCGATGGTGGCGGTACCACCTTCGGCCGAGGCGATGGCGATCCGCGCGCCGTCGCCGTAGGCGCCGATGGTGCCCGTATTGGTGAGCAGGTTGTCGCCGCGGGACGTCATCGACACCGCGGTGGCCGTGGCCCCGACGCCGTAGGCGGCGGCACCGATCGTGCCGCGGTTGTCGATGCGGATGCCGTCATCCTTCCAGCCGGTCGCCTGGATGCCGGTCGCGGCGGCGGTGGTGGTGCCGGTGGCCTTGGCCCAGACCTGCCCGCCGTTGTCGACCGACACCGCCATGCCGCCGGTGTCGGCGCTGCCGTAGGCGCCGGCGATGAACACGCCGGTGGCACTGGCGGAATCGCCGGTGGCGATGGCGCTGATCCTGCCACTGTTGGTCAAGGTGGCGACGCCGTAGCGGCTGTTGTCCAGCGCGCCCACCGCGTGCGCGATATCGGCATCGACGGCCGCGCCGATGTCGCCGCTGTTGCTGATCCCCGAGCCAAACGCGCCCAGCACCGTGACCCCATAGGCCTCGCCGCTGCCGCCGTGTGCCGTCGCTGCCGCGCTGATCGCGCCCGCGTTGTCCAGTGCTGCGGTACCGCCGTTGGCGGTAAAGGTGCCCGGGTACTGGCAGGTGCCACTGCTGCAATCGACGTAGTAGAGCTGGCGCAGTCCCAGCAGGTAGCTGCCGACCGCGAAGGCCTCGCCGTGGTCGGCGCTGGCCACCGCCGCGATGGTTCCGGTGTTGACGGTGGAAGCCACCACCGTCGCGGTCGGGTTGGTGGTGTTATCGCGCACGTAGCTGCCGAACGCGTCGGCCTCGCCGTAGGGCGCGGTGGCGCTGGCCTGGATGTCGCCGTGGTTGACCACCGTCCCGGAAGCGACGGTGGAATACGCGCCGATGGTGGCACCCCAGGCCTTGGCCAGGCTGGAGTTGGCGTTGGCCCCGCCGTCGGCAGAAACGAGGGCCTGGGCGAGGATGCTGCCGTCATTGGAAATGATCGCCTGCGTGGATCCGTAGGCCTTGGCGCCCATCGCGATGGCGCGACCGCCGTAGGCATCGGTGAGCAGGCTGCCGCTGCTCGCCGAGGCGACGATGCGGGCACCGGCGTCATTGATGATGTGGGTGGAGTACTTGCCGCGCGCACTCACGCCATAGGCGGCGACGATGCCCAGGTCGCTGGTGGCGATACCGGAGATCGTGCCGGTGTTTTCGACCACCGCATCGTACTTCGCGTAGGCGTGGACGCCGGTGGCGCCGGCACCTGCATCGAAGAAGGTCACGCCGTGCTCGGTCACCGCCTGTGCGGTGATGTCGCCGTGGTTCACCACCGCGACGTTGCCCTTGTAATTCGCCTTGGCATCGATGCCGGTCGCGCCGCTGGCACCGGTGTAGCCATAGACGCCGTTGTCGTAGGCATGGGCATGGCTGTAGGCGGTGATGCTGCCGTCGTTGACCACGTTCACGCCGTACTTGCCCCCGGCCTGGACGGCGGTCGCGTGGGCGATGCCGAACAATTGCGTTTCCGCGGCAGCGGCGATGACCCCGCCGGCGGCGTTGTCGACGGTGGCCGTGGATCCGTTGATCTGGAGGGCGGTCGCCTCCGCCATGTAGCCGCCGACGATGGCCGCTTGCGCCGTGATGGTGCCGTCGTTGCTTGCACTGGCGCCGTCGGCGCCGTACGCGAATCCGTACAGCTTCGCGCCGGTGGCGTACGCGGTGGCGGAGGAGACGTTGGCGTAGCCGCGGCCACCCTGCGAGTTGGCGCCGATGTCGCCGTGATTGACGATGACCGCGCTGTCGCCGCTGTTGACGTAGGCTCCGGTCGTCACCGAGTTGCCGACCTGCGAGATCGCCGTCGCCATGATCGAACCGTCGTTGTCGATCTGCGCATCGCCCTGGCCGTTCGCGCCGGATTGGACGATCGCACCCCAGGCCGTGGCGTAACCCTGGGAGGTCGTCGCCGCGGCGCTGATGTCGCCGGCATTGCTGATGAGCGCCTGGCCGTGGCCGGAACGGTTCACCGCGCGCGCGCCCATCGCCTTGGCGACCAGGAAGCCGCTGCTGCCGCTGATGTCGGTGGTGGCCGAGGCGTTCACGGCTATCGTGCCGCGGTTGTCGATGGCCGCGTCGTACAACGTCGCGGCGGTGTAGACACCGACCGCCACGGCTTCGTACTGGCCGTAGGGTGCCAGGCCGCCTTCGGCGTCCACGCGGATGCTGCCGGTGTTGGTCGTGGTCGCCTGCAGGTACGACAGGTCGATCAGGCCGGCCGCGGTGGCCTGCGCGCCGCTGGCGCTGGCGGTGATCGTGCCCTGGTTGCTGGCATCGGCGCTGGCGAAACCGGCGGACAGCACGCCCGTCGCATTCGCCAGGCCGCCGTCGGAGGTGGCGCTGGCCGCGATGTCACCGGCGTTGTAGAGAGTCGCTCCGGCGGCGGCGCTGTACAGATGCGCGCCGGTGGCGGTGGCCGAACCGCCGGTCGCGGTCGCGGTGGCGCTCAGGTCGCCGTCGTTGCGCAGCTTCGCCGCGGACGCGCCCAACCCGCCCGGCCCCAGGGTGGCGACGTAGGCGCCGACCGCGACGGCATCGCCGGCAAGCGCGTCGGCGTTGACGGAGACTTGGCCGGCGGCCTCGATGTGCAGGTAGGACTGGAGTCCGGCGAGGTTGACCACGCCGTAGGCGGTCGCAGCGGCCGCCGTGGCGCGCACGTCGAGATCGCCATCGACGTCGATGGCGCTGGAGAAGCGCTTGCGGGCATGGATGCCCACCGCGTAATAGGTGCCGTAGACGTCGATGTCCGTGCCGGACGCGGCGTTCGCACCGTCAGCGTTGACCGCGAACACGTCGCCGCCGCCGACCACCGTGAGGTCATGGATCGCGGCGACGTCGTCGGCATCGGCGTCATGGCCCGCACTGCGGCGGTCGGCGCCGGCCAGGCGCGGCGCAGCGCTGGCCGCGGCCGGGCCATGTTCCCCCGGGCCGAAGGTGGCATGCACGCTGCTGGGCATGCTGTCGCCGGTGACCACGGTCAGATCGACCGGGGACATCAAGCCGGTGTCCGCGGCGTTGCGAGCGTCATCGCGGACGTGAACCGGGGTGGCACCGGGCAGGGCGTGGTCGCCGGCAGGTGCGGCCAGACCCGCAACCGGCAGGCCCAGCGTCAGCACGGTAGCCGAGACCGCCAGCGCCATGCGGATCGCGCGGCTGATCGGGGCCGGCGTCGGGCGTGAGCATGGGCGCGGCGTCCGCGTGGGCTGGTGATGAATGCGTGGGTTCATGGCTTTCCCGGTGGTGGTGGCGTTGGCCGAACCGGGAGGGTTCGGCAGGCAATGGGCCGATGGATCACGTGGACGGTGCCGTTCCGGCGGGCGACTCGTGGTCGCCTTTCCGCCCATCCCGGCAGGCGCACGCTCGGATCGGCGCGAGCGTGGCCGGTGGCACGATAGGGCAGGATCGGCGTGGCGCGGCGCGATCCGGCATCGCCCCCCCCCCGAGCCGGGGGGGCATCGCGGGGTACTTGGGCCTTGCCGCAGTTCGCCGTGCGGCTTGCTTGCCGTCGCCTGGCGGCCTGCGGGCGCCGCCGATGCCCGCAACGACCACGCCGTGGCCGGAACTGCGACCGGCCTTCGCGTTGGCCGGCGAGGCGCCTGTTACGCTGGCGCGGGCAGCGTCTTTTGCATCAGCCACCTGCCTGCCGTCCCCGGTTCCCGAGCCCCGCCGCACCGACATGCACGAAGCCGAATTCGTCCTCAAGACCACCCCGCCGCGGCTGCCGCGCACCGCGCTCGAGCGCGAGCGGCTCTCCCACATCCGTGACGTCGTCGGCGACCGTACGGCGATCACCGTGGTTGCACCGGCAGGGTTCGGCAAGACCGTCATGCTGGTGCACTGGCGCAAGCGCTGGCTTGCCGAAGGCGCGCTGGTGGCATGGCTGAGCGCCGACCGCAGCGACGACCCGGCGCGCTTCCACTGCGCCTTGCTGCACGCCATCCGCACCGCCAGCGGCCAGCCCGTGCTCGCCACCGCGGCCAACGAGAGCCTGCCCGCCATCGATGCCGGAATCGAGACGCTGACCGAGCTGCTTGCCGAGATCGCCGGCCTCGGTCGCCGCACCGTGTTGATCGTGGACGACGGCGAGCGCCTGCCGGAGGCGAGCTGTCGCTCGCTCGCCTACCTGCTGCGCAACGCCCCGCCGAACCTGCAGGTGGTGATCGGCACGCGCGCGCCGCTCGATCTGCGCACCGGCGAGCTGGCGGCCAAGGGCAACAGCGCGGTGCTCAAGGCCGACGACCTGCGCCTGCAAACGGAGGAGACGCTGGCGATCCTGCGCCATCGCTTCGACCAGCGGCTGAGCCTGGACGACTGCGTGCGCCTGCATGAAGCCACGCAGGGCTGGCCGATCGGCCTGCAACTGGCGATCGCCACGATCGAACCGGCGGCCGACCCGTCCGCCGCGATCCACACGCTGTCCGGGCGCGAGGGCGACATCGAGCGCTACTTCGTCGAATCGCTGTTCGCCAGCCTGTCCGCACCGGTCGCCGATTTCCTCGTGCGCATCGCGATCCTGGACCGCATGGACGCACCGATGTGCGCGGCGACCACCGGCTGCGCGGACGCCGCCGAGCACCTGCGACGCCTGCTGCACGACACCCCGATCCTGATCGCCGCCGAACTGCGTGGCTGGTACCGGGTGCATCCGCTGGTACGCGACTTCCTGCTGGCGCGCTTCGAAGAACTGCCGAGCGACGACCAACGCGCGCTGCATCGGCGTGCCTGCGATTGGTTCGCACAGCACCAACGCTTCCCGGAAGCAGCCAGCCACGCCCTGGCCGCGGGTGCGGAGGGGCTGGCCAGCGAATACGCGGTGAAATCGCTGTGGACCCTGCGCACGCAGGGCAAGTTCGCCGAGGCGCAGGCCTGGCTGCAGCGGATCCCGGCCGAGACCATCGCCGGCGACACCCACCTGCGCCTGCTCGCGGCCTGGGCGGACGCGCTGGGCGAGCGCAATGCCGAGGCCTTCCGCATCGCCCGGCAGATCCTCGACGCTCCGTCCACCGAACCGGCGACGCGCTTCATCGCCGCGCTGGTCGCCTCCAGCGCCACCGGGTATTCCGACCACATCGGCCTGGTGCCCGAACTGTTCGCGCGCTGGCCGGAGTTTCCGGCCTGCGTCAGCGAGCCGGTCTGCGAACTGGCCTGGCGCAATGCCAGGGCGCATGTCGAAATGCACGCCGGGCGCACCGACGAAGCGCGCCGCATCCTCGCCGTGCTGCCCGCCGGCCTGCGCGAGGACGCGGCGATGCTGGCGCTGTCCTACCGCACCATGCTGCTCGGCCTGACCCACCTGTGGGACGGCGATGCGTGGAAGGCACAGGCGTTGCTGCGCCCGGCGCTGGAGCGCGCCGAACGCCTCGCCGGGCGGCGCAGCCTGGTCGCCTGCATGTTCGCCGCGGTGCTGGCGCCGGCGCTGCACGACCTGGATCAGGCGCAGGCCGCGCAGGCACTGCTCGCCGACCGCCTCGACGTGATCGAACGCACCAGCTTCCCCGACGCCATCGTGCTGGCCTACCGCACCCTGACCCTGATCGCGCTGGCGCAGGGTGACGAGCGGCGCGCGCTGTCCCTGCTCGACCACCTCGGCCTGCTCGGCGAACGCCGCCGGCTGCCGCGGCTTGCAGCGCAGGCGCTGGTCGAACAGATCCGCATTCGCGCCCTGCACGGCGACAGCGCGACCCTCGCGCGTCTGCTGCGCAGCCTCGACGCGCTCGCGCCCGAATTCGAACGCCGCGAATTCCTGCCCTACCGGCCGCAGTTCCAGCTCGCCGCCGCGATCGCCAAGGCTTACGCCGCGCTCGCGCGCCAGGATCACGCAGCCGCGCTGGGTCACCTCGATCAGGCGCAGGCCTGCGCGGTCGGCATGCAGCGCCAGCGCGGCATCGTGATCGTGCTCGCCTTGCGCGCGGTGTGCGCGCGCCAATGCAACCAGCCGCAGGCGACGGCGCTGCTGATCCAGGCGCAGGACCTGGCCCTGGTCGGCGGCACGCCGCGCCAGGTTGCCGATGTCCATCCGCTGGCCGCGCAGATGGTCGCCGAACTGCACTACGCGACGACCGGGCTGCGCAGGGTGCCCGCCTCCACGCCGGCCGCACCTGCGACGGCGGCGACCGGCGTGGCGGCAACGCATTGCGGCCCGCTCACACCGAAGGAATCGGCCGTGCTCGCCCTGCTCGACAAGGGCATGTCCAACAAGCAGATCGCGCGCGCGCTGGACATCGGCGACGAAACCGTGAAGTGGCACGTCAAGAACCTGTTCCTCAAGCTCTCCGCCGGCACCCGCCAGCACGTGGTGGATCGCGCACGGCTGCTGGGGCTGGTTTGGTGATGCCGCAAAACCCTCAACTCAAGCCTGCGACCCGCAAAAAGCACGAAAAATCCAAGGGGGAGCTTGGAACTGAGGTTTCGTTGTAAAATATATGTGGTGTTTGCGTATAATACGCAAATATCACATTTATTCGTACTACACACGAGTGAATCCTATGTTGATCGAGTTTCGCGTGACGAACTTCCGATCCCTGCGCGACGAGCAGGTCCTCAGCATGGTCGCGTCCAAGGACAAGACGCTGTTGGACACCCACACACACGCCACCGGCATCTCCGCCGCGCCGACGTTGCTGCGAAGCGCGGCGATCTACGGCCCCAACGCCGGCGGCAAGTCGAACCTCTTCAAGGCCCTGCAGTTCATGCGCGGCGTGGTGATGGAGTCGGCCACCATCATCCAGCCGGGCCAGACCTTCAGCGTGCAGCCGTTCCGCCTCGACGCCAAGTCCAGCGGCAAGCCGACCGAGTTCGAGGCGACGTTCGTCGTCGATGGCGTCCGGCATCAGTACGGTTTCGCGATGACGTCCGAGCGCATCGTCAGTGAGCACTTGCTGGTCTACAAAGCGTTCAAGCCGCAGCTCTGGTTCAAGCGGCACTTCGACAAGGACAGCGGCAAGGACGTCTACGATTTCGGCCCGGGCCTGAAGGGGAAGAAAGCCGTGTGGGAGTCCGCCACACGGCCCAACGCCTTGTTCCTGTCGATGGCCGTCCAGCTCAACAGCGAGCAACTGAGCCCGATCTTCAACTGGTTCTCGCGACAACTGGTCATCTTCAACGAGCACGCGCCACTGAATCAGCGCGTGACGATCCAGACGCTGCGTGATCCCGAGGGCAAGAAGTCGATCTGCAACTTCCTCGCTGCAGCGGACATCAGCATCGCCGACATCGATGTCGTCACGCGCAAGGTTCCGGGCCAAGCCGTGCATTTCGATCTGGTTGCCGGCAAGACCGAGGTGCGTGCGGAGGTGGTGGAGCAAAACGAGCTGCACTTTCACCACGTCACGGCGAATGGCAAGGCGGTATTCGGTCTGGGCGAGGAGTCCAGCGGCACGCGCAACCTGCTGTTCCTGTCCGGGCCGGTGCTCGACATCGTGCGCAAGGGCCAGACGCTGGTGATAGACGAGCTCGACACCAGCCTGCACACGTTGCTGGTGCGGCGCCTGGTGCAGCTTTTCCACAACGTCGATCTCAACAAGAGCGGCGCCCAGCTTGTTTTCACGACGCACGATACGTCCCTGCTCGATGCACCGGATCTGTTCCGTCGGGACCAGGTCTGGTTCGTGGAGAAGGAGCACGATCAGGCGTCGCGCCTGTTCGGCCTGTCCGAGTTCAGCCCTCGCAAGAACGAGGCGCTGGAGCGCGGATACCTTATGGGGCGCTACGGTGGATTGCCGCTCCTCAGTGATCTGGAGATCAAGCACTGATGGGACGGGACAATTCACCGAAGGAGCGTCAGCGTCGTCAGCTGGAGCGAAAGCAGAATCGTCGCGCCAGCTACGACCGCATCCTGATCGTCTCGGAAGGATCCAGAACCGAGCCGAACTACTTCAAGGAAATCAGGGCCGAATACCGGCTGCACTCCGCGAACGTCGAGGTGCAGCCGAGCGCACTCGGCACGGAGCCGCTCCAGGTCGTGGACTATGCTCGCGAGCTGTTCGAGAACGGCGACCGCCACAAAGGTATCCGGCCTCGGGTGTTCGAGCAGGTCTACGCGGTTTTTGATCGAGACGACCACCGGACGTTCCACAATGCCCTTGCCAGCGCGCGGGCGCTGGACGGAACGCTCAGGAACGACCTCAAGCAGCGCGTCAAATTCGCCGCCATACCGTCGCGGCCGAGCTTCGAGTTCTGGCTACTGCTGCACTTCGAGGATGTGCACAACCTGATACATCGCGACGAAGCGATGCGTCGCCTGAAGCGGCATCTGCCCGACTACGACAAGGGCTACGGCCGGGCATTTGCGGAAACCCGGTCCGGAATGCAGGCAGCGATTGACCGCGCGCGGATGCTGGCAGGACGTGTCGATCCTGCCGACGACAACGAGCCCTACACCGGCGTCGTGGAACTGGTCGAGCTGCTGACCACACTCAAGAAGTAGCAGGACGGATTTAGGGCGGGGCAAGGACACCGACAAAGGATAAGGACTCACGTGGAATAACAGGATGCGCGAATGAATCCGCCAAGGCCGGCACCAGCCGCCCACGCACCAGCATCCCTTGCGGGCGTCGAAGATTCACCATCGGACTCAGTCGGCCAGCTCGGCCAGCGCCGCCACCAAGCCCGCTGAAGTCACCGAAGAGCCAAACCTTGTTCTTGAAGCTCTCCGCCGGCACCCGCCAGCACATGGTGGATCGCGCATGCCTGCTGGGGCTGGTGGGCTGATCGCGGTCAGATAAGGGCCGCGGTGGCAGGCCTGGATGGCGCCGCCGGAAATGGCATTCGCGGCGCTGCCGCGCGTCCTGGCCTGGCGCGGCCAGGCAAGGTCCGAACACCCTGGCGCTGGACCTGGGCGACCTGGATGGACCGTATGGTTCGAATCGGCGCACTGCCGGTTGCTGCCCGCCTTCAGCCGCGCCACAGCCCGCGGATCGCGGCGATGCCCTGCGCGCCGTGTGCACGGGCTTGCGCGTGGTCGGCGATGGCCATGCCCCCCAGCGCATAGATCGGCAGCGCCGCCTGCTCGCGCAGCCGCGCGAAGCCCGCCCAGCCGATCGACGTCTGCTGCGGGTGGCTTGGGGTCGCCATGACCGGGCCGAGCACGGCGAAGTCCACGCCCAGGGATTGGGCCTTCTGCAGTTCCTCGGCATCGTGGCAGGACGCGGCGACCAGCCGATCGCGCGGCAACGGGCGCGCAGCCAGCTCGCGCAGTTGCGAGGATCGCAGGTGCACGCCCACGCCCAGTTCCGCGGCGAGGGCCAGCTCGCCGTTGAGCAGCAACTCCGCGCCATGAGCGCGGCACACGGCGTGCACCGCCGCAGCCAGCGGCCGCAGGGCCTGCCCGCCGCGTGTGTACGCGCGCAACTGGACGCGCGTGACGCCGCCGGCGAGCGAGCGCTCCAGAGCCCGCAGGAATGCGGCGTCATCCGCCCCCGGCTCGGGCGTGATGAGGTAACGGTCGGGTTGCAGCAAGGCGGCGACCACCGGGCGATCGGCCGGCGGCATCGGATACGTCGACAACTGCGCCGGCGGGGCCCACGCCAGTGCCTGTTTCTCGCGCCCGACGGGTACCCCGTCCCACCCGCCAACCACGCGCACGTCCAGCACGATGCGCTTGTCGCGGTAGGCAAACGGCACCGCAATAAGCGGCTCGCTGGCCTGCACGCGGATGCCCAGCTCCTCGTGGAGTTCGCGCGCCAGCGCCTGCTCCGGTGACTCCCCGGCCTCGCGCTTGCCACCGGGAAATTCCCACAGGCCGGAAAGATCACGCCCGGCGGTCCGTCGCGCCAGCAGGACCCGTCCGCGCACGTCGCGGATGACGCCGGCGAGGACGTGGATGGCCGCAGGCAGGGATTCGCTTTCAGGCGGCGTCCGCCTCGACTGGACCGTGGAAGGCGCGCGAACCTGGCGCGTCATCGCCGTGACTCCCGCAGCCCCGATCCCCGATCCACGCTTTCCTCACACCAGCGCACCATGGCACTGCTTGTACTTCTTGCCCGACCCGCAGGGGCAGGGGTCGTTGCGGCCCACCTTGGGGCCCTCGCGCAAGGACGGCGTGGGTGCGACCTGCTGCTCGGCCATCACCTGGGCGGCTTCCTCGTCGGCGCCGTAGCCGCCCGAATCGGCGTGCTGGAACTGCATCTGGCGCGCCTGCAACTGCGCCAGGCGCTGGCTCTCGGCCTCCATGCGGTCGACTTCTTCCTGGCTGCGGATGCGCACCTTGGCGATGATCGACACCACCTCGCGCTTGAACTTCTCCAGCATCTCCGAAAACATCTCGAAGGCTTCGCGCTTGAACTCCTGCTTGGGCTGCTTCTGCGCGTAACCGCGCAGGTGAATGCCCTGGCGCAGGTAATCCATCTTGGCCAGGTGCTCCTTCCAGTTCTGGTCGAGCACGCCGAGCATGACCTGCTTCTCCAGCGCGCGCATGTTCTCTGCGCCGACTTGCTGCTCCTTGTCGGCGAACAGCGCGCCCGCGATCTCGGCGGCGTGGCGGCCGATGGCGGTGGCGTCCACGTCCTCGCCGGAATGGGCAAACGTCTGCGCATCCACCTGGATGCCGAACTCGTCGGCCAGGGTGCGCTCCAGGCCCGGCAGGTCCCACTGTTCGTCCACCGAGTGCTCGGGCACGAAGCGACGCACGGTGTCGGAGATCACGTCCTCGCGGATCGCGGCCACGGTGTCGGCGACCGACTCGCTCTCCAGCAGCTCGTCGCGCTGCTTGTAGATGACCTTGCGCTGGTCGTTGTTGACGTCGTCGAACTCGAGCAGGTTCTTGCGGATGTCGAAGTTGTGCGCCTCGACCTTGCGCTGCGCCTTCTCGATCTGCCGGCTGACCATCGGCGATTCGATGACGTCGTCTTCCTTCATGCGCAGCATCTTCATCGCCCGCTGGATGAAATCCGAGGCGAAGATCCGCATCAGGTTGTCCTCGAAGGACAGGTAGAAGCGGCTGGAACCGGGGTCGCCCTGGCGGCCGGAGCGGCCGCGCAACTGGTTGTCGATGCGCCGCGACTCGTGGCGCTCGGTGCCGACGATGTGCAGGCCGCCGGCCTGCTTGACCTTCTCGTGGCGCTGCTTCCATTGCTCGCGCACCACTGTCTTCTCGTGCTCGCCGATCTCACCCAGCGCGTGCAGCTCGACCTCGAGGTTGCCGCCGAGCACGATGTCGGTGCCGCGGCCGGCCA
>CAZXGS010000031.1:0-36786 GCA_964640525.1 uncultured Gammaproteobacteria bacterium | reverse complement strand
ACCAACGGAATTTCCGACCGGCCCATCACCGACGGAATTTCCGGAACGAGGGCCAGACCGCCCCTCAGCCGTTCGTGGTGAGCAGGATCGGTCGAGAACGAAGTTCGAGCCGATCCGTGTCGAACCACCCCGCATCACAACACTTCGCCGCCTTCCATTCGCGACCGTGACCATGGCCGCGAGCGTGCCGTTCGTGGTTCGACAAGCTCACCACGAACGGATCTTCCAACAAGCCCACCCCGAACGGAACGGGCCGTTGCGGTCGCGTCATTCTTGGCGGTGACGAGGAACAGCCTCCACCGCCCATTCGACGCCGAACCGCTTCACCGCGGGATTCAAGGTTCCCGAATCAAGCCCGTCCGCGCCCTTGGAAATACATGTCGATCGCCTGCACCCCTGCCATTCGTCACATGGCCCCGGTGTGCGCATCCCGTATGATGGGCGACTGCCGTTCCCGCTCCCGGCACGCGTCGCGCGCGATTGCCGGCCACCATCCCACGAACCGAGGATCGCCCACGATGTCCCGCGCCCGCTTCCTGCCCAGCCTGCTCACCATCGCCATCGCCGCCAGCCTGACCGTGTCCATCGACGCCATCGCCGCACCCGCCGCCCCGGCGCACGCCACCGCCCCGACCCCCGCCTTTACCGCGGCCAATCCGTTCTACGCGCCCAGCCCGCTGCAGTTCCACGCCCCGCAGTTCAACGCGATCAAGGTCTCCGACTACGAGCCGGCGCTGCTCGCCGGCATGGCCCAGCAGCGCAAGGAGATCGACGCGATCGCCAACAACAAGGCGCCGCCGACCTTCCAGAACACCATCGTGGCGATGGAGCGTTCCGGCCAGTTGCTGACCCGCGTGTCCAAGGTGTTCTTCGCGCTCTCGCAGTCCGACTCCAGCGACGCGATCGAGAAGATCGAGGAGGAGATGGCACCCAAGCTGTCACAGCACCAGGACGCCATCACCCTCAACGCCAAGCTGTTCGCCCGCATCAAAACGGTGTACGACCAGCGCGCCAAGCTGCATCTGGACCCCGAATCCAACCACCTGGTCGAAAAGTACTACGACCAGTTCGTCCACAATGGCGCCCTGCTCAGCCCGCAGGACAAGCAGACCATCAAGGGCATGAACGAGCGCCTGGCCACGCTGTTCACCCTGTTCGGCAAGAACGTGCTGGCCTCGACCAAGGACGGTGCGGTGGTGGTGGACGACAAGGCCGAATTGGCCGGCATGTCCGATGCCGACATCGCCGCCGCCGCGGCCGCCGCCAAGGCCCGCGGGCTGGACGGCAAGTGGCTGCTGCCGCTGCAGAACACCACCGTGCAGCCGGTGCTGACCAACCTCAAGGATCGCGCCCTGCGCGAGAAGATCTACCGCGCCTCGATCATGCGCAGCGACGTGGCCGGCCCCAACGACAACCGCGCGATCATTGCCGAGATGGCGCAGATCCGCGCCCAGCGCGCCAAGTTGCTCGGCTACCCGGACTTCGCTTCCTACACTCTGGAAGACCAGATGGCCAAGACTCCGAAGGCAGCGATCGACCTGATGACCCGGGTCGCCGCACCGGCGGTGGCCAAGGCGCACGCCGAGGCCGTGCGCATCCAGCAGCAGATCGACCAGGACCAGGCCGCGGCGCACCAGCCGACCTTCACCCTCGAACCGTGGGACTGGCAGTTCTACGCCGAGCAAGTGCGCAAGGCCGAGTACGACCTCGACGAAAACCAGATCAAGCCCTACTTCAAACTCGACACCGTGCTCGAAGACGGCGTGTTCTACGCCGCCAACAAGATGTACGGACTGACCTTCAAGGAGCGCCACGACCTGCCGGTCTACAACCCGGATGTGCGTGTGTTCGAGGTGTTCAATCCGCAGGGCAAGTCGATCGCGCTGTTCTACTTCGACTACTTCGCGCGCGACTCCAAGCATGGTGGCGCGTGGATGGATTCGTTCGTCGACCAGAGCAAGCTGCTCGGCCAGCACGCGGTGGTGTTCAATGTGTGCAACTTCACCAAGCCCGCGCCCGGCCAGCCGGCGCTGATCTCCTTCGACGACGTGACCACGATGTTCCACGAGTTCGGCCACGGCCTGCACGGCCTGTTGTCGAACGTGGAGTACCCGATGTTCTCCGGCGCCGCCACCCCGCGCGACTTCGTCGAGTTCCCCTCGCAGTTCAACGAGAACTGGGCGATGGAGCCCACGGTGTTCGCCCACTACGCGAAGAATTATCAGACCGGCGCGCCGATGCCTGCTGAACTGGTGGCCAAGATCAAGAAGTCGGGCACCTTCAACCAGGGCTATGAGACCCTGGAATACGTCGAGGCCGCCCTGCTCGACATGGCCTGGCACCAGTTGCCCGCCGATGCGCCGCGCCAGGATGCCGACGCGTTCGAGACGGCCGCGCTCAAGAAGTTCGGCGTGGACGTGCCGCAGGTGCCGCCGCGCTATCGCAGCACCTACTTCCAGCACATCTGGGGCAATGGCTACGCGGCCGGCTACTACGCCTATCTGTGGACCGCGGTGCTGGCCCAGGACGCGTTCGCGTATTTCAACGCGCACGGCGGCATGACCCGCGCCAACGGCCAGCACTTCGAGGACACCGTGCTCTCGCGCGGCGGCACCAAGGACGCCCACGACCTGTGGATGGACTTCCGCGGCGCCGAGCCGAGCGTCGAGCCGTACCTGGAGAAGAAGGGGCTGACCGCGGAGCCGGCCAAGCCCTGATCGCACCGGCAACAGGCGGGATCGGAACAGGCGGCTGCGGCCGCCTGTTCTTTTTCGCCGACCCGGCGCGCGCCGCATGCGTTCACCACGAGTGCGGGTGTAGGCTGGACGCGGGGTCGTCGGGGATCTGCATGAAGCAATGGATGCACGGGCTCTGGACGGAAAGCCGCCGCCTGCGGCTGTCCGTACCCAGCGGTTTCCCGCAATCGCGCCAGTCCGCGCCGTGCGCGCCCGACGGCAGCCGGGAGGCACGACGTGCCATCCGGAACCGCGGGTGGCAGCGGTTGATCGCACCCATGCCCATGGCGATGGCAGCCCTGCTGCTGGCGGCCCACGCCACCGCCGACCCCTTCCACGATCGCCTCGACGCCGCCTATCTACGCGACGCCACCGAAGCCGTGCGGATGGCCCGCGCAGCGCTGGCAAACCCGCACGCGCTCGATCCGAACCAGATCCTGGAAGCCAGGTCCTACCTGTGCAACGCGCTTTCCGATCAGGACCAGTTCGACGCCGCGCTGGCGGAAACCCGTGCCGCGGCCGACGCGGTGCCGTCGAAACCCGCCGCCGACCAAGTGGAATTCGCCGCCCAGTTGATCACCTGCGTGGGCTTCGCATCCAAGCAGAAACAGCAATTCGCCCAGGCGATGGCGTATTTCGACCACGCGATCGCGATGCTGGGTCCGCTGCGTCCACCGAATGGCCATGCCAGCGCGGGATCGATGGCCGCACTCTCCGACGCCCTGTACCGGCGCGCCGGCCTGTACGACACCCTCGGCGAGCACGCCAAGGCCATGTCCGACCTGACGCTCGCACTGCAGGTCCTGCCCGGCGATCCGGCCGATCCCAACCTCGTGGCGCAGCGGATGAACATCGCCAGCGAGAGCGGCCGCATCCTCCTGCACCGTCAGGAATACGCGCGCGCGGCAGCGATGTACGAGAGCACGCTGGACTACACGCACAAGACCGGCGACACCCATGCCGAGGCGATCGTCATGCTTCACCTGGGCGAGTGTTACCGCGGCCTGCAACGCTGGGATGACGCGTTGCGCGCGTACCGCCGCGCGCTGGCGATCGCGGTCGCGACCAAGGACCTGGCCCTGCAGGGTCGCGCCCACGCCGGGCTGGGCGGATTGGCGCGCGCACGCCAGGACTACCCCGCCGCATTGAACGAACTCGCCCAGGCCCACGATCAACTGGTCGCGGCGAAGCTGCCGCTGCAACAGGTCGGCGCCGATCTGGATCGCGCGCAGACCCTGGCCGACCTGCAGCGCTGGCCGCCGCTTGCGGCGCAGGCCGACACGCTGGTGGCCGCACTGACCGGAATCGGCGACAAGCGGCTGCTGGTGCGCGCCTACCAACTGCGTGCCCGCGCCGCCGAGGGCGAGGGCAAGCTGGCGGCGGCGCTGGCCGACACCCGCCAGGTGGTTGCCTTGCAGGAGCAGATCCGCAGCAGCGAGCTCGCCGACGAGATGGCCAAGCGCAGTGCCCAGTTCGAGGTGGCACGGCTCGGCGACGAGAAACGCCTGCTGGCGCGCGAGAACGACCTTGCCCATCTGCAGATCCGCCACGACCGCGACATCAAGACCGCGCAGCGCGTGGCGATCGCGATTGCCTTGCTGGTGGTGCTCGCGCTGGGCTACGCGATCCGGCGTCGGATCCGCACCCAGCGTCTGTTGACCCGCCTCGCACAGGAAGACGCGCTGACCGGCTTGCGCAACCGGCGCGAAACGCTGGCCGCTTCGGCGGCCCTGTTCAACGACAGCCGGCGCAACGGTACGCAGTTCTGCGTGGCCTTGATCGACCTGGACCTGTTCAAGCAGATCAACGATGACCTCGGGCATGCCGCCGGCGACGCGGTGCTGGTCGCGCTGGCGACCTGCATGCGCGATTCGCTGCGCACCGACGACATCTGCGGCCGCATCGGCGGCGAGGAATTCCTGCTCGCGTTCCCGCGTTTCGACCATGTCCACGCGACCGCTCGCCTGGAGTCCATCCATGCGGCGGTCGCGCGCCTGCAGATCCCCGAACTGCCGCCGGGCCGCGTGGTGACCTTCAGCGCCGGCATCGCCTGGCGTCGCGACGGCGATGTCCAGATCGAAGCCCTGATCCGCCGCGCGGACGTCGCCCTGTACGCGGCCAAGCACGCCGGCCGCAACCGCAGCGTGGTGGATGCCACCGCGCCCGGGTGAGATCGCACCTGCCGCGCCGGCCCCTGCACACCGGCTATGCTGATCCGTCGCCAGCCACCATTTCGCCATGAACCTTCCCCGTCATTTCCGCGCTTTCCGCATCCACGAGGAAAACCGCGTCCACCGCGCCGCCATTGAAGACATCGGCGTGGACGATCTCACCCCCGGCGAGTTGCTGATCCGCGTCGCGTACTCGTCGGTCAACTACAAGGACGCCCTGGCCGGCACCGGCAAAGGCCGCATCCTCAAACGCTTCCCGCTGGTCGGCGGCATCGACGTGGCCGGTCATGTGGTTTCCTCGACCGATGCCCGTTTTCGCGAAGGCGATGCGGTGCTGTGCTGCGGCGCGTGGCTGTCGGAGACCCGCGACGGCGGCTACGCGCAGTACGCGCGCCTGGATGCGGCGACCACGGTGCCGCTGCCGGCCGGCCTGGACCTGCGCGAGGCGATGATCCTGGGCACCGCCGGCTTCACCGCCGGACTGGCCCTGCTGCGCATGCAGGACAACCACCAGCACCCGGACATGGGCCCGATCGCGGTCACCGGCGCCAGCGGCGGGGTGGGCATGCTGGCGATCGCCATCCTCGCCCGCGCCGGTTACGCGGTGCATGCGGTCTCCGGCAAGCCCGAGCGCGCGGACTTCCTGCGCGCACTCGGCGCGCAGCGGGTGATCGCGCGCAGCGAACTGCCTGCCGGGCAACGGCCGCTGGAGGCCGCCGTCTGGGGCGGCGCGATCGACACCGTCGGTGGCCCGATCCTGGCCGGCCTGACCCGCACCACCCACCCCTGCGGCAACATCGCCGTGTGCGGGCTGGCCGCCAGCCACGAACTGACGACCACGGTGATGCCGATGATCCTGCGCGGGGTTTCGCTGCTCGGCGTGGCCACCACCAGCCCCCCGCACGCCCAGCGGCTGGCCGTTTGGGATCGACTGGCCACGGCCTGGAAGCCGGCGTGCCTGGGCACCGTCTGCACCCGCACCGCTGGCCTGGACGAATTGCCGGAGGTGTTCGCGACCATGCTGGCCGGAGGCTCGTTCGGTCGCACGCTGGTGCAATTGTGATCGCCGTCCGGCATTGCCACCGCGCCGCCCGACCGGCGGCCGATTTTGCCGATGGACAAGGCCCTGCGGCCGATTACAATGGGCCATCGGCTTCCACAGGGGTTCCCCATGGCACGCATCCTCATCGTTGATGATTCCCCGTCGCAGTTGATGGGCATGAAGCGGATCGTCGAAGCGATGGGCCACACCGTGTTCACTGCCGAGGACGGTTCGGCCGGGGTGGCCGCCGCCAAGAAGCACGTCCCCGACCTGATCCTGATGGACGTGGTGATGCCCAACCTCAACGGCTTCCAGGCCACGCGGCAGATCTCCAAGGAATCCACCACCGCGCACATCCCGGTGATCCTGGTCACCACCAAGGACCAGGAAACCGACAAGGCCTGGGGCATGCGCCAGGGCGCCAAGGCCTACATCACCAAGCCCTTCACCGAGGCCGAGCTGCAGGAAGCCATCAAGGGCATGGTGAGCTGAAGCCACCGCCACGGCGGCCGTCGGTGGAGGCAGCGGCCATCACCGCGCGCGGCCAGTGGCAACCGCGCAACACGCCTGACCGCGCGCCAGCGCGCTTGCATCCGCCAGCGTCTGCATCGTTCCGTGTCCTGTCGGCGTGCGGTCGCGCACATGGTCATCGGGAATGACCGACGGCAAGCCCGTCAACTGGGTGATCCTGCGCGCCAGTCGGCTTGAAGCGTTGCTGCCAGAACTGGCCGCGCAACTGGCCGCAAGTCGCCCGGCCGCAATCCTTGAAGCGCAGACGGTCATCACCGCGCACGCCGGCATGCAGCAGTGGCTGGCCGAGGCGCTGGCGCGCCACGCCGGCCCCGGCAGCATCGTCGCCAACCTCGACATCACCTTGCCCAGCGCGTGGCTGGAATCGATCTCGCGGCAGTTTCTCGGCGATGCGGCAATTGCGCTGCCGGCCTGGCGACGGACGCATTTGCGCTGGGTCATCCACGAGGTGTTGCTCGCCCCGCAAGCCAATGGCTTGACCGACACCCGCATCACCGCCTACCTCGACCCGCGCGTCGCCGACGCGGGCCTGCGCCGCTTCCAGCTCGCCGACCGACTGGCGCGCGTACTCACCCAATACCTCGCCTACCGGCCTGACTGGCTGCGCGCATGGGAAGCCGGCAAACATCGCTTCGGCACCGCGCACATCGACGCGCCGGCGCTGGTCGGGCTGGAAGGTGAACTGCTCGCGCCGCTGTGGCAAATCCTCGTGGCGCGCCTTGGCGCGCACCGCGCCAGCGTGCTCGAGCGCCTTCGCACGCACCTGCGCGATGTCGATGCGCTCGACCTGCCGACCTTGCACGTGTTCGGGCTCACCCACCTGGCGCCGCTCGAAGCCGCGGTGCTGGAAGCCTGGGCACGGCATGCACCGGTGTTCACCTACCTGCCCGACCCGTGCCGCGAATACTGGGGCGGCCTGCAGGCGAAAGATGACCTGCAGGCACTGCGCCTGTGGCGAACGCAGGAGAGTGCGCGCATCGACGCCGCCGGCGGAGGCGACTGGATCGACGCAGCCCAGACCCATCCCCTGCTGGCACGCTGGGGGCGGCTGGGACAACACTTTTTTGCCGATCTGGCCGGCTGGGAGGTCCTGGCCGACATCCGTGACCATCAGGACGAGCGCCCGGCCACGCCAGTCAGTCGCCTGGCCTGCATGCAGGAGAGCATCCGCCAACTGCAGCCGGGCCTGCTTGCCACCGCCGCCAGCGCCCCGCGCGATGACGCCAGCCTGCGCATCCACGCCTGCCACACCGCGCTGCGTGAACTGGAGGTGTTGCACGACGCCCTCCTGGCTGCCCTCGATGACGGCATCCAGCCGCAGCAGATGCTGGTGATGGCGCCCGACATGGGCCGCTTCGCGCCGCTGCTGCCGGCGGTGTTCGGCGCATCCGGTGACCCCACGCAGCGCCACCTGCCGTGGATGCTGGTCGGCACGCCGATCCAGCACAGCCACCGCCTGTTCACCTGCCTGGCGCAGGTGCTGCAGGTCGCCCAGGGGCGGGTGAGCGCGAGCGATGTCGCCGACCTGCTGGCGGTACCGGAGGTCGCCCGCGCGCTGGGCACGGATGCATCCGCCCTCGACGCACTGCTGCGCTGGCTGCGCGCCAGCGGCGCGGCGTGGGGCCTGGACGCCGAACATCGCCGCGACTTCGGGCTGCCGGCCACGCCGCTGCACACGCTGGCCTGGGGCGTGGACCGCATGCTCGCCGGCTACGTCTGCGGCGAATCCGTCGATGCCGCGCGCGAGAACGTGCTCACCCTGCCCGATGGCTGCACGCTGCTGCCGGTCGCCGGCGTGCAGGGCCCGGACAGCGCCGCGCTGGGCGCACTCGACCGTCTGCTGTGCGAATTGCGCGCCTGGCATGCGATGTCCTCGTTGACCAAGCCGGCCAGCCAATGGGCCGACGACCTGCAGCGACGGGTGGAGGTGCTGCTGCGGATCGACCGCGGCGATGCCGACGCACGCAGCGCGTGGTCCTCGCTGCAGGCGATGCTCGCGCGCATCGGCAGCGAGCCGCTGGCCGGCGGCATCGATCCCGAACTGGAATTCGAGGTCGTCCGGGAGCTGCTGCTCGACGCACTTGCCGAGGTGCCGGCACACGCGCGCCGCCCCGGCGGGGTGACGTTCTGCAACATGGTGGCCCGGCGCGGCCTGCCTTTCGCGATGGTGTGCGTGCTCGGGCTCGACGATGGCCAGTTGCCGCGCACGTCCAGCGATGGCGGCATCGACCTGATGGCGCACCTGCATCGCGTCGGCGACCGCGACGTGCGCAGCGACGACCGCTGGATGTTCCTGGAAACCGTGATGGCCGCGCGCGAGCGCCTGCACCTGAGCTGGGTCGGCTGCGGCGTGCGCGACGGCAAGCCACGCAACCCGGCCGCACCGCTGGCCGAACTGCTGGACAGCCTGGCAAACACGCGCGCGGTCGATGGAAGCCCTCGCGCGTCGCGGCCCTGGCTGGTCGAACACCCGCTGCAGCCCTTCGACGCACGTTATTTCGATGGCAAGGACCCGGCATTGTTCTCCTTTGCGCAGGCGTGGGTTGGCTCGCGCGAGCGCGGCAGCGCCGAATCCCCGCCGTTCCTGCACGGAAGATCGCTGCCGCCGGATCCGTTGCCAGCCGCATTGGAGCTGGCAGCGCTGCTGCGGTTTTGGAAAAAGCCGGCGCAGGATTTGCTGTTGCAACGCATGCAGCTCGACCTGTCGGCGCTGGAGGATCGGTCGCTGCAGGACAGCGAGCCGCTGGAGGCCAGCCTGCCGCGGCTGCACACGATCGCGCGCAGGCTGTTCTTCGAGCAGGCCTTGCCGCTGGGCTTCAGCGCTGCGGGTGCGCCGCGCTGGCATGCCGCCATGATCCCGGCCTGGGTCGAACACGGCGGCCTGCTGGCGCCGGGCGAACTCGGGCAACGCGCCTGGCACGCCGAAGCCAACGCGGTGCTGGCCTTGCTGGCGCTCGCCCACGCCCAACGCATCCCGGCCACGCAGACACGCACGATCCTGCTGGACGTGCAACTGCCATCCGCGCAAGGCAACGCCCCGGTCCGGCTGCACGGCGCCATCGAGCACGCCTTCGCGCTCGACGGGCCGCCCGGCTGGAACCTGCTGCATGCCTTCCCGAGCGCCCACGAAGACATCGCCAAGGCGCTCAAGAACGCCGCGGATCTCACGCTGGGCGAGCGCATGGCCATCTTCGTCCCGTGGGCCGCATTGCGGCTGCAATGCGCCGATCTGGACCCGCTGCCCGCAGTGCGGGTGACGGTGCTCGCCGCCGGCGGCACCGACCTGCCGCTGCAGACCGAACTGCGCGCCTGGGACGAGCACTTGCTTGCCCATCCCGACGCGCGCGCAGCGATGCTGTCCGCACTGCGCGGGAAACTGGCGCGGATCATCGCGCTCCACCAGCAGGCGACAAGCCAGCCACCGGCGTATTTCCCCAGGACCAGCCACGCGGTGCTCGCGGCCACCGAAACTGCAACGGCAGCCACCAAGGCCTTCGAGTCCAGCGACTTCCACACCGGCGAGCGCGACTACGACGCCGCCACGGCGCTGTTGAGCCGCGGGCGCGGCTTCGACGCCAGGCAACACGCGGACGCTGCCCGCTACACGCAGGAACTGCTTGCCTACGCACAGGCCGCCGATGCACTCATGCACCTGCCAATTCCCGGGCGTACGTCCACCCACGCGCATGACTGAGCCATGCACCCGCGTCCGCGACTGGCGCGACCTGCCGCTGGGCCCATGCGGCCGCAGTCTCGTGGACGCCAGTGCCGGCACCGGCAAGACCTGGACGATCGCCGTGCTGTACCTGCGCTTGCTGCTGGAGCAATCGCTCTCGCCGCGGCAGATCGTGGTGGCGACCTTCACCAAGGCCGCCGTCGCCGAACTCCGCTCGCGCCTGCGCGCGCGCATCATCCAGGCGCTGGAGCGATGCGCGCAGGGCATCGCAGCGGAGCCGGCATCCACCGACACCGATGCGCTCTTGCTGCACACGCGCTGGCATGCCAAC
Organism: uncultured Gammaproteobacteria bacterium; assembly: GCA_964640525.1. GTDB lineage: Bacteria > Pseudomonadota > Gammaproteobacteria > Xanthomonadales > Xanthomonadaceae > SZAS-103. The sequence goes on along the minus strand of CAZXGS010000031.1, from coordinate 26,300 downwards.
CCGGCGCAACGCGCCACCGACCAAGTGCGCCTCGTGCTCGCACTGGCCGAGTTGGATGCCGCACCGATCCTCACCCTGCACGGCCTGTGCCTGCGCATCCTGACCGACCACCCGTTCGCCGCCGGCAGCGGCTTCCAGCCACCCCGCCTTGGCGATGCCAGCGCCGTGCACGAGGAGGTCGCCGACGACCTGTGGCGCCTGATCCATACCCCGGCCGCCGCCGGCGAGGCATTCGACGCCGAGGCGACTGCCGTGCGGGACCGTGCGGTGGTGATCCGCGCCCAGCTCGGCAGCGAGCGCGGCAAGGTGGTCGCAGGCCTGCTGCAACCGGGCCTGGAGGTCACCGACACCGCGCCTGCCGGCGAGCTCTGGCCCGAGGCATGGGCCGCATCCTTGCGCGAACTGGCCACGCGAGCCGGCACTTGGGCCAAAAATGCGATCCTGCCGCGGCTCTTGCTGGAACTGGCCGAAGTAGTGGTGTCGAAGGGTTGGCGCGGCAGTGTGTCCAGGAGCGATCTGGGCACGCTGATCGCCAACGCACGCAAGCGCACCGGCGTGCTCAAGACCGCAGCGGAGGATGCGCAGATCGCCGCGACGCTGGACAGCGTTGCGGTCCGCGTCCAGGCGTTGCGGACCGGCGCCTGGGCCGCGGCCCAGCGCTGGCTGCGCAAGCAACTCGACCAGCGCATGCATGCCAGCGGCCAACTCGGCTTCGACGCCCTGCTCACCCGCGTTCGCGACGGCGTGCGCGTCGAACACGCGCAGGCCAGGCCGCTGGCCGATGCGCTGTTCGCCGCATGGCCGGCGGCGCTGATCGACGAGTTCCAGGACACCGACCCGGTGCAGTACGCGATCGTCGAGGCGATCTACCAGCACCGCGACGGGTCGCCGCGTGGCCGGCTGGTGCTGGTAGGCGACCCCAAGCAGGCGATCTACCGCTTCCGCGGTGGCGACATCCACACCTTCGAGAAGGCCAGCAAGGGCATGCCGGCTGCCGATCGCCTGCCACTGCGCACCAACTACCGCTCCTCCAGCGCCTGCGTGGAGGCGATCAACACGCTCTACGCCTGGATGGGCCATCGCCTCGGCGCACCCGGCAGCGCCACCCAGGTCAGCTTCGAAGCCGCCGAGTCCGCCCACGATTCCAGGACCGATGCGGCGTGGAACGGCGCCGCGCTGACCCTGTACCGGCTGACCGCCGAAAATGATCTGCACGATGCCCTGCACGCTTGCGCGGACGTCATCGCGCATCTGCTGGACCCGGTGGCCAACCACCGCCTTGGCGAACGCGCACTGACCGCAGGCGACCTGTGCGTGCTTGTGCATGCCCATCACCAGGCGAACACGCTGGTGGATTTGTTGCATCGCCGCGGCGTGCCCTGCGTCAACCGCGGCCGCGGCAACGTGTTCAAGACCGAGCTCGCCGCCGAGGTGTTGCTGCTGCTCGACGCGGTGGCCCATTGCGACCGGCCGCGCCGCGTGCGCGCGGGCCTGGCCACGCGCCTGCTGGGATGGACCTACCACGACCTGCGCGCGCTGGGCGTCGACGACCCGCGCTGGCGCGAGCAGGTCGAACGCTTCCACCGCTGGCACGCGCTGTGGCGCGACAGCGGCGTGCTGGCGTTGCTCACCGACCTCGCCCAGCACATCGGCGCCACCCAACTGCACTACGCGCACGGCGAGCGCATGCTCACCGACCTGCGCCACATCGGCGAGTTGCTGCAGCACCACGATGACGGCCAGATCGGCATGCTCGGCATGCTGGATTGGCTGCGCGAACAACGCGATGGCGATGACGGCGACGAGGAATCGAGCGAGGAATGCAGCCAGCGGCTGGAGTCGGATGCCGCATGCGTGCAGGTGATGACCGCGCACGCCAGCAAGGGTCTCGAATTCGGCATGGTGTTCCTGCCGACGCTGTGGAAGCACGGCGAAGTAACGGCACGCGGGCTGCGCGTGCTGACCGGCGAGGACGGCACGCGCCGGCTGGCACTGGACGAGGACGCCACGATCCAGGTGTCGCGCGAGGAGCAGGACGAGCGCTTCCGCCTGCTGTACGTCGCCCTGACCCGCGCCAAGCATGCCTGCCACCTGTGGCTCCCCGCCGCACCTGAAGCGCCCGTCCAAGCGAGCCGCGGCAAGCCTGCCGCCACCGCCGCCAGCAACCCCAGCGCCAGCAACCCCGGCGTCAGCAAACCCGGCGCCAGCAAACCCGGCGCCAGCAAACCCAACGCCAGCAACCCCAGCGCCAGCAACCCCAGGGAGGCACCGCTGGCGCTGTGTGCGCCGGCCATCCACGCTGCGATCGCCAGGCAGCAGGCGCGCGACGCGCACATCGACGTGGTCACCGCGCCGCCGGCGTTCCCTGGCCGGCTCACGCTTGCAGCCGATGCCTCCGCGACCCACCAAGCGCGGCCGATGCCGGCGCCCTGCGTCCTGCCGCTGCCCACGCGCCACAGCTTCAGCACCCTGGCACGGCCCTCGCGCCGGCTGGACGCCGACCCGGGTTCGCGAGCACAGGCCGAGAGCGACGAGGACGACGACGTCCACCCGCTTGCACAGGACGACGCCCCGGCGTCCTCCCGCAACGACCCGGCAACGCGCACGCCAGCACCCGAACTCGATGGCCTGCATGCGGTGGCCGGCGTCCCCTTCGGCAACGCCCTGCACGCCATCCTCGAACACCGCCGCATCGGCATCCCGCTCGACCGGCAACTCGACCTTGTCCGCGAACAACTGGCCGCCTGCCATGTCAGCCACCGCGACATTCCACCGGCCACCCTCGCGCAACGCGTGGCCACGCGCCTGCAGGCGGTGCTGGATGCCGACCTCGACGGCCACGGCCTGCGCCTGGCGAAGATTCCAGCCGCGCATCTGCGCGTCGAAATGGCCTTCGACTACGCCCTGGACGGCGTCAGTCTGCAACACCTCGGCGCGCTGTGCGCGCAGGCCGGCCACCCGCACCTGATCCCCGCGCGATCGCAGGACCTGTGCGGAGTGATGACTGGCAAGATCGACCTGTTGTTCCAGCACGACGGACGCGTCCACGTGCTGGACTGGAAAGGCAACCGCCTCGAGCCCGCCGATGCGCCGCGGCTGGAGTCCTACTCACGCACCGCGCTGGACGCGGCAATGGATCACGCCGGCTATTCCTTGCAGGCCCTGCTGTACGCGCTGGCGACCGAGCGCTACCTGCGCCAGCGCCTGGGCGCGGCCTACGACCGCGGCAGGCACCTGGGCGATTGCTGGTACCTGTTCGTGCGCGCCACCGGCCTGCAACTTGCCGATGGCAGCCCCTGCGGGGTGTGGAGGCACCGCTTCGACGATGCCCTGCTGGACGCCATGCAAACCGGCCTGTCGATGCGCAGGAGCGCGGCATGAGTGCAGTTCCGACTGGACTGGATGCAGGCACGCGTTACCTGCGCGAGGCGTCCGAGGCATGGCGCCCCATCGACCGTGCGGTCGCGCGCTGGGTGCTCGCCCACGGCGGCCCGGAAGCCCTCGCCGTGGCCGCGGCCTGGGCCAGCTTCGCCGACGGACGCGGCGACGCGGCGTTGATGCTCGCCGCGCCATCCGCCTGCATGCCCGCATGGCCGGAGCGCGAGCGCGTGGCCACCGCGATCCAAGCGCTCGCCGACGCGCCCGCCAACGGCTGGGTGGGCCGGGTGAACCCCGATGCCGCGATTCCCGCCACCCCATTTGCACTCGATGGCGAAGCCTTCTACCTGCGCCGCAACCTGCTCCACGAAGTCGCCATCGGCCACGCCCTGCACGCGCGCCTGAATGCACCGGCAAGCGCCCTTCCGGCCCTGCCCGAAGCCGACCTAGCGAGCTGGTTCGACGCCACGCCCGACCGCGCCGACCAACCGCAGCGTCAGGCCGTGCGGCAGGCAGCCGGCCGCGCTCTGTTCGTCCTCACCGGCGGCCCCGGCACCGGCAAGACCACCACCGTGCTGCGCATGTTGCTGGCGATGGCTCATGCGCACCTGACTGCGCATGGAAGCATGCCGTCGATTCGCCTCGCCGCACCCACCGGCAAGGCCGCCCGCCGCCTGGCAGAGGCCTTGCGCGAGGGCGGCCGCAAATTGCGCGAGCGTCTGGATGCGACAGCGGCACAGCGCATGGACGCCCTGCTGGAGGCCCCCTGCGACACCGTTCACGGCCTGCTTGGCGCAAGCGGCGACGGTCGCTTCGGACACCATGCGCGCGCGCCGCTGCCGGCCGATATCGTGGTGGTGGACGAGGCCTCGATGCTGGACCTCGCCCTGCTGCACGCCCTGCTCGATGCGCTCGACGAACACACCGCACTGGTGCTGGTGGGCGATGCCGACCAACTCGCCTCGGTGGACACCGGCAGCGTGCTGGCCGACGTGGTCGCCGCGTTGACCGACGGCCCGGCGCTGGTGCGCCTGCGCCACAGTTTCCGTTCCCAGCGCGAGTTGGCCGCCATCAACGACGCCGTGCGCTGCGGCGACACTCAGTCCTTCGGCACCGCGTGGAACGCCGCCGGCGCCGGCGCAGTCCGCCATGCGCTGGCCGATGAACGCGACCTGTCGCAGCGCCTGCGCGCGTGGAGTCTGCGCCTGCGCAAGACGCTGTCTGCGGCCGGCGCGATGGACGTCCACGCCGCCGCGGACGCACCCTCGGTGACGCGCGCGCTGGACGGGCTCAAGTCCTGCCAGTTGCTGTGCGCCCTGCGTGAGGGCCCGTTCGGCGCCCGGGCCGCAAACGCCAAACTGGAGCGCCTGCTCGGCGGCGCCCCGGAGGATGCACCGGGCTGGTTTGCCGGTCGCACGGTGGTCGTACTGCGCAACGACGGCGCCAGCGGCTTGGCCAACGGCGACGTCGGCCTGTGCCTGTGCATCGCCGATGACCAAGGCGAATCGCGCCTGCAGGTGGTGTTCGAACCCGGAGGCCCGCCTCGCGCCGACGCCGCTGCAGGCACGCCGCGGGTGTTCGACACCGACGCCCTGCCCGTCCACGAAAGCGCCTTCGCGCTGACCATCCACAAGAGCCAGGGTTCCGAATACGCCCACGTCGCCGTGCTGCTGCCGCCGCAACCGGGCCACCCGCTGCTGACCCGGCAATTGCTGTACACCGCACTCTCACGCGCCCGCCTGGGCGTGGAACTGTGGGCCGAGCCGGCCGCCGTGGATGCGTGCATCGCTCGGCCGCTGCAACGCGCGGGGCGCCTGCGCGCACGGATTGCCGGCGCCTGACGAACCGCGCCAACCTTCCTGCCTGGCCGTTGCGGCCGATGGAAAGCCATCGCATGCGTGCCAACCGCATTGACGAACACCGCCGCTCCTGCGCATAATTACAAGTTCAGCGCGCCCGTAGCTCAGCTGGATAGAGCACCAGGCTACGAACTTGGTGGTCGGGAGTTCGAATCTCTCCGGGCGCGCCACTTCAAGCACGAGGGTCAATGAGTTTGCGCTCATTGGCCCTTTTGCTTTTTCGGGCCGCTGACCGCTGCGCGCCAAATCCGCATCACGTCCGTGCTGGCACCGATGCTTGCTCTTCAGCGTCTTGTTTCCGCCAGAATCCCATCCCCGCGTTGCCGTCCCAGCCCGTGCGACGGGCCGGGAGCATCCTCCGAGCCACATCCACCAAGAACGAGCATGCCATGACGGAGCGCAGCCACATCACCGTGATCCTGGACCGGGCCGGATCCATGCAGGACATCCGCGAGGACGAGGTGAGCGGATTCAGCGCGTTCCCCAATCCAAAGGATTGATCGCAAATCGAGGTGAGCCACACCGATCGCCCGCCGTCGACGGCCGCATGTCACGTCGAGCGGCAAAGCCACGAACACGCCTGACGTACCGGATGCGCGGCATGCATCGATCCTCGCGTCATTGCGGCCGTTGCTTCAGGACCATCGGAGCGATGGCGGGAGCTTGCCAACGCTGGATGCGGTAACGGTCCTCGCCGTCCAGTCCGTCGGACGACAACGTGTCCAGCCCGGCAAAGCTGGCGCGAAGGCGATACGTGCCGGCCGGCACCTCGATCCGCTTGGCGTCCGGAAAGTAGTCCGTGCAGCCGGCGACCACGATGCGGCCGCTCCCGACTTCCGGCGCGCACTCGACGACGTGATCAAAGGCGTCCAGATCCAGGGCCGGAGTCGCAGTCAGGATTTCGACGCAGACCGGCACATCCATGTTGCGGACCGTGCCGATGCCGACCACGCCCAACGCCACGTCCAGCAGGCGCTGTTCGGCATGCTCGTCCCAGGCATCGGACAGGTCACCGTCGACCCATTCATCCTGCAGGTAGAACTGGTGGAAATCGGCGAACAACTCGAGGTCGTGTCGAAATCCGCGATCGAGACGATCGCCACCGATCCGGCGTCCCGATAGCGCATGCTGTCGATGACGGGGCTTGGCATCCCGTTGGGCCGCGGCGTGCCTTGGCACAGGTCGATCACGAACTTTTCCTTGCCGTCGATCAGAAACCCGCGCGGCAGCTGCGACAGGAACACGCTCTCGACGTGGCAGGCGTCGAGCCCAAGCTCGCGCGTCGACAGGCCGCTGCCGCCGTCCAGCGTGACTTGCAGGTCCTTGAAGGTCGCCATGGTCAGCCCGGTCCCATCGTGCAGCCGAATCCGCCGAGCAACGATACCCGCGATGGAACGTGTCGAACGCAACCGGACCCGCGATCGATGCCGAAGCTGTGTGTCGGGTCCGACGTACGCCTCGGGTGGCGACGAAACTTGCCACGCCCGCCCGGCTTGGCGGCCGGCAGCCGCCTGCTCAGTAACGCAGCAGCGCCGAGCCCCAGGTGAAGCCGCCGCCGAAGGCTTCCAGCAGCAGCATCTGGCCGCGCTGCACGCGGCCCGAACGCACCGCCTCGTCCAGCGCCAGCGGCACAGAGCCGGAGGAGGTGTTGCCGTGGCGGTCCACGGTGACGATGACCCGCTCCATTGGCATGTTCAGGCGCTTGGCGGTGGCCTGGATGATGCGCAGGTTGGCCTGGTGCGGGATCAGCCAGTCGATCGCGCCGCGCTCCAGGCCGTTGGCGGCCAGGGCTTCCTCGACCACCGCATCCAGGGTCTTGACCGCGACCTTGAACACCTCGTTGCCGGTCATCAGCACGCGTACGCCGGCGTTCTTCTCTTCCGGCTTGAAGCCGACCGAAACGCCGACCGGATTCCACAGCAGGCGCTTGTGGGCACCGTCGGCGTGCATGTGGGTGGAGATGATGCCGGTCTCGGCATCGGCCTTGAGCACCACCGCGCCGGCGCCGTCGCCGAACAGCACGCAGGTGCCGCGGTCGGACCAGTCGAGCATGCGGGTGAGGGTTTCGGCGCCGATCACCAGCGCGGTCTGGATCGCGCCGCTGCGGATGAACTGGTCGGCGACCGACAGCGCGTACATGAAACCCGAGCACGCCGCGTTGACGTCGAAGGCCATGCAGCCGTTCGCGCCCAGGTTGTTCTGCACCAGGCAGGCGGTGGACGGGAAGATCAGGTCGGGGGTGGTGGTGCCGACGATCAGCAGTTGCACGTCCGCACCGGTCACGCCGGCCGCTTCCATGGCGCGACGACCGGCCTCGGTCGCCAGGTCGCTGGTGGTCTGGCCCTCGGCGGCGACATGGCGCTGGGCGATGCCTGTGCGCTCGCGGATCCACTCGTCGCTGGTCTGGACGATCTTCGCCAAGTCGTCGTTGGTCAGCACCTTCTCGGGCAGAAAGCTGCCGGTGCCGGCGATGCGCGCGTACGCGCGCTGCGCGGATTGCGTCACCACGTTCTCCAGACCATTGCGCGCACGCCGCGCGGGTTCAGTCTTCGGCTTCCACTGCGTCCTTGCCCACGATCACGCGGCGACCGCGATAGTAGCCGTCCTTGGTGATGTGATGACGGATGTGGGTCTCGCCGCTGGTCTTGTCGGTGGACAGGAGCTTGGCGCTGAGGGCGTCGTGGGCCTGGCGCATGCCCTTGCGGGACGGGGAAACGCGGGACTTCTGCACAGCCATGTTGTTCTCCGAATGGTGCGTCCGGCCGGTCAGGGCCGATGGGGTTGCTTCTTGTTCTTCAGTTCCGCCAGTACCGCGAACGGATTGGCGCGCGCCGCTGTCTCCTCGGCCGCTGCCACTTCTCGTCCCGACGCCGGCCAGCTCAGCGCCACCGGCTCGGTGGCCGGATCGACCGCCACCACCGGCAGCGCGAGGATCAATTCGTCCTCGATCAACTGCGCCGGATGGATCGTGCCCTCCGCGTCCACCACCAACGCCTCGTAGCCTTCCGGCAACGCGGCTTCCTGATCTTCGTCTGCCACCAGCGCCAGCTTCTGCGTCACCTCCACCGGCAACAGGAAGCGCTTGAGGCTGCGCTGGCACAGCAACGGCAACTGCGCGCGGGCGCGGATCGCGATGTGCGGCACGTCCAGCGTCCCACGATCGAACGCCAGCTCGTACTGGCAATCGCCATCGGGCTGCTCCAGCGCCTCGCACAGCCGCGGCATCGACTGCAACGGCAAGACGCCTGCAAAGCTGCGCCGCGCCGCCAGCATGCGCCATGCATCCAGCGACGCGGGTAGGCCTGCGGACATAAGCGGCAAAGGATACGGGCTCGCAGGCGGCGGGTCAATCGCAGGCAATCCTGGCCGTTGCCACGGGCGCACCCGGCAGCGGCTTGTCACCCTTGGCGCACCCGGGGTAGCCTGCGACGCATGACCTTCGGCGCCGCCCAAATCGTCCCCGCAATCCTGCTGGCGTTGCTGCCATGGCCGGCGCTGGCCACCATCGGCGCGGATTTCGGTGCGCGCGACCCGGCGATCTGCCCGCTGCGCGATCTGCCGATCAAGGGTGGACCCAGCTTTCAGCAAGCGTTGCGCTTCCTGGCCTGCGACATGGAAAGGGTCGGCGACCACGGATCGGTGCTCTACTTGCTCGGCGAGGTGCGGCTGTCGGTTTCGTCCACCCCGCGCGCGTACGATCCGGCGAAAGACACCCTGGCCGTGCGCGCCGACCCCAGCCTGCCGGTGTACCCGATCAGCGGTGACTTCCGCATCTACCAGTGCCAGCGCAAATCCAGCCCCGAATGGCTGGCCAACCCTGGCCACGCGTGCCGCTACCAGAACTTCTACCAGCACGCCGGCCTGTGCTGGAAGGACATGGGTGGCGACTGGCACTGCGCGCTGGCCTACCGGATCAACCCGGCGCAGACCGTCCACAGCGTGGCGCCGCCGAAAGCCGGCAATTACCTCGCCATCGGCGCCAGCGCACCGCCGCCGGCCGGAGCGTCGAAATCATCCGTGAAGAAGCGGAAGAAGCACCATCGCTAACCCGACGAGCGCTGCCGCCCACGCCAGCGAGCGCACCCACGCCACCCCGGCCGCATACAAGGGGACATAGGCGACCCGCGCACCCAACCACAACTGCGCACCCAGCGCGCTGTTTGCGTCGGCGCGCCCGCTGGCGGCCAGCACCAGCACGGCGGCGGCAAACAGCGGAAAGGTCTCCATGAAGTTGCGCTGGGCCCGCTCCAGCCGCGCCGGGACGCCGGTCAGCGGCGGCGGCGTGTCATCGCGGGCACCGACCCGCCAGGTGACGCTTCGCTGGCGCATCCCGCCGACCACCACCAGGAACAGTTGAACCAAACCCAGCACCGCGCCCCAAGCCAGCATCTGCAGTTCGATACGCATGTTCGTCGCTCCCTGCCCTGCCCTTGCCGCTTCGCCGCGACGCGGGATCAGCCCATGAAGAACACGTTCAGCTTGTTGCCGTCCAGATCGCGAAAATAGCCGGCGTAGAAACCATCGCCTCGCGGGCCGACCGGACCCTCATCGGTGGCGCCCAGTTCCAGCGCCTTGCGATGGATCGCGTCGACCTTGTCGCGACTGTCCACCGCCAGCGCCACCATCACGCCATTGCCGACGGTGGCCTTGTTGCCATCGTAGGGAAGCGCGACCGCCAAGCCCGGGCGCGACGGCGACTGCGCCCAGGCGATGAAGCGCTCGAACTCCATGAACCGCTTCGCGCCAAGCTCGCCAAGCAGGCTGTCGTAGAACGACGCCGCGCGCTGGATGTCGTTGGTGCCGAGGGTGACATAGCCGATCATCGCGAAGTCTCCGGGAAGGAATGCGGGGCTCATCAACGGCGCCGTCGACCCGCAATGGGCGTCGACACCAGCGCACGATCGTACAGCAGGTACAGCGCTTCGACGCGATCCACATAGGCCTGCGTTTCCGCGTACGGCGGGACACCGCCATAACGCTGCACCGCGCCGGCGCCCGCATTGTAGGCGGCCGTCGCCAGACGACGATCGCCACGGTAGCGGCGCAGCAGGTCGCCCAGGTAGTGCGCGCCGCCGGCGATCGCTTGCGCCGGCTGGAAGGGGTCGGCCACGCGGTAGCTGGCCGCGACCTGCGGCATCAACTGCATGATGCCCTGCGCGCCCTTGGGCGAGACGGCATCGGCCTGCATGCCGCTTTCGGCATGCGCCACCGCGCGCAGCCAGGCGTCGTCGATGCCGTTGGCGCGGGCAGCGGCGGCGAAGGCCGCGGCCTCGACGTGGGTCATCGGCTGGCCGAGCCGGCCCAGCCCCGGATGGGCCGGGGAACCCGGCGGCGGGGTGACGGTGAAGGCCATCAACCGCGTCGCGCCTGGCAGCTCACGGGTGCCGTACACCATCACCCCGTCCTGCATGCGCGCGTAGATGGCGCCGCTGCGGGTGCCATCGACGCCCCACAGGTTGGGCAGCTTCGCCGCATCGTCGGCCACCAACCGGGCCTGGCAGCGCGAGCCGGGCTCGGGCGCGGTGGACAGGCTGACGCTGCCATCGCGCAGGCAACGGTACACCGTGCGCGCCTGCACGACCGGCACCAGCGTCAGCGCGGCCAGCACCCACGCCAGGCGGAGGTTTCGCAAGTTCATGCACCATCCTCGCATGCCCGGCATCACGCCCGCGCCAGCCGGAAGTCATGCCGGTGACATCTGTCAGTGGCGATCCGGTTGCCCCTGCCGTACCTTCCGCGGACGCTTCCACACGCCTTCGCCATGCACGATCTCACCGTCGGCTCGATCCCCCGCCATCTCGCCAGGATGGCGCTGCCGATCGCGCTGGGCATGTTCTTCCAGACCATGTACGTGCTGGTGGATCTGTATTTCGTCTCCCATCTTGGCGACGCCGCGATCGCCGGGGTCGGCGCAGCGGGCAACATTTCGTTCCTGATCCTGGCGCTGACCCAGGTGCTGGCGATCGGCACCACCACCCTGATCGCGCAGGCGGCTGGCCGCAAGGACCGCGACGACGCCAACCTGATCTACAACCAGTCCCTGCTGCTGGCGACGCTGTGCGGGCTGGGAACGCTGGTGATCGGATACGCAGTGGCCGGGTTCTACGCCAGCACGCTGGGCGCCGATGCCGCGACCGCGCAGGCGGCGCACACCTACCTGCTCTGGTTCCTGCCCGGCATGGCGCTGCAATTCGCGGTGGTGGCGATGGGCGCGGCCCTGCGCGGCACCGGTCTGGCGATGCCGGGCATGATCGTGCAGATCGCCGCCGTGCTCATCAATGCGATCCTCGCCCCGGTGCTGATCGCCGGCTGGGGCACCGGGCATCCGCTCGGGGTTGCCGGCGCGGGGCTGGCAACGAGCCTGTCGATGGCCGTCGGGGTCGTGCTGATGGTGGTGTATTTCCTGCGCCTGGAAACCTTCGTCGGCTTCCAGCCCGTGCTGGTCAAGCCGCATCCGCCGGCGTGCCGGCGGATCCTGGCGATCGGCTTGCCGGCCGGCGGCGAGTTCGCGCTGATGTTCGTGCTGGTCGTGACCATCTACTTCATCATCCGCGACTTCGGCGCATCCGCGCAGGCCGGCTACGGCATCGGCTCGCGGGTGATGCAGGCGGTGTTCCTGCCGGCGATGGCGATCGCCTTCGCGGTTTCGCCGATTGCCGGACAGAACATGGGCGCCGGCCTTCACGATCGCGTGCGCGCGACCTTCCGCCACGCCGCGCTGGCAAGCTGCGCGGTGATGGTGGTGCTGACGCTGCTGTGCCAGTGGCACCCGGAGGCGCTGGTGCGGCCGTTCGGCAATGGCCGCGATCCGCAGGCGCTGCTGGTGGCGACCGACCTGTTGCGCATCATCGCCTGGAACTTCGTCGCCTCGGGTTTGATCTTCACCTGCTCGGGGACGTTTCAGGCGCTCGGGAACACCGTGCCCTCGCTGCTCAGCAGTGGTTCGCGGCTGTTCACGTTCGCCATTCCCGGCTTGCTGCTCTCGCACCGTCCCGGCTTCCGGCTGGAGGACCTGTGGCACCTGTCGGTGGCCACCGTCAGCCTGCAGGCATTGACCAGTCTGTGGCTGCTGCGCGGGCAGTTCCGCAGTCGCCTGTCCATGCCCATCGCGGTTGGCGTATCGTAACTGCGGGGTCATTTTCCAGACCGAATGCCATGCATGCCGCGACCTGCCCGCCTGCACGCAACGCCTTGGCATCGCGCGTCCGCTGCTGCGCCATCGCACTGGCATGCGCAGGTGCGCTGGTCCTGCTGGCCAGCATGGCCAATGCACAGATGCCACCGCCAGGCCAACGACCACCGCCCGACCAACGACCACCGCTCGGCCAACGACCTCCGCCGGGCCTGCGACCGCCGCCACCACCGGAAGGAAATCAGCGACCGCCGCCACCGCCCTGGGGCGATCCTGCGCGAGGGCTCCCGCCACCCGCGCCGCATGACCGGGCCGGCTTGCGACCTGCGGCACCGGACGGCCCGACCCAGCCGCCTGCGCCTGCACTGGAAGCCAGCACACCGGCGACATCGGAGCAGCCTCCAGCAGCACCGACCGAAGCGAACCCCAGCACCACGCAAGCTCCTGCCACCTCGCCGGCGTTGGTGACCATCCATGTCACCGATCCCACGGAGGCGACCCGGACCGATGCAACCGCGGCATCGGCGCAACCCGTACCTGCCCGCACACGCATCGTCGATCGCGTCGTCTCGACCGTGCCGCGCTGGGTGGTGTGGGTCGGCGTGCTGTTCCCGGCGTTCCTGGTGCTGCTGGGGCTGTCGATGCGCCGCCAGGCGAAGCTGACCAGCCAGAGCGAGCGACTGCTGCGCCAGCAAAAAGTGCTGGATGCCGAGCGACGCAGCCTGCGCAGTGCCTCCGAACAGCTTCGCCAGCAAGCCACCAACGATCCGCTGACCGGCATCCTCAACCGCCGCGCATTCGCCGAGGAGCTGCGCAAGCTGCTCGAACACCTGGCGCGGTTCGGTCGCCCGCTGGATCTGATCGTGTTCGACTGCGACCACTTCAAGCAGATCAACGACCAGCAGGGACACCTTGCGGGCGACACCGCGCTCAAGGTGGTCGTCGGTGTCGTCCACCAGCACTTGAACAGCGACGACCTGCTGGGCCGTTTTGGCGGCGACGAGTTCCTGATTGCATGTGCCGATCGCGCCCCGGGCGAAACCGCGGCGATCGCCGAGGCCATCCGCCTTGGCGTCGTCGCCGCCGCGAGCACCACCACGCCACCCTTGTCGGGCCTGAGCCTGAGCATGGGCATCGCGCGCGCCGACCGCGACCACGGCTTCCACGCCGAGGACCTGTTCGCCCACGCCGACACCGCGCTGTACGCGGCCAAACGCGGCGGGCGCAACCGCGTCGTGGTCGCCACCGCGGAGCTGCCCTCGCCGCCAGCCGCCGAGACGGTCTCCCGCCAGCTCGACTGACCTGGCCACACCGAAATCCGCCATGCGCAAGGCGACGAAACGCATGACTCCTGCCGCGGCGCATGCCGCAGCGGCGATCGTACGGCGCCGGACCGGACATCGCCCACGCAGCCCGTTCATGCCCGCGACGGCTACCTGAATGGCGCTGCGATCGCCGCCATATCGACGCTAAACGCGTACCCGCGAATGCCTTGCAGATGCGCGTCGATCGCCACACTCTGGCCATGCGCCCTCCATTGGATGGCGCCCAGTCCTACCCTCGAGGCCACCCACATGAAAACCATCGCCTTGTTGATTGCTTCCGCCATCGCCTTGGCACTGCCGGCGTTTGCACAGGCGACTCCGGCCTACGTCACCTCCGACGCGCCGTTGATGGCTGGCCCCGACCAGGACTACCCGCAGGTCGATCTGCTGCGCGAAGGCAGCCAGGTCGATATCCAGGGCTGCACCCCGGGCTGGCAGTGGTGCGACGTGATCGCCTACGACGAACGCGGCTGGATGCCCGGCGAAGCACTGGAAATCGACGCCGGCCAGCAATGGATGCCGGCGATGGAATACGGGCCCGCCTACGGCCTGCCGATCGTGGCCTTCTCGATCCAGGGCTACTGGGACAACTACTACCGTTACCGGCCGTTCTACGCGCAGCGCTGGTCGTGGTACCGCTGGCGTCCGCCGTACCGGCGCTGGCACGGCTGGAATGGCGGGCACGGCTGGAATGGCTCGCACATGCCGCCGCGGGTCATGCCGATGCCGCATCCGATCTACGGCAACCACAATCCGCCGCCGCGGGTCATGCCGTTGCCACATCCGATCTACGGCAATCACAATCCGCCGCCGCGGGTCATGCCGATGCCGCATCCGATCTACGGCAATCACAATCCGCCGCCGCGGGTCATGCCGATGCCGCACCCGCGCCCCAACCCGCCGCGGGTGGTGCCGATGCCACACCCGATCTACGGCAATCCTCCGCCACGGGTGGTGCCGATGCCGCATCCCGTGCCGGCGCACCCACCGATCGAACGGCCGCATCGCCAGGATCGGAATCAGCAGCAGCCCTGAGCACGCGGCTCACCATGGAACGGCGTCAGTGCGCGGCCGGCCCGCCGGGGCCGGCGCGCATGGCCCGGCTCGTTGGGCCTGTCGCGACCGGGCGGATGGCGTGGCGGGCGATCAGCTCCAAGCGCAGGCACGCGGCAGCGGCGCGTATCCGCACCGCGCCGTCGCGGTCATCGAGCAACGCCAGCAGGTCGGGTTGCAATGCCGGATCGTCGCGCAGTGCCAGCGCATGCACCGCGGCCGCGCGCACGTCGGCGCCCTTGTCGCGCAAGGCGGCGCGCAGCGCCGGCAGCACGCGCGGATCCTTGTCCTGGCCAAGCAGCAGCGCGGCGCTGGCACGCGCGGAGAGGTTCTGGTCGGCCAGCAGGCCCTGCAATGAGGCTACGCCCGCGCCGAGTCCGGCCACGTGCGCCATTCCGATTGCGCGCGCCGTCAGGTACGGGACCAGCGATTTCGGGGTGTAGAACATGCGCGCCATGCTGCGGGTGTTGTGGGCGAGGTAGCCCGAGGCCGCATCGTCACCGCCGCCAAGGACCGCGATCAGCGCCTGGCGTCCGACCGGATCGCCAAGCGCCTGCAACGCCCTGGCGGCAGCAAAACTCACCTCCGGCACCGGGTCGTCGTAGGCGTGGCGGATCGCCGGCAGGGCGGCCGGATCGTGCAGGTCCAGCAGGCTCGCAATTGCCGCCATCCGCACCTGCACGTCGCGGTCGTTGACCATCACCATCAACCGCGAAAGGTATGGCTCGCGCGGGCCGATCAGACCCAGCGCCTGCACCGCGAGCTTGCGGGTGTCCGGATTGCGGGCGGTCAGTGCCTGGTCGAGGATCATGCGGCAGCGCGTCACCAGCGCGGGCCCGGCCTGGGCGGCACCAGCACCGACCGGTGCTCGCGGTCCGGCACCCGCAGTGGCGCTGGCCAGCAGCACCCAAGCCGCGAACGCGCCGAGCAGCGCCCGCAGCGTCCCCTTCACTTCCAAGCAACCAGCGCGTGGACAGCCGCGCCGCGAACGCCGGTGCGGCGCGGGGTCTTGCGCGTGATCAACGTCGTGCGCAACCGACCATTTTCAGCTTCTGGCCCTTGCGCAGATGATGGCCGGATCGCATGTGGTTGGCGCGCGCCAGCTCGCCCACGTCGCAGTCCTTGCGGTCGGCGATCTCCGACAAGGTCTCGCCGTGGCGCACGACGTAGGTGTAGGCGGATGGCCGGCGTTCGACTGCCGGCGGCTGTGGGCGCGCCGGGGCCGCGGCAACGACCACCGGCATGCGCGCTGCCGCCAGGTCGGCGGCCATCTGCGCACGCGTCGGGTTGCCCAGGCAATCGTCCTTGTACAGGTGCATCACGAAGGGCGGCACGCGCAACACCGTCCCGGCAGGGATCGGGTCCTGCGGGTCGTAGCGCGGGTTGAGGTTGCGCAAGGCGCGGAACCAGCCATCACGCACGCCGTTGTTGCCAAGACACAAGGTCAGCTCGTTGATCGAGGTGCCACGTGCCAGCGTCAACAGCTGCGGCTCACCGGCATGGATGCGCGGGAACTGCAGGCCGTATTCCTTGGGATTCAGGAACAGCCACGCCGCGGCCAGTACCCGCGGCACGTAATCGCGGGTTTCGGGCGGCAACTGGCCATACACCTCGGGGTCCCAGAAGCTCTTGCCGCCGGTGCTGTTGTACAACCGCTGCATCCTGCCCTCGCCTCCGTTGTAGGCCGCAACCGCAAGCTCCAGGTTGTTGCCCAGTTCGGCAAAGCGTGCATTCAGGTAAGCCACGTTGGCGCGCGTGGCGAGGGTGGGGTCGTAGCGGGTGTCGAAACCGTTGATCACGCCCAAGCCATACGCCGCACCGGTGGCCGGCATGAACTGCAGCGGGCCAGCCGCGCCCGAGCGCGAGACCGCATGTACCTTGCCGCCGGACTCCTGCGCCAGGATGCCGAACAACAGCGCTTCCGGCAGCCCGGCCTGCTGGTACTCGGGCCACATCAACTGGCGCATGTACTGGTAGTTTTCCCACGCGTCGATCAGGTTGGCGCGCCGCGAGGTCAGCCAATCGGTCAGCGCCGCCTTCATCGGCTCGTTGATGGTGATGATCTGGCGCAGGTCGCGGCCCTTGAGCATCGCCACCGGGCGCGCGGCTGCAGGCAGGTTGGCGATGACCGGCGAGCCCTGCGGCGACAGATCCGAACCCGGCGGACGCTGGTTGTCGGTGACATCGGCAAAGCCGGCGCTGCCGTCGATGTCGCTGGCCTGGCGCTTGAGCAACGCATCGTAGGCGGCGACGAAGCGGCTGACGTCGCAGGAAGGCGTGCTCTGGCAGCGGTCGGCGGCATCCAGCAGGTCGGCACCGGCCTGGGTGATCGCCTTGACGCCAACCTCGCTGTCGCCGCGGGCGAGGCTGTCCAGGCCGGCGTTGTAGCGCGAGGTGTCGGTCTCGAGCCGCACGTAGAGGGCATCGACCGCGGGAATGCCGGTGCGTGCAAGGGTCGAATGCGGCTTCTGGAGCGTGGGGCTGGTCTGGGTGGTGGCGCATGCAGCGAGCATGCAACAACTGAGCAACGAAGCGATTCGACGCATGACGATTCCGGCGGCCTCCACGAATTCGAGCCGACAGCCTACCACCCCGGCGCGAAAAATCGGTCACGCACGCCAAGCCGCCAGGGATGGCGGCCCGGCGCGCTCATTCGACCGTCGCGGTAAGCAGCTTTGGCGCCTCTTCCTCAGCATGCACGCTCAGCTCGCCGTGCTCGACCGCGACCGTGACCCGGCCACCGCCGACCAGCTTGCCGAACAGCAGTTCGTCCGCCAGCGGGCGCTTGATCTTTTCCTGGATCACCCGCGCCATCGGCCGGGCGCCCATCAGCGGATCGAAGCCGTGTTCGGCCAGCCACTGCCGCGCCTCCGAGGTGACGCTCAGGCTGACGCGCTTGTCGTGGAGCTGGGTCTCCAGTTCGATCACGAACTTGTCCACCACGCGCAGGATGTGTTCGAAGTTCAGCCCGCCGAACTGGATGATCGCGTCCAGGCGGTTGCGGAACTCCGGCGAGAACTGCCGGCGCACCACTTCCATCGCGTCGGTGGCGTGGTCCTGCTGGGTGAAGCCGATCGAGCGCCGCGCCGCCTGCGCCGCGCCGGCATTGGTGGTCATCACCAGGATCACGTTGCGGAAGTTTGCTTCGCGACCGTTGGTGTCGGTCAGGGTACCGTGGTCCATGATCTGCAGCAGGACGTTGTACACGTCCGGATGTGCCTTCTCGATCTCGTCCAGCAGCAGCACGCAGTGCGGGGTCTTGACGATCTTCTCGGTCAGCAGCCCGCCCTGGTCGAAACCGACGTAGCCAGGAGGCGCGCCGATCAGCCGCGAGACCGAGTGCGATTCCATGTACTCGGACATGTCGAAGCGCACCAATTCGATGCCCAGCTGCATGGCGAGCTGCCGCGTTACCTCGGTCTTGCCCACGCCGGTCGGGCCGGCGAACAGGAAGTTGCCGATGGGCTTGTCCGGCTGACTCAGCCCCGAGCGCGCCAGCTTGATCGCCGCGGCGAGCATTTCGATCGCCGGATCCTGGCCGAAGATCACCATCTTCAGGTTGCGCTCGAGGTTGCGCAGTACGTCCTTGTCGGAGGCAGAGACCTGCTTGGCCGGGATGCGCGCCATGCGGGCGACGATGAACTCGATCTCCGGCACGTCCACCACCGTCTTGCGTTGCTCCTCGGGCACCAGTCGCTGGCGCGCGCCGGCCTCGTCGATCACGTCGATCGCCTTGTCCGGCAACAGGCGGTCGCCGATGTGCTTGACCGACAGGTCCACCGCCGCCTGCAGCGCCTCGCTGGTGTAGGAGACCGCGTGGTGCTCCTCGAACTTCGACTTCAGGCCGTTGAGGATCGCCACCGATTCGGCCACGGTGGGTTCGAGCACGTCGATCTTCTGGAAGCGCCGCGCCAGCGCGCGGTCCTTCTCGAACACCCCACGGTATTCCTGGAACGTGGTCGAGCCGATGCAGCGCAGCTCGCCGGATGCCAGCGCTGGCTTGATCAGGTTGGAGGCATCCATGGTGCCGCCGCTGGCCGAGCCGGCGCCAATGATGGTGTGGATCTCGTCGATGAACAGGATCGAGCCGGGCAGCTTCTTCAGCTCGGCGATCACCGCCTTCAGGCGCTTCTCGAAATCACCGCGGTACTTGGTGCCGGCCACCAGCGCGCCGAGGTCGAGCGACCAGATCACCGCATCGCCCAGCACCGCCGGCACCTGCGCTTCCACGATCCGCTTGGCCAGCCCTTCGGCCAGCGCGGTCTTGCCCACGCCGGCATCGCCGACATACAGCGGGTTGTTCTTGCGCCGCCGGCACAGCACCTGGATGGTGCGCTCGATTTCCTCGGTGCGCCCGACCAGCGGGTCGATCTTGCCGGCCAGCGCCTGCTCGTTGAGGTTGGTGGCGTACTCGGCCAGCGCGCTGCCCTTGGGCTCGTCGCCGCCCTCGCCGTCCTTGTGCTGCGGCTCGCCCTTGGCGGCGTCGGCCTGCGGCTCGTCGTGGCCGAGCTTGGCCACGCCGTGGGAGAGGTAATTGACCACGTCCAGCCGGGTCACGTCCTGCTGCGCCAGGTAATACACCGCGTGCGAGTCCTTCTCGCCGAAGATCGCCACCAGCACGTTGGCGCCGGTGACTTCCTTCTTGCCCGAGGACTGAACGTGATAGACCGCGCGCTGCAGCACGCGCTGGAAACCGAGCGTGGGCTGGGTGTCGCGGGCGTCGTTCTCCGGCAGCACCGGGACGGTCTCGCGGATGGTCTTGCGCAGCTCGTCGGCCAGCTTGCGGGTGTCGCAGCCGACCGCACGCAGCACCGAAGCCGCGGAAGCATTGTCGAGCAGGGCCAGCAGCAGGTGCTCGACGGTCATGAACTCATGCCGTGACTCGCGCGCCTGCTTGTAGCACTGGCCGATGGTGAACTCGAGATCCTTGCTGAACATGGAGGGTCGGCTCCTGGTCTTCTGATCACCTTATGGGGACACGCTACGCTTTTTCCATCCTGATGGCGCGCACGCCCGGCTCGCCATCATGCAACGCCAAAACCGATGCACCGCGGCACCCGTTCACACATTCGCGCGCCATCACGCCTTCTCCATCGTGCACAGCAGCGGATGCTGGTTCTGGCGGGAAAACTCGTTGACCTGGGTCACCTTGGCCTCGGCCACCTCGCGGGTGAACACCCCGCACACCCCGCGCCCGCGGGTGTGGACGTGCAGCATGACCTGGGTGGCCTTCTCGATGTCCATGCCGAAGAACTGCTGCAGCACCATCACCACGAAATCCATCGGGGTGAAGTCGTCGTTGAGCAGCAGCACCTGATACAGCGGCGGCCTGGCGGTCTCTGGCTTGGCGGTCGCCACCGCCACCCCGCGCTGGGCGTCCGGGTCGGAAGGTCGCTTGCGCGAGGGACCGGCGAACGCCGGGCATTGAAGAGGATGGGCCATGCGCAGATTATAGAAGCCGCCGCACGCGCGGGAAGCCGTGGACGGCACGCGGTCGTTGCAGGCACCATGACGGTTCCGGTGCGCCCACCGACCGCCCGCCACGACCCGCATGCCCAGCCCCCTGACCGCCAACGGCGCCCGCAACGGGAACGGCGGAACCTGGCAACCCGACGTCACCGTGGCCACCCTGGTCGCCTGCGATGGCGCGCTGTTGCTGGTGGAAGAATCGGTTGCCGGCAAACTGGTGCTCAACCAACCCGCTGGCCACCTGGAACCTGACGAGTCCTTGCTCGCCGCGGCCGCGCGCGAGACCCTGGAGGAAACCGGCTGGGACGTGGAACCCACGGCGCTGGTTGGCGTGTACCAGTGGAAAAGCCCGCACGATGGACGCCACTTCCTGCGCGTGGCGCTGGCCGCGACCGCATTGCGCCATCACCCGCAGCGCCCGCTGGACACCGGCATCGTGCGCGCGCTGTGGATGACCCCTGGCGAATTGCAGGCCGCCCACGCCCGCCACCGCAGCCCGCTGGTCTGGCGCGCGGTGACCGATTACCTCGGCGGCAGCCGGCATCCGTTGGCGGTGCTGGCACAGTTGGCCTGACGTGAGCTGCGCCAGCGCCCCGCCCGTCACCGCGCCTGCCATCCCGACGACGTCCCCACGAGGCGGCCGCCATGGCTGACAAGGTCATGCTCGGCGTCTCCGGCGGCGTGGACTCTTCGGTCGCCGCGCTGCTGCTCACCCGCGCCGGCGTGGAGGTCGAGGGCCTGTTCATGCGCAACTGGGACGAGGATGCCGTCGATGCCGCCGACACGGGCGGCTGCCGCGCCGAGGACGACCGCCGCGATGCGCTGGCGGTGTGCGGCCGGCTCGGCATCCCCTTCCACGCGCGCAACTTCGCGCGCGAATACTGGAACGAAGTGTTCTGCCACTTCATCGACGAATACCGCGCCGGCCGCACGCCCAACCCCGACGTGCTGTGCAATCGCGAGATCAAGTTCAAGACGTTCCTCGACGCCGCGCTGGCGCTGGGCGCCAGCCGCATCGCCACCGGCCACTACGCGCGCGTGGATCGGCAAGACGGCCGCTGGCGACTGCTGCGCGGGTTCGACGCCAGCAAGGACCAGAGCTACTTCCTGCACCAACTCGGCCAGCAGCAACTCGCATTCACGCAGTTCCCGATCGGCCACCTGCCGAAGGCGCAGGTGCGCGAACTGGCGCGCGCCGCACGCTTGCCGACCCACGCCAAAAAGGATTCCACCGGCATCTGCTTCATCGGTGAGCGCGACTTCCGCGCCTTCCTGGCGCGCTACATCCCGATGCAGCCCGGACCGATCCGCGACCCTCGGGGCGACACGCTCGGCGAGCATCCGGGCGTGTACTTCTACACCCTCGGCCAGCGCGAGGGCTTGCACATCGGCGGCGTGCGTGGCCGCGGTCCGGCGCCGTGGTACGTCGTGGGCAAGGACGTGGCGGGCAACGTGCTGTATGTGGACCAGGGCCACGACAGCCCGTGGCTGGCCTCGCACAGCCTGCACAGCGAATCCGCGCACTGGGTCGCCGGGGCACCACCGGCGCGCGCATTCGCCTGCACCGCCAAGACCCGCTACCGCCAGGCCGATGCCGACTGCCGCGTTCGCGAGCGCGAAGACGGCAGCGTCGAGGTCGTCTTCGACGCCCCCCAGCGCGCGGTCACGCCCGGCCAGTCGGTGGTGTTTTACGATGGACCGGTGTGCCTTGGCGGCGCCGTGATCGCCACCACCGACGCCCCGGCGATCGCCGACGCCTCGCGATCCGGTCGTGCCGCATGCGATTCTTGCGCCTCGTGAGCCTCCCGGATTCCTCCGGCCGATGAGTTTCGTCCCATGACAGAGCGCGTGCTCGCCTTCGCCGGTGTCCTGCAGGCCTGCCAATTGGTGCGCCAGATCGCCGAGACCGGCGACGCCCAGACAGCGCCACTGGCGGTGTGCATCGACAGCCTGTTCCGCTTCGACGCCGATTCGGTCGAGGCGGTGTACGGCCGTGCCGGCGACCTGCGCCCCGGCCTGCTGGCCGTGGTCAAGCAGATCGAGGGCGGCGCCGAACGCGACACCATGCTGCTGCGGCTGGCGGTGAGCGTGCTGCGGGTGGAGCGCAGCTACCACGCCAACCGTCCCCTGCACGATTTGCTGCGTGAGGGCCTGGAACAGGTCGCCCGCCAGCGCGCACACCTCGGGCCCACCCACCCGACCGTGCTCACGCGCCTGGGCGAACTGTACGCATCCACCATCAGCAACCTGCGCCCGACCGTCACCGTCCAGGGCAACCCGGTGTACCTGCAGCAACCACCGATCGTCGCCGAGATCCGCGCCATCCTGCTGTGCGCGCTGCGCTCGGCGGTGCTCTGGCGCCAACTCGGCGGCAGCCAATGGGACCTGTACCTGCGCCGCGCGCAGATGCTGGCGGCGGCGCGGGAATGGCTGGGGTGAACCATCGCGACAAGGAACCTCGATGGCATGGCATATCCGTTGGGACAAGGTTGCGTTGATCGCATTGGCCTTGGCGGGTATCGTTTCCGTGATCGTCGCCCGGACCCCTCATGGCCACCTGCACCACCGCATTGACGAACGCAGGCCGCAGCCGTTGCCGGCGTCGAATGCCGAGCAAACGGACATATTGCAGGCCGCCATCGGATCGCCACGTCCATTTCCTCTTGGCTCGCTCGGCGCGAGCGATGAAGTTGTTCTGTTCGATTCGACCATGCGCCGTTGCGACAACCCACGGTCGGGCCATCGACTCGCACCGGGATGCATGTGTCGGAGCGACCGTGCAGCGATATCCGGGTTTGCGCGCGAACATGACATTGCAGGCAACCTGCTTGACGGACTGTTCGCGGCCAACCAGACCGCCGCAAAGCTTCCCGCTCCACGCAACCCC
The DNA here is from genome assembly GCA_964640525.1 of uncultured Gammaproteobacteria bacterium. GTDB lineage: Bacteria > Pseudomonadota > Gammaproteobacteria > Xanthomonadales > Xanthomonadaceae > SZAS-103. The sequence goes on along the minus strand of CAZXGS010000031.1, from coordinate 3,197 downwards.
GCCATCCTGCTTCAGCCCCGCGCGCGGATGGAAAGCTTGTACGCGTCCGCGAATCGTGTTGATCGGTTTCATTCGCAGTTTCCGAATGCCCGGTTCGCCATCGAAACCAGCCGCGCGGTCGTGTCCGAGGATCGGGCCCACGCCATCATCGCCGTTCGGTTTGCGTTCCTGCCGCACGACGCCACCTGCGCCTTGTATTACCTCGCGCGCAGCGGCGATTCATGGCGTGTCGATGCCGTCGACGCGCCCGCGTCGATCTGGTGACGCCAGCCTGTGGCCTGGACCGCCGCCAAGGCAAGCGCCTCGGGCAAGGCTTCCAGCACCGCAAGTGCCCTGCGACCGCGGCTTTGACGGCTGCAGTGTGCATTTGCTTTGGGCATAATAAGCGGTCGCAGGGTCGGCTTCCGCCCGACCCTCACCCGCCCATCTCCCGGAGCCTCCATGAGCGATTCCTTCGCCACCCGCGCGCAGCTTTCCGTCAACGGCCAGAGCTTCCACTTCCACAGCCTGCGCAAGCTCGGCGAGCGCTTCGACATCGCGCGCCTGCCGTATTCGATGAAGGTCCTGCTGGAAAATCTGCTGCGTCATGAGGACGGGGTCAGCGTGACGAAGGAAGCGATCGAGGCGGTCGCGGGCTGGGAACCGAAGGCCGAGTCCGACACCGAGATCGCGTTCATGCCGGCGCGGGTGATCCTGCAGGACTTCACCGGGGTGCCTTGCGTGGTGGACCTGGCGGCGATGCGCGATGCGATGATCGCGCTCGGCGGCGATCCGACCCGGATCAATCCGCTCTCGCCGGCCGAACTGGTGATCGACCATTCGGTCCAGGTCGATGCCTTCGGCAGCGCCAACGCGGTCGACCTCAACAGCCAGATCGAATTCGGCCGCAACGGCGAGCGCTACAGCTTCCTGCGCTGGGGCCAGAAGGCGTTTTCCAATTTCAAGGTGGTGCCGCCGCGCACCGGCATCGTCCACCAGGTCAACCTCGAACACCTGGCGCGGGTGGTGATGACGCGGACCAGCGACGGCGCGACCTGGGCCTTCCCCGACACCGTGTTCGGCACCGACTCGCACACCACCATGGTCAACGGCCTGGGCGTGCTCGGCTGGGGCGTGGGCGGCATCGAGGCCGAGGCGGCCATGCTCGGGCAACCCTCGTCGATGCTGATCCCGCAGGTGGTGGGCGTGAAGCTCAGCGGCAAGCTGCCCGAGGGCGCCACCGCCACCGATTTGGTGCTCACCATCACCCAGGCGCTGCGCAAGCTCGGCGTGGTTGGCAAGTTCGTCGAATATTTCGGCGATGGCCTGCAACACCTGCCGCTGGCCGACCGCGCGACGATCGGCAACATGTCGCCCGAATACGGCGCCACCTGCGGCATCTTCCCGGTCGACGCCGAGACCTTGCGTTACCTGCGTCTTTCCGGCCGCGACGAGGCCCACATCGCGCTGGTCGAAGCCTACGCGCGCGAACAGGGCCTGTGGCACGAGCCGGGCATGGCCGACGCGAAATACTCGACCATCCTCAAGCTCGATCTGGCCGACGTGAAGCCGTCACTGGCCGGCCCCAAGCGGCCGCAAGATCGCGTCCTGCTCGGCGACATGCAGGACAACTTCCGCAGCAACGTCAAGCTGCTCACCGCCAACCGCAAGCCGAAGGACGGCGACGCCGCGCGCGAGGACAACGAGGGCGGCGCGCAGACGCAGGCCACGCACCTGGCCAGCCGCGCCAGCGCGAAGATCTGCGTGGACGAGCAGCACTGCGAGCTCACCGACGGCGCGGTGGTGATCGCCGCGATCACCTCCTGCACCAACACCTCCAACCCGGCGGTATTGATGGCGGCCGGCCTGCTGGCGCGCAATGCCGCGGCCAAGGGCCTGAAGTCCAAGCCGTGGGTGAAGACCTCGCTCGCCCCCGGCTCGCTGGTGGTCACCGACTACCTGCGCAAGGCCGGGTTGCTGTCGGAGCTGGAGAAGCTCGGTTTCTATCTCGTCGGCTACGGCTGCACCACCTGCATCGGCAACTCCGGCCCGCTGCCGGACGCCGTCTCGGCAGGGATCGCGCGCAGCGACCTGGCGGTGGCCGCGGTGCTCTCGGGCAACCGCAACTTCGAGGGCCGCATCCACGCCGAGGTGAAGATGAACTACCTCGCCTCGCCGCCGCTGGTGGTCGCCTACGCGCTCGCCGGCACCATCGACACCGACCTCACCCACGACCCGCTGGGCACCGGCAGCGACGGCAAGCCGGTCTACCTCAAGGACATCTGGCCGAGCAACCGCGAGATCGCCGACGCCATCGCCGGCTCGATCGACTCGGAGATGTACGTGCGCAACTACGCCAACGTGTTCGCCGGCGATTCGCGCTGGAATGCGATCGCCTCGCCCGACGGCGACCGTTATGCCTGGAGCGGCGACTCGACCTACATCAAGAATCCGCCCTACTTCGACGGCATGACCATGCAGGTCGGGCAGATCGCCGACATCCACGGCGCCCGCGTGCTCGGCCTGTTCGGCGACTCGATCACCACCGACCACATCTCGCCGGCCGGCAGCATCAAGAAGGACTCGCCGGCCGGCCGCTACCTGATCGAGCGCGGCGTGCAGCAAAAGGACTTCAACAGCTACGGCAGCCGCCGCGGCAACGACGACGTGATGGTGCGCGGCACCTTCGCCAACATCCGCATCAAGAACCAGTTCTTCCACGGCGAGGAAGGCGGCAACACCCTGTACTTCGGCAGCAACCCGCCGGAGAAGCTGTCGATCTACGACGCGGCGATGAAGTACAAGGCCGACGGCACCCCGCTGGTGGTGATTGCCGGCAAGGAATACGGCACCGGCTCCAGCCGCGACTGGGCGGCCAAGGGCACCTTGCTGCTGGGCGTGAAGGCGGTGATCGCCGAGAGCTTCGAGCGCATCCATCGCTCCAACCTCGTCGGCATGGGCGTGCTGCCGCTGCGCTTCGTGGACGGCCAGAATGCGCAGGTGCTGGGGCTGGACGGCTCGGAGCGCTACGACATCGTCGGCCTCAAGGACGGCGCCGCCCGCGAGGCGCAGGTGGTGGCCACCGGCGCCGACGGCACCCAGACCCGCTTCCACGTCGAAGTGTTGTTGCTGACCCCGAAGGAAGTCGAGTACTTCCGGCACGGTGGCATCCTGCAGTACGTGCTGCGGCAGTTGGCCGCGAAGAAGGCGGCCTGATC
>CAZXGS010000030.1:20031-37037 GCA_964640525.1 uncultured Gammaproteobacteria bacterium | reverse complement strand
GGGACGGAATCGAACCGCCGACACGGTGATTTTCAGTCACCTGCTCTACCAACTGAGCTACCCGGCCAAGCGAGCCGCGCGAAGGGTCGCGCGGCAAGGCTGCGCATGATAGACGGCGGGCGGGCTGGCGGCAAGGATGAGGGCTGGCGGCCGGGATGGCGTGGACGGCGGCGGAGCGCGTTCGCGCGTGGGTCAGGGGAAGACGTCGGCGCGTGCGAGCAGGAGGCCGTCGATCGGCGGCAGGACGAGCGTGCCGGCAACTGCCTGGCCGTTGTTGACTGCTGGGTCCTGGTTGGCGCTACCCCTGAGCCTGCGCAGCGAGCGGCCCGGAAGCAGGGTGGCAAGGTCGAATGCGGCCGAAGCATCGGAGGGGTTGGCGAATATCACGCCGTTGGCGAATTCGCGCAACGCAAGGTCAGGTGAGGCGATCGTCTTGATCCTGCGCAGTCGCAGCGGAACGCCGCGCTCGGTGCGCAGGCGCAAGGAGATGGCGCTGCCCGAGAGGCGACGGAACGCGATGACCAGATGGTTCCATTGCGGGTCGACCGGAAGGCGTTGCTCCGCGGTGTGCTGGGTGCCGAACCAAGCCGATGCGTACACGTAACGCGGGGCATGCGGGCCGAACTCCGGCAGCGGGTCGGCATGGATGTCGATGACCAGGGTCAGGTCCGGCCCGGTGATCGACACCGACGGCAGGCGGATCGAGAAGTCGCCGGTCGCGGTCAACTGCAGGAACGAGCCATCGGCGTGGGTGATCCGCCTGAGCGTCACGCCGGGACGTTCGATGCCGGCGACGAACTCCGGCGTCAGGTCAACGCCGGTTCCGCCGTACAGGTCAGGCATCGACTCGGCCAGATGGACGGCGGCACCGATGGGTGCACCCAGCCACTTCGAGCGGCCGATTCCGCCGCCGCCGAGGATTTCGTCCCAAACGGTGAACTGGTTGGGAAAGTCACCGGAATCCGGCCCGATCGCCAGCCCGCGTGTGCTGCCGGGGATCGGCTCGTCGTAGAACGAGACCGCGCTTCCGGCAAGCAGTGCGGCTGCCAGCCCGAGCCGAAAGCGCGAGAACAGCGCTGGCGCCGTCAGCGTTGGATTGAACTTGTACAGGCCATACGACACTTTCGTAGCCTGCATCGTGTGACTGCCGTAGGCCAGCACGGCCAATCCCTGTGACCAGGCGAGCTGGTCGACGTCGGTGATGTTGGGAATCCCCTCGCTTTCGATGCCGTTGCTGGTCGCCAGGTCCGGTCGCTGGCCTCCGTTGCCGTCGACCATCAACAGCCGATTCGGACCGAGCATCGTGCGCAGGCGTTGCGCGTACTGGATCAGCCCGCAGGCGTACAGGTCGACGGCGCCGGACATCGCCTGGTCGGCGACGCCATCGCCGTCGGCATCGGCGTTGGCGCGTTCCTGGTTGCCGATCCGGAACACGTCAAGTTCGATGCCGTCAAGGATCGCCAGGTCGCCGCCCGCGGCAAAGCGTGGCTGCAGGCCGGCGAGGATGGCGTCGATGACGCTCTGGCCTTGCGGACCCGGTGGCGCCGAGGTGGCGAAGTTGTAGAGCCAGATCTTGTCACCGCCGCGATACCACGGGCCCGCGGTGACGTGGGCCGCGACGTAGCTGCCGGCTGGCCACGCCCTGGCGATGGTTCCGTAGCAACCGCGCTGGATCTGCAGGGTGCCGGTCGGGGGATCGGTTCCGAGCAGGCGCACTTGTTCGGCGACCGAAAAGTCGGGCTTGCCGTCCGAGCCGGTCGCGGTGATCACCAAGTCGGCCCAGATGTCGCCGAAGCCGTCGGCCACCAGTGGAAACGGCGCCAACGTCGAAACCTGCACCAGGTCGGTGCCGGAATCGGCGGCCTGGGTGGTCAGCGCCCCGGCCTGGTAGAGCCACCAGCCGGCGAACCAGCCTGCCGTCTCGAACGTGGGTCGACGCGCACGCCCGTTGAAGTGGAGGATGGCGAACTTCTGCGCGAACGCCTGCTTGAAGCGCGTCACATACTCCAGGTTCGCCGCGCTCACGGTGTCCGTTCGTTCTTCCTGCAACAGCTTGGCGATCAGGCCGTCGAACGGGCGGAACGGCTTGCTCCAGTCGGCATAGCTGCGCAGGTTGGCGAGGATCTCGGCCTGGCGGAACACGAAGGTTCGTGGATACCCATGCAAGGCCGGGGCGGTCGCCGCCAAGCCGGGTTCCACCCGCAGGCCGTACCAGGTCGCCGCCAGCATGCCGCCGGCGCCCTTGAGAAACGTCCTGCGGGAGAATTCACGTGACACGATCCCGACTCCGAACGACGCGCCTTGGCCCAAGCCTTGACAAGGCTACGCCGAACCGGAACAAGAATCGCGGACGGTGCGTCAGTCATCCACGTCGCTCGCTTGCCCGAAGCGAACCCGCCCCTTGCCGTGTCAGGCCGTCGCGGCCTTTTCCACCCGGAACCATGCCGCGTACAACGCCGGCAGGAACAGCAGGGTGAGCGCGGTGGCCACGATCAGGCCGCCCATGATCGCCACCGCCATCGGTCCGAAGAACACGCTGCGTGAGAGCGGGATCATGGCCAGCACCGCGGCCAGTGCGGTCAGCACGATCGGGCGGAAGCGGCGCACGGTGGCGTCGATGATCGCGGTGCGGCGGTCGTGGCCGGCGCCGATGTCCTGCTCGATCTGGTCCACCAGGATCACCGAGTTGCGCATGATCATGCCGAACAAGGCGATCGTGCCCAGCATCGCCACGAAGCCGAACGGCACCCGCAGCACCAGCAGGAACAGCACCACCCCGATCAGCCCCAGCGGCGCGGTCAGCCACACCATTGCCACCTTGGAAAAGCTGCGCAATTGCAGCATCAGCAGCGTGGTCACCACGAAGATGAACAACGGGATGCCGGCGTTGACCGAGGCCTGGCCGCGCGCGGAATCCTCGACCGTGCCGCCGGTTTCCAGCAGGTATCCGGCCGGCAGTTTGGCGCGGATGCCATCGAGCGTGGGCTCGATTTGCGCGGTCACGCTGGGCGGGGTGACGTCGGGTTTGTAGATGTCGGCGCGCACGGTCACCGTCGGCAGGCGGTTGCGGCGCCAGATGATGCCTTCCTCGAAGCCGTATTCCAGCGTGGCGATCTGCGCCAGCGGCACGGTGCCGCCGTTGTTGGTCGGCACCGCCAGGCTGCCGAGCAGGCCAAGGTTCTCGCGCTCGCGTTCCGGGCCGCGCAACAGGATCTCGATCAGTTCCTTGTTCTCGCGGTAATTGGACACGTGGCCGCCGGAAAGCGAGTTGCGCAGGAACGTCGCCAGCTCGGCGCTGCTCACCCCCAGCGCGCGCGCGCGATCCTGGTCCACCACCAGCCGCACCACCTTGCTTGGCTCGTGCCAGTCGAGGTTGACGTTGGTGACGTTGGGGTTCTTGCGCACCTGCGCGGCCACCTGCAGGGCGAGCTGGCGGACGGTGTCGATGTGCTCGCCGGAGACCCGGAACTGGATCGGGTAGCCCACCGGTGGGCCGTTTTCCAGCCGGGTCACGCGCGCCTGCACGTCGGTGAACTTCTTCGCGAAGGTGTCGATCAGCCAACTGCGGATCGCCTCGCGCGAGTCGATGTCGTCGGCCAGCAGCACGAACTGGGCGAAGCTGGTCGCCGGCAGTTGCTGGTCCAGCGGCAGGTAGAACCGCGGCGAGCCGGTTCCGACGTAGGCCACGTAGTTCTTCAGCCCCTTGTGGCCCTTGAGCAGGGCTTCGAGCTTGGCGACCTGCGCCTGGGTGGCCTTGAGCGAGGCGCCTTCGGGCAGCTTGAGGTCCACCATCAATTCGAGCCGGGTGGAGTCGGGGAAGAACTGTTGCGGCACGTAGCGGAACAGGCCGATGGACGCGACGAAGGCCGCCAGGGTGATGGCGATGACGGTCTTGCGGTGTTCCACGCACCAGCCCACGAGCGCGCGGAAACGCTGGTAGAAGCGCGTCTGGTACGGGTCGTGGGCATGCACCGTGGCGGCCTGCGGGCGATGCGCCAGATCCTTCAGCAGCAGGCTGCCGATGTAGGGGATGAACACCACCGCGGCGATCCACGACAGCAGCAGGGCGAGGGTGACGACCTCGAAAATCGAGCGCGTGTACTCGCCGGTGCTGGAGGCGGCGGTGGCGATCGGCAGGAAGCCGGCAGCGGTGACCAGGGTGCCGGTGAGCATCGGGAAGGCGGTGCTCTCCCATGCGAAGGCCGCCGCACGCAGCTTGTCGAAGCCCTGTTCGAGCTTCACCGCCATCATCTCCACCGCGATGATGGCATCGTCCACCAGCAGGCCCAGCGCCAGCACCAGCGCGCCCAGCGAGATCTTGTGCAGGCCGATGTCGAAGAACTTCATCGCCGCGAAGGTCATCGCCAGCACCAGCGGGATGGTCAGCGCCACCACCGTGCCGGTGCGCAGGCCCAGCGAGAAGAAGCTCACCAGCAGCACGATCGCGACCGCCTCGGTGAGCACCTCCATGAATTCGGCCACCGAGGCGCGAACCGCCGCCGGCTGGTCGGACACCTTGGCCAGGCGCATGCCGACCGGCAGCTCCTTCTGCGCGGTGGCGAATGCGATTTCCAGGTTCCTGCCCAGCTTGAGGATGTCGCCGCCGGGTTTCATCGACACCGCGATGCCCAGCGCGTCGTGGCCCATGAAGCGCATCCGCGGTGCGGCCGGGTCGGAAAAGCCGCGGTGCACCGTGGCCACGTCGCCGATGCGGAAGTCGCGGTCGCCGACGTGGATCGGAAAGTTGCGGATCGCCGCCACCGAATCGAACTGGCCGCTCACGCGCAGGCGCACGCGGTCGGAGGGTGTTTCGAAAAAGCCGGAATCGGCGATCGCGTTCTGTTCCTCCAGCGCCTGCTGCACCGCCGGCAGCGACACGCCAAGGCTGGCCAGCTTGGTGTTGGACAACTCGATCCAGATCTTCTCGTCCTGCTGCCCGAGCAGCTCGACCTTGGCCACGTCGGGCACGCGCTGGAGTTCCAGTTCGATGCGGTCGGCGTAGCGCTTGAGCGTGGCGTAGTCGAAGCCATCTCCGGTCAGGGCGTAGATGTTGCCGAAGGTGTCGCCGAATTCGTCGTTGAAGAACGGCCCCTGCACGCCCTGCGGCAGGGTGGCCTTGATGTCGCCGACCTTCTTGCGGATGTCGTACCACAGCGCCGGCATCTGGCTGGAGGGCATCGCGTCGCGGGCGGCGAAGATGACCTGCGATTCGCCGGGCCGCGAGTAACTGATGACCTTGTCGTAATTGCCGGTCTGCATCACCGCCTGCTCGATGCGGTCGGTGACCTGCAGCGCGACTTCCTGCGCGGTGGCGCCGGGCCAGTAGGCGCGCACCACCATCGCCTTGAAGGTGAACGGCGGATCCTCCGACTGGCCCAGGCTGCGGTAGGACAGCACGCCGGTGATCGCCAGCACCAGCATCGCGTACAGCACCAGCGCGCGATTGCGCAGCGCCCAGGCGGAGAGGTTGAAGCGCGAGGACATGGCTCAGGATCCCGCAAGGGTGGTGGCGGCGGACGCGAGATTTGCCCTCATCCCGTTCCCTTCTCCCGGAGGGAGAAGGGCGAGCGTGCCGTGCGGGACGCGCTTCGAGGACATGATGGCGAATGCCCCGATCACGGCTTCGGCTGGGCAAAAGAGATGGGGCGGTCGTCCCGGTCCACCGGCTCCACCTGCTGGCCCTCGCGCACCAGGTGCACGCCGGCAGCAAGGATCCAGTCGTTGGCGCCGATGCCCGACAGCACCGGCACGCGATCCTCGCCGTACGGCCCCAGTTGCACCGGACGCAGGTGCAAGGTCGCCAGCGCCGCGCCATCGCGTGCGGTCTTGCCGTCGGGCGTGGCCACCCACAGCGCCGGTTTGCCGTGTTCTTCGTACAACGCCGACAGCGGCACGCTCAGGTTCGCGCCGTTGCCGGCGCTGGCGTACACGCGCGCGCTCTGCCCGAGTTCGACATGGACTCCGGGCGGCAACTCCACCCGCGCGGCGAAAGTGCGCGCCTGCGCATCGGCCAGCGGCGACAGCTCGCGGATGCGTCCGGGGATCATCTTGCCCTGCGCCGTCCACAGCTCCACCTGCACCGGCATGCCGACCTTGAACCGCGCCACCCGCTGTTCGGGAATGGAGATCTGCACCTCGCGGTCGCCGTCGGCGGCCAGCACGAAGATCGCCTGTCCGGCGGCCACCACCTGGCCGGCCTCGGCCAGGCGCTGCGCGATCACCCCGTCGGCCGGCGCGCGCAGGTCGGCGTAACCGGCCTGGTTGCGGGCGGCGTCGTATTGCGCCTGCGCCTGGGTGACCCGCGCGGAGGCGGCGTTGAAGGTGTTCTCGACGCTGTCGAGCTGGGCGCGGCTGACCGCCTGGCGCTGCGCCAGCGCCTGGTAGCGGTCACGCTGTGCCTTGGCCAGGGTCAGGTCGGCATGCGCGGTGTTGAGCGCCGCCTGCGCGGCATCGGATTGCAGGGCGACATCGCGCGGATCGATCTGCGCCAGCACCTGGCCCTTGCTGACCCGCGCGCCCATGTCCACCAGCCGGCGCACGAGATGGCCACCGATCTGGAACGACAGCGGCGACTGCGCGCGCGCGATCACCGTGCCGGCGAACGCCTGCGCGCCAAGGTCGGGCGCCAGCGGTCGGGTCACCAGCGCCGGGCGCGGCGCCTCGGCGGCCGGCGGCGCATGGCCGCAGCCCGCGAGCAGGGCGAGTGCCGCCATCGCGAGCCACAAGGGTGCGCGGGAAACGGCGCGAAGGGCCGAAGGCGTCATGGTCGTGGACATGTGCGGGGCTCGCGGCGGCTGCGGACGATGCGTTGGATTGCTATACTGCGCGGTATATTATTGATTCAGTACCGCACAGTCCAGTATTTCATGGCACAGTCCGTCGTCGCACCCAAACCCGCCGCGTCGCGCAAGGGCAGGGCCGATGCCCGCAGGCCGCAGCCGCGGCTTGGCCCGGGGCGGCCGAAAGACCCGGAAAAGCGCCAGGCGGTGCTCGATGCCGCCAAGCGGTTGTTCCTGCTGCATGGCTTCGACGGCGTGAGCATGGAGGCCATCGCCGCCGAGGCCGGGGTGTCCAAGCTCACCCTGTACAGCCACTTCGGCGACAAGGATGCGTTGTTCGGCGCCACCATCCGCGCCAAGTGCGAGGAAATGCTGCCGCCGACGCTGTTCCTGGCCCCCCCGAAGGGCACCTTGCGGCGCCAGCTCGATTCGATCGCGCGCGCCTTCTTCGGGCTGGTGACCAGCCAGGAGGCGATCAACATGCACCGGCTGATGAGCGCGCAGCCGCTGGGCGACGACCGCCTGTCGCAGATGTTCTGGGCCGCCGGGCCGCAACGGCTGCACGAGGGATTCGGTGGCTTCCTGCAGGCCAAGGTCGCCGCCGGGCAACTGGACATCGTCGATGTCCATCGCGCCGCCACGCAGTTCTTCTGCCTGCTCAAGGGCGAGCCGCACGCGCGGCTGGCCTGCGGTTGCGCGACGCAACTGCCGCCACGCGAGGTCGATGCCCACCTGCGCGCCACCGTGGACCTGTTCCTGCGCGCCTATGCGCCTGCCGCCGATGGTCGCAGGCGCAAGCCATGACGGCTGTCACTGTCCGCACCACGGACGTCGGCGCGACACTGCCGGCGCGCGCTGGCGGATGCATGAATGCCGTCGGTCGCGGTGACTTCCGGCACTGCGCAGCAGGCTGCCCGCCGGGCGATGCTGCGACACCCGTACCTGCCAGGTCGTAAAATCCGCACCCCAACCCGCACCATCGAGCCAGACCCATGGATTTCGAAACCGCCCGCGTCAACATGATCGAGAACCAGATCCGCCCGTGGGAGGTGCTCGACCCGCGCGTGCTCGACGTGCTCGCGCGCGTGCATCGCGAGGACTTCGTGCCCGCCGCGTACCGCCTGCTCGCCTTCGCCGACACCACCTTGCCGCTGGATCACGACGAGGTGATGTTCAAGCCGGTGGTCGAGGGCCGGCTGTTGCAGGCGCTGGACCTGGAAGCAGCCGACGACGTGCTGGAGATCGGCACCGGCAGTGGCTTCCTCACCGCCTGCATGGGCCATTTGGCGCACGCGGTGACCAGCATCGATGTGCACCAGGACTTCGTCGATGCCGCACGCGCGCGCCTGGAGGCCGCCGGCGTCCACAACGCGCGCGTGCTGGAGGGCGACCTGTTCAACTGGAATGCCGGGCGTCAGTTCGATGCGGTGCTGATCGGCGGCGCGGTCGCGCAGGTGCCTGAGCGGGTGTTCGACTGGCTGCGTCCGGGCGGGCGGTTGATCGCGGTGCGTGGCCATTCGCCCTCGCAGGAGGCGGTACGGATGACCCGCCACGGAGAAAGCTGGCAGGCGCAGAGCCTGTTCGAGACCGATATTCCCTACCTGCGTGGCGGCGAACCCAGGCAACGGTTCGTGCTCTGACCGCGTCCGTCCGTTTGCCGCTTCCGGATACAGCCCCAAGGATCTGTCGATGACCCTGCGCTCCCGCCCCCTCAGTCTCGCCCTGCTGCTGGCCTTGGCCAGCGCCGGAGCCCATGCCGGCGACCTGCAACAGGCCTACGATCTGGCGCGCCAGAGCGACCCGCAACTGGCCGGCGCCGAAGCCAGCCAGCGCGCGCAGGAGGCCGGCGTGGGAATCGCCCGTTCGGCGCTGCTGCCGCAGGTCGGTGCGCAGGCCTCGATCAGCAAGTCGAGCGGCGGCAGCCGCAGCTCGGGTTTGGTGCAATGCCCCACCGGGCTTTGCTTCGGCACCAGCCAGGGCACCAGCCAGTCCAAGACCCGCACCACCGGAGTGTCGGTACAGCAGAGTGTGTTCAACCTGTCCAACATCGACCAGTACCGCGCCAGCCGCAGCAACCGCGCGCAGTTCGACGCGCTGTACGAGGGCGCCAACCAGGCCCTGATCACGCGCGTGGCGCAGGCCTACTTCAACGTCTTGAGCGCGATCCAGGACCTGGCCTCCTCGAAGGCGCAGGAACGCGCGCTCAAGCGCCAGTACGACCAGGCCAACGTGCGCCTGCAGGTCGGGCTGGCGCCGATCACCGACATGCAGGAAGCCAAGGCGCAATACGACATCGCGCGCGCGCAGACGATCGGCTTCCAGACCGCGCTGGCCGATGCCCGCGAGGCGCTGACCGAGATCACCGGCCAGCCGGTCGAACGGCTGAAGGGCCTGTCGGCGGACTACAAGCCCACCGCGCCCACGCCCGGGGATGTCGATGACTGGGTCAGGCAGGCGGTGGCGGACAACCCGCAGATCATCGCCCAGCAGCGTGCGCTGGATGCCGCAAACCACGGTGTCGATGCAGCGCGCGCAGGCCATTTGCCGACCATCGATTTCAGCGCCAACTACGGTGACTCCACCAGTTGGGGCAGCAGCGGCTCGGGCGGATTGCGCTTTCCCAACAATTCGGTCAATTACGGCCCCACCTACCAGCTCAGCCTGAACGTGCCGATCTTCGCCGGCTTCGGGATCAGCTCGCGCGTGCGCCAGTCCATCGCCAACCGCGATGCCGCCGCCGACAGCCTGGAACAAACCCGACGCGCGGTGCAGCGCCAGGCACGCAATGCCTTCAATGCGACAATGGGCGGCCTGATCGAGATCGAGGCGCGCCGACAGGCGCTGCTGTCAGCGCAGACCGCCCTGGACGCGACCCAGACCGGGCTGGAAGTGGGCACCCGCACCATCGTGGACGTGCTGATCAGCGAGCAGACCCTGTACTCGGCGCAGCGCGACTATGCCCGTGCGCGCAACGATTTCGTGGTCAACGGCCTGCTGCTCAAGCAGGCCGCCGGTACCGTGAAGGCATCCGATCTGGCGGGGGTGAATGCCTTGCTGGTGAGCGATGCCGAGTCTGCATTGGATACGCCGGCCGATGGTGGCGATGCCGCGATGCCGGGTCTTCCCGCGCGCCCGGCAAAGGCGGCCGAGACCGCACCGGAGCATGCGGCTGCGGCCGATGCGAAGCCAGCCAAGCCGGCGCCGAAGGCAAGGCAGAAGCGGGTGCACAAGAAGGCGACGAAACCCGCGCCGGCGGATGCAGCCAGCCCGCCGGCAAATCCCTGATCCATCCATGACGGAACGCCCGAACCGTCATCGCGGCTTGTGCCGCGATGACGGCAGGGTGCGCAGGGTCGGCCACCGCTTGCCGGGAAGCTGCGTTCATCGCCCTCGCGACGAGGTGACGATTATTGCGGCCGCTGCAACCGCGCCTCGACCCGTGTCAGCGTGCGTTCCAGGGCGCCGCGTTCGCGCGCGATGAGCGCACGCCCGGCCACGCCCATCGCCTGGCGGCGCGCCGGATCGAGCAGCAGATCCCGCATCGCGCACACGATGCCCTCGGCATCGGTCGCCTGAACCAGCGCGCCGGCCTCGCGCAGCAGCGCTGTGGCCTCGGTGAAGTTTTCGGTGTGCGGGCCGACCACGCTCGGCACTCCCAACGCTGCCGGTTCGAGCACGTTGTGGCCGCCGATCGCCTGCAGGCTGCCGCCGACGAAGGCGACCTCGGCGCAGGCGTAGAAACCCGGCAGCTCGCCGAGGCTGTCGATCAGCAGGCAGTCGGTGTCGGCATCGGCCATCGTCTCGATGCTGCGTCGGCGCGTGCGCCAGCCGCGCGCGAGGCAGGCGCTGGCGGCGGGGCCGAAACGTGCCGGATGGCGCGGCGCCCACAGCAGCAGCAGCCCAGGGATGCGCTCGCGCAGGCGCGCGTGCGCATCGACCACGAAGGCTTCCTCGCCTTCGTGGGTGCTGGCGGCGATCCACACCGGGCGCTTCGCCCCCCACATGTCGCGGCGCTGCCTGGCCAGCGCCTCCAGTCCGTCCGGCAGGCGCAGGTCGTACTTGAGGTTGCCGCTGACCTGCACCTGCGTTGCCGGCGCGCCGGCCTGTACGAGGCGTCCGGCGTCGGCATCCGATTGCGCCGCGATCTCCGCCACGCAGCCCAGCGCCATCCGGATCAGCGGCAGCACCGGGCCATACCCGCGCAACGAGCGCATCGACAGGCGTGCGTTCACCAGCAGCAAGGCGATGCCGGCATGCGCGGTTTCCACGTACAGGTTGGGCCAGATTTCGGTCTCCATCACCACCGCGATGCGTGGGCGCGCGTGGGCAAGGAAGCGCCGCACCGCACCGCGCAGGTCGAATGGCAGGTACAGGTGCGTGACCGCGCCTTTCCAGCGCGCGGCGACCTGCGCGGCCCCGGTCGGGGTGGTGGTGGTGACGAGGAAACTGGCATCGGGGTGGCGCGCGCGCAGCGCGTCGATCAGCGGCGCGGCGGCGATCACCTCGCCCACCGACACCGCGTGGATCCAGATGCTCGGCGGCAGCGGCGCGGCACCGTACCAGCCGAAGCGTTCGCTCCAGCGACGGAAGTACGCGCGATCGCTCAGCCCACGCCACACCAGGTGGTACAGCAACGCCGGCACCGAGGCGTACATCACGCAGGCATACGCGCCGCGCAGCAATCGTTGCCAGGGCGAGACGGGCATGGCGGAAGGATACCGGGGCGGCGGGTGGGCGGCCATCGTGGCGCGGGATGCCGGTCGGCAATGCGCGTCCCGATCGGGACGGGCAGGGGGATCGCGTCACCCGTTTAGAATCCACGGATGCAGCCACCACCTCGACCTTCCTGCGCGCCGCGGAACTGGCCCGGCTGGATCGGCATCGGTACCGCCTGGCTCGCCGCACGTTGGCCTTGGCCCGTGCAGCGCGCGCTGGGTCATGTGCTGGGCAGGCTGGCGTGCACGCTTGCGCGCTCCCGCGCACGCGCAGCCCGCATCAACCTGGCGCTGTGTTTTCCGCAGGTCGATGAGGCCGCCCGTCGGCGCATGCTGCGCGAGCACTTCGCCGCGCTGGGCGTGGGCCTGTTCGAGTTCGCGCGCGCGTGGTGGGGTTCGATCGAGCCGCTGCGGCGCACGGTGCGCATCGACGGCCTGGAGCACCTGCAGGCGGCGACGGCCGCCGGTCGCGGCGTGTTGCTGGTGTCAGGTCACTTCCTCAACTTGGAGATCTGCGGTCGCCTGCTGTGTGACCACGTGCCGCTGGCCGGCATGTACCGCCGCCACCGCGGCGCGGTGATGGAGTGGGCGGTGCTGCGCGGGCGGATGCGGTACGCGGCGACGATGTTCCAGCAGCATGAGCTGCGGCCGGCGATCCGTCATCTCAAGAACGGCGGCGCGCTGTGGTACGCGCCCGATCAGGACATGCTCGGCAAGGACACGGTGTTCGCGCCGTTCTTCGGCATCCCCGCCGCCACCATCACCGCCACCCACCAGCTCGCCCGCGTCACCGGCTGCGCGGTGTTGCCGTTCTTCCATCATCGCCAGGGCGACCGCTACGTGCTGCGCATCGCCCCGCCACTGGCGGATTTTCCGTCCGCGGACGTGACCGCGGACACCACGCGCGTGAATGCCGCGATCGAAGCCATGGTGCGCGAAGCCCCGGCGCAATACCTGTGGATCCACCGCCGCTTCAAGCGCCGCCCGCCCGGCGAGGCGGCGGTGTATCCAACACGCGGTTGAGTCGGGCCCGGCCCCGAACCATCACTGGCACCACAGTTCGGCGTGCCTGAGCACGGGCTTCAGGCACGGTTTGCCGTTGACCGATGGCGGCACGGGCAGCGGCTGTCCGGGCTTCCACCGTCCAAGCTTCTGCAGGATGGTGGGCATTTCCGAATCGATCACCGCCAGCGGGTTGCCATCGCCGTAGCGGGTGGCGCTGCGAAAACGCAGCACTTGCCGAAAACGGTCGTCGGCCTGCAACTGGTCCACCACGACCCGAAAGGCATACGGTGCATCGGGCGTCGGTTCGACGCGGATCACGTCCCCGCGCAGCGGTCCGCTGGCGATGAAGCGGATTTCCTGGTTGTTGTTGCTGCCGGTGCGCTGGTTGAAGATGCGAACGAATGCATCCGCGTCGGCGTCGTAGCGCAGCAATTGCATGGCCACGACCTGATCGCCGTTGCCCGCGTTCAGGCTGCCGGTGACGATCTGCAGGAACGGCGCGGCCTCGTGCCCGCGCGGATAGACCACCCGCGCGGCGCGCAGGTAGTGCGGCTCCCACGCCGGTGCGCCATCGGCAGGCGGCGACTGCATCGGTGTCACCGGGTCGGCCACGCACGGGCCGCTTGGCCCCTTGTGCAGGCACAGGCGCAGCGCGCCTGGCGCCGGATTGTCGCCGTAGTCCGTGGTCGGCGGCCCTTCGGTCACGACCAATCGCCAGTCGGAACGGGACTTGAAGGCTTGCTGCAGATCCATCTGCCGCCCTTGTGCAGGCGGGCGCGGATCCGTCGCCGTCGCCGATCCTTGCGCGATCGCGCCGGCGCTCGCCAGCCCCAGCGCCAAGGCCAACATCCTCCAGCAGTGGGGCATGTCCGGTTCCGTCATGTCCGCGTTCGGAAGC
Organism: uncultured Gammaproteobacteria bacterium; assembly: GCA_964640525.1. GTDB lineage: Bacteria > Pseudomonadota > Gammaproteobacteria > Xanthomonadales > Xanthomonadaceae > SZAS-103. The sequence goes on along the minus strand of CAZXGS010000030.1, from coordinate 23,640 downwards.
GAGCGTATCAGCCGGAGGTCGAACCGTCCGCCTTCCTGCGCGCCTCTTGCACCTTGGCGTATTTCAGGAACGCATAGAACGCATGCACGCGTGCGGCGGTGAACCCGGCCCAGCCATTGAGGAAGTAGCGCTTGAAGAAATACATGCGCACGAACGCCAGCCACGGGTAGAACAGCATGCGCAGGCCAACCAAGCCGGTGCCGCGGGCACGCTTGTGCTGCACCAGGCCGGTCGAGTAGCGGTTGATCTTGTCCACGCGGGCGGCGATGTCGGCCTCGCCGCGGTGACGCAAGGGAGCGCGCAGGTCGAGCACGCGGCCGTCCACCGCCGGTTCGGCGTGCACCGGGACCGCGTTCATGCGTGCGCGCGTGCGCCGGAACAACCGCAGTTGCCAGTTCGGCGCGCAGCCCGGGTGGACCCAGCGCCAGAACAGCCACTCGCACCGCGGCAGGCGGTAGCCGTCGGCGCGCGGCGCGGCCAGTTCGCGTTCGATGACGGCGCGCGCCGGATCGATCAGGAACTCGTCGGCATCCAGCAGCAGCACCCAGTCGTGGCGCGCCAGGTCGATCGCCGCCTGTTTCTGCGCCGAGTAGCCGGCGAAGGGCTGGGTGTGCAGGCGCGCGCCATGCTGCCGGGCGATGGCGACGGTGGCGTCGGTGGATCCGGAGTCGAGCACCACGACTTCCGCGCAGAACGCCAGCGAGGACAGGCACGCATCGAGCGTGGCGGCGTTGTCGAAAGTGGTGACCACCGCGCTCAGCGCCACAGCGTTCACGTGGTTTCCCTGGCCTGAGGTGCATCGTCGCGGCCGAACAGCGCGCCGGTGTACAGTCCGACCAGCAGCAGGAACACTCCGCCCCAGAAGCTGGAGTAGAAGGCCAGGTGGGTGTTGAGCGGGAACACGGTCACCGCCAATGCCACCGCCGGCATCGCGGCGCGCGCGCGGGCCTGCGGCGTGGCCAGCTTCCAGGCGCGGATCGCCAAGGCGGCGCCGATGCCCCAAAACAGCAGGCCGACCAGCCCGGTTTCGCTGAGCACCTCCAGCACGATCTGGTGCGCGTGCAGGGCGCCGCCTTCACCCCACGGCGGCGGGGTGTCCATCTTCGGCGCGCAGTGCGCATAGGCGTCGCGGTAGCCACGGATACCCACGCCGTTGAGCGGATGTTCGCCGGCCATGCACAACGCCGCGCCCCAGATCCGCACCCGGCCGCTGCTGGCCGCATCCAGCGCATCCAGGTTGCCGCCGAAGGCTTGCTCGGTGCGGACGATGCGCTGGTGCAGGTCGTTGGGGAACAACACCGCCAGCGCGCCGAGTGCGATCACGCCAGCGACGAACACGCCCAGCAGGCGCTTGGGCCCGAGCAATCGCCAGCCGCCAAACAGCAGCGCCAGCGCGAAGGTCAGCCCGGCCGCACGCGACCCGGACAGCGCGATCACCACCCCCAGCAGCAGCGCAATACCGATCCAGCCGATGGCACCCAGCCGGCGTGCCGCCAGCGCCAACGGGAACGCGGCCAGGCTCGCAAGGGCTTGCCCAAGATGCGGATGGCGTGGGCCGAAGATCCCGCTGATGCGGATCACGCCGCTGCCGGGCTCGACGTTCGCCGTCCCGCCAAGGCTGTGGCCGGTGCACGCCTGCACGAGGCCATCCAGACTCCACGCCAGTGCGAGGATGGCGATGCCGGAAAACACGATGTGGCGGTCGCGTTCGCGATGCACGGCGATTGCTGCCAGCCACAGGAAGGGCAGGAAACGCAGGCCTTCGAGCACCTCCAGCAGCGCGGTGCGCGGGTTGCCGGCATCGACGCAGGAAAACAGTTCGGGCAGCCAGTAACTGAAGAACAGCGCCGAGGTCAGTGCCCACGCCTCGCGGCTGAGCAGGGCATCGCCACCGCGGAACCGGCGCATTCCCAGCCAGATCACGGTGGCCACCGAAGCCAGCGCAAGCACGGTGTTGGCCGGGCCCATCCACGGCCACGTCACCACGCAGGCCAGCACCGCCCACGGCGCCCAGCTCAGGCGCGGTGACGCGTCCGCGGGCGCCAGCGGCGCAGCTTCAGCGGACATGGTCAGGGATTTTCGGTGGCGAGGTCGGCATACACGGCCAGGGTGTCGGCTTGCATGCGCGCAAGCGTATAACGATCCGGAAGCGCGATGGCCGGGCATGGCGCATCCAGCAGGTCCCGCGCGCGCGCGACCAGGGCGAGGGCATCGCCGTGCGTTACCGCGCCTGGCGGGTACAGTTCGGACAACAGTTCGCCGACGCCGCCGTGGTTCCAGCCCAGCACCGGCCGACCGCTGCACAGCGCTTCCAGAACCGTGCGCCCGAACGACTCGGGCTGGTCGGACAGTTGCAGCACGAGGTCGGCCATCGCGTACAACGCGCCGATGCGCTGTTGCGGCGGCGCGAACGCCACCGCGTCGAGCAGGTCGAAGGCCTGCGCGTGCGCACGCAACTCGCGCAGGTACGCCTCGCGGCCGGGCTGGACCACCCCGGCCAGCAGCAGGCGCGCGTCGACACCGCCGTCGCGCAGGGCACGCAGCAGGTTCAGTGCATGCACGTGGCCTTTCAGGCGCGTGCCGCGCGCGGGCATCAACAGCATGCGGCCGCCGGCGAGCTGGGGAAATTCGCCCAGCCACTGCGCGCGCCATGCCGGATCGGCTGGCGCATCGCGTGCAAGCAGCGTCGGATCCACGCCGCGGGGAATGACCACCAGCCGCTGCGGATCGGTGGACGGCCACTGCCGCAGGACGTGCGCGCGCGCGGCCTGCGAGACGCAGATCACCCGTTTTCCCAGGCACATCACGCCACTGTAGCGGCCGGGCGAGTTCAGTCCATGCACGGTGGTGACGAAGTGCGGGCGACGCGGCATCCCGCGCAGCGCCGCCAACCCGATCCACGCCGGCATCCGCGAACGCGCGTGGACGATGTCGGCGCCAGACTGCGTGAGCAGGTCCCGCAAAGCGCGCGCGTGACGCAGGGTCAGCGGCGACTTGCGGCCGATGTCCAGCTTGACGTGTTCGGTGCCGCTGGCGGTCAGGGCCGGCACCAGCCGTCCGCCGGCGGAGACCACGATCGCGCGATGACCTGCCGCCACCAGCGCCGCGGCGATCTCCAGCGTCGAGCGCTCCACCCCGCCCGCCTCCAGCGCGGGCAGTAGTTGCACCACGGTGAGCGGCCTTGCCACCGCTCGGCGGCGCTCAGTCGATCAGCACGTAGTGCGCGCCGCAGTACGGGCACGCGCATTCGTGATCCTGCTCTAGCGGCAGGTACACGCGCGGATGCGAATTCCACAGCGCCATCGACGGCAGCGGGCAAGACACCGGCAGGTCGGCGCGGCGCACTTCGTAGCGCTTTTCAGTGTTGGCCTGGACGGTCGGCGAGTCGGAGCTGGACATGGGGCGGCGAGCGGCAGGAGGTCAATGCACCATTGTAGCCGCAGCCGCGCACGCGCGCCCTTTGGGTGTTTGCGCAAGCAACCATCGTGCGGGCGAAACGCGTCTGGTCAACCCGTTCGTGGTGAGCCTGTCGAACCGTGCCTTTCGCGCATTCACGAGGCGCCCTTCGACAGGTTCAGGGCGAACGGATTGAGGGAGTGCCGTTCGTGG
>CAZXGS010000030.1:9581-19931 GCA_964640525.1 uncultured Gammaproteobacteria bacterium | reverse complement strand
CGAGGCGCCCTTCGACAGGTTCAGGGCGAACGGATTGAGGGAGTGCCGTTCGTGGTGAGCCTGTCGAACCACGCCTTTCGCGATTTCACGGGGCGCCCTTCGACAGGCTCAGGGCGAACGGCTTGGGAGAATTCCGTTCGTGGTGAGCCTGTCGAACCACGCCCTTTGCGCATTCACGAGGCGCCCTTCGACAGGTTCAGGGCGAACGGATTGAGGGAGTGCCGTTCGTGGCAAGCCCGCCGAACCATGCCTTTCGCGAATTCGAGAGGCGCCCTTCGACAGGTTCAGGGCGAACGGATTGGGAGAATTCCGTTCGTGGTGAGCTTGTCGAACCACGCTTTTTGCGCATTCACGAGGCGCCCTTCAACAGGCTCAGGGCGAATGGATCGAGGGGAACCCCGTCCGTCGCAAGCCTGTCGAACCCTGTCAACCCCGTTCGTGGTGAGCCTGTCGAACCACGCCTTTCGCGCCTTCAAGGGAAGCCCCTCGACGGTCAGGCGCGATCCAGCGCGCAGCCCGCGGCCTCAGGCATACACTGGCAGCGTTGCCCACGACGGGCGTACCACGGAGTGACGACGATGATCGGACGCGGACTGTCGCGATTGACCCTTGCCCTGCTCGTCGCCGGCGCCTGCGCCGCGCCGGCCTTCGCCGATGCCACCCTGATGCGCTACCCGACGCTGCACGGCGACACGGTGGTGTTCGAGGCCCATGGCAACCTCTGGCAGGTGAACCGCAACGGCGGCACCGCGCAGCGCCTGACCACCGATCCGGGCTTCGACATCCTGCCGCGCTACTCGCCGGACGGCCGCTGGATCGCCTTCACCGGCCAGTACCGCGGCAACACCGACGTGTACGTGATGCCCGCCGGCGGCGGCAAGGCGCGCCGGCTGACCTTCCACTCCGACGTGGTCGCCGACGCGCCGCTGCGCTGGGGCCCGGACAACATGGTGGTGGCGTGGACGCCGGATAGCCGCAACATCGTGTTCCTGTCCCGCCGCACCACCTTCAATTCGTGGTTCGGCCAGTTGTTCACCGTGCCCATCGACGGCGGCTTGCCCACGCCAATGCCGCTGCCCAAGGGCGGCATGCTCAGCTATTCGCCGGATGGCAAGTCGATCGCCTACAACCGCATCTTCCGCAACTTCCGCACCTGGAAGCGCTACCACGGCGGGCTGGCGCAGGACGTGTGGCTGTACGATTTCGTGGCGAAAAAAAGCACCCGCATCACCGACTACACCGGCGCCGACATGGACCCGATGTGGTACGGCAACCTGATCTATTTCCTCTCCGACCGTGGCAGCGATGCGCGCAAGAACTTGTGGGTCTATGACCTGACCAGCAAACAATTCCGCCAAGTCACCCACTTCACCGACTTCGACGTCAGTTGGCCGAGCCTGGGCAACGACGGCATCGTGTTCCAGGACGGCGCCGACCTGTACGTCATGGATCTGCCGTCGGAGAAGCTGCACAAGCTCGACGTGAGCGTGCCCGACGACGGCACCCGCACCGCACCGCGCTGGGTGGACGCGGCCAAGGCCTTGCAGTTGCAGGACACCGCCGGCGACACCAACTTCGCGCTGGCACCCAACGGCAAGCGCGTGCTGGTGCAGGCGCGCGGCGACATCTGGTCGCTGCCGCGCGAGCACGGCCCGAGCCAGAACCTGACCGCCAGCTCGAATGCCGAGGACCTGTACCCGGCGTGGTCGCCGGACGGCAAATGGATCGCCTGGCAGACCGATGCCAGCGGCCAGAACCAGATCGCGATCCGTCCCGCCGACGGCACCGGCGCCGCGCAGACCCTCACCGACTTCCAGGTCGGCTACGTGTATGGCCTGACCTGGTCGCCGGGCAGCGACGCGCTCGCGTATTCGGACAACGAAAAGCAGTTGTGGATCCTCGACCTCAAGACCCGCAAGCGCACCCGCGTCGCCCAGGACGTGACCAGCGAGATGCACGACTACAGTTGGTCGCCGGATGGCCGCTGGCTGGCTTACAGCGTCGGCAACATCCACGGCATCCGCCAGATCTGGCTGTTCGATCGCGCCAGCGGCAAGGCCATCCACGTCAGCTCGCCGATGGACTCGGACATGGGTCCGGTGTTCGATCCGAACGGCAAGTACCTGTACTTCATTTCCTCGCGGCACGAGAACCCAACCTTCAGCCAGTCCGAGTTCAACATCGCCACCTTGCAGATGAACGGTGTGTACGTGACCACGCTCAACCGCGATGCCGCCTCACCGTTCGCACCGCGCGACGACGAGGGCACTCTCGGCGGTGGCGGCGACGCCAAACCGGCGCCGTGGAAGCCGGGCGCGAGCGCACCGATCCGCATCGACCTCGACGGCCTGCTGGCGCGCGCGGTGCCGCTGCCGATCCCGGCCGCCAACATCACCGGTCTGGCCGCCACGCCGGGGCATGTCTATTACAGCACCGCGCCCAACCAGACCATCGGCGGGCCGTTGCCGGGCATGAAGCCCGAACTCCACGCCTATGACCTGGCCAAGCGCAAGGACGAAACCGTGGTATCGGGGCTGGCCGGCTGGGTGCTGTCGGCCGATGGTTCCAGCGTCCTGTACAGCGAGCGCGGCGACAAACTGTTCGTGCGCGATGCCAACCCCGACGCCAAGGACAAGCCGAACCCGATCGACACCTCGCACATGTGGACGCAAGTCGATCCGCTCGCCGAGTGGAAGCAGATGTACCACGCGGCGTGGCGGCTGGACCGCGACTTCTTCTGGAACCGCAAGATGAACGGCGTGGACTGGGATGCGGTGGGCGAAAAGTACGCGCGCCTGCTGCCCTTGGCCGGCTCGCGCGAGGATGTGAATTATCTGATCGGCCAGATCCAGGGCGAACTGGGCAACTCACACACCTACGTCGGCGGCGGCGATGGCGGCTACGACGTCCATCCCACCCCGACCGGCCTGCTCGGCGTGGACTTCGCGCTGGATGCGGCTTCCGGGCGCTACTACTTCAAGACCATCTATCCCGGCGACAACACCCGCGATGCGTTCCGCTCGCCGCTGACCGAGCCGGGAGTGAACGTGCATCCGGGCAACTTCCTGCTCGCCGTGAACGGCCACCCATTGCGCGCCCCGGCCAGTCCGTACGAGCCCTTCGTCGATACCGCCGGCCAGGACGTGTGGCTGACCGTGGCCGACGATGCCGCCGGCAAGAACACCCGCCGGGTGCTGGTCAAGACCGTGGCCAACGAGTTGAACATCCGCCTGCGCGCATGGATCGACCACAACCGCGAGCAGGTGGATCGCCTGTCCGGCGGCAAGATCGGCTACATCTACCTGTCCGACATGAGCGCGCTGGGGATGGAGCAGTTCATCCGCCAGTTCTATCCGCAACTGAGCAAGCAGGGCCTGATCATCGACGACCGCTACAACGGCGGCGGCTTCATCGACCCGATCGTGCTCGAACGCCTGCGCCGGATCCTGATCGGCATGGGCAGCAACCGCCAGCAGGATGCGGAGACCGTACCCACGCAGGTCAGCAACAGTTACAAGGCGGTGCTGATCAACCACTACTCGGCTTCCGACGGCGACATCTTCCCGCACCTGTTCCGCAAGTACGGCCTCGGCCTGCTGATCGGCACCCGCACCTGGGGCGGCGTGCGCGGCATCCGTGGCGAGTGGCCGCTGCTCGACGGCGGTTACATCACCGTCTCGGAAAGCACTCGGTACGAACTGGACTCGCAATGGAGCGTGGAGAACCGCGGCGTGTCGCCGGACATCGAGGTCGATGACTTGCCCGAGGACCTGATGCGCGGCCACGATGCCCAGTTGCAGACCGCGGTGGACGTGCTGATGAAGAAGATCGACGCCCAGCCCAAGACCCTGCCGCCGCCGCCGCCGCTGCTGCCGGCGTACCCGCCGGAGGAGGCTGGCGCGAAGGGATCGTGATCCGGCGCGACATTCGCGCCTGCACGCCGTCATCGAATGGAAAACCCTTCCCCCGCCGGGGGAAGGTGGCGCGCAGCGCCGGATGAGGGAATTTCTTCCATCGCCCGCGAAGCCGAATCCAGGCGCGTCTCCCGACGAAACAGGAGCGGATCTCAGGGCAAATCGAACACCAGCACCTCGCTGGCGTCTTGTGCCCGCAGGCGCAGCTCGGCGTGATCGCTCAGTCCGGCGGCATCGCCGCTTTCCAGGGTGGTGCCGTCGTCGAGTGCGATCCGTCCGTTGACCACTTGCACCCACGCGCGCCGGCCCGGCGCAAGGGCATGCTCCAGTTCGTTGCCGGCGGCGAGCAGGCTCGCATACACGCGTGCGTCCTGGCGGATCGGCAGCGCGCCGTCGGCGCCATCGGGCGCGGCCACCAGCTTGAGCTTGCCGCGCCGCGCATCCGCCGGGACATGGGTCTGCGCATAACGCGGGTTCGCATTCAGGCGATCAGGCTGGATCCATATCTGCAGGAAATGCACCGGCGCCTGTTTGGATGCGTTGAACTCGCTGTGCTCGATGCCGCTGCCGGCGCTCATCAACTGCACGTCGCCGGGCACGATCACCGAGCCGTTGCCGATGCTGTCGCGGTGCTGAAGGCCGCCGTCGATCACGTAGGACATGATCTCCATGTTGGCGTGGCGGTGCGGCGCGAAGCCGCCGCCGGGCGCGACCCGGTCCTCGTTGATCACCCGCAGTGGGCCGAAGCCCATCCACGCCGGGTCGTGGTAGTCGGCAAAGGAGAACGTGTGCCGGCTGTCGAGCCAGCCGTGTTGCGCATGGCCGCGTTCGTGCGCGCGTCGCAGGATCATCGTCACCGCACCCTCCGGTTCACTTTGCCTTCGGCGCGTAGGCTTCCATGGTCGCGTGGAGGGTCACTTCGTCGCTGACCTGCGGCACCAGGAAGGCCACGCCGAAATCGCTGCGTTTGATGGTGGTGGTGGCATCCAGCCCGACCGCCGGCACCCCGCGCATGGGGTGGGTGCCGATCTTGTTGATTCGCACCTGGAAGGTGGCCGGCTTGGTGATGCCGTGGATGGTCAGATCGCCCGCAACGGCCAATTGATCCGGCCCGACCTTGGTCACCGAGCGGCTCTGGAAGCTGGCCAGCGGAAATTTCGCGGCATCGAAGAACTTGTCCGACTTCAATTCCTCGTTCAGCGCCGGCACCACGTCGATGGTATCGATCGGCACGTCGACCTGGATGCTCGATTGGGTCGGATCCTTGGGATCGAACAGGAAGTTGCCCTCGACATTGCCCAGGTGGCCGGTGATGTGCGAATAGCCGAAGTGGGTGTATTGGAACTCCACCTGGGTGTGGTTGGGATCGATGGTGTAGGCCTGCGCGGCCAACACCGGTGCGGAGGCGAAGGCCAGCACGGCGGCGGCCAGCGCACGGCGGGCGAACGATGACGGGACGGGCATGGTGGACTCCGGTTGGGTCGATGGGTCGAAGGGTCGGGTGCGCCGAGCCTGCGCTGGCGCCACGTGGTGATGGATGCGGGCCAAGGCCAGTGTATGGTTGCATGGTCGGGACAAAAGCGCCCGCGGCACAACAATCCTTCTCGCCTGGGGAACGAGCGCATGGCCGCGGCCATCTGGGTGGTCACCGACGGCTTGGCGGGCAACGAGCGTCAGGCGCTGGCGCTGGCGCGCGCACTGGCAGCCATCGCCACGGGCGACTCGCTGGCCGCCGAACCGCGCCTGTGGCGGCTGCACGCCAGCGCTCCGTGGCGGCCGCTCGCACCGCGTTGCCTGCCCGGAAGCGAACGTGCTTTTGGCGAGGAATTTCGCGCCGCGCTGGCGCAGCCGCCGGCTTGGGCGGTCGGCTGCGGGCGCCAGGGGGCGCTGGCCACGCGCCTGTTGCGCCAGGCCGGCGCGCGCGTGGTGCAGATCCTCGACCCACGCATCGACCCGCGGCATTGGGATGCGCTGGTGGTGCCGGCACACGATCGGGTGCGGGGGGCGAATGTGATCACCGTGCAGGGCAGCCTGCACGACGTCGACGCCGCTTGGCTGGCGCGTTCACGCGCGCGGTTCCCCGCGCTCGCGCAACTGCCAAGGCCGCGCATTGCGCTGCTGCTCGGTGGGCCGATCCGCAACGCGCCGGTGGATGCGTCGTGGTGGCGACACACCGCACAGGCACTGCGCGGGCTGCATGCGCGCGTGGGTGGCAGCGTGTCGGTGTGTGCTTCGCGGCGAACCCCGGGATGGCTCATCCAGGCTGCGTGCGACGAAGGTGCCGATGGCCTGACCGTGGCCGGGCAGGGTATTCCCGGGGTGCGCTGGTTTGCTGCCGGGGATGGCGCGAATCCCTACGCCGGACTGCTGGCGTGGGCGGATGTCCTGGTGGTCTCGCCGGATTCGGTCAACATGCTCTCGGAGGCGTGCGCGAGCGGTGCGCAGGTGGCGATCGCGCAACCGCAGATCGCCCGCGGCCGGCATGCCGCGTTCCTCGCCAGCCTGATGGCTTGCCACGCCGCGGTCGCGCTCGATCCGGCGCGCCCGCTCGCAGCCACCACCGCGCTGCACGAATTGCCGCGGGTTGCCGCGCTGGTGCGCGAGCGGTTGGGAGTCTGATCGCGGCGTCTGCGCCCGCATGCGGACACGGACGCCACCGGCGCGCCCGCGACGACGAAGGTCGGCGGTTCACTGGAGCAGGCGGTTGACCGGCGCAGGCGCTAAGGTAGGCCTTTGCCGGATGCCACCCCGATGCCCAGCCGCCACCACCTGACTGTCCTGATTGCCGCCTGCGCGCTGGGCGCCATCGCCGGTGCTGTGCTTGGCGGGGCGTGGATCTGGCTCCATTACCTTTGCAAGCCGCTGGCCACCGTGTTGGTGCTGGCGATGGCGATGCTTTCCAGGCCGCCGGTTTCGACCGGATATCGCGCGCTGGTGGGTGCCGGATTGCTGTTGTCGCTGGCCGGCGACGTGTTCCTGATGTTGCCGGAGGACCTGTTCGTGGCCGGACTGGCCTCCTTCCTGCTGGCTCATCTGTGTTACATCGCCGCGTTCCTGGGTGGCTCGTCGTGGCCGGCGCGGATCCTCGCGCTGCTGGGCTATCTCGCGTTGGCCGCGGTCAACCTGGTCATGCTGTTGCCGTACGTCCCCGGTGAACTGCAAGCGGCGGTGCTGGCCTACGTGGCCGTGCTGGTGGTGATGGCGGCGCTGGCCGGCGCGCGCAGTTGGACGCTGCGCGGAAGTGCCCTGGCCGCGCCCGCGACGATCGCTGCCATCGGCGGCGCGCTGTTCGTGCTCAGCGATTGCCTGCTGGCCTGGAATCGCTTCGGCGGCGGCATCCCGTATGCCGCGCTGTGGGTGCTGGCCAGTTACTACGCGGCGCAGTGGCGCATTGCGCGTTCGGTGCAGGCCGGCGTGACCGCGACCGCAACGCCGGCTTGAGCACGCGGGCATTCGGTGAGCCGGCCCGCGGCGGAAGGGCGAAGACGGTCGTGTGAGCCCGAGGTGCGGACGCCTTCCGGCGCCGGACGCGTCATGGCCTCGCGTCTGCGCCAAAACCGACGCCATGCGCCGCGCAGGCTTCGCGGATCGCCGCCCGCGCCGTTTCGATCTCCGCCTGCATCGCCACCACCCTCGGACGACCATCGAGGGTGCAGTCCAGCGCGCGTTGCAGCAGGCTGGCATGCGCGGCGGCCAGCGTGGCCCGCTGCGCCGGCGCCAGCACGCCGGCATTGCCCAGCGCGTCGATCAGCACCTCGCTCGCGCGTGCGGCCAGCAACGCCTGGCGTTCCGGCGCATGCACCAGCACGAGAAACTGCAGCAGGAACTCCAGGTCCACCAGCCCGCCTTCGCCTTGCTTGAGGTCGAAGCGGCCGTCGCGGCTGCGGTCGAGTTGCTCGCGCATGCGGCGACGCATCGCCACGACATCGGCGCACAGCGCGTCGCGTTCGCGCGGTCGCGCCAGCACCTGCGCGCGGATCGCCTCGAAGCGTTCGAGGGTGGCGGCCGATCCGGCGATACCACGCGCGCGCACCAGCGCCTGGTGCTCCCACGTCCACGCGCGATTGCCCTGGTAGTCGGCGAAGCTGTCCAGGCTGGCCACCAGCAGGCCCTTGGCGCCGTCCGGGCGCAGCCGCACGTCCACCTCGTAGAGGCTGCCGGCGGGCGTGGTGGTACTCAGCAGGCTGACCAGCTTCTGCGCGATCCGCACGCAACGGCGCGTGTTTTCGGCGTCCTCGCCGCTGGCGTGCAGGAACACCAGATCAAGATCGGACATGAAGCCCAGCTCCTGGCCGCCGATGCTGCCGTAACCGATCACCGCGAAACCGCCTTCGCCATGTTCGGCTCCGCGCACGGCCAGGCGTCGCGCCAGCGCGAGCGCCGAACCAAGCACGGCCTGCGCCAGCCAAGCCAGTTGGCGCGCGGCGTCGGTGGCCGCCACGCGCTTGCGCAGCACGGCCAGGCCGATGCGGAAGGCGATGCTCTGGCGGAACTCGGCCAGCGCATGCAGGGCGGCTTCGACGTCGTCCGCAGGCACGGCCGCCAGCGCGCGTGCGCAGTCGTCCACCAGCCCGGCGGCCGTCGGCGGTGCGCTTTCCACCCGCACGTCCAGCAACTCGTCCAGCAACAACGGGTGGGCGGCGATGCGTTCGGCGAGCAGGGCGCTGCGCGCGGCCAGTTCGACCAGCCGCGAGGCCGCGGCCGGTTGTTCGTCGAGCAAGGCGAGGTAGCTGCCGCGACGGGCGATCGCCTGCAGCAACGCGAGCAGGCGCGGCAGCGCGGCGTCGGCATGGGAGCCGGCACCGGCCTCGCGCAGCAGGCGCGGCAAGACCCGGTCCAGCCGCGGGCGCGAGCGCGCGGACAGTCCTCGAACGGCCGGGCCGCGCGCGAAATCCCGCAAAGCGGCATCGTGGGACTCGGCGCGCGCAAAGCCGGCATCCACCAGCGCCTGCGGCGAACCGCCCTCGGGCAGGGACAGCCAGTAGTCCTGCAGCGCGGTGGGACTGGAGGGTTGACGTCGCCGCGCCGCCAGCAGGCGCTCGAACTCGGCGGCGACGACGGCGCGTTGCGCGTCCAGGTCCACCCGCAGGGCGGCGAGGTCCGGATACCCCAGTCCGAGCGCGACGCGGTGCGCGCTGAACGCATCGGTGGGCAGGGCGTGGACCTGCTGGTCGGCGAACATCTGCACGCGGTTTTCCAGGCGGCGCAGGAAGCGGTAGGCGCACGCCAGCGCGTGCGCGCTTGCCACGGGAAGGTGACCGCCATCGGCCAGTGCCTGCAGTGCGGCCTGCAGCGAGCGCGTGCGCAGTGCCGGCTCGCGCCCGCCGCGGATCAGTTGCAACGCCTGCACCAGGAACTCGATCTCGCGGATGCCGCCGGGACCGAGCTTGAGGTGGTCGGACAGCTCGCGACGCTCATCGGCGGCGATCGCCGCCTTCATCTCGCGCAACCCGTCCAGCGCGGTGTAGTCGAGGTAGCGGCGGTACACGAACGGCCGCAGGATGGCCTGCAGGCGATCGCCTGCCGCGAGGTCGCCGGCGACCGGGCGCGCCTTGATCCACGCATAGCGCTCCCAATCGCGGCCCTCGCTCTGGTAGTACTGTTCCATCGCGGCGAACGACAACGCCAGCCGGCCGACGCCGCCGAACGGGCGCAGGCGCATGTCCACGCGATAACAGAAGCCGTCGCTGCTGACCTCGTCGAGCAGCCCGATCAGGCGCTGGCCGATGCGCGCGTAGTAGGCATCGGCGGCCAGCGGCCGCGCACCGTCGCTGCTGCCGCCGTGCTCGAAGGCGAAGATCAGGTCGATGTCGGAGGAAAAATTCAGCTCCCCACCGCCGAGCTTGCCCAGCCCGAAAACCACCATGCGCTGCGGCTGGCCGTCCGCGCCGGCGATTACGCCATGCGTGGCGGCGACTTGCGCCTGCACCGCGGACAGCGCGGTGTCGATGCAGACCTCGGCCAGCGTGCTGGCGCCGGCCAGCGTCGCATCGACGTCGTCCAGCCCGGTGAGGTCACGCCAGATCAGGCGCAGGCTGCCGAGCTTGCGCCAGCGCCGCAATTGCGCCGGCCACGCCGTCGGTGTGGCGGGGTCGAGCACGGGCGCCGGCGGCATCGGGCCGGCGAGGACGGCCGGTGCGTCGGGCAGGTCCCGCAGTACCCCGCAGGCGAAGTCGCTGGTGACCAGCAGGCGTTCCAGTGCATCCGCCGGAAGCCCTGCCAGCCCGGAAGTCGCGGCCAAGGACTCGCGGCGCTTGGCCAGCCATGGCGCGAGGGGATCGAGGGGTGCGGCGTGCATGGGCGCATTCTTCCATGCCCGCAAGATGGGCGTGGAGTGGGCGGCGTGCGGACGCTTGGGTGAGCCATTTGGACGCGCGTGCGGGAAGGCGAAAGGCGTCAGGCGAACGGCGTGGTTCGACAGGCTCACCACGAACGG
>CAZXGS010000030.1:0-9481 GCA_964640525.1 uncultured Gammaproteobacteria bacterium | reverse complement strand
GGATGGCGAGAGGTGTCAGGCGAACGGCGTGGTTCGACAGGCTCACCACGAACGGAGATGGCGGGAATGGAGATGGCGGGAATGGAGATGGTGGGAATGGTGATGGAGGGAACGGTGCTGGCTCTGGGACGTGCGCGGGGATGGCGAGAGGTGTCAGGCGAACGGCGTGGTTCGACAGGCTCACCACGAACGGGGGTGGCGGGAATGGTGCTGGCAGGAACGTTGACGGCAGGAATGGTGATGCCGGCAGCGGAACGTCGCGGGAGATCCGGGGGCGTTTGTGGCGCGGCGGTGCGGACGGGACGACGCAGCTGGCTGCATGCAAGGCGCTTCGGCAAGCCCACAAAACACAGACCCGCAGGCGCCTGCACGCCTGCGGGTCTGTGGTCTCTCCCCGAATATCCCGCCGGACTCCCCAGTCCGTCGCTCGCGGGCGGCCATCATAAACGCAGGGTCGGAGCAGATGCGCGCTGCAATGCAGCAACCAGGAAGGGTGGGTGCCGCGCATCGGCAACGGCATCCGGCTCAGGCGGCCGCGTCCGCCTCGGCATCCGGCTCGGGCGCTTGCGCCCGCCTTGGCATCCGGCTCAGATGACCGGATCCGCTTCTGCGTCCTGATAGGCCTCGTCGCGAAAGCGCGGCGTGCACAGGGCGTAGAACATCAGGTCGGATTCGCCGACGTTGGCGATGCGCTGGCGGCAGCCGGGCGGGATGGTCACGACGTCATGCGGTCCGACCGGCGTGGGCGGCAGGTTGCCGATCTCGACGATGCCGCGGCCGGAGAGGATCAGGTAGCGCTCGTCGATGCCGTCCAGGCGATGCCAGCGCGTGGTCACCCCGGGCGCGACCCGTGCCAGGGCGATCGACAATGCCGGATCGCCGGCATGGTTGGACAGCTCGGTGATGTGGCAATGCTCGTCGGTGTCGCGCTCGCCGCCTGCCCGGTAGGGCGAAATCGCCGGTTTCATCCGCTCATTGACCCTTGTACGGCTGCGGCGTGGCGCCGACCACCGGACCGATCTTCGCGCCAGGTGCCACCAGCAGGTCCACGGCGTGGTCGAACTGCAGGGTGCCTTCCACGCTTGCGCCGGCCATGATGACGATGCGCAGCTTGTCGGCCGGCAGGGAGACCGAGATGCCGGTGCTCTTGCGCACATGGATGCCGCCGCTGACGATCGAACCGCTGCCGATGGTCACGTCGCCTTCCACGGTCTGGATGCCGCCGGCGACCTTGGCGTGGTCGAGGGTGATCGAGCCGTTGACGTTGGTGATGCCGCCGCCGACATGGCTGCCGGTGGCCAGACCGACCTTGCCGCTGACCGTGATCGCCCCTCCGGTCAATTCCGCTCCTGCCAGCAGGTCGATGTCGCCGTTGACGGTGGTCGCCTTTTCGCCATGGGCGTGCTCGCCGATGGAAATCGACCCGTTGACCGTGGTCGCCTTGGCGAAGCTCGCGCCCTGCCCGATGTGGATGCCGCCGTTGACCGTGGAGACATGGCTCGCCTGCGCCTTCGGCTCCACGGTGATGCTGCCGTTCACCGTGCTGGCTTTGGCCGCCGGTTTGCCGGCCTGCACCACCACCGGGCCGTTGACCTTGTCCATGCCCGGCCCGAAGTCGCAACCGGCAAGGGTCAGCACGCCGAAGGCGGCCACGGCAAGGAGGATTGGAAAGCGCATCGTCGGTTCTCGTGCGTCGGGGTGTGCTGCCTGCCGGAGGGAGCCCGCCGGCACTCGGCTACAATGGCCGGTCATGCGCATCCTGCGCCGTTCGTGAGCAAGCCCGTGAGTGCCGAAAGTCACCGACCGCGACCCGTGCTGCTGTTGATCCTGGATGGCTGGGGCCATCGCGATCAGGTCGATGCGCCCGACGATGCCATCGCCCAGGCGCACGCGCCGAATTGGCGCCGCCTGCTGGCCCATTGCCCGCACGCGCTGGTGCACACCGAGGGGCGCTTCGTCGGCCTGCCCGACGGGCAGATGGGCAACTCCGAGGTCGGCCACATGAACATCGGTGCCGGCCGCATCGTCCACCAGGACCTGACCCGCATCGACGCGGCGATCGAGGACGGCTCGTTCTTCGCCAACCCGGAGTTGTGCGCGGCCTGCGATGCGGCCAAGGCTGGCGGCGGCACCCTGCACGTGTTCGGCTTGCTCTCGCCCGGCGGCGTGCACAGCCACGAGTCGCACCTGTTCGCCATGCTCGAACTCGCGCGGCGACGCGGGGTGGCGCAGGTTGCCGTGCATGCCTTCCTCGACGGCCGCGACACGCCACCGCGCTCGGCGGCGGCGAGCATCGCCGCGCTCGAAGCGGCCTGCGCTCATGCCGGAAACGCCCACATCGCCAGCATCATCGGCCGCTATTACGCGATGGATCGCGACCAGCGCTGGGATCGGGTCGAGAAGGCGTACCTGGCAATCGCGCAGGCGCAGGGCGAGTTTGCCGCCGCCAGTGCGCAGGTCGCGCTGGCCGATGCCTACGCGCGCGGGGAAAACGACGAGTTCGTCAGGCCGGTTACGATCGCCGGCGGCGCCGCGATGCGCGACGGTGATGCGGTGGTGTTCATGAACTTCCGTGCCGACCGCGCGCGCGAGATCAGTGCCTGCTTCGTGCGCGAGGACTTCGCCGGCTTCGCCCGCCCGCGCCCGATCCGGCTGTCGCGTTTCGTCTGCCTGACCGAATACGACGCCAGCCTGCCGGCCCCGGTCGCGTTCGCGCCGAACGACCTGCGCGATACGCTCGGCGAGGTGCTGGCCGCGCATGGCCTGCGCCAGTTGCGGATCGCTGAGACCGAGAAATACGCCCACGTCACCTTCTTCTTCAACGGCGGCGTGGAAGCGCCGGTGGCCGGCGAGGACCGGATCCTGGTGCCCTCGCCCAAGGTCGCCACCTACGACCTGCAGCCGCAGATGAGCCTGCCGGAGTTGACCGACAAGCTGTGCGCGGCGATCCGCGCGCGAACCTACGATGCCATCGTGTGCAACATCGCCAACCCCGACATGGTCGGCCACACCGGCGTGCTGGAAGCGGCGATCCGCGCCGCCGAGGCGGTGGACGCTGCGCTGGGGGCGATCGGCGACGCGCTGGAGGAAGTCGGCGGCGAGATGATCGTCACCGCCGACCACGGCAACCTGGAGATGATGCGCGATCCGGTCACCGGCCAACCGCACACGGCGCACACCGTCGGCCCGGTGGAGTGCGTGTACGTCGGCCGTGCGGCCACGCTGCGCGAGGGCGGCGCACTGCGCGACCTCGCCCCGACCCTGCTGTACCTGATGGGCTTGCCGCAACCGGCGGCGATGACCGGCGCCTCGTTGGTGCAACTGGCGTGAGAGGACGCTGGGCGGCGTTGCTGGCGCTGGCCTGTGCCGCCACGCTGGCGGCGCCATCGCACCACGCCACGGCCGCGCATGGCGAAAAGGCGCAGGACGCCGCGCACGCAGCGCAGGCCCGCTACGAGGCCGCGCGGGACAGGGATGTGAAGGAAAAAGCCGCGGCGGCGGCAGGTCAGGCGCAGGCCGAGGAGCGGTTGCACGACCTGCGCAGCCAGCTCGATGCGCTGGCCGCGCAGCAGCAACAGGCGCAGGACGCGCGCAGCGATGCCAGCAAGGCCCTGCGCGCGGCCGACAGCGGCGTCAGTGCTTCCGTCCGCGCCCTGCACGACACCGATGCAGCGATCACCGCCCAGCAGCTTCGCCTGACCACGCTGGAAGCAAGCCAGGCCGAGCTCAAGCACAAGCTCGCCGGCCAGCGCGCGCGCCTGGCCGCGCTGGTGCGCTCGGCCTATGCGATGGGCGGCGACTCGCAGCTCAAACTGCTGCTGGCGCAAGATCGCGTGGTGGACCTGGCGCTGGCGCTGCAGTACCAGAAGTACCTGGAAGCCGACCGGCTGCGCCGGATCCACGCCCTGACCGCGCAGTTGCAATCGCTGGCCGAGGTTTCAAGGCAGGTGCAGGCGCAGCGCGCCGAGCTGGCCGCCTCGCGCCAGGCGCAGGCGACCCGGCTGGCCGCGGTCCAGGCCCGGCGCGCGCAACGCGGCAAGCTGGTGGCCAGCTTGAACGCCGGGTACAAGGATCGCGCCGCGCGCATGCAGGCGCTGGGGCGCAACGCCGATGCGCTGGAGGCGCTGGTGCAACAGCTCGACGTGGTGATGCGGCGCGCACCGCCCCCGCCGCCGCCGCCGCCGCCGGTTCGCGTGGCCACGGTGCGCCCGCACCACCGGCCGCCGCCCGGCGCGCATGGGCCGGACGCCGCGCCGGCCGTCGTCACGCCCGCCGTCGTCGCGCCCGCCGTCGTCGCGCCCGTGCCGCCGCCTGCGCCGGTGGAGCTGCCCTTTACCGGCACGCCAGGCCATTTCGCCTGGCCGATCCCCGGACGCGTGATCGCGGGATTCAGCGCCGGGAACACCGGCCTGCTGATCGCCGGCACGGCGGGTGAGGAAGTCCGCGCGGTGGCCGACGGCCGGGTTGCGTTCGCCAACTGGCTCAAGGGCTATGGCCTGCTGTTGATCGTCGATCACGGCCACGGCGTGATGAGCCTGTACGCCAACAACGATGCCCTGCTGAAGAATGCCGGCGATGCCGTGCATGCCGGCGATGCGCTGGCCACCGTCGGCAGCTCCGGCGGCCAGGGCCGCAACGCGCTGTATTTCGAGATCCGCAAGGACGGCAAGGCGGTCGATCCGCGGTCGTGGCTACGCGCGAGGTGAGGGTGGACGGGTCTCCGGCGTCCGCGTCCGCGCCGCATGCCAGGCTTTGCGCGAGCGTGCGATGATGCGCGCATGAAACCGACCCGCATGCCCCTCGTTGCCGGACTGGCGCTGGCGCTGCTGCTGATCTCGCCTGGCACCTTCGCCCAGGACGCCGCTCCGGCGCCGGTCGCACCGTCCAGCGAGCCCGCCCAGGCGCCGCCCACCGCGGCGGAGATCCAGCAGGCCACCGCGGCGGCGAAGAAAGCCGGCAAGGCCGACCGCGACGGCAACGTGCCGCTGGTGGAAATCCAGCGCTACGTGGCCGTCTATCGCGCGGTCAAACAGGCTTACGTCGATCCGATCAGCGACAAGCGGCTCATGCAGGCCGCGGTGCGCGGCATGCTCACCAACCTGGATCCGCACAGCGCCTACCTCGACAAGCAGGAAGCCCAGCAGCTCGACGAGGACTCCAGCGGCGCCTACCAAGGCATTGGCATCGAGGTGATGCAATTGCCCGACCGCCGCCTGCGGATCATCTCCCCGATCGACGGCTCGCCCGCCGCGCGCGCCGGCCTGCGCGCCGGCGACATCATCGCCACCATCGACGATGCGCCGATCAGCGCCGACAACGCCGACAGCGCCACGCTGGGCTTGCGCGGGCCGCCGGGCACCACGGTCAAGCTCGGCGTGGTGCGTGCCGGCGTCACCGGCATGATGACGATCTTCGTTCGCCGCGGCACGGTGAAGATCGAGTCGGTGGATTCGCGCCTGCTCGAACCGGGCTACGGTTACCTGCGCATCAGCGAGTTCCAGTTGGACACCGCCAAGGCCACCAGCGATGCGGTGGCGGCGCTGGCCAAGGCCAACCGCGGCCCGTTGCGCGGGCTGGTGCTGGACCTGCGCTCCAATCCCGGCGGCCTGCTCAATGCCGCAGTGGAGACCGCCGACGATTTCCTCGACGGCGGCACCATCGTCTCCACCCGTGGCCGCCTGAGCTATTCCAACGCCACCTTCACCGCGGCTCCCGGGGACGTGCTGGGCGGCGCACCAATCGTCGTGCTGGTCGATGGCGGCACCGCCAGCGCCTCCGAGGTGCTCACCGGCGCGCTGCAGGACAACCACCGCGCCGAAGTGGTGGGCAGCCGCACCTACGGCAAAGGTTCGGTGCAGACCGTGATCCCGCTGGACAACGGCGATTCGATCAAGCTCACCACCGCGCGCTACTACACCCCCAGCGGCAAGTCGATCCAGGCCCGCGGCATCCGGCCAGACATCGTCCTGCACCCGAACGCCAGCGAAATCGATCGCGCCGACGACACCGCCCGCGAACGCGACCTGCCCGGCCATCTGGCCAGCAACGACGGCGACGAAGGCGGCGCTGCGGTCGTGTTCACCGACAGTTACGCGATCGCCGAGGGCTTGAAGGCGCTGAAGAAACTCCCCGGCCCGCCACTGGCCAAGGTCGACGACGGCACCCAGGTGCATTGAGCCGGCAAGCCGGAGCCTGGCGCGCCACCGCGCCGCGTTGGGTCCGTTCGGGGTCGCCCGTGGCACGCGCGATGGTCGCCCGACAGAGGTTCGCGGCGTCCCCTTGAGGGAACATCTGAACAAGTGGATTCCGTTCGTGGTGAGCCTGTCGAACCATGGACGGAATCAACGATTTACCGTAGCAAACCAGTAGGGCTTTCGGCTTGTTCAGATTTTGCTTGGATCGGGCCTGGTCGGCGTGATCGTTGCGCGCGTTGCGTGCCCGGCTGATTCGACGGCAGCCCGATTGCGGGTTGCAGGCCGCCGCGGGAGCGGCTCTGGCCGGTCAGCGCGCGCGCATTGGCGCGAACGGCTGCTCGCGCAACCATTTCGTCGCGATCCACTTCTCGCCGCGTTCCACCGCCAAGCCGGCGTGCAGCGAGGCCACGTCGCCGCCTTCATAGGCGAAATACACTGCGCTGCCGCGTTGCGCGGCCACGGTCAGGCCCAGCGCCGGAAACGCGGTTCCGCCACCGGCCTCCGGGGTGTTGAGATACATCAGCACGGTGGCGATGCGCTGGCCACCGTGCGCGGTGATCGCCGAGTAGCCGGGCTGGCCGGGATCGAACCAGTCGTGGTGCGGGCGGTACTCCTGGCCGGGCAGGTAATGCAGCACCTGCAGGCCCTCGCCGTGGCTCACCGGGATGTCGAGCAGGCTGGCAATGCGCGCCTCGATGCGCGCCACCAGCGGCTCCTCGCCGATGCGGAAGAACATCCCCGCACTGGTGCGGCGCGGATCCACCTGCTGCCTGCCCTGCGTGTCCACGGTGAGCACGCGCGCCGTGCGCGGCCGTGCCAGCGCGATCAGACCATCGCATTCGTCGGGGTCCAGCATGCCATCGAGCACGCGCAACTGCGGCGATTCGGTGGCAAGGGTCACCCGGACGCGGCGATCACCGGCGTGCGCGAACGGGGCTTGTGGGTGCCGGGTGCGCAGGCCATCCTGCGCCGCGCCGGAGGGTGGCGCGCCCGGCGGCAGGCCGAGCACCTGCGCCACGATCGACCGGCTGGCCTGCGCCTCGTAACCGTGTGCCTGCAGCAGCGCCATCACCGCCAGCGCATCCTGGCCGCCGAGATGGGTGGCCAGAACCCAGGCGCGCAATTCGGGGCTGACGGGAAAGGGCGCAGACATGGATGGGGTCGTTGGATTACGCCAATTGGAACCGTCCGGATTCCTCGTGTCCCCGGCGTGCGTCTGGATGGGCCTGCGTCGAAGCCGCGCATTCGCCACACCCTCGTCGCCGGGGATGGCGAGGGTCCCGTTCCGCCTCTGCCGTGGGCGGCGCAACGGCGCCCGGATCGAGCCCGACGTCGCGAAGCGGCGACCCGAAGCCTCGGCAGGCTATCACACGCCTCCGGCGAGTACGGCTGCAGCGAAGCCGCGCTGCGCTGCGTAACGTCCAGGCCTCCGACGGCGGGTTCCGCCGCGGGTCGCGGGGGCGCCGGGTGTCGGCGGCGGGCAGGCTACGCGCCTTGCCGGCATTGATCTACGCGCGGGCAAACAGCCAGATCCCTCCGCCCAGCGCGATCGGGCCGAGCACGATGCGCATGGCAAACAGGTACCAGAAATAGCCGGGTGATTCTTCGCGATACACCCGGCCGCGTCCGGTGGCGCCCCACGTTTCGCCGCGCATCACCTGATGAATCGCGCCGATCGTGCACAGCAGTCCGACGAGGATGCAGCCAGCCGCCAGCGCCAAGGTATGCGTCATCGCATGCCTCCAGTGGCACGGCAGACGGGAAGGGTTGGGTCATTGTTGCACCCGATGCGCCATCGTGCAGGCACGTCGCCCTTGCGCGTCGGCCGGTGCAGGGAGGCGGAGGCAGAGAGGCAGGGGACACGCACGGCATACACAAGGAGGCAGGGGACACGGAAGGAGGCAGGGGACACGCACGGCATACACAGGAGGCAGGGGAGGCAGGTGAGGCAGTTGAGGCAGGGTGAGGCAGGGGGCACGCACGGTATGCACGGTATAGGAATTTTCCGACAGCACGATCTGTCTTTTGCCGATAGCCGCCGCATGGCAACGCTGCCATCCTGCCCCCATGACCCAGGCCCGCTCCGCGTTGATCGTCCCCGGCAGCCCCGGCACTTTCCATTGCGTCCAGCGTTGCGTCCGCCGCGCCTTCCTGTGCGGACTCGATCGCCTGAGCGGACGTTCGTTCGAACACCGCAAGGATTGGGTAGAACACCGTCTGGCGTTGCTTGCCGAATGTTTCAGCGTCGCCATCCACGCTTTCGCGGTGATGAGCAACCATCTGCATGTCGTGCTCCAGTTCGACCCGGCTTGGCAGGCCGAGTGGACGGATGCCGACGTGGCCGCGCGCTGGGTGCGGCTGTTTCCGCCGCGCGAGGATACCGAGCAAGCCCGCGCCGCCAAGTGCGAGCGCCTGCTGGCACAGCCGGAGCGGTTGGCGGTGCTACGCGCCCGGCTGGCGGACCTGTCGTGGTTCATGAAGTGCCTGGCCGAACCGATCGCCCGCCGCGCCAATGGCGAGGACGACTGCAAAGGGCGGTTCTGGGAAGGCCGCTTCAAAGCGCAAGTGCTGTGCGACGAGCGCGCGCTGTTGGCGGCGATGACCTACGTCGATCTCAATCCAGTGCGTGCCGGCATGGCCAAGCGGCTGGAGGACTCCGACCACACCAGCATCAAGGCGCGGCTGGATGGCGCGCAAGACAATGCCCTGAGCAAGCCCTTGGTGCCGATCCTTGGCAAGCCATTGGTGGCGCTGCTGCCGGTGACGCTGGGCGACTACCTGGCGCTGGCGGAGTGGACCGGGCAGCAAGTGCGACCGGGCAAGCGCGGTCGCTTGGCCGAAACGCCGAGCGTGCTGGATCGCTTCGAGGCCAAGCCGGAACGCTGGTCGGTGCGGGTCGCGGCGATCGGCTCGGGTTACTGGCGGGTGGTGGGCGACGTGGACGATCTCATCGAGCGGGCGCGGCAACTCAAGCAGCGCTGGCTGAAGGGCATCGGCTTGGCGGCCGCGCTGGCCCAGGCTGACTGAAAACCCAAGCGATGAAATGTCGCCCGCAAGGGAGGACGACGCGCGGCCGACAAGAACACGCCTCGCGCCTCAATCACGAAATAGAACCGCGCCGAGGCGCTTGCGTCGGGGCAGCTCGGCTCGACTCAGGAATTGTGGCTGTCCTTGTCTTTTTTCCCATCCACGCTTTCGCGGTGATGAGCAACCATCTGCATGTCGTGCTCCGGTTCGACCCGGCTTGGCAGGCCGAGTGGACGGATGCCGACGTGGCCGCGCGCTGG
>CAZXGS010000029.1:0-37232 GCA_964640525.1 uncultured Gammaproteobacteria bacterium | reverse complement strand
TTCAATCCGTTCGCCCTGAGCCTGTCGAAGGGCAGGCCTGGGTGCGCGAAAAACGTGGTTCCCTTCGACAGGCTCAGGGCAGGCTGGCTCACCACGAACGGGCATTTCGAAGGGTTCAGAACGAAAGGCGTTTCTTCAATCCGTTCGCCCTGAGCCTGTCGAAGGGCGTGCATGGGTGCGCGAAAGGCGTGGTTCGACAAGCTCACCACGAACGGCATTGCTGACAAGCTCCCCACGAACGGCATTGCTGACAGGCTCCCCACGAACGGCATTGCTGACAGGCTCACCACGAACGGGTTCTTCGACTGGCCCGGCACGAACGGATCGATCGACGGGCGCGCCACGCTCCGAATCGTCGTCGACGCCACGGCTGCGCCATCGCCTTCGCCGCAGGCGTAGGGCAGGGCTGCGGGGTGGTTCGGCGTCCATCGCGCCTGCGCAGCCTCACCGCATCGCCGCCTGCGTTCGCTAGCGGCCCTCGTGCCTGCGCCGCGCCTGGATCGCCAGCCCGATCCGGGCCAGGCGCACGCGTTGGTCGGCATTCGCGCGCGCAGCCTGGCGTTGATCGACCGGAATGAAGTGGATCTTCTGCCCCGGCCGGCGTTGCGCCACGCGGGGCAGGTCCGCGGTGATGACGTGGCCGATCCGCGGGTAACCACCGACGGTCTGCGCGTCGGCAAGCAGGACGATGGGTTGCCCGTCCGGTGGCAACTGCAGCGTGCCTGGAACGACCGGCTCGGAAATCCGTTCGCGGGGGTCCGTTGGTTGCAGCGCGCGCCCTTGCAGCCGCAAGCCCTGGCGGTTGCTGGTCGGGGCCACGGTGAATTCCTGTGCGTGCAGGCCATCGGCCGGTGTGGTCGTGTCGGCCCCGGCCAGCACGCGGACGCCGATGCTGTCGGCAAAGTCCAGATCCGGCCGGTGGTCGATCCACCAGCGGGCGATTCGTGGCGTGTCCTGCAAGCCGCCAATCGACGCGGTCGTCGGCACCGCGAGCCGATCGCCCACGCGCAACCCGCGGCCGTGGGTGCCGCCGAACCCGCCACGCAGGTCGGTGGCGCGGCTGCCGAGAACCCGGGGCACGTCGATGCCGCCGGCCACGGACAGGATGGTTCGCGCGCCTTGCAGGCAGTGGCCCAGCGTGAGTGTCGTTCCCGCACGCAGTGCCAGCGGACGCCAGCCCGGCAAGGCGACGCCATCGGCCCGGGCCTGGATCGTGGCGCCGCACAGGGCGAGCAGGACGTCGGCGTGCAGCCGCAGGGTCGGTCCGACGAGATTGATCTCCAGCGCCGCCGCGTCGGCGGGATTGCCGACCAGCAGGTTGGCGACCGCCAGCGAGTAAGCATCGGCCGCGCCGGCCATGCCCACGCCCAGCGCGCGCCAGCCGTTGCGGCCGCGGTCCTGGACGCAGCTCAGCAGGCCTGACGAGAGCACTTCCAGCGTCATCGTTCGACCCCATCGAGGCCCGCGAACGTGGCCGCGTCGATGGCCACGAAACGCACGTGATCGCCGGGCTGCAGCAGGCAGGGGGGATCGCGGCCGGCGTCGAACAGGTGCTCCGGCGTGCGACCGATGATTTGCCAGCCTCCCGGGCTCGGTGTCGGATAGATGCCGGTCTGGATGCCGCCGATGCCGACGCTGCCGGCGGCGACCTGCGCGCGCGGTCTGGCGTGACGCGGCGTCGACAGCCGCGGATCGAGCCCGAGCAGATAGGCAAACCCTGGCGCAAAGCCCAGCATCGCCACCGTGTAGTCGGCAGCGGTGTGGTGTGCCACCACCTCGGCCATGGGCAGTCCAGCCGTCGTGGCCACGGCGGCGAGGTCGGGGCCATGCTCGCCGCCGTAGCACACCGGGATTTCGACCTGACGAACCATCCACGGCGCTGCAGCGTCGGGTGCGTCGCGCAGGCGTTCGCGAAGGCATGCGCTGGCGATGGCCAGCGGCTCCTCGCCCGCCAGCCGGGTCACGTCCACGTGCACGGCAAGGCTGGCGTAGCCAGGCGTCAGATCGAGCAACCACGTCGGTTGGCGCGCGCGCAATGCGGCCGCGAACGCATGCACGCGGCGGTTGACGCGTGCGTCGATGGTGGCAGCCCAGCGCAGCAGCAGGGCGCTGTCGCCGAGCGGCTCGATGGTGGGGGACGGCGACATGGTGCGATCGGGAGTGCAGCGCGCTCAGATGGCCAGCGCGCGGCGATAGCGTGCGCGTTGTTGCGCAAGCGCCTCGTGCGCGTAGGGCTGCGCCTGGCCGACGCCCCAGACCGGCGCCGGCCAGGCGGCGTCGCCGTCGAAGCGGGCCACCACATGCACATGCAGTTGTGGCACGAGGTTGCCAAGCATGGCGATGTTCAACCGCGTTGGCGCGTGTTCGGTCTCCAACACCTGTGCGCAGTGACGGACTTCGCCCAGCAGTTCGGCCTGCGCGTCCGCGGTCAGGTGCAACAACGACTCCACCCCCGCCTTGCGCGGAACAAGGATCAACCACGGATAGCGTGCATCGTCCATCAGGCGCACCTCGCACAGCGCGAGCGATGCCAGCGCCACGGTGTCGGCGGCAAGTCGCGGATGCAGGGCGAAGCCGGCCGCGTCCGCATTCATGTGGCGGTGGCCTCGGCCAGGAACGCCAGCGTGACCTCCAGCGCCGTGGCCGCGCAGTCGGCGTCGTAGTCCTCGCGCATCTCGCAGTTGAAACCATGTCCGGCCGGCCAGACGTGGACTTGCGCGTCCGGTTGCGCCTTGCGCGTGGCCTCGATATCGGCCGCGCTGATCCAGGGATCGCGCTGGCCGAAGTGGAACAGCATCGGTGCGCGCAAGCGCTCGTGCAGGAACGGCACCGTGCGCGCACCGTAATAGCTCACCGCCGGCAGGCCGAGCCGGGTGTTGGCGAGGAACGCGACGCTGCCGCCCCAGCAGTAACCGGTGGCGGCGACGCCAGCGCCGGCGCCCAGTTCCCTGCGCAGTAAGCCCGTCGCGGCTTCCACGCCGGCCAGTGCGCGCTCGAAGCCCAGCGCGGTGGCCAACTCGCGTCCACGGGCGTAGCCGTGCGGGTCGTAATCAAGCTCGACGCCGGCCTCCACCGCATCGAACAGCGCCGGGGCGACGACCTGGAAGCCGTGCGTTGCCAAGCGCTCGGCCACGCTGCGGATGTGGGCGTTCAAGCCGAAGATCTCCTGGATCAGCACCAGGCCGGCACGCGGCGTCTGCGCCGGTCGCGCCAGCCATGCGCCGATGCGGTGGCCGGGGAATTCCAGTTCGATTTTCTCGCCCACGTCGTTCTCCTCGATGCTGTGCCGGCGGTCATGCGGTTTCGCAACCGCCGCCCGCCCACTATAGTGGCCACTTCATGTCCTGCAGGAATCCGTGATGACCCGACTCCAGTCCGCCCGCTCCCTTCGCCCGCTGTGCCTGATCGCGCTGGTTGGCGTGCTGCTCGCGCCAGGCGCGCTGGCAGCGCAGTCGACGGCCAAGGCACCGGCGCCCAAGCTGCTCTGGATCGGCGACCTGGACGCCAATCACGACGGCAAGATCACCCCGGCCGAAGCCGCCGCGATGCCGGTGATCGCGAAGAATTTCGCCGCGATCGACGCCAACCACGACGGCGCCATCACCATGTCCGAGGTCAAGGCGATGTGGCGCCGCGAGTGGATGGGTGCGGCGCGCAACGGCGTGCAGGGCAGGATGGCTGCGTTTGCCAAGTCCGATGCCAACCATGACGGCAAGCTCACCGCAGCCGAGGCGCAGGCCGCGGGCATGAAGGTGGTGAGCGCCAACTTCCAGGCCATCGATGCCAATCACGACGGCAGCATCGACCAGCAGGAGATGCACAAGGCCGCGGTCGCGCTTGCCGAACGCGCACTGACGCAACGCGGTCGGCGGATCGCGGCGCTGTTTGCGAAAGCCGATGCCGACCACGACGGCAAGCTCAGCCGCGCCGAATTCACCGCGGCCTTCCCGCGCTTCGCTCCTGCGTTTGCTTTCTTCGACGAGAACCACGACGGAGCCGTCGAGCTTGCCGAGTTCGCCCTGCCACCACGGTTCTGATCCACGCGCAAGCGGGGGCGCGCGTGGCCGCGTTCACAGGTGGAATGCGCCGCGCACGCCAAGGATCGTGATCAACACGATCGCCACCAGCAACGCCAGCCGCAGCCGCATCAGCAAGGCCGCGCGGCGGTCGCGCTGGCGCGGGCCGGGCGCATGCGCGGAGGCCGGCAGGTAACTCGGCTTGGCTGTGTCGGGCGAGAATCCGAAGCCATGTCGGGTGGACTCGAACAGCCCATGCTCGCGCAGCATCGCGCGCGCGGTGTGCTGGTCCTCGGCCTTGATCACCCAGACCTGCGCGTTGCCTTCCGCGTCCGGCGGGTCGCGGTAGCTGAAGTTCTTGCGCATGCCGCCCTTGTAGGAGCGATCGTTGACCAGCTTCACCTGGATGCCGGCGTCGGTCAGCATCTTCGCCACCGCCTCGACGTTCTCCAGCCGTGGGGACGAGAACACCATGCGCATTACGCCACCTCCTTCACCGGCTTGATCCGCATCAGGCCTTCCTGGGTGGTGGATGCCACCAGCGTGCCGCGGGCGTCGTAGATCATCCCGCGCGCCAGCCCGCGCGCGCCCTGCGCGGTGGGACTGTCGCACGAATACAGCAGCCATTCGTCCACCCGGAACGGGCGGTGGAACCACATCGCGTGGTCGAGGCTGGCCATCACCACGTTCGGCTGGTAATAGCTGATGCCGTGTGGGAAGGTCGCGGTGCCGATCAGGTGGAAGTCGGAGGCGTAGGCGAGCATCGCGTGATGCAGTTCGGGCGCGTCGCCGATCCGCTCGGCGAGCTTGAACCAGACCTGCTGGAACGGCGGCCGCTTGCTCGGGTTCAGCTCGTCGCGCGGATAGACGTGGCGGAACACGAACGGCCCGCCGCGGTCGAGCCAGCGTTTCATCTTCGGCGACAGGCGTTCCAGCACCTGCGGATCCAGCGGCGGCAGCGGCGAGAGATCCTCCGCCGCCGGCACCACCGGCATCGGCAACTGGTGCTCGGCGCCTTGTTCGTGCTCCTGGAACGAGGCGGAAACCACGAAGATCGGTTGCCCGTGCTGGATCGCGGTGACCCTGCGCACCGAGAAGCTGCCGCCGTCGCGGGTGCGATCCACGTCGTACACGATAGGGTGCTCGATGTCACCGGCGCGCAGGAAGTAGGCGTGCAGCGAATGCACCATGCGCGCATCGTCCACCGTCGCCTGCGCCGCCGACAACACCTGCCCCAGCACCTGCCCGCCGAACACGTAGCGGGTGCCGATGTCGCGGCTCTGGCCGCGGAACAGGTTGTCTTCGAGGCGTTCGAGCGAGAGCAGGGCGATCAGCTCGCCGACGGGGCCTTGGGGGTCGGTGTCATGGGGCATGCGCGGATTATAACGGTCGCGCGCGTTGGGCATGGCCCGCATTGGACGTGACCGTCTGTCGTTCGTCGCGTCGCCGCGGCCCCTGATCTGGCTATGATGGCCGTCGACACGTCGACGAATCGCGGGATCGAATGCGCAAGGTTCTGAACTCGATCGCCGCGCTGCTGGGCGTGGTCGCCAAGATGCTTGCCGACGACCTCCAGTGCGTGCTGGCCGCGACCGAGCCAGCCACGCCAGCGAACGCCACGACGCAGCGAACCAACCGCACCCGCGCCAGGCGTCCCATCCTTGTCGTTCAACAGGATGTCACTCAATCCTCAGGCAAGGCATCCGGCCACCGCTGCGCGCCGTGCAGGACGCGCAGCACCTCGACCCGCTTCATGCGAGGCCGGACGCGATACACGAGAATTAACGGTGTGCGCTGGATCACCAGTTCGCGGGTGCCTTTGACGCGGCCGGCCCGGCCCATGTCCGGGTGTTCTTCCAGCAGGTCGGCCTGTCGTTCGATTTCATCGTCCACACGCATGGCGGCGTGCGGGTTGCGCTCGGCGATGTAGTCCAACTGCGCGAATCGCAGCCGCTGCGCCTGTGGCAACCAGACCACTCTCAACGCTTGGCCTCGCTGCGGGCCTGCACGCGGTGACGCCAAGCCGCACTCTCCTGCTTCATCCGGTCGTTGGAAATCCACTGCGTTGCGGGATCGTTGGCCTCGGCCAGGGCTGCTTCCACCTCGCGCCGGAACCATGCATCGTATTCGACGGCATCCTGCTGCTGGCTCACCACGGCGCGCATGAAGTCACGCAACAATTGCGCGCCCGTGCGATCGCGCGCTTTCGCCGCTTCGCCGAACTTTTCCTTCAACGCTTCATCCACCCGGAAGGTAAACGTTGCATCGCTCATGGCAATACCCTTGTGTTACAGTCTGCGTGCATCGTAACACGTTCGAATCGATCGCAGGGTGGGTTGAGCCTCGTGGTCGACCCATCTCTCCCTACGCGTTGACGTGGGCGCGCAGATAGGTCCCGATCCTTGTGAAGCGCAGCGTCCAGCCATCGTCCGCGCCGCGCAGGACGCGCCCGCGCGGGTAGCGCAGCGCCGACAGGATGCTGCCGTTCAGCAACACCGGGTCGCGCCACCCATTCCGGGTGTACGGCCCCAGAATCAACAACCAGCTCCGGCAGCCGTCGTACTCGAAGACGTTGCGGGCGACGGAGGTCACGGTTTGGTCGAAGCCCGCCCTGGCCGTGACCGGCAGGTGGTGCTTGAACAGGCTGTGGAAGACCAGATCGAAGCGGCCTTGCGCGAATGCATCGCCCAGCGCCAGCGCGTACGCGCAGCACAGGCCGACCGTGTACCTTGCTCCGCTGTCCGCTGTCCGCTGTCCGCTGTCCGCTGATCGCGGCGCAAGCATCGAGCATCCATGCGCCGGGCTCGCCCGCGATCTCGACCACCTTCGCCGCCGATCCCAGTCCGGCCAGGTTCTCCATCGCCAGCGCGCGCACGGCCGGGGACTTGTCGATGCCGACGATGACCACGGGCCGGGTGTTGCCGTGGGTGATCAGGGCCTGAATCACCTGCCGATCCAGTTCCATGCCGCCCGCGCCGATGTGCAAGAACGTCAGTGGCCCGGTGCCCGGCGCGGCTTCGACGAAGTCCACGATCGCGCGCACCAACGGCTTCAGCAGCCCCGGAAACGGCCTGCGCTCCAGCGCCATCAGCGCGCGCATTGGACGTGACCGTCTGTCGTTCGTCGCGTCGCCGCGGCCCGTGATATGGCTATGATGGGCGCCGTCACGTCGACGAATCGCGGGATCGCATGCGCAAGGTTTTGAAGTCGATTGCCATGCTGCTGGGCGTGGCCGTGCTGGCGGCGCTGGTGTTGGTTACACTGGGCTGGTGGAAGGCGCAGCGGGCACTGGCGCGAACTTACGCCATCGCTGACCCGCCGCTGCAGGTGGTTCGCGACGCCGCCGCGCTGGCGCGAGGCGCCCATCTGTACGCCACCCGCGGCTGTGCCGATTGCCACGGCGCCGACGGCGCCGGCAAGGAAGTCTTCGATGCCGGCCCGGTGATCGACCTCGTTGCGCCCAACATCACTCCCGGCGGCGTGGTGAAGGCCATCGGCGGCGATCAAATCGCCGCCGCGATCCGCCATGGCGTCAAGCCCGACGGTCATCCGCTGCGATTCATGCCGGCCGGCGACTTCCACGACCTCGGCGATACCGACACCGCGGCGCTGGTCGCCTATGTGCAATCGCTGCCGGCCTCGGCACACGACCCGGGCACGACCACGGTCCGCCCACTCGGCTACGTCCTCTACCTGTTCGGGCGTTTCCCGCTGATTCCGGCCGCGACCCTCGACCACACCCCGCGCGCACGCATCACCCCGGCGCTGGCGGCCACCGCCGCTTACGGCAAGTACCTCGCGCAAAGTTGCACCGGTTGCCACGGCGTCAACCTCGCCGGCCAGCACGTGCCGGGCACGCCTCCGAGCTTTCCCGACGCGCAGAACCTCACCCCGGCCAACCTGGGCGCATGGACCGCCACCGACTTCCGCCGCGCCCTGCGCACCGGCAAACGGCCCGACGGCAGCGCAATCAATGCGTTCATGCCGTGGCGCACCTTCGCCAAGCTCAGCGACACCGAGATCGACGCGCTGTGGGCTTACATCCACGGTCTGCCGGCGGTGGCGAGCACGAACAGGGGTTAGGCATAACAACATGACCAATCCGCAACTGACAAAAGAACAACGCGAGCAGCTTTTTGCTTCCTTGTTCGAGCGTGTCAAAGCGGAGCTTCAAACAGTTTCAGGCGGCGATCCGCGGCTAATGTGGGCTCTTCGCCGCAAGCTTGCAAAAAAGTTGGGCTACCTTGAGCGCCGCACTACGGCGGCAAGAAGTAAACTCAAGGCACTCATGTGGGGCAAGCAGAACGGCGTCTGTGCTTTAGGAACATCTGAATAAGTCGGAATGGCGTCATTGCGAACGCAGTGAAGCAATCCATGCTTCTGATTTTTCAAAGATTTCTGGATTGCCACGTCGCTGCGCTCCTCGCAATGACGGCTTATTCAGACCTTCCCCAAGGCGGGTGCCTGACCATGCGCTCAACCCGGCTTGCGCTGAACAAGCTGCTCGGGCGATCGCGCATCCCGACCGCACGGGCGGCTTGGCTCAGGAGGCTGCCGTTCGGCAACGCTCGGCGGCCGCCGGATCGCGGTGCGTCATGCCGTTTCGATGCCAGCAAGACGGGCTCGCGCGCGGCGGCTATCCGGGTCTTCGTGCGCGTCATCGCGGAGCAAGCAGGACGTGGGCCTCAACCGCACAGCGGGTCGTCCATCTTGCGCAGTGACTCGGGGTGCCAAGTGCTGCGACGGGTCGTGCCGCCCGATCCACGACAACCGCCAACCTCTCACGCTTCCTGCGGCGCCACCGGCACCCATCGGTGCAGTACCGTCGCCGCCAGCACCTGCGGCCAAGGGAACCGCGGCCCGGGGTCGCGCTTGCGCGCCACCGTCCGCGCGGGATCGTCGCTGGCCGCTACGCGCTCGATGTCCAGCTCTTCGTGCCCGGCGATCCAGCGCAGGTTCGGCAGCCGTGGCCGCAGCGCCTCCAGCAGGGCCAGCAGGGCATCGATCTGGGCCGGCGGGTAGGGCTCGTCCATCGCCTGATGGCGCGAATCCAGCCAGTCCGGATAACGCCCGTTGTTGACCAGTTCGATCCCGACCGCGCGCGGGTTGTAACCGCGCACGTGGTGGGCGATCCGTTCGGGGCACACGAATTCGAACGTGCTGCCATCGCGGTCGATGTACCAGTGACCGCTGTTGCCGGTGCCGGAGCCGAGGTGGAGGATGCGCTCGCCGTATTCGCGCGCCATTGCCAGATCCGGCAGCTCGGTGCAGTGGATCACCACCCCGTCGATCGCCTCCAGCGGGCGCGCATCGAGGCGATCCTCGTAGGGCAGCGGCCAGCGCTGGATGGTCGGCGGTACGGCGGCGTCGGGCATGCCGCATGCTAGCATCGCGGCCTTCCGCAACCGATCCGATCGCCGCGCCATGACGCGTTTGCCTTGCTTGCCGATGGTGCCGACGGCGATGTGCGCATGATCGGCCACGCGATCCTTTCGCATGGCCTGGAAAGCGGGCCGCAGGCGACCAAGGTGACCGCGCTGGGCGCGGCCGCCGAAGCGCTGGGCTGGACCAGCGAGCGCCCGGATTATCTGGATTGCGACCGTGCGCAGGGCAAGGGCCGCTTCGGCGATGTCGATGCGCGCATCGCCCGGCTGCGCGAGCGTGCGCTCGCCGCGCAGCGGCCGCTGGTGCTGGCCGGGTCGAGCATGGGTGCGTTCGTCAGCGCGCGGGTCTCGCTGGAAGTCCCATGCGCGGGGCTGTTCCTGCTGGCGCCGCCGCCGTGGCTGGAGGGTTATCCGCACGTGCTCGACGCCGCACGGGTGCCGACCTGCATCGTCCACGGTTGGGACGACGAGCTGATTCCGGCGCAGGGCGTGATCGACTGGGCGCGCTCGCGCCGCGACCGCCTGCTGCTTGTGCACGACAGCCATCGCCTTGCCGAACACGTCGCGTTCTGCGCGCAGCGTTTCGGCGACTTCCTGCGCGGTCTGTGAGCGCGCTGCGGTGAAGTTCTTCGTCAGCTGCGGCAAAGGCCTGGAATACCTGCTCGCCGACGAGTTGCTGGCGCTGGGCGCGCCGGTGGCCACCGCGACCGTCGCTGGCGTCAATGTCGAGGGCGAACTCGAACTGGCGATGCGCGCGGTGTTGTGGTCGCGGCTGGCCAGCCGCGTGCTGTGGCCGTTGGCGGGTTTCGACTGCGCCGACGAGCAGGCGCTGTACGCCGGCACCGCAGCGATCGACTGGGCGCAGCACCTGGATGCGCAGGCCACGCTGGCGGTGGATGCGCATGTGTCCGGTGCGGCGATCACGCACGCCAAGTTCGCCGCGCTGCGGGTCAAGGATGCCATCGTCGATCGCCTGCGCGCCGACACCGGGCAACGCCCGGATGTGGACACCGACGCCCCCGATCTGCGCCTGAACCTGCACTTGCGCAAGGGTCGCGCCACGCTGGCGGTGGACCTGGGTGGCGGCAGCCTGCATCGGCGCGGCTGGCGCGCGCAGCAGGGCGAGGCGCCGCTGAAGGAAACCCTGGCCGCGGCGATGCTGCTGCGCGGGCGCTGGCCGCAGGTGTACGCCGACGGTGGCGGTTTGCTCGATCCGATGTGCGGCAGCGGCACCTTGCTGATCGAAGGCGCGTTG
The DNA here is from genome assembly GCA_964640525.1 of uncultured Gammaproteobacteria bacterium. Classification (GTDB taxonomy): domain Bacteria; phylum Pseudomonadota; class Gammaproteobacteria; order Xanthomonadales; family Xanthomonadaceae; genus SZAS-103. The sequence continues at coordinate 26,577 of CAZXGS010000029.1, read as the reverse complement.
ATGGCCGCCGACGTCGCCCCAGGGCTGGCGCGTCACGGCGATGCAGCGCCGACGCGTTGGCGCGGTTTCGATGCGACGCAATGGCAGCGGCTGACCGAAGCTGCGCGCGAACGCGAACGCGCCGGCCGCGCCAGCTTGCGCGCGACCTTCCACGGCTCCGACCTCGACCCGCACGCGATCCGCAGCGCGATCGCGAATGCCGAGGCCGCCGGCGTCGCCGCGGCCATCGCCTTCCGCGAGTCGCCCGTGCAGCAACTGGCTGCGCCACCGGAAGCCAGCGGCCTTGCGGTCTGCAATCCGCCTTACGACCAGCGGCTGGCTGCCGACGCAGGCCTCTACCGCGAACTCGGCGACGCCTTGCAGCGTGCCGCGCCGGACTGGCGCGCGGTGATCCTGTGCGGCGACGAGCACCTCGCCCGCGCCTCCGGCCTGCGCGCGAGCAAGCGCTACGCGTTTTTCAATGGCGCGCTGGAGTGCGTGCTGCTGGCCTGCGATCGCGCGCGACCGGAGACGCAGGCGCCGCGGCCGGCGCCGCCGCTGTCGGAAGGTGCGGCGATGGTCGCCAACCGGCTGCGCAAGAACCTGCGCAAGCTCAAGACCTGGCGCGAGCGCGAGGGCGTGGACTGCTTCCGCGCCTACGACGCCGATCTGCCCGAGTACGCCGCGGCGATCGACGTGTACGTCGAGGATGCCGCCGCGCCGCGCACCTTCCTGCACATCCAGGAATACCAGGCGCCGGCCAGCGTGCCCGAGGCCGATGCGCGGCGGCGCATGGGCGAGATCGTGCGCGCGGCGACCGAGGTATTCGCGGTGCCGCGCGAGCAGATCGCGATCAAGACCCGCGCGCGCGGCAAAGGCGGCGCGAAGTACGGCGCGATGGCGCAACGCGGGCAGTTCATCGACGTGCGCGAGGGCGCGGCGCGGCTGCGGGTGAACCTGTTCGACTACCTCGACACCGGCCTGTTCCTCGACCATCGACCCATGCGGACGCGCATCGCGCGGGAGGCCCACGGCAAGCGGTTCCTCAACCTGTTCGCCTACACCGGCGCGGCCAGCGTGCAGGCGGCGGTCGGCGGAGCGGCGGCCACCACCAGCGTGGACCTGTCGGCGACCTACCTGCAGTGGGCCGCCGACAACCTCGCCCGCAACGGCTGCACCGGCAGCGCACACCGGCTGGTGCAGGCCGACGCCGTAGCCTGGATGGAGGCCGAGCGCGGCCAGTTCGATCTGATCTTTTGCGACCCACCGACGTTTTCCAATTCCGCGCGTGCCGACGACTTCGACATCCAGCGCGAACACCTGCGCCTGCTGCGCGCGGCGCTGGCGCGGCTGGCCGCGGGTGGGGTGCTGTATTTCTCCAGCAACTTCCGTCGCTTCAAGCTGGATGAGCAGGCGCTGGCGGGGCTTGCGGACCTCCGCGAGATCAGCGCGCAGACCCTGCCGCCGGATTTCGAGCGCAACCCGCGCATCCATCGTTGCTGGGAGCTGCGGCCATGCCGCTGAGGATAGTCGGCGGGTCGTGTCCGCCCCGCCGGCAAATTTTTAACACCATCGCCGCGGGCGAACGGGCATGATGCGCACCGTATGACCGACCACGCCGACTCGCCGACCGCCCATGCCTGGACCTTTTTCCGGCAGTGGCTCAAGAACCCGATCAAGATGGCCTCCATCACCCCGTCCGGCCAGCAGTTGGCGGGGATGATGATGGCCGAGCTTCCGCCCGCCGCCCGTCGCGTGATCGAACTGGGCGGTGGCACCGGCGTGTTCACCGCGGCCCTGCTCAGGCACGGCATCGACCCGCGTGACCTGATGGTGGTCGAGCTCAACGCCGACCTCACCGCGCACCTGCAGCGCTTGTTCCCGCAGGCGCGGGTGGTGCAGGGCGATGCGCGCGAACTGGTCCGCATCACCGCCGAACACGGTTTCGACGATGGCGTGCCGGTGGATGCGATCGTGTCCGGTCTGGGCATGCTGTCGATGCCCAAGTCGCTGCAGCGCGACATCGTCGCCGCCGCGTTCGCGTGTCTGCGCCCGGGCGGCCGCTTCGTGCAGTTCACCTACGGTCCGGCGGTACCGATCGCGCAGGACGTGGTCGATGTGCTCGACCTGCAGGCGCGCAAGGGCACGACCGCATGGCGCAACCTGCCACCGGCGACGGTGTACGTGTTCACGCGGCGCGCGGATGGCGCGAAGTAGGTCGCCGCTCGACGCGCTTTCGGCGCGTCAACGCAGTTCCACCTCCCCCTCGATCTCCACCGGAATGTTGAACGGCAGCTCGGCCATGCCCACGGCACTGCGGCTGTGGGCACCGACGTCGGGGCCGAACAGCTGCAGGATCAGGTCGGAGAAGCCGTTGATGACCGCAGGCTGGCGATTGAAGCCAGGCGCGGAGTTGACCATGCCCAGCACGCGCGTCCACGCGGCGATGCGGTCGAGGTCGCCAAGCGCGCGCTGCAGGCTGCCGAGCATCGACAGCGCGGTCAGGCGCGCGGCCTCGTAACCCTGGTCGAGCGTGACCTCGCGGCCGAGCTTGCCCAGCGGTGCGGTGAACCAGCCGCTGGCGCTCTGCGGCCCGTGGCCGGAAATCCATGCGCGCCTGCCAAGCACGCGCACGAACTGGAACGGCAGCACGATGCCGGGCGGCGGCGCGGCAGGTGGCGGCAGGCTCAGGCCGAGCGCGTGCAGGCGGGCTTCGATCAGCGGCATGGCTGCTCCGCGTCGGGGCGGTGGGGTGATCGTCCGGCGGTCATCGGTAGGTCGTTCCCCGTTTCATCACGAAGTCGATCTTGGCGGTGTTGTGGATGTCGCTGGCCGGGTCGGCGGTGAGCACCACGAGGTCGGCGCGACGGCCCGCAGCGATGATGCCGCGATCCTCGCCGTGGCCCATCGCGGCGGCACCGACCGCGGTCGCCGCGTGGATGGCCTGCAGCGGCGTGAAGCCGGCGTGTTCGACCAGCAAGGCCATCTCGGCGTGGACCAGCGGCAGCACGTGGATGTCGGGCTGGCCGTCGTTGCCGTCGGGGAATCCCGAACTGTCGGTGCCGGCATCGATCGCCACGCCGCGCGCATGCGCCAGCCGGGTCGCGGCATAGCTCCATGCCACGATGCCCGCGCCGACCTGCTGCGGATGGGTTGCGGCGGTCTCCACGAAGACCTGCAAGGTCGCATCCAGGATCGTGCCGCGCTGGCGCATCGCGGAATACAATGCGAGCAGGGCAGGCGCATCCGGCGCGATGTGGGCGAAGTCACCGCGTGCGCGCATGCCGTAGTCGTCCGGCACCGTGGCCGCGCCTTCCCACACGAGGTAGGGCGTATGCGAGACCGTGTCGGCGCCCGCGTTCACCTCGTCGCCGGGCCGGGCCGGGAACACCGTCCCGTGCGTCCACACGCGCAGGCCCTGACGATGGGCCTCGGCGGAGATCCTGGTCACCAGGTCCGCCGGCAGGTTGGCGTAGATCTTCACCCCGGTGGCACCCGTGCCCCTGGCTTCGGCCATGGCCTGGCGCAGGTCGGTGTGGTCGTCGATCGCGCGCATCCACGGCGCCGTCCCGCGCGGAACGCCGGGGGCCGCATCGCCGACCCGCGGGTCCTTGGCAAAGAACGACGGGCCGCCGACCAGCGCCGAGTACACGATGTCCGGACCAGGCATCGCGTCGGTGGCGGTGCGCTGGGCGAGGTAGCCAAGCTGGCGCGCGTTGCCGCCCATGTCGCGGATGCCGGTCACGCCGGCGCGCAACAGCGCGTGCATGAAGTCGCGGTAGTGCGCCATGTCCGGCTCGACGTCGCTGATGTGGACATGCGCATCGATCAGGCCGGGGATGATCCAGCGCCCATGCAGATCCTCGATCGTGGCGTCCTTCGGCGCCGGCGCGTGGTCGTGGGGCAGGACGGCGCGAATGCGGCCGTCCTCGATGACCAGCGTGGTGTCGGGCATGGCCGGCGCGCCGGTGCCATCGATCACCGTCGCGTGGGTCAGGAGCAGCGGTTTCGCCCCGGCCGCGCTCGCCAGCGCGAGCAGAATCGACAGCGGCAAGGCCCCTGGCTTCACGGTTCACTCCGTGCTCGGCGGTTGCGGCATGTTCGCACCGTCCGCGGGGCAATGCATCAGCGCTTGAGGTTGAACGTGGTCTGCAACGGCATCTGGATGTGGCGATGGTTGTCCTTGAGCGTGACCTTGATCGTCCAGGTTCCCGCGGGATCGCCGGGCTCGCCGATGAAGCCGATCACCGGCGCCGACAGGTAGGTCAGGTGCGTGTCACTTTCGATGTGGCCCGAAAGGCAGGCGGCGTCGGGCTGATGCAGCGAGATCGAGCCGTTGGGGCGGACGAGTTGGATGTCACAGGTGACGTCGGCTTGTCCGGAGGCATCCAGCGCAGGATTGGCGAGGAAGATCAGGATGAAGGCCTTTTGGCCGCGGGCGAGGTCGTGGGCGGAGGTGAACCGCGGCGTGGTGTCGGCCGCGGTTTCCCACTTCGCCTGCCAGTCGGCATCGGTGGTGACGAGGATCCATCCGCCGAGGCTGTCGGGCATCGGGCGATCGGTGGCGCCGGGCGGGGCCGCCGGCTGTCCACGCGCGTCGGCTTGGGCGCCGTCGGGTGGATCGTATTCACCCCGGTCGGGGCCCTGGCCCAGGCGGTCGTCGTCGCCGGGAGGCGGATCGTCGCGAGGCTCATCGCCGGGTGGCGGCTGGTCCTGGTCGCCCGGAGGCGGGGCGCCGTAGTCCCCCTGGTCGTCCGGCGCGGGGCCGTCGTCCTGCCCGCGGTCGTCCGGCGGCGGGCCCGCTTCCGGCGCCTGCACGGAGGGCGGCGGAAGATCACCCTGATCCTGATCGTCGGCCGGCGTGCTGCGATCCGCGTCACGCGCATCCGGCGCGGCATCGGCCGTGCGGTCCTGGTCGGCGGGTGGCGGATCCTGATGCGAATCCCGACGGGTCGGGGCAGGGTTGTCCTGCGGCTGGGCCGTGGCCAGTGGTGGCATCACGGCCAGTGCGAGGCAAACGATCAACGCCTTCATGTGCGCGACTCCGGCCGCCCGCGGAGCGGGCGTTGGCGCATGCTGGTCGGCCGTCCTGACGCGGTCAAGACGATCGTGCGGACAACGTCGGCTGGCGTTCAGACGCGAACCGCTGCTCGATGACGGGGCGCGGTGACGCGGCGTGCATGCCACCGCCGCGCGCATCGTCCGATGGATGGAACGCTCATGCCATGCTTTGACGTCTTTGCGACTGCCCACATGCCCCCATCCGTAGTTGCACGCGCAGCGGCCACCGGCCCCGCGAACAGGAGATGACCCATGAAACGCATCCTCGGCGTGCATGCCGCCCCGCAGGGCCACTGGGTGGGCGATGGCTTCCCGGTGCGCTCGCTGTTTTCCTACGACGGCCTCGGCCGCCAGCTCAGCCCGTTCCTGCTGCTCGACTACGCCGGACCGCACGCCTTCGCGCCGGCGGATCGCAAGCGCGGGGTCGGTCAGCATCCGCACCGCGGCTTCGAGACGGTGACGATCGTCTACCAGGGTGAGGTCGATCATCGCGATTCCACCGGCGCCGGCGGCCACATCGGTCCTGGCGACGTGCAGTGGATGACCGCGGCGCGCGGCATCGTCCACGAGGAGTTCCACTCGGAATGCTTCACCCGCGCGGGCGGCACGCTGGAGATGGTGCAGTTGTGGGTCAACCTGCCGGCAAGGGACAAGATGACCGACGCCGGCTACCAGACCTTGCTCGACCGCGACATCCCCTCGATCCCGCTGGCCGAAGAAGCCGGCCGCGTGCGGGTGATCGCGGGCGAGTTCGATGGCCACCGCGGCCCGGCGCGAACCTTCACCCCGATGGATGTGTGGGACGTTCGGATGCGGGAGGGCGGGGCGACGACGTTGCATGTCCCCGAAGGCCACACCGCGGCGTTGGTGGTGCTGCACGGCACCGTGCAAGTCAACGGTCAGCAGGTCGCACGCGAGGCGCAATTCGTGCAATTCGAGCGCGCTGGCAGCGCTATCGCGCTTGAAGCCAACACCGATGCCACGCTGTTGCTGCTCGCCGGCCAGCCGCTGGACGAGCCGATTGCCGGCTACGGCCCGTTCGTGATGAACACCCGCCAGGAGATCGTGCAGGCGGTCGAGGACTTCAACGCCGGACGGTTTGGTCGGATGCCCGCATGAATCCGGTCATGCCGAGGTCGTTCCCTCGCTCGTCGTCCCGGCGCAAGCCGGGACCCATTTGGATTTCCATGCCGGTGGTGGCCCGGAGGTGAGTTGGTGGGGCCGCGAGCGCCCACCGCTAGAAACAGGCTCACGGTTGCACCTCGGGTCGGCCATGCTGGCAAGCGATTGCCGGGATGACGGCGATGCGATGATTCCGGCCTGGATGCCATCGCGGCAGCCGGATGATCCAAAGCAGATCAAGTTGGGTCCCGGCTTGTGCCGGGACGACGGCAGGGTGGCACCTTGTTGTTGCGCGCCGCCACGCCAGACCGGGCCGACGTGTGGATGATGTTCCGTGCCGGCAGTCGGTCGTCGCGGGTGATCTTTGCCCGCCGCGTGCGACATCCGCCGAGCAACCGGCAATCGTGCAGGAGCTCCGGGCCAGCGGCGCCGTGGATCGCGCTGTCCGCCCCGCCGCCGCCGAGCAGGGATTTGCTGCCTCCGCAGCCGGCAGGTGGGCACCATCGGCCGATGGACAATAACGCCCTTGCCGTAGCCGCCGCGCAGCGACGGGTTCGCGGCGTCGGCGATTACGTCCACCCCGTTGGCCGCGAACCGGCACCGCCTTAACCGCCCGAGCGCGCCCTGGTCACCCGGCTCGCGGTGTCCTTGTGCAGTTGCCCGGCCAGCCATGCCCCGGTCTCCACCAGCCGATCCAGGTCGATTCCGGTTTCGACGCCCAGCCCGTGCAGCATGTACACCACGTCCTCGCTGGCGACATTGCCGCTGGCGCCCTTGGCATACGGGCAGCCGCCGGTGCCGGACACCGCCGAATCCACCACCGCCACGCCTTCCTCCAGGCAGGCCAGGATGTTGGCCAGCGCCTGCCCGTAGGTGTCGTGGAAGTGGATCGCCAGCGCCGCCATCGGCACGTCGCCGGCGACGGCCTTCAGCATGGCCCTGGCCTTGCCGGGCGTGCCCACGCCGATGGTGTCGCCCAGCGAGATCTCGTAGCAGCCCAACTCGTGCAGGCGGCGCGCCACGCGCACCACGTCGGCAAGCGGCACCTGCCCCTGGTAGGGGCAGCCGAGCACGGTGGAGACGTAGCCGCGTACCTTGACGCCATCGGCCTGCGCGCGCTCCAGCACCGGCGCGAAGCGGGCGATCGACTCGTCGATCGAGGCGTTGATGTTCTTGCGGCTGAAGGCTTCCGAGGCCGCGGCGAACACCGCGATCTCGGCCACGCCCACCGCGTGCGCGCGTTCGTAGCCCTGCACGTTGGGCACCAGCACGGGGTAGCTCACGCCGTCCTGCTTCGCGATCCCCTTGAACACCTCGGCGGCATCGGCCAGTTGCGGCACCCACTTGGGGCTGACGAAGCTGGTGGCCTCGATGCTGCGCAGCCCGGTCGCTGAAAGGCGGTCGATCAATTCGATCTTGGCCGCGGCCGGGAGGATGGTTTTTTCGTTCTGCAGGCCGTCGCGCGCGCCAACTTCGACGATGCGGACCTGCGGGGGCATGCAAACCATGACCGTTGCCTCGTGCCTGGAATCGCCCACTGTAGCCAGTTCACGCACGGATCGACAATCGCAGCCTCTTCCAACGACACGCACGCCGATGCCGCGAGCGCCTCACGGCACCGTGCCCGGATTCATCGGCCCGTCGCGCAACAGGATCAGCCATGGCTCGTCGGAGAAAAACTCCGGATGGGCGAGCAGGATCTGGGTGACCTGCTCCGGGCTGCCGGCGATCAGGTTGCGGTAGGTCGGCACCTGCTTGTCGTCCTGCGCCGCCGCGCGCGCCTGCGCCAGGCCCGGCGGCACCGCGCCGATGCCGGTCTGGGTGCCGTTGGCGGCCGGGTCCTGCGCGCCCACGCGCATCTGCGTGAAGCCGGAGACCACGTGCGCCTCCAGGGCCGCGTGCACCTTGGCATGGTCTGGCTGGAACAGTTCGATGCGTTCGCCGTTGCGGACGTAGTGGATCAGCTCGATCCCGCAGCGGGTATGGCCGTCGCCGAGGCAGACCGTGGAATCTTCCCCTGGCTTGGAGACGATCAGGAACTGGCCGGCGCGCGTGGTCAGCAGGCGCAGCGCAGCAGGGTCGGTTTCGGACTTCTCGTCGTCGGTGAAGGTCATCCGGCTGCAATCGGCATTGATGGTCAACCGCGCGACCACGCCGACCTTGCCCTGGCCGTGCTCGGCGGCGCGCCAGGTGCCGGGCCAGGCCCGGTCGCAGGTCGTCACCGTGCCAATCGGTACCGACTCGACCAAGGTGGTGGAGCAGCCGGCCAGGCCGGTCGCGACGACGGCAAGCGATACGATCATGCGCCAGGACGTCATGACACCCTCAGTCTCTGAGTTGGATCAGCACGCTGTCGCCCTCGACCAGTTCGCCCACGCCGGCATGCACCGAGGCCACCGTGCCCTTGCGCGGGGCCTTCAGCGACAGCTCCATCTTCATCGCTTCCATCACCAGCAGTTCTTGCCCGGCCTCCACCGCATCGCCGGCGGCGACCTTGACCACCACGATGCGGCCAGTCATCGGCGCAGCCACGCGGTTGCCACCGCCCGCCGCTGCATCCGCGACCGGCTGGAACACGGGTGCGCGGTCGAATCGCAGGCGACGATCGAGGCCGTGGACGATCACGCGCGCGCCATCGGCATCCACGCGCAGGCTGTGTGCATCCTCGCCCAGTCGCGCGGACAGCCTGCCATGGACCAGCCGCGCGGCGCGCACCGCGATGTCGAACCCCTGGCCGTGCACATGGTAGTCGCCGGCATGTCCGGAGGCGTGGACGATGTGGCGCTGGCCGCGATGGACCAGGCACAGCACCCGGTCGCTGGCATGGCCAACGCGCCAGCCGTCCACCAACGCCCACGGCGAATGCGGGTCGGCAGCGTGGCGTGCGCGGTCGGCAGCGACTACCTCGTCGTGCAACAGCGCCGCCGTCGCGGCGATGGCGAAATCCTCGGGCGCGGGCGGTCGGGGCGTCGTCAGGACGTCGTCCAGATGCCGGTCGAGGTAGCCGGTGTCGATCCGGCCGTCCACCACCATCGGGTGCCGGATCAGCGTTTCCAGGAAGGTCACGTTCGACTTCGGGCCGACGATCTCGCAGCCCGACAGCGCCTCGCGCAGGCGCGCCAGCGCGCGCGGGCGGTCGGCGTCGTGAACGATGAGCTTGGCGATCATCGGGTCGTAGTAGATGCTCACCACGTCGCCTTCGATCACGCCGCCGTCCAGGCGTACGTGCGCATTGGCATCCGGCAGCCGCAGCTTTTCCAGCCTGCCGGAACCCGGCAGGAAGCCGGCCTCGGGATCTTCGGCATACAGCCGCACTTCGATGGCATGGCCGCGGTGGGCGATGGCGTCCTGCGCCAGCGGAAGGCGCTGCCCGGCAGCGACCCGAAGCTGCCATTCCACCAGGTCCAATCCCGTCACCATTTCGGTCACCGGGTGCTCGACCTGCAGGCGGGTGTTGATCTCCATGAAGGCGAACTCGCCGTCCGCGCCGACGATGAACTCCACGGTGCCGGCATTGACGTAATCGATCGCGCGCGCGGCGGCGACCGCAGCCTCGCCCATGCGTGCGCGCAGCTCCGGAGTGAGGAAAGGCGAGGGTGATTCCTCGATCACCTTCTGGTAGCGCCGCTGCGCCGAGCACTCGCGCTCGCCCAGGTGGACCGTGTGGCCGTGGCTGTCGGCAAACACCTGGAACTCGATGTGGCGCGGGGTCTGGATGTAACGCTCGAGCAACACGCGGTCGCGGCCGAAGGCGTTGCGCGCCTCGCGCTGGCAGCTCTCCAGCGCGGGCAGGAACTCCTCCGCGCTGCGGACGATGCGCATGCCCTTGCCGCCGCCGCCGTGGGCGGCCTTGATCATCAGCGGGAATCCGATCCGTGCGGCCTCGCCGGCCAGCAGGCCAGGGCCTTGGTCCTCGCCGGTGTAGCCGGGAACCACCGGGACCCCGCGGGCTGCCATGAGTTCCTTGGCGCCGGCCTTGCTGCCCATCTTGCGCATCGACGCGGACTTCGGGCCGATGAACACCAACCCGGCCTGCTCGACCATATCGGCAAAGTCGGCGTTCTCCGACAGGAAACCGTAGCCGGGGTGGATGGCCTGCGCACCGGTCTGTTTCGCCACCGCGACGATGGCCTCGCCGCGCAGGTAGCTGTCCTGCGGTCGCGGCCCGCCGATCAAGTGCGCCTCGTCGGCAAGGCGCACATGCTGGGCGTCGGCGTCGGCCTCCGAGTACACCGCCACGGTGCGGATGCCCATCCGCCGGCAGGTACGCACGATGCGGCAGGCGATCTCGCCGCGGTTGGCGATCAGGATGCAATCGAACATGTTAAAGGTTGCCTTTGCGAGGTTTGGGGCAGTCGTTCGTTTCGCGATCGACGCGTCGGTTCGGGATGTCGTCGGCTACTGGCCGTGCATCCTACCGGGCCTCGACAAACCGTGCCCGTGGCATCACCGCATCGCCGGGCCAGCGGGCAGGCAAGTGGCCTGGCTTGAGGCGGCGCGCGCCTTGGCGTCCACCCGGATATCCGGGTCCATTCGCGGCGGGATTTTGCCGCCAGGGACCCACGCGGATGCCGTGCCGCGGGAAGGCATGGCGGCATACCCGCCGACGCCTGACCCTGACGATGCCGCATGCCGCCTTGCAGCGCGCGGCGCGGCGGGTTCGGGAAGGAAGCCGCGGACGAGGGCATGACGGCGCGCCGGCTGAAGCGGACGCCGGTTCGCGCGGCGTATTACGATAGCGCCATGGCCAGGCTGACGAGCTGTACCGACCCCAAGCACCATGTCCACGACGCCAGCGACTACGTGCGCGAGGTGGAGAGTTCATGCGTGCGGCGTGGCCTGCGCCTGACCCCGTTGCGCGCCGACGTGTTGCGCCTCGTGGCCAATGCGGGGCAGCCGGTCAAGGCCTACGATTTGCTGGCGAAGGTCAGCGAATCCAAGGCGGCATCGGCGCCGCCGACGATCTACCGCGCGCTGGATTTCCTGCTCGAACACGGTTTCATCCACAAGCTCGAATCCATCAACGCCTTCGTCGCCTGCCATCACCCCGGCGTGTTGCACACCGTCCCGTTCCTGATTTGCGACCGCTGCCATCGCGCGATCGAAATGGAAGACGATCGGGTCGGCCACCTGCTCGACGAAAAGGCGCGCGGACTCGGTTTCACCCCTCGGGTGAAGACGCTGGAAGTGCATGGGCTGTGCGCCGGATGCGTGGGCGCGGAACGCGCGAGCGAATCCTGACGCGGACAGCATGCGGCCGCGGCGCCTTGCTGCGTGGATCGTGATGCGCGCCGGATTGCCCGATTGCAGCCGGGTGCATGCGCGGCGCCTGCCGGCTTGGCCGCGCGCAGTGGCACGGTGCGCAGATGCAGACTGGGGAACATCTGAACAAGTGGATTCCGTTCGTACCGGTAGCCACTGAGGGCAAACGCCCGGACGGGCCTGGGGAACGTCTGAACAAGTGGATTCCGTTCGTGGTGAGCCTGTCGAACCATGAACGGAATCGACGATTTGGGGTGGCAAACCGGTAACGCTTTCGGCCTGTTCAATCTTTCCCTGGATTGGCGCGTTGCCGGCGTTGCGGGCTGCGATCGATGCGGATTCCCGTGAGCGCTGTACGCGGAGTTCGCCGCCGCGCGGCATTAAAGATATAACGTAACACTATGGCTTCATGTTATATTGTTGCGAACGGAGCAGCGAAGCGGGTGCCGCACATGAATTCGACATCGTCCAGGCCGTTGCCTGCGCATCGCCCCTTGCTCGACCGCGTCGGCGCGGCAGGGTCGCTCATGTGCGCGGTGCACTGCGCGGCGCTTCCACTGGTGCTGGCGGTCGCGCCAGCCCTTGGTGCGGGCCTTGCCGATCACTCGTTCGAGATCGCCTTCATCGTCTTCGCCAGCCTGCTTGGATCGGCCAGCCTGATCCTGGGCTATCGCCAGCATCATGCCGGCCGCGCCTTCGTGTTGCTGGCACCGGGAATCGTCTTGCTGTGGCTTGGCGCATGGATGGGTGTCGCGGGTGCGAGCCTTGGCTTGCACGCACTGGCGATGGCCACCGGGGGCGGCCTGATCGCCGCGGCCCACCTGCTCAATTTGCGCTTGTCGCGCGCGCATGCGCTGGCCTGCGCCTGTTGAACCAGCACGATTCCGGCACGCCAGGCAAAAGTCGGGCGCGCTTGGCCATCCGCCGCGAAGGCGAACGCATATCGAAAGGCTGAAACACGGTCGGAATTGGTTCCGGTCGTGGAACCGAGTGGCCAGGACAAACCGCCTGTCCTTGCGGTCGCCGAGTGGCGGAGAGAGAGGGATTCGAACCCTCGATGCAGCTTTTGACCGCATACTCCCTTAGCAGGGGAGCCCCTTCGGCCTCTCGGGCATCTCTCCGGGGATTGACGATGCGCAGCCTGATGGCGGCGCAAATCGAACGCGCAGGATACCGGCTCGACTGCGGCTGGACAAGTTGCGGGATGGATGTGGTTGAAATCGGTGTGCGTTTGGCGCGCCGGCGGGCACGACGCGCACGCAGGCGGCGCGGGTGGGCCATCCCGCCTGGGCCGTCGATCGGTCACGTGGGCACGGCAGTGTCGGGTGTGCCTGCAGGCGGTGGCTCGGCATCGTTGGCTGCATGCACCACCACGCGGTTGCGGCCAGCGTGCTTGGCTTGGTAGAGCGCGCCGTCGGCCTGGGCCAGCAGGCGTTCCAGGTCGTAGCCGGCATCGCGCGACGTGCTGACGCCAAAGCTTGCGGTCAACGGGAAGTCCAGCCCGTCTCTCGAATGCTGCAAGGCCGCGATCTGTCTGCGCATCGCCTCGGCCATGGCGAGGGCGCGCTCGGGTGGACAGTCCGGCAGCACGATGCCGAATTCCTCGCCACCCAGCCGACCGAAGATGTCCACCGAGCGCAGGTGCTGCCGGCAGGCGGCCACGGCGCGCTTGAGTGCGATGTCGCCGGCCGCATGGCCGTGGGTGTCGTTGATCTGCTTGAAGTGATCCAGGTCGATGGCGATCGCGCTGACGGCACGCATCGACTTGCGGCAGTAGGCCAACTCGCGCTCGGCGCACTCGAAGAAATACGGGCGGTTGTGGATCTCGGTCAGGCCGTCGCGCTGGGCCAGCTTCTGGAACTTGCGCTGCGAGCGTCGGGTTCGCCAAGCGTAGAGTGCGATGGAACCGGCCAGAACCAATGCCAGGGCGATGCCGAGTTGGACCAGGGCCAGGTTCTTGCGGTCCACGACCTGACTGAGCTTGAGGACCTGGTTCTTCTGGTTGAGAGCCGCGACTTCGGCCTTCTTCGCCAGCACCTGCTGATGGACCATCTGGAACGCCATTGCGCGCGCGCTGACGGCGTCGAGATAGCCCTTGTCGGCGGCAGCCCATTGTTCGTGCCAGGCCAGCGCGGCCGCCAAATCGCCCCGCCGCTTGGCGACGCGGTACAGCACGCCCAGTGCGTCGGCGGCTTCCTCGGTCGTCGTAGCCTGCGGCGCCGCCGCCAGGGCACGCGAGGCATGTTGCTGCGCGGACGGCAAATCGCCCAGCTTTTCGTAGGCAAGGGCGAGGGCCGCTTCGGCGGAGGCAATGGCGGGTGGATAGTGCGTCGCCTGGGTTTCTTCATAGCCATTCCGAAGGGTCGCCAAGGCGACGGCCGGCTGTGCATCGGTCAGTTCGAACCTTGCTTGCAGGGTGCGGATGATCGCTTCGGTGAGGGTCATGCCGGCGGTTTTGCAGGCGGCCAGCGCGTCGGCGAAACGGCTGCTCTGTGATCCCTTGGCGTCCGCGTGGCGAGTCGCCAGCAGCTCGAGGTACGCACCCTGGCATTTCGTCTGCACCGATGGGTTCTCGGCGAGATACTTGCGCGCGTACTCGAGGCCGAGGTCGTGTTGACCGGCCAGCGTGTACAGTTGCGACGCCACGCCCAGCGCCTGGGATCGCGCAAAGCGATCCGACACCCTGGGCAGGTCGTCCAGCAATTGGCTCAGACGCGAGTAAGCCTCCTGGTGACGCGAACCCAAGGAGAGCACATTGACGACGCTGACGCCCGCGCGCAATCGCAGCGTGGGGTCGCTGGAGTCGTGAATGACGGCATCCAGAGCGACGATGGACGCCTGGACATGCCCGCTGTAGGCGAGCTGCCAGGCCTTCAGATAGCGCAAATAGAGCCCTTGTTGCGGCGTCAATCGCGCGCTGTCGGCATCGAGCTGTTTCAGCAGCGCCAGGAAGGCATCATGACGCGCGGTCTTGATGCGGTCTGCCTGTTCCAGCATGCGCGTGGCGCGACTGACGTCCACACCCGTCGTCGCGCATGACGCGGCGACGGACAGGCCGATCCAGGCTGCCAACAAGACGGCCCGGGCCGGATGTGGTCGCATCGTGCTGACCCCGTCCGCAAGGCTCAGGAAGGAGCTCGCTCCGCGTGATTCAGCGTGATTTCCTGTTCATCGTCGTGATCCGGTTCCTTCTTGTCGTCCTTGTCGTCGTCTTCCTTGACCGGAAACAAGACACACATCGCATGGGATCGCACCTGCAGGTACGTCGCAAGCGCACCACGATCACGCCTGCAGACGGCCTCCTGGAAGCGCGCGTCGCCTCCCGTGCCTGCAGTCGCCGCACGCAGCTCCTCTGCGCCGGCATGCCGCAAGCTGGCGTCCTTGCCCATCGTCTCGAGAAACGCAATCGTCGCGTCCATGGCCTTGCTCCCTGGGATGTAGGTGGCTGTGCACGAGCTTCGACCGTCTGCGCATCCACGCGCCTCGCGATCCCTTGATCGCGCAGCGTCTCGCGAGCCCCGTGCAGCGGTCATGCTGGACTCAAACACGCGACAAATCCAGACCATTCGGAATGGGATCACGCGCGGGGACGGTTGCGCCGTGGGTGCGGACCGCAGGTGTTGGCGGGAATGGCGCGTCGCAGTCTTCTCGACCGAAGCGCTGCATCCAGGGTTCGCGGCGCGCCGATCGCACCCGGTCGGTGCCTCCGTCGCGGGCAGCGGCTGCTGGCGGAATCGCATCGAAACCCATGCTGCGTCCGATCCGATCGATGGCCAGGTGCGTGGTGGCGTAACGTGCGCGGATTTCCTGTGCCGGCAGAACGGTGAACAACTGGCGCACGAATCCGATCAAGGCTTCGCGCGCAAAGCCGCGGCCGTTGGCGGTTCGCCGCAGCATCAGGCCGATCTCGTGGCAGCTGGCTTTCGGGTCGAATCCGGGGCAGCCCACCAGCCCGATCGCCGAACCGGCCGCCGCATCGTCGATCGCCAGCAGCAACCAGCCCATCGGCGTTCGCCGCTGCAGGTCGAGCGTGCGCGCAAACGTCCGCGATGCGGCCTCGCGAGACAACGGCGCGGCGATCTGGCGCATCGCCTTGGGGTCGCCGTAGAGGTGGCAGAACAGCTCCAGGTCACCCGCATCGATGGGGCGAGCCCGCAGGCGCCGGGTCCGGAACACGAAATCGTCAGCCGACACGTCCATGGCTATGCCTTGTCGCCGTCTTCCGGAAGTGGGGCTCGCGTTCCGCACGCCATCACTGCGCCGCGCGTGGCCGACCCTGGATGATCCAGAGTCCACGCGAGCGATCTTTCTCGACAGGCTACCGCGTGCATCGGGCAAGCCTATCCGATCCGCCGGACAACCGCGCGGTGGCGGGGCCGGCGCAGCGGGCCCCGGCAAGCCGCCGGTCGCAGGCCTGCGATGGCAGCCGCGTCGTGGCCGTCGCCCTTTAGGGAAAGTCTGACGTGCGCCGAAAGCTCTACCGGTTTGCTAACGCAAATCGTTGATTCCGTTCATGGTTCGACAGGGTCACCACGAACGGAATCCACTATTTCAGATGTTCCTTGGACCCTCTGCTCGATTGCAATCCCGTTACACTGCGCACCTCTTCGTGCAGTGTCGGAGGATGTGCGGAATGAAGGTTCTGGCTTGCGACGGCATCCATGCGGATGGCCTGGCGATGTTGAAGGACGCGGGGTGGCAGGTGCAGGTCAGCGAGCCCGTGAAGGGTCAGGCCCAGCGGCTTGGTGCGCTGGTCGCGAGTTCGTTGGATCGACGGGTCGAGGATGCCGCGCGTGCAGCCCTGCGCTCGCAGCCCGGCATCCGCCACATCGAGATGCCCTGATGCGCGTATTGCTGGCTCGTCACGGCGAGACGCCGTGGAACGCGGAAGGCCGCTATCAGGGGCAGACCGACATCCCGCTGTCGCCGACCGGCGAGGCACAGGCGGGCAAATTGGGAATGCGATTGCAGGACGTGGTCGTCGCGCGTGCGGTGGCCTCGCCGCTGGCGCGCGCGTATCGCACCGCGCAGCTCGCGTTGGGTGTGCAGCGCGCACCGATGCTCACTCGCGATGCGGGCCTGCTGGAGATCGGCCACGGCGATTGGGAAGGCAAGCTGGCCGCGGAGATCGCGGCGGCCGATGGCGAACGTTTCGCTGCCTGGCGCACTGCGCCGGAATCGGTACGCATGCCGGGGCCGGGCGGGGAATGCCTGGAGGAGGTGCTCGATCGCGCATGGCCGGCGTTCGAGCGCGCCTGCGCGGGGCTCGGCGACGGCGATCTGTTGCTGATCGTGGCCCACGATGCGGTCAATCGCGTGCTGTTGTGCCGCATCCTCGGGATTCCGTTGGCGCGGGTCTGGCGTTTCCGCCAGGCGCCGACGACGCTCAACCTGCTGGAAGGCCGTGATGCGGCGTCGATGGAGGTGGTGCGGTTGAACGATTGCGTGCACCACACTGCGCTGTTCGGCGAGGCGGTGCACAGGGCGCTGTGAAAGCGCCGCGCCGCGGCCGTTGGCATCGGTAGCCGACGGATCCATCTTCCATCGGAGGGTGTCGAAGGCGGAACAGGCTCTCCACGAACGGGTGACTTGCAGGTCTGAGCAGCACTCGCACACCGTTCGCCGTGAGCCTGTCGAAGGGCCTTGTGCACCTGCGCAAGGATGCGTGGTTCGACAGGCTCATCACGAACGGAAAATTGGCAGGCTCGCCACGAGCGGGAAATTGGCAGGCTCGCCACGAGCGGGAAATTGGCAGGCTCGCCACGAACGGGAAATTGGCAGGCTCGCCACGAGCGGGAAATTGGCAGGCTCACCACGAACGGAAAATTGGCAGGCTCGCCACGAGCGGGAAATTGGCAGGCTCACCACGAACGGAATATTGGCAGGCTCGCCACCGTCAAGGTGGATCCCGCGTCACCGCACATCCGCTGGCTGCGCGGGATTACGCCATCATGGCGTCACTTCATCCGGTAGGTGATGCGGCCTTTGCTCAGGTCGTACGGGGTCATCTCGACCTTGACCTTGTCGCCGGTGAGGATGCGAATGTAGTTCTTGCGCATGCGCCCGGAGATGTGGGCGATGATCACGTGGCCGTTTTCGAGCTTCACGCGGAACATGGTGTTGGGCAGGGTTTCGAGGATCGATCCCTCGAGTTCGATGGCGTCGTCTTTCGACATGCGGGCTCTGGTCGGCTGGTGGTGGCGCAATGCGGCCGCGCATTGTGGCACGCCATGCCAACGAGGTCAAAATTGTGTTAAGTGGTGGTCTCGGTGTGCGCGGCGAGCAGCCAATGCAGGTCGCGCCGGCCGATCGCATCCGTCCATGTGCCGAGGGCCGCTGGCAGCGCCACCTGGCGTTCGATGACGGCAAGGAACTCGGTCCGCGGCATGCTTCGCGCGCCCATGCGCAACAGGTGCGGCGACTCCACCTGGGCATCGATCAGCGGCCAGCCCCATGACCGCAGGATGGCCGCCAACGCCGCCAGCGCCACCTTCGAGCCACCCGCTGCAGCGCTGAACATGCTCTCGGCGAAGAACATCCTGCCGATCGCCACCCCGTACAGTCCGCCGACCAGGCGCTCGCCGGCGCGGACTTCGAGCGAATGCGCATGGCCGAGCCGATGCAGGTCGGCATAGGCCGCGTGCATCTCGGGGGTGATCCAGGTGCCGATCGCGTCGCGGCGCGGGGTGTGTGCGCAGGCGTGGACCACGTCTGCGAAGGCAGCATCGGCGCGGATCGTCCAGTCCAGGGTGTGCAGTTGGCGACGAAAGCGGCGCGACAGGTGCACGCCGTGGCTGTCGAACACCGTGCGCGGGTCCGGGCTCCACCACAGGATCGGCTGGCCGTGCGAGTACCACGGGAAGATGCCGTGTCGGTAGGCATTGAGCAGGCGCTGCGGCGTCAGGTCGCCGCCGAAGGCGAGCAGGCCGTCGGGTTCGCGCAGCGCCGCGCGTGGGTCGGGGAAGGGCGCGTTTGGATTGGCCGCCAGCATCGGCAACTGCAGCCTCACGGCACGGCGCCCGCGCGATAGGGCGAATGCGCCAGCACCGCATTCCGGTAACGCGCGTTGGCCGCGCGCTCGTCTTCGCACCAGCGCGCGAAGGCGCGGTCGAGGCCGGGTTCGCAAAAGTGATGGCGGCTGCGCGTGAGCACCGGCAGGAACCCGCGCGCGATCTTGTGCTCGCCCTGCGCGCCGGGCTCGAACACGCGCAGGCCCTCGCGCAGGCAGTACTCGATGCCCTGGTAGTAGCAGGTCTCGAAGTGCAGGCCGGGAATGTCCTCGAAGCAACCCCAATAGCGTCCGTACAAGGTGTCGCCACCACGCAGGAACAGCGCGCCGGCCACCGTCGCGTCATCGCGGCGGGCAAGGATCAGCAGAAGCTGGCGCGGCATGCGCGCCGCGAGGTGTTCGAAGAACGCCAAGGTCAGTGCCGGCGCGTTGCCCTTGCTCGCAAACGCATGCAGATACAGCGCGTGCATGTCGGCGAGGTCTTCGGCGCTCGCCTCGTTGCCATGCACGATGCGGAAGACGACCCGCGCCTCGCGTGCCTGCCGGCGTTCGTGACGGATGTTCTTGCGTTTCCTGGCCTGCATCGCACCGAGGTAGTCCTCGAAGCTGCGCCAGCCGGCATCGTTGCGCCAGTGGAACTGGACGTCGTGGCGCTCCAGCCAGTGCGCAGGCGATGCCGCATCGTCCGCATCGGTGAGGAAATTGGCGTGCAGCGAGGACAGGTGCAGGCGGGTGGCGGCGGAAGCGATCGCTTCGATCAGCAAGGTCTTGGTCGCGGCATCGCGCGCCAGCCAGCGTGGCCCGCTCACCGGCGTGTAGGGGATCGCGAACAGCCACTTCGGGTAGTAGGCGCGCCCGGCGCGCTCCAGTGCCAGTGCCCAGCCGTGGTCGAACACGAACTCGCCGTGCGAATTGCCCTTGATGTAGCCGGGTGCCTCGGCAAGCAGATCATCGCCGTCCCATAGCGCGGCGTGGAGCGGTGCCCAGCCCCAGTCGGATCGCAGGCAGCCGGTGCGTTCCAGGCCGGCGAGGAAGGCGTGGGCGATGAACGGGTTGCGGCCGTCGTGAAGCGCGTCCCATTGCGCGGCGCCAATCTCGTCGATCGCGGTGTGGGTGCGGAACTCCATCGGGCAAGAGTAGCCGAGGTGCCACCTTCGGATGGCGACAGGTGCGCGGATTCCATCGCGTCGCCACACGAATGCCGGGCAGGAGCGGGCCATGCCCGCGACCGCTTGATCGTGTTCAATGTTTCGAAAGCGCCCGGTCGCGCGCAGGGCGCGCTCCTACAAGAGCAGGGATCGCGCGAATGGGCCGATCGGTTCGGATGGGGCGCCATCCATGACGCAAGGCGCCTGCGTCCGCCCGGGCCAGGCGGTGCCCGCCAGACCACCGACTCAGGAATCGGCGTCGAGAAACTTCTCCGCATCCAGCGCCGCCATGCAGCCGAACCCGGCCGAGGTCACCGCCTGCCGATAGACTTGGTCGGCCACGTCGCCGGCGGCGAACACGCCCGGCACGCTGGTCTGGGTGGCCATGCCGTCCAGCCCGGTGCGAATGCGCAGGTAGCCGTTGTTCATGTCGAGTTGGCCTTCGAACAGGCTGGTGTTCGGGGTGTGGCCGATCGCGATGAACACCCCGGTGACCGCGATTTCGCGCAGCGCGCCAGTCTTGAGGTTGCGCAGGCGCAGGCCGCTGACGCCGGCGTCGTCGCTGAGCACCTCGTCCACGCCGCTGTCCCAGACGATCTCGATCTTGCCCGACTGCTCTTTGGCGAACAGCTTGTCCTGCATGATCTTCTCGGCGCGCAGCTTGTCGCGCCGATGCACCAGCGTGACCTTGCGGCAGATGTTGGCCAGGTACAGCGCTTCCTCGACCGCGGTGTTGCCGCCGCCGATCACGGCCACGTCCTGCTCGCGGAAGAAGAAGCCATCGCAGGTCGCGCACGCCGACACGCCGCGGCCCTTGTTGGCTTCCTCCGATGGCAGACCGAGGTACTTGGCGGTGGCGCCGGTGGCGATGATGAGCGCGTCGGCGGTGTATTCGCCCGAATCGCCCTTGAGCCGGAACGGGCGCTGTGACAGGTCGGCGGTGTGGATGTGGTCGAACACCATCTCGGTGTCGAAGCGCTCGGCGTGTTCCTTCATGCGTTCCATCAGCGCCGGGCCCTGCAGACCGTGGACATCGCCGGGCCAGTTGTCTACGTCGGTGGTGGTCATCAGTTGGCCGCCCTGGGCCAGGCCGGTGATCAGCATCGGCTTGAGGTTGGCGCGGGCGGCGTAGACGGCGGCGGTGTAGCCGGCCGGGCCGGAACCGAGGATCAACAGGCGCGTGTGGCGGGACTTGGCGGACGGGGAGGGCATGGCGATTCGTCTATAATCGGCGGGCTTTGAAAGGGGGTGTGCGCGGGATCGCGGCGCCATGGCGAATGCCGAATCGGCATGGGCAGGTGGCGAGGCAACCCGGCCAGCATGCGGGCCGGGGCGCGCGTTATCAAGGTGCGGCCTCGCTCGCGGCGTTTCGCGCGGATCCCCGCCAAGATTCTTGATGGGCGTCAGATGCGGTCACGCAGAGCCCCTCTCCCGCCGGGAGAGGGGTTGGGGTGAGGGGCCGAAGGTCGCGATACGTGCGAGCGTGACGGCCCCTCATCCGCCCTTCGGGCACCTTCTCCCGAAGGGAGAAGGACTGCGGCGTGACTTGCGTCCGCGGGCCATCGGCAATCGATTTATCGCGGCCGGCCCTCCGGCCGCACCACAACCCACCGATTCAACCATCCCGGAGATTTCATCATGCGTATCGGCATCCCCCGCGAAACCAAGACCCTCGAAGGCCGTGTCGCCCTCGTTCCCGCCGCCGCCGGCGACCTCGTCAAGCGCGGTCACGAGGTGTGGATCGAGAAAGACGCCGGGGTGAAGTCCGGCTTCAAGGATGCGCAGTACACCGCGCTGGGGGTGAAGATCGCGCCCGACGCCGCCGCGCTGTACGAGAAGGGCGAGCTGATCGTGAAGGTGAAGGAGCCCATCGCCGGCGACCTCCAGCATCTGCGCAAGGATCACCTGCTGTTCTGCTACCTGCACCTGGCCGCCGAGCCGGCGCTGACCCGCCACCTGCTCGACATCGGCCTGTGCGGCGTGGCGTTCGAGACCGTCGAACTGGCCAACGGCGACCTGCCGCTGCTGGCGCCGATGTCGGTGATCGCCGGCAAGATCGGCGTCCAGGTTGGCACCCACCTGCTGCACCAGCCCATGGGCGGCAAGGGCAAGTTGCTCGGCGGCATGCCTTCGACCGAGCGCGGTCGGGTGGTGGTGTTCGGCGCGGGCAAGGCCGGCGGTGCGTCCGCTGCGCTGGCCGCCGCGGGTGGCGCCGACGTGACCGTGTTCGAGATGCGCCAGGACCGCATGGACGAGATGATGCGGCTGGGCAACAACGTGACCACGCTGTACCCGTACCACGACGTCGTCGCCCGCGCCGTCGCCCAGGCCGACCTGGTGATCGGTGCGGTGCTGATCACCGGCGCCAAGGCCCCGCACGTGATGACCCGCGAGATGCTCAAGGACATGGAGGATGGCAGCGTGGTGGTGGATATCGCCATCGACCAGGGCGGTTGCTTCGAGACCTCGCGCCCGACCACCTGGAAGGAACCGACCTACGTCGAAGAGGGCATCACCCACTTCTGCGTCACCAACATGCCCGGCGCGGTGCCGCAGACGTCTTCGCAGGCGATCTGCGCGGCGATCCTGCCGTGGGTCAACAAGCTCGCCGGCGGCGACTGGCGCGGCAGCGTGCCGCTGACCCGCGGCATCAATGTCGAGGGCGGCAAGATCGTGCATCCGGCGTTGGTGGACATGAAGGTGTAAGCCCGGAGCGGCTTCGCCTAGCCTGGTGTTGAATTGGAAGGCGCCCCGTCGGGCGCCTTCCGTCGTTTGGCAGGGCATGCGACTGCCGGAGCCATCCATGACTTCCTGCACGCTCGCTAGTGCGAACTTCGTACTAATGTGAAGTCATCGCCATACCGCAGTCCCGAGCACCAACCCGTGGACGAGTCCGTCGCCGACACCGAGGGCCAGTTGCGCAAGTTCCAGAAGGAACTGGCCGCCGGCACCGTGTCGCTGGTCCTGCTGGCGGTGCTGGCCGGTTCGGACGAGCCGCTGTACGGCTACCAGATCGCCAAGCGCCTGCAGGCCTCGGGCGGGGCGCTGTTCTCAGACAAGCAAAGCGCGCTGTACCCGGTGCTGCGCAACCTCCACGCGGCCGGGCTGCTGGATAGCCACGTCGAGCCCTCGGTGACCGGCCC
This sequence comes from uncultured Gammaproteobacteria bacterium, assembly GCA_964640525.1. Lineage (GTDB taxonomy): Bacteria > Pseudomonadota > Gammaproteobacteria > Xanthomonadales > Xanthomonadaceae > SZAS-103. Next base: position 3,853 of record CAZXGS010000029.1, on the reverse strand, counting down.
GCCGCGCCGCTACTACCGCATCACCGCACACGGCCGCGCGGTCTTCAACGCCTGGGCCGCCACCTGGGACGACACCCGCCGCTCCGTCGATTCCGTGCTCAAGGGAACCACGCCATGAACGCCGCCACCCCACGCAGCGCCGCAGCCTCCGGCCCGGCCAAGCCGCTGCCGCACACCATTCCCGAATACCTGACGCAACTGCGCGAAGCGCTGAAGGGGTCGGATCCGGCGCTGATCCAGGACGCGCTTTACGACGCCGAGGAATACCTGCGCTCGGAACTGGCCGAGCGCCGCGGCGAGAGCGAGGCGAGCGTGATCGAATCGGTCGCGGCCAGCTACGGTGCGCCCGACGAGGTCGCCGAGATCTACCGCGACACCGAGGTCAAGGTCACCCGCGCGCTGCGCACGCCGCCGCCGCCGCCGCGCGAGAACGCGTTCGCCAAACTGTTCGGGGTGATGGTCGATCCGCGCACCTACGGCGCGCTGCTCTACCTGCTGCTGTCGCTGGCGACCGGCATCTTCTACTTCACCTGGGCGGTGACCGGCCTGAGCCTGTCGCTGGGGCTGTCGGTGCTGATCATCGGCCTGCCGTTCATCGTGCTGTTCTTCGGCAGCGTGCGCGTGCTGTCGATCGTCGAGGGCCGCATCGTGGAAGCCATGCTCGGCGAGCGCATGCCGCGGCGCCCGGTCTACGCCGAGCGCGGGCAACCGTGGACGACCCGCATCGTCGCCATGTTCACCGACCCGCGCAGCTGGTCGACACTGCTCTACATGTTGTTGATGCTGCCGCTGGGGATCGTCTATTTCACTGCGAGCGTGACCGTGCTGGCGGTGGCCTTGAGCTTCGTGTTCGCGCCGCTGGCCGCATTGTTCGGGCATTTCGACGTCGTGTTCGGCGGTTACGACGGCCCGCTGCCGTTCTGGCTGGCGCCGATCCTGACGCCGATGGGCCTGGCGCTGTTGTTGGCCTGGATGCACGCCGCGCGCGGCATCGGGCGGCTGCACGGGCTGATGGCCAAGCAGTTGCTGGTGCGGTCGGCGGAGGAGTGATGCGCAGGCGTGATCGCCCGCGGGGAATCGGCGTTCGCCGGAATGGTAAAGGCCGGCTTCGACCGTGACGGAGCGCGGTCTTCGGCCGCGCCGCTCAGGCGCCGGCGACCATGGTTTCGGCGCGGGCTACCTCCACCAGCCGCCCACCTTCCATCCGCAACACCCGATCCGCCAGCGCCAGGCTGGCCGGGCGGTGGGTGATCAGGATCACGGTGCGGTGGCGCAGCAGCTCGTGGCATTCGTGGATGAATTCGCGCTCGCCCTCGGGGTCGAACATCGCCGTGGCCTCGTCGAAGATCAGCACCGCCGGGTCCTTGAGCAGGGCTCGGGCCAGCGCGATCCGCTGACGCTGGCCGCCGGACAGGCGGATGCCCTGGTCGCCCACGAGCGTGTCGTAGCCATCGGGCAGCTTGCTGGCGAAATCGTGCGCGCGCGCCGAGCGCGCGGCGCGTTCGATCTGCTCGCGGCTGGCGTCGGCGCGGCCATAGGCGATGTTTTCGGCGACCGAGGCGTTGAACAGCAGCACGTTCTGCGACACCAGCCCGATGTGGCCGCGCAGGTTGCGCATGCGCAGTTCACGGATGTCCACGCCGTCCAGCTCGATCCGCCCGGACTGCGGGTCGGCGAAGCGCAGCAGCAGGTGGGCCAGGGTGCTCTTGCCGGCGCCGTTGGGGCCGGTGATGGCGACGGTTTCGCCGGCGCGGATGTGCAGGTCCAGCCCGTGCAGCACGGTCTCGCGGCCGGGGTAGCCGAAGCCCACGCCGGAGAAGGTCACCTCGCCGCGCGCAGCATCGATCTCGCGCCCGCCCTCGCCGGGTTCCGGCGCCTGCGCGAGCACGTCGAGCAAGCGCTGGGCGCTGCCGCGCGCGGTCTGGAATTGCCCGTACACGGTGGCGAGCTGGCTCACCGGCTGGGTCAGCAAAAGGCCGTACAGCAGCAGGCTCACCAGGTCCGCCGGCTGCATCGCATGCGCAAACACCGCGCGGCTGCCCAGCCACAGCAACGCGAGGATGCCCAGCGCGGCGACGAGCCGCACCCCCGGCCCGATCATCGCCTCCAGCCGCAGCAGGCGGATCTCGAGATCGCGCAGGGCATGGGTGTGCTGGCCGAAGCGGGCCGATTCCACCCGCTCGCCGGTGTAGGCCTTGATTACCGCCAGCATGGTCAGGTTCTGCTCGGCGACCGCGGCCTTGGTCGCCGAGGCCTGCACGATCGCCCCGGACAGCGGGCGCAGGCGCCGGCCGACCACCAGCATGGCCAGATAGAACGCCGGGATCGCCACCGCGATCGCCAGGCCGATCCACGGCTGGATCCGCAACATCACCAGCAGCGCGCCGGCGCAGGTGAGCAGCAGCGGCAGCAGCGGCGTGAGCACGCCGGTGAGAAAGCCGCTCAGCCGGACCACGTCGTCGGTGAGCAGGGCCAGCACCTCGCCGCGGCGGCGCTGGTGGTGCCAGTCCAGCGGCAGCGCCTGCAGGTGATCGTAGACGCGGGTGCAGGCGTCGGCGATCAGGCGGGTGGCGGTGGATTCGACGGTGACGGCATTGCCGTAGGCCAGCGCGCATTGCACGGCGATCAACGCAGCCCAGATGCCCAGCAGCCCAACGACCGACTGGCCTTGCAGCAAGGTGCCGGAAAACCTTCCAGCCAACCATGGCATGGCCAGCGCCGCGACGGATTCCCCCAACAGCAGGCAAGCTGCCAACACCAGCGCGCCGCGATAGGGGAGCGCCAGGGCGAGCAGCGGCCGCAGGCTCATCGATGCGGACGCGCCCGCGGCGGTCGCCGACCCGGTGGTTATACTTGGCCGTGCCGGAGCGTCCGATTCGCGCGCCTGCCCATTTTCCATTCGCCCAATCCCGGTCGAACCATGATTCCCACCGCCACCATTACAGCACACGCCATCACCCTAACGTCGCGCCTGCGCCCGTCGTCCGACGTGCTGGTGCAGGAAACCGGCGACGAGGCCGTGTTGCTGGACGTGGCGGGCGAGTATTACTTCGGCTTGAATCCGACCGGCCTGCGGGTCTGGCGTCTGCTGGAAGGCGGATCCGACCTGCGCGGCGTGTGCGATGCGCTACACGCGGAATACGCGGTGGATGCCGCGCAGATCGAACAGGACGTGCTCGCTCTGGTGGGTCGATTGGTCGATGCCGGACTCGTCGCCATCACGTGATCCGGCCGTGGCGCCATCGGCGTGGGCGCGCTGGCGCGCGCTGAACGTCCGCGACAAGCGTCGGCTGCTGGTCCTGATGCTGGTGTTGCCGCTCGTGCACGCTGCGCTGGCGGTGTTTCCCTTGCGGCGGGTGCGCGGCTGGCTGGATCGGGCCTCCGCAGGCCGTACGGCGCAAACGTGCACACCCGCGCGCCTGGCCGATGCGCATCGGTTGGCGGAACTGGCCGCGATCGCCGGGCGGCGCGGCGCGGTCGCTGCCAGTTGCCTGCGCCAGGCCCTGGTGGTGTGGTGCTGGCTGCGCCGCCAGGGTTTGAACCCGCAGCTGCGCATCGGCACCATGGGCAGTGGCGCGCAGTTCGCCGCCCATGCCTGGGTCGAGTTGGAAGGTGTTGCGCTGGCGCAGGGTGATCTTCTGCACCGCCCGATCGAGGGATGGTAGCTGCGCACGGGCCTGTCCACGCACGAGTGCAATTCGCAGCGTCATCGCGAGGTCGAAGGCCGTGGCGATCCAGCGCGACACGTGGATTGCCACGTCGGGCTGCGCCCTCCTATCCATGAACCCATGCGATAAATCGTTGATTCATCGTGCCTTCCCTTTGTCATCGCGAGCGCAGCGAAGCGATCCAG
>CAZXGS010000028.1:20403-38083 GCA_964640525.1 uncultured Gammaproteobacteria bacterium | reverse complement strand
CACGAACGGACCTTCGACAGGCTCAACACGAACCGGGCATTCGACAGGCTCACCAAGAGCGGAATCTCCCTCTGCCGTTCGCCCTGAGCCTGTCGAAGGGCGTGGCGATGGCGGCAAGAAGCGTGGTTCCCTTCGACAGGCTCAGGGCAGGCTGGCTCACCACGAACGGGACCTTCGACAAGCTCACCACGAACGGACCTTCGACAGGCTCAACACGAACCGGGCATTCGACAGGCTCACCACGAGCGGAATCTCCCTCTGCCGTTCGCCCTGAGCCCTTCGACTGCGCTCAGGACAGGCCTGTCGAAGGGTGTGGCGATGGCGGCAGGAAGCGTGGTTCCCTTCGACAGGCTCAGGGCAGGCTGGCTCACCACGAACGGGACCTTCGACAAGCTCACCACGAACGGACCTTCGACAGGCTCAACACGAACCGGGCATTCGACAGGCTCACCACGAGCGGAATCTCCCTCTGCCGTTCGCCCTGAGCCCTTCGACTGCGCTCAGGACAGGCCTGTCGAAGGGCGTAGCGATGGCGGCAAGAGGCGTGGTTCCCTTCGACAGGCTCAGGGCAGGCTGGCTCACCACGAACGGACATCTGACAAGCTCACCACGAACGGGCATCTGACAAGCTCACCACGAACGGAGTGGGGGTGTGGCGGTCCCTGGATTGCTCATGCTGGCCGGGCTGCATCGATCGAATCCATTTACCTGGAACCTCGAAAAACGCCGTCATTGACCTGCTTCGCCGTTGTGAAGCGCTTCCGCGGTTTTCAACGGCGGAGCCGGTCAAGCGGGAAGTGCTTCACGACAGCGCGCAGCGCTGGTCATCCCGTGTCTTTCAAGCTATTGGAATTCAAAGACTCTGGATCCCCGCCTGCGCGGGGATGACGAGCAAAAGCCGGTTTTTCGAGGTTCCCTACCGAATCCATCGACCGAGTCGATCTGCAATGCCGCCGCGTTGCCTGCGATCACCGTCAGCGAAAATCCCGACTCCGCGCCTGCAGGCTGCCCAGCAGTGGACTCAGGTCCTGCATGCGCTGGATGATCAGGTGCTGGACGCCGTCCACGCGCTCCAGGCGGGCGTCGATGGCCAGCAGGCGGGCGCCGAGCAGGATGCGGCGCTGGCGTTGGGCGAGGTGTTCCCAAGCCAGCGCGTTGACCAGGCCGTCCTCGTCTTCCAGGGTGATGAAGGTCACGCCGCCGGCCGTCTCCGGGCGCTGGCGCAGGGTTACCAGGCCGGCGAAGCGGGTGCTGCGGCCGTGCGCGAGCGTCGCCAGTTCCGACGAGCGCCGGCAGCGCCGGGCACGCAGTTGCGGGCGCAGCAGGGCCAGCGGATGCGGGCCCAGGGTGGTGCCAAGGCTGGCGTAATCGGCCAGCAGGTCCTGCCCGGCGGTCGCCAGGGGGATCGGCTGGTGTGGCTCGGGCGTGGCAGGCAGGCCGTCGAGCAGTGGCAGCGGGCGCTCGATGCCGGCCAGCGCCCAGCGTGCGCGGTGGCGGTGGCCGCTCAGGCCCCTGAGTGCGCCGGCGTCGGCCAGCAGGGCCTGTTGCCGGCGGTCCATGCCAGTGCGGCGGACGAGGTCGGTGGCGTCGGTGAAGGGTGCGTGCCGCCGTGCCGCCACGAGGGCGACGGCGACTTCTTCGCGCAGGCCACCGATCAGCCGCAGGCCGATCCGGATTGCCGGCGATGCCTCACCGCGCGTGGCTTCCAGCGTGCAGTCCCAGTGGCTGTGGCGCACGTCCACCGGCAGCACGGCGATGCCGTGGCGGCGCGCGTCCTGCAGGATCTGGTCGGGCGAGTAGAAGCCCATCGGCTGGCTGTTGATCAGGCTCACCGCGAACGCGGCCGGTTCGTGGCAGCGCAGCCAGCAACTGGCGTAGGTGATCAGGGCGAAGCTGGCGGCGTGGCTCTCGGGAAAGCCGTAGTGGCCGAAGCCCTTGATCTGCTCGAACAGCTGTTCGGCGTAGGCCTGGCTGTAGCCGCGCGCCAGCATCCCGGCCAGCAGGCGGTCGCGGTGCGGTTCCAGGCCACCGCGGCGCTTCCAGGCCGCCATCGAGCGGCGCAACTGGTCGGCCTCGCCGGGCGCGAAACCGGCCGCGTCGATCGCCAGTTGCATCACCTGCTCCTGGAACAGCGGCACCCCCAGCGTGCGTTCGAAAATGTGCGCGAGCTGCGGCGGGTAGTCGATCGCTTCCTCGCCGCGCTTGCGGCGCAGGTAGGGATGGACCATGTCGCCCTGGATCGGGCCGGGGCGCACGATCGCCACCTCGATCACCAGTTCGTAGAAGTTGCGCGGTCGGGTGCGCGGCAGCATCGCCATCTGCGCCCGCGATTCGATCTGGAACGCGCCCAGGGTGTCGGCGCGGCCGATCATCGCGTAGGTGGCCGGGTCCTCGGCCGGGATCGTCGCCAGGCTCAGGTCGCGGCGGCCACTCGTACGCAGCAGGTCGAGGGTCTTGCGCACGGCGGTGAGCATGCCCAGCGCCAGCAGATCGACCTTCAGCAGGCCCAGGCTGTCGAGGTCGTCCTTGTCCCACTGGATCACGGTGCGCTCGGGCATCGCCGCGTTCTCCACCGGCACCAGGGTGTGCAGCGGGTGTTCGGAAATCACGAAGCCGCCGGGGTGCTGGGAGAGGTGGCGCGGCAGGCGCAGCAGTTCGCGGGTGAGCTCGATCACGCGACGCAGCAGCGGCTGGCCGGGGTCGAAGCCGGCCTCGCGCAGGCGGGCCTCGTCCGGTTCGCCCTCCCAGTGGCTCATGGTGGCGGCCAGGGCGTCGGTGGGCTCGGGCGGCAGGCCCAGCGCCCTGGCGACGTCGCGGATCGCGCTGCGGCCGCGGTACTGGACGGCCACCGCGGTCAGCGCGGCGCGCTCGCGGCCGTAGCGTGCGAACACGTACTGGATGACTTCCTCGCGGCGCTCGTGCTCGAAGTCGATGTCGATGTCGGGCGGTTCGTTGCGCTCGCGCGACAGGAAGCGCTCGAACAGCAGGTTGATCCGCGCCGGATCGACTTCGGTCACGCCCAGCGCGAAGCACACCGCCGAGTTGGCGGCCGAGCCGCGGCCCTGGCAGAGGATGCCGCGCGAACGGGCGAAGCGGACGATGTCGTGGACGGTGAGGAAGTAGGACGCGTAGGCCAGCTCGGCGATCAACGCCAGTTCGTGCTCGATCTGCGCGATGACTGCTGTCGGCGTACCGTCCGGCCAGCGCCAGCGCGCGCCTTCCTCGGTGAGCTGGCGCAGCCAGCTTTGCGGGCTGTGCCCCGGCGGTACCAACTCGCGCGGATAGGTGTAGCGCAAGTCGTCGAGATGGAAGTTGCAGCGGCGGGCGATGCGCACCGACTCGGCCAGCCACTGCGAGCGGTACAGCCGCGCCAGCGCGGCGCGCGTGCGCAGGTGGCGTTCGCCGTTCTGGAACAGGCGCCAGCCGGCTTGCGCCAGCGTGCAATGGTGGCGGGTCGCGGTGAGCACGTCCTGCAGCGGGCGGCGTGCGCGCAGGTGCATGTGGACGTCGCCGCTGGCCACGACCTGCAGGCGCTGGCGCGTGGCCATGGATTCCAGTGCGGCCATGCGCCGGGCCTCGCCGTCTTCGCGGTGGCATTCGATCGCCAGCCACAGGTGGTCGGCGAAACATTCGCGCAGCCACGGCGCATGCACCTCGTCATCGGCCGAGCGCGCGCACCACAGGCACAACAGGCCGGCCGGCGCGGCGATGAAGTCCTCGCGCAAGCTCAGGTACCGACCCTTGCGCGCACGCCGGCGGGCTGCGGTGAGCAGCGCGCACAGCGCCGCGTAGGCGGGTGCATCGGCGCACAGCAGGACGATCTTCGGGCCCTCGTGGACCTGCAGCTCGGCGCCGACGATCAGCGCCACGCCGTGTTTCTTCGCCGCCTCGTGGGCGCGGACGATGCCGGCCAGCGAGGCTTCGTCGGTGATCGCCAGCGCGGTGTAGCCCAGCGTGGCGGCGCGCTCGAACAACTCCTCGGCGGTCGAGGCCCCGCGCTGGAAGCTGAAGGCCGACAGGCAGTGCAGTTCGGCGTAGGCGGGCGGAGTCATGCGAACCACCCGTGCAGCCACCACTGCCCCGGGTGGAGCGGGCTGCGGAATGCCCACGCCTGCTGGCCGTCGCCGGTGCGCACGATGGCGTAGTCGCGCTGCACGTCGCTGCCGTCCCACCAGCCGGCCTCGATCCGCTCCGGGCCCTCGATCACCTCGACCGCGCCGTGCAGCCGGATCGGTCGCGGCAACAGCCATGCCGGGCGGCGCGGCAATGGTGCGGGTGGGTTCGTCGCGAGCGGGCCCGCGGGCTCGCGCACCGCGAGCTTGCCGTGCGCTGGAAGGGCGCGCGGGCCTGCCGATTCGCGTACCGCGCCGGGGCTGCGGGTCGCACGCTCGGGGCGATGGTCGGGGTGCAGCACCACGTCCTGCACCGCCGCGTCGCCAAGTCGCGCCCGCAATCGCTCGCGCAGCGACTCCCACGGCAACGCTTGCTGCGGGCGGGCATCGAACAGGTCGCGCGCGGCAGGGACGAACGCCGGCAGTTCGTCCGCGCACAGGCCCAGCGCGCGGATGGCGGCGGGCAGGCGCAGGTGTTCCAGGCGACTGCGCGCCAGCTCGAACAGCATCGCCGGCGCACGCTCGGGCGCGAGCAGGCCGACGACGAGGGTGCTCGATGGGTGGCGTTCGTGTTCGAAGACCAGACTGAAGCGCTGCACGCCGCCGTCGCGGCAGGACACGAATGTGGCCAGGTCGGCGGTGAGCCGGCGCAGCGCGAACAGCAGGCCGTGGCTGGACTCGACCGCGTAGTCGAACTCGATGCGCGCGGCGAAGCGCTCGGGCGGTGCGAACGGCGGCAACGGCGCGGCCTCGTGCGCGCGCAGCCGGTCCAGTTGCGCCGGCAGCTCCGGTCCGAAACGGCGCGCCAGGCTGGCGCGCGGCAGGTCGAACACCTGGCGCAGCCGACGCAGGCCGGAATGGTGCAGCGTGGCGACTGCCTCGGCAGGCAGGCCGCTGCGTTCCACCGGCACCTGCCCCAGAGCCTGCAGCAGCCGGGTCTGATCGACGCCCAGCTCGCGGTGCACGCCGGCGAGCACCCAGGCGGCATGCGGATTGGGCGCGGCGACCAGATGATGCTGGAAACCCATCGCCGCCAGCTCGCTGGTCATGCGCCGGCACAGCGCCGGCCACGCGCCGAGCAGACGGCGGCTGCCGGCGATCTCCAGCACGATCGCATCGGCCAAGGCGAGGCTGACCTGCGAGCTCAGGCCGTAGGCCCACAGTGCCAACAATTCGCGGGCTTCGACCTCCAGCCGCGGGTCGTGGGCCTGCGCGCGCAGTTCCGGTGCCTGCTGGCGTGCCATTGCCAGCGCCATGCCCTGGTGCAGGCCGAGGTCGCGGGCGCGGCGATCGAGTGCGTGCAGCACCCGTCGCTGCGCCGGGCCATCGACCAACGCGTGCGGCAGCCCGTCATCCGGCCGCAGGCGGAGGGCGGCGTCGATCGCCAGTTGCGGCAGCAGGATGCAGGTCCAGCGCATGGCCGTTCACGCCGACAGCTCGAACGCCTGCGCCGGGGCAGCCCCGCCGCGGCACTTGAGCACGTGCGCCCGGCGCGTGCCCGCCTCGATGCGCAGCCGCAGCGCCGCCGGCGAAGGGGATGCTGCATGGCGGGCATCGCGGAACGCGAAGCCAAGGCAATGCCCGCCCTCGGCGGCCACCTGCAGGCGGCGCAGGGCGCGGTCGTCAGCGCCCTGCGGCCAGCACAGCACCGCCGCGCACGCCGCCGAACGCAGGCATTGCTCGGTTGCCCACAACGCCTCGCGCGGCCCGGCAAGCACCACCTGCAGGCGTGCCAGCGCGATGCCGGCATGCGCCCAGCCCGGCGCGTGGACGCGGTAGGGCGGGGCGATGAGCACGACCCGCTGGCCGGCCCGGGTCAGCCGCGCCAGGGTCGGGAACAGCCACGCCAGTTCGCCCACGCCATCGGCCGGCAGCAGGATCTCGGTCAGCGCCGCCTCCGGCCAGCCGCCCAGCGGCAGGCCGGCATCCAGCGCGGCATGGCCGGTGGGCTGTGCCGCCACGCGCGCGCCCGGCGTCGACACCTGCCCACGCCAGACGCGGCCGGCATCGAGCAGGGACTGCAGCGACACCACCGCGCTCATCGCCCACCTCCGCAAGGAGCAGGCAGGGCAGGGGCCGGAGGCGTGGACGGCGGCATGGGAGGTCTCGGAAAACCGTGGGGTACGGGTTGAGACGCTTCATGGTACGCCGATTAGTAAAAATACTAAATCGGTTTTTTCGAAGGCGGGAACGCGAGTTTTCCGTTTATCTTGGCTGTGCCGGCCTCACCCCAAACCCTTCCCCCGACGGGAGCGGGCACTGCCTCGGGACGCCCCGCCGATGTGCTATTCCGCGCAAGCCTGGCAGGACTACCGCAAGTTCAGGCGCGAATTCGACGCCACGCTGGGCATCGACGAATACATCCGCCTGTTCTGGAACTGGAAGACGCAGGGCAGTCCCGTCCGCCTGACCAAGGCCATGCTGGATGCCTTTGCCGACGCCGAGGCGGGCCAGGAACGCCGGATCGCCGGCTGGATCGGCGACTGGAAGGCCAGGCAGGCCAGCGCGATCGAGCAGGAACTGTTTGCCCTGCGCAAACGCCTGGCCGACGCCGAACGTCGATTGCAGGCCAGGCCCACCCGCAAGGCGCAAGAGGATGCGCGCATCGCCAGCGACAAGATCGCCAGGGCCAGGTTGCGGCTGTCCGACCTTGGCCGCACCACGCCCGAGCCGCGCGATGCGCGTTTCTTCCCGGGCTACCACGCCACCGTCATGGTCTCCGAGGGCGGCCACCGCGTGCTGTATCCGATGCGTTACGGCTGCCGGCCGGCGGGCAAGCCGGCGAACTACGACACCCGCTACCCGGGCACCTACAACGCCCGCCGCGACAACCTCGAAGGCTTCTGGCGCGGCCAGTTCGGCCATACCCACGCGTTGATGGTGGTGGAGACCTTCTTCGAGAATGTCGCCGATGCCCACGGCCACAACCGCATCCTGCAGTTCCGCCCACGCGATGGCGGCCCGATGTACGTCGCCTGCCTGTGGTCGCGCTGGACCGACCCGGCCGGCCAGCAACCTGAGCTGCTCTCGTTCGCCGCGATCACCGACGCCCCCGAGCCGGAAGTACGCGCCGCCGGCCACGACCGCACGATCATCAACATCCGCCCCGAACACATCGACGCCTGGCTCAACCCGGATCCCGGCAACCTGCCGGCACTGCAGGCGATCCTCGACGACAAGCAACACCCCTACTACGAGCACCAACAGGCGGCGTGAGCGGGGGGTGGCATCAACGCTCCCAATTTAACGATTCCGGCAGCGTCGATCTCAGAAGCCGTCATTCCCGCGAAGGCGAGAATCCAGTGCCTTTTCAGTGGCTTGGATGTCGTGATTGGCAAAGGCGCTGGATGACCAGCCATTCGGCTGTTGACCACCCCGCCGGAAGCATGCGGAAGTGCTTCACAACGGCGAAGCCGGTCAATGACGAGCCTAAAGTTGGGAGCATTGGGGGTGGCATGTGAGTGCGAGGCGATCGATGCCTTGCGGCCCTCCAGGCAAACTGCGGCAGCAATCCCGACGCAGAAAAAAACCGGCGCGAGGCCGGTTCGATTCCACATCATTGGTCGGGGAGACAGGACTTGAACCTGCGACCTCTACGTCCCGAACGTAGCGCTCTACCAGACTGAGCTACACCCCGACTGAGCCGCGTATTGTAGGGATCGGAACCGGGGCGGGCAAGAGTGCTCTGCGAACGGCTAGAATCGCGGTCTCCGCCGCGGCTTGCCACGGCGGCGCCAGCGATTCCCCGTCATCCCACGGAGCCCGCCTTGATCAAGCCCCGCACCATGCCCGGCGTGATGGAGCTGCTGCCGCGCGAACAGATCGCGCTGCAGCGCATGCTCGACACCATCCGCCGCAACTACGAGCGTTTCGGCTTCCTGCCGGTGGAAACACCGGCCATCGAGTTGTCCGAGGTGCTGCTGACCAAGACCGGCGGCGAGACCGAGCGCCAGGTGTATTTCGTGCAGTCCACCGGTGCTTTGGACAAGGGGGCGGACGGCATGCCGGAGCTGGCGTTGCGCTTCGACCTGACCGTGCCGCTGGCGCGTTTCGTGGCCGAGCACGAGCACGATCTGGCGTTCCCGTTCCGGCGCTACCAGATCCAGCGCGTGTATCGCGGCGAGCGCGCCCAGCGCGGGCGCTTCCGCGAGTTCTACCAGGCCGACATCGACGTGATCGGCAAGGACGTCCTGTCGATCCGCTTCGATGCCGAACTGCCGGCGGTGATCCACGCGGTGTTCACCGAACTGGCGATCGGGCCGTTCACCATCCAGCTCAACAACCGCAAGCTGATGCGTGGCTTCCTCGAAGGGCTGGGCGTGGCCGATGCGGAGCAGCAGGCGCTGGTGCTGCGCGAGGTGGACAAGCTCGACAAGCGTGGCGCCGAAGCGGTGCGCGCGACGCTGACCGGCGAAGCGTTCGGGCTGCCGCCGCAGGTCGTGGATCGGCTGCTGGAATTCGTGCGCATCCGTTCCACCGGCCACGAGGACGCACTGGCGAAGTTGGCCGCACTTGAGCAGGACGCCACACAGGGGCGTGCGAGCGCCGGCGCAGGAGTAATCGGTCTGGCCAACGGCACTTTCCTGGCCGGGGTGGCTGAATTGCGCGAGGTGCTGGAGATGGTGCATGCGCTGGGCGTGCCCGAATCGGACTACGCCATCAACCTGTCGATTGCGCGCGGCCTGGACTACTACACTGGCACCGTGTTCGAGACCACGCTGGACGACCATCCGCAGATCGGCTCGATCTGCTCGGGCGGGCGCTACGAGGACTTGGCCGGCAACTACACCAAGTCCAGGCTGCCCGGCGTGGGTATCTCGATCGGCGTCACCCGGCTGTTCTGGCAGTTGCAGGAAGCAGGCCTGGTCGACAAGGCCGAGAGTTCGGTGCAGGCGCTGGTCGGCCTGCTCGATGCGCAGCGCCTGCACGAGAACCTGGCGATCGCGCGCGCGCTGCGTGCTGCCGGCATCAATACCGAGGTGCAACTGGAAACGCGCAAGCTCAAGGCGCAGTTGCAGTATGCCGACCGCGCCGGGATCCGCTTCGTGGTGATGGTGGGCGAGGACGAGGCCGCGCGCGGCGTGGTCGCGGTCAAGGACATGCGCCGTGGCGCGCAGTTCGAGGTGGCGCGTGCCGATCTGGTCGGCGCGCTGCAGGTGGAAATCGAGCAGGCGCGGGCGTTGCCGGCGCAGGCCACGGAGCAGGGAGGTGTGGCGTGAACGAGATCATCCACCTGGACGGGCGCTCGCTCACCCGCGCCGGCCTCGTCGCCATCAGCGGCGGTGCGAAAGTGGCGCTGGATACCGCACAACTGCAGGCCGTCGACCACGCCGCGCAGTTCCTGTCCGCGGCGGTGCGCAAGGAGGAACCGATCTACGGCGTGACCACCGGCTTTGGCAGCAATGCCGACCGTTTGCTTGGAGCGCATCGCGTGCGCGGCGAGCAAGGCAATGAAGTCGGCTTGCTGGAAGAGCTCCAGCGCAACCTGGTCATCACCCACGCGGTGTGCGTAGGCGAGCCGCTGCCGCAGGACGTGGTGCGGGCGATGCTGGCGATCCGCATCAACACGCTGATGCGCGGGCATTCGGGCATCCGCGTGGAGACCCTGCAGGCGCTGGCGGCGATGCTCAATGCCGGCATCGTGCCGGTGATCCCGAAACTCGGCTCGGTCGGCGCCAGCGGCGACCTGGCGCCACTCTCGCACCTGGCGATCGTGCTGCTCGGTGGCGGCGAGGCGTGGTTCGAGGGCCAGCGCATGTCCGGGGCGATCGCGCTCGAACGCGCCGGGCTGGAGCGCGTGCGGCTGTCGCACAAGGAAGGCCTGGCCCTGAACAACGGCACCGCGCAGATGCTGGCCTGCGGTGTGCTGGCGGTGGATCGCCTGGAACGCCTGCTCGATACCGCCGACCTGGCCGCGGCGATGAGCATCGACGCGTTCGCCGGGCGCACCGGCGCTTTCGACGCGGCCGTCCACGCCCTGCGCCCGCATCCTGGCCAGGTGCAATCGGCCGCCAACCTGCGGCGGATGCTGGAAGGTTCCACCCTGGCCGACATTCCCTACCACCTCGTGCCGCGCTTCGTGGCATGGCAGCCGCACAGTTGGAAGACGCCCGACCAGCAGGCGTTGCGCTTCGACATCGGCTGGACATGGGTACCGCTCGAGCAGCGCCACGGCCGCGAGAAGTTTTACCAGCGTTTCCGCCCGTTCCGTGGCGGCAAGAAGCACCAGCCGCAGGACAGTTATTCGCTGCGCTGCGTGCCGCAGGTTCATGGCGCGGTGCGCGACGCGGTGGCACAGGCGGCGCGGGTGCTGGAGGTCGAGCTCAACGCGGTCACCGACAACCCGCTGGTGTTCCCGGACATGCTCGGCGCCAGGCACGTCGAGGAGCAGGTGATCTCGGCTGGCCACTTCCACGGCATGCCGCTGGCGCTGGCGATGAGCTACGTCAAGGCCGCGATCCCGGTGCTGGCCTCGATCTCCGAGCGACGCCTGAACAAGCTCGTCGATCCGGCCAACAACGACGGCCTGCCGGCATTCCTGATCGGCAACGAGGACTCCACCGAGTCCGGCTTCATGATCGTGCAGTACACCGCCGCGGCGATCGTCAACGATCTGGCCAGCCGTGCGCATCCGGCCAGCGTGTACTCGATCCCGACCTCCGCCAACGCCGAGGATCACGTCTCGATGGGTGCCAACGAGGCGCGCCACGTGCTGGACATGTGCGCCGACCTGGGCAAGGTGCTGGCGCTGGAACTGTTCACTGCGGCGCAAGCGCTGGAACTGCGACGGGACATGATCCATGCCGCGCAGACCCTGGCCACGCATGCCGACACCACCAGCCTGGCACGCAAGATCCAGGGCCCCTCGCTGGACGACCCGGATGCGGTGGAAACGTTCCTCGAAGAAGTCGAGGGCCTGCGCGGTGAACTGGCGGCGGCACCGGTGTTCACGCCGGGCCGGGCAGTGGATGCGGCGCTGACCGCCATGCGCGGGCACATCGCCTTCATGGCCCGCGACCGCGCGCTGGACGGCGACGTGGCGATGGCGGTGAAGCTGGTCGAGGACGATACGCTGTTGCAGGCGACGCGCGCGGCACTTGGCTGAAGGGGCGTTGCCCTGGCTGCGAGACGGGGCTTTGGCGGGTGAAGGCTGGCCTGGATGTGACGGGTTGGGATGATCCTGTTGGAGAGGGGATCGCCAGGGCTCGCTCGTGGTGAGTCGGCCCGCCCTGACCCTGTCGAAGATCCCGTTCGTGGTGAGCCAGCCTGCCCTGAGCCTGTCGAAGGGAACCACGCTGTACGCGGTTCAGGCATGCCCTTCGACAGGCCTGTCCTGAGCGCAGTCGAACGGCTCAGGTCGAACGGATTTGGGCCAGTCCGTTCGTGCGGAAGGGTGTCGAAGATTCCGGAAGATTCCGTTCGCGGAGCTTGTCGAAAATCCCGTTCGTGGTGAGCCAGCCTGCCCTGAGCCTGTCGAAGGGAACCACGCTGTGCGCGGATCAGGCATGCCCTTCGACAGGCCTGTCCTGAGCGCAGTCGAAGGGCCCAGGGCGAACGGATTCGCGCAAGTCCGTTCGCGTGGGAAGGTGTCGAACATCCCGTTCGTGGTGAGCCTGTCGAACCATGAACGGGATCTTCGACAGGTTCGGTTTCCAGTGAACCTGCTTCTCGACACCCCGTCGCCGCAAGCATTCACGCCGTTTCGGGACATCAGGTGTGGGCAGTTGGCGCGCGTCACGCCACGGCAACCGCCGCGCAGGCAACCAGTGCCGGGTAATTATTTGCCTTGACAATTATTATTCAGGCATTAGAATTCGCGGCCATGAAGCCGTCTGCCGCGCCCGCACCGACCGCCAGCAACATCTGCCTGCTGTTCCGCCAGGTCCGCGACGGGCTGGCCCGCTGGATCGAGCAGGACCTGGCCGCGCATGGCCATCCGTTCAACCTCAGCCAGTTCCTGGTGCTGCGCAAGCTCGACGCGCTAGGGCCGATGTCGGCGATCGAATTGGCACGGGCGATCGACCACAACCCCGGGGCGATGACACGGCTGCTGGATCGGCTGGAGCAGCAGGGCTACCTGAGCCGCAGGCCGGTCGCGGGTGACCGCCGCGCGCTGCGGATCGAACTGACCTCCAGTGGCGCGGCGCTCTCGCAGCAACTACGCGCCAGCGCCGACCGCGCTGCCGAGCACGCGCTGCGTACCTTGAGCGCGCGCGAGCGCGACCAGTTCATCGACCTGCTCGAACGCGTCAACGCCGCGCTGTGAATGCCATGACGACCCATGTCTTGCGCGCCCGCGTGGCGCCGAAGTCCCTGCGCCGCGTCGGCCTGCTCGTGGCAGGCATCGTCACCTCGCTGCTGGCCGGCTGCGCGAGCATGGCCGGCTTGCAGCCGCAGGCGCAGATGGGCAGTTCGCAACGCCTGCACATGGATCGCAGCGTTGCCGGCGTGCAACTCACCCCCGCCGCATGGCCGCGATCGGACTGGTGGAAAGCGCTGGGCGATGCGCAACTGAACGCGCTGGTGGACGAGGCCTTGGCGGGCAACCCATCCATCGCCGCGGTGGATGCGCGGGTGCGCATCGCGCAGGCACAAGCCGGCATGGCCGACGCGCAGCGCAAGCCCACGGTGGGTGCGAAGGCTCTCTACAGCGGCATCGCCATCCCCGAAACGCTGGCGCCGCCGCCGTTTGGCGGCCATTACCTCGCCGCCAACCTGTGGACGCTCGGCGGCAGTTATTCGCCCGACCTGTGGGGTGGCCATCGCGCGGCGTGGGAAGCCGCAGTCGATCAGGCGCACGCGGCGCAGGTGGATGCACAGGCGGCACGGCTGAGCCTGTCCGAGGGCGTGGTGCAGACGTACATCGGCCTGGGCCATGCGCAGGCCCTGATGGCGATCGCGCATCAGGAGCTCAAACGCGCGCAGACCACGCGCCAGCTCACCGCGCAACGGGTCAAGGCCGGCCTGGACGGCGCGTTTGCGCTGCGCCAGGCCGATGCCGCGGTCGCCGCGGCGCAGCGCGGGGTCGAGGCGGTCGCCGAGCAACAGGCACAGGTTCGCGCAAGGCTCGCCGCGCTGCTGGGGCAGGGGCCTGACCGCGGCCTGCAACTGCAACCGGCGCAGACGCTGGCGAATGCGACGCTGGCGCTGCCCACGGACATCCCCAGCGGCCTGCTTGCGCGGCGGCCGGACGTGGTCGCGGCGCGCTGGCGGGTAGAGGCGGCGGCGCGCGGCATCGCCGCGACGAAGGCGCAGTTCTATCCGAACATCGACCTGTCGCTGGCGCTTGGCCTGGCATCCGCCAAGCTGTCCACGCTGTTTCAGGCGCCCTCGCGCTTCGCCAACCTCGGCCCGTCGCTGGCGTTGCCGATTTTCGATGGCGGCCGTCTGCGTGCCGGGCTGTCCACCCGCGATGCGCAGTTCGACGCCGCGGTCGCGCAGTACGACCAGACTCTGGTCGATGCCGTCCACGAGGTCGCGCAGCAGGTGATCTCCATGCGCGCGCTGGACGCGCAGATCGCCACCCAGCAGCAGGCGGTGGATGCCGCGCAGGCCGCCTGGGGCCTGGGCATGCAGCGTTACCGCGGCGGCCTGCTGAACCTGCTGTCGGTGCTGGACGTGCAGCGATCCTTGTTGCATGCGCAGCAGCAAATGACGGACCTGCGCACACAGCGCCTGCTTGCCGGCGCGACGCTGGCGCAGGCCTTGGGCGGTGGATTCCGTGCCGAGGGCGAGCTGATGCCACCGACCTCCGCACCGAACCAGCAACTCGCCCACGAACCTTTCTTCGCACCCACCACAGCCCACTGATCGCGCGACCGCTGTTCGCCATTCCCTGGTTTGCCGTCCTCCGCCCTCCGTCCTCCGTCCTCTGTCCTCGGTCTTCTGAATCATGAGCGACCCGAATCCCACCGTCGGCCCGGCCAAGCCCGCCGCCCGCAGCGCCGCGCTGCGCATCCTGTTGCTGGTGCTGATCCTGGTCGGCGTCGGCTGGGCGGTCTGGTATGCCCTGATCGGCCGCTGGCACGAGTACACCGACGATGCCTACGTCAACGGCAACGTGGTGCAGGTGACGCCATTGGTGCCCGGCACCGTGGTCAGCATCGGCGCCGATGACGGTCAGCTCGTCCATTCCGGGCAACTGCTGGTGCAACTGGATTCGGCCGACGCGCATGCGGCGCTGGCGCAGGCGCAGGCCGCGCTGGCGCGCACCGTGCGCCAGGTGCGCGGGATCTACCGCGGCATCGATGGCTCGCAGGCGATTCTGGCCACGCGCAAGGCCGACCTCGACCGCGCCCGCGCCGACCTCGCGCGGCGCCAGGGCCTGGCCGGTTCCGGTGCCATCTCCAGCGAGGAGCTGGCGCATGCGCGCGACCAGTTGCAGGCCGCGCAGGCCGCCTTCGATGCCGCCAATCAGAAGCTCGCCGGCGACGCGGTGCTGGTCACCGATGCCGGCGTGGCAGCGCAGCCTGACGTGCAGGCCGCCGCCGCCGCGCTGCGCCGCGCCTACATCGACGCCAGCCGCACCAGGATCGTCGCCCCGGTCACCGGCTACGTCGCGCGACGCGGCGTGCAGTTGGGTCAACGCGTCCAGCCCGGCGCAGCGCTGATGGCGGTGGTGCCGCTGGACCAGGTGTGGGTGGATGGCAACTTCAAGGAAACCCAGTTGCGGCAGATGCGCATCGGCCAGCCGGTCGAACTGGTCTCGGATCTGTACGGTGACGGCGTGAAGTATTCCGGCCACGTGGTCAGCCTGGGCATCGGCACCGGCAGCGCGTTCGCGTTGTTGCCGGCGCAGAACGCCACCGGCAACTGGATCAAGATCGTCCAGCGCCTGCCGGTGCGGATCGCGCTGGATCCGGCCGCGCTGCGCGAGCACCCGCTGCGGATCGGCTTGTCGATGGATGCCGATGTCGACCTGCATGGCGGCGGCACGCTGCTGCCGGACAAGGCGGTCGAGCAGCCGATCTACACCACCGCGGTGTACGACAAGCAACTGCACGAGGCCGACGCGCTGGTGGAGAAGATCATCCGCGACAACCTGCCCGCGAAGGCCGCCGAGCATGCGTCCGCGCGCCCGACCGGAAAGCGCGGGGCCGGCGCGGCCAGCGTCGCCGCCCGCTGATCCACCGCAGCCGCATCCGCACCCATGTCCGCCGTAGCGGTCGCCGCCGCCGACGACTTTCGCCCGCCGAGCCTGGCGCTGGCGACGGTCGGCTTGTCGCTGGCGACGTTCATGCAGGTGCTCGACACCACCATCGCCAATGTCTCGTTGCCGACCATTGCCGGCAACCTCGGCGCCAGCAATTCGCAGGCGACCTGGGTCATCACCTCCTTTGCGGTCAGCAATGCCATCGGGCTGCCGCTGACCGGCTGGCTGGCCAAGCGCTTCGGCGAAGTGCGGGTGTTCACTGCCGCCACCGTGTTGTTCTCGCTGGCCTCGCTGCTGTGCGGGCTGGCGCAGAGCATGGGCATGCTGGTGCTGTTCCGTGCGCTGCAGGGTGTGGTTGCCGGGCCGATGTACCCGCTCACCCAGAGCCTGCTGGTGGCGATCTATCCGCGCGAAAAGCGACCGATGGCGCTGGCGTTGCTGGCGATGGTCACGGTGGTGGCGCCGATCGCCGGGCCGATCCTCGGCGGCTGGATCACCGACAACTACAGTTGGCCGTGGATCTTCTTCATCAACGTGCCGATCGGCGTGCTCGCCAGCACGATCGTGCGCACCCAACTGGCCGCCAAGCCCGACCCCACCGAGCGCGCGCCAATCGACTACATCGGCCTGGTGAGCCTGGTGGTCGGCGTGGGCTGTCTGCAGGTCATGCTCGACCTGGGCAACGACGATGACTGGTTCAATTCCACCCGCATCGTGGTGCTGGCCATCGTGGCGGCGATTTCGCTGACCCTGTTCGTGATCTGGGAGGTGACCGACCGCCACCCGCTGGTGGATTTGAGCCTGTTCCGCCACCGCAACTTCCGGGTTGGCACCGTCGCCCTGATCGTCGCCTACGCCGCGTTCTTCTCGGTCGGCCTGCTGATCCCGCTGTGGCTGCAGCGCGACCTGGGCTACACCTCGATCTGGGCCGGCCTGGCGACCGCGCCGCTGGGCGTGCTGCCGGTGTTCCTGGCGCCGCTGGTGGGCAAGTACGCGCACCGCTTCGACTTGCGCTTCGTGGCCTCGATTGCGTTCGTGGTGATGGCCATCACTAGCTTCTACCGCGCCGGCTTCAACCTCGAAGTGCCGTTCCGCGACGTGGCGGGAATCCAGTTGGTGATGGGCATCGGCGTGGCGTTGTTCTTCATGCCGGTGCTGACCATCCTGCTGTCGGACCTGGAAGGCCGCGAGGTTGCTTCAGGGTCGGGGCTGGCGACCTTCCTGCGCACCTTGGGCGGCAGCTTCGCGGCATCCATCACCACCTTCATCTGGCACGATCGCACCGAATTCCACCACGCCCAGCTCACCGAGCACATCAGCGTTTTCGACCAGCCCTCGTACGATGCAGTGCTGGCGGCAGGCCACGGCAGCGTGCAGCACGGCGCGGCGATGCTCGACTATGCCATCACGCAGCAGGCCTCGCAGATCGGCTTCAACGAGATCTTCTGGGCGCTGGGCTGGATGTTCCTGCTGATCATCGGCCTGGTCTGGTTCGCCAAGCCACCGTTCGTCGCCGGCGGCGGCGGTGCCGCCGCGGCCGGCGGACACTGAGTGTTTCCGCGCGCGCTTCAAGTTGAACGAGGTTCAGCGGGGCGATTGCGCCAGGTTCCTGCGCGATCGAAGGGATGGCAAGGTGCCGCTGACGCGCGGCATCGGGGAGGCTGGCTGGAAGCCCGGCCGTGCCGATCCGCCAGGCGCGACGCCGATTCGCTTGCTGGCCGAGGATTTCGATCGCTTCCGCAGCGTGAGTGGGCTTGGGGGTGATCGCCTTGCGGAGCCACGGGTCGTCAACCGCACAGACGTCGGACGATGCGTGTGAGAGGCAAGGTGCGACCAAGGCGCCGCAATCGGGGTTGCGGAGTCCGTTTGCCCAGGCTGGGGCGAAGGGGTGCAGTGGACAGGGCGAAGATCGTGGCGGAGACGGCAAGAAGCGTGGTTCGACAAGCTCACCACGAACGGATCCCGGATGGCTCACCACGAACGGATCCCGGGGGGCTCACCACGAACGGAATCTCCAATTGCCGTTCGCCCTGAGCCTGTCGAAGGGCGTGGCGGAGACCGCGAGAAGCGTGGTTCGACAAGCTCACCACGAACGGATCCCGGATGGCTCACCACGAACGGATCCCGGATGGCTCACCACGAATGGAATCTCCAATTGCCGTTCGCCCTGAGCCTGTCGAAGGGCGTGGCGGAGACGGCAAGAAGCGTGGTTCGACAAGCTCACCACGAACGGTTTCTCGGTGGCTCACCACGAACGGATCCCGGGGGCTCACCACGAACGGAATCTCCAATTGCCGTTCGCCCTGAGCCTGTCGAAGGGCGTGGCGGAGACCGCGAGAAGCGTGGTTCGACAAGCTCACCACGAACGGATCCCGGATGGCTCACCACGAACGGATCCCGGATGGCTCACCACGAA
>CAZXGS010000028.1:0-20303 GCA_964640525.1 uncultured Gammaproteobacteria bacterium | reverse complement strand
ATGGCTCACCACGAATGGAATCTCCAATTGCCGTTCGCCCTGAGCCTGTCGAAGGGCGTGGCGGAGACGGCAAGAAGCGTGGTTCGACAAGCTCACCACGAACGGTTTCTCGGTGGCTCACCACGAACGGATCCCGGGGGCTCACCACGAACGGAATCTCCAATTGCCGTTCGCCCTGAGCCTGTCGAAGGGCGTGGCGGAGACCGCGAGAAGCGTGGTTCGACAAGCTCACCACGAACGGATCCCGGCTGGCTCACCACGAACGGATCTCGGGTGGCTCACCACGAACGGATCCCGGGTGGCTCGTCGGGTACGGATTCCGGGTGGTCCGGGCGGGACAAATCCCTGACATCCTGGCTCGAACGAATTCCCGTCAGACCCGCCCTGACGGAGTCCGGCAAGTCCGCTACGAGCCGATCCGGTACCGTTCATCGTGTACGGCATGGGGTGCCGGTGACGAATGGCTGCATTGCGCCTGTCCCGATCACAAATCCACGATCCTGAGCGCCCGCAGCTTTGAATCTTGCTTCCGCGCTGCCAGACTGCGCGACGTCGTCGACTGACAGGCGTGGGACAGCACATGGACGCATCCCGAAGGATTGCCACGGCCAGTTTCGTGCTGGCTGCAGTCGCGCTCTTGCTGGCCTTGCCACTGCACTTGCTGCCTGCCCTGATCGCCGGTCTGCTGGTCTATACGGTGGTGGCCTCCATCGCACCGAAGCTGGAGCGCAGGGTGCCGGGCATGGCCTGGCGGCAATTGGTGGTGGCGCTGATCGGGGCGCTGGTGGTGGCGGTACTGGCCGGCGTGGTGATCGCGGCGGTGGCCCTCGTGCGTGCCGAGCTGTCCGGGCCCGATGCGCTGCCGGACCGGATCATGCCGGTCATCGACCACGCCCGCGAACAGCTTCCGGCGGCGATCGTCGCGCGCCTGCCGATGACCGTCGATGGCCTGAAGGCCAGCATCGGCGACCTGGCGCACAAACATTCCGAGCAGTTGCAGCTTGCCGGCAAGGCAACCTTGCTGGTGTTCGGCCGCATCCTGGTCGGGCTGGTGATCGGGGCGATGGTGGCGCTGGCCCACGAGCGCGCGCCGGCGCCGCGTGGTCCGCTGCTGCAGGCATTGGCGAAGCGCTGCGAGCGCTTCACGCGCGCCTTCGGTGAAATCGTGTTCGCGCAGGCCAAGATCGCCGCGATCAACACCGTGTTCACCATGGTCTTCCTGCTGGTGGCGATGCCGCTGGCAGGCTGGCACCTGCCGCTGGCCAAGACCCTGGTGATCGTCACCTTCGTGGTCGGTCTGTTGCCGGTGGTCGGCAACCTGATCTCCAACACCTTGATCGCGATCTCGGCGCTGTCGGTCTCGCTGGGCGCCGCGCTCGCCGCGCTGGTGTTCCTGGTGCTGCTGCACAAGTTCGAATACTTCCTCAACGCCAGGATCGTCGGCGGGCAGATCCGCGCCCGCGCGTGGGAGATCCTGTTGGCGATGCTGGTGCTGGAGGCGGCCTTCGGCCTTGCCGGCGTCGTCGCCGCGCCGATCTACTACGCCTACCTCAAGACGGAACTGCAGAAGGAAGGTTTGATCTGAGCGTGCTGCGCAACGCAGGCCGCCAGCTCAGCCCGGCGTGCAGGTGCTGACTTCCACCCGGTTCCTTCCCGCTTCCTTGGCCCGGTAAAGCGCCGCGTCGGCGGCCTCGATCAGATGTTCCGGGAAGCCGCCGTGGTCGGGGAACAGGGCCAGGCCGAAGGACGCGGTGATCCGGTCCAGCGGTCGATCCTCGTGGTGCAGGGCGATCTCGCGGAAGCCTTCCAGCAACTGCTGGGCGAACTGCACGGCCTGCTCGATGCTCACGTCGGGCAGCAGGACGGTGAATTCCTCACCGCCGTAGCGGCAGGCGACGTCGCTGCGGCGGACCCGCGCTTGGATGACGCGGGCGACGTGCTGCAGCACGAGGTCGCCGGCATGGTGACCGAAGGTGTCGTTGAACTGCTTGAAGTGGTCGACGTCGATCATCAGCACCGCGAAGCGGGAGCCGTTGCGACGCGCCAGTTCGACCTCGCGCGGCAGCACTTCCTGCAGGTGGCGGCGGTTGTGCAAGCCGGTCAGCGGGTCGCGGATCGACTGTTGCAGCAGGGCCTCGCGCAGTTGCACGTTGGCCAGGGCCAGGGCGACCTGCTCGGCCATCGCCACCGCCAGACCGAAGCGTCGCTCTGCCTCGGTAGCGTCGTGGGGGCGGTGGTGCTCGATGAACAGCACGCCAAACGTGCGACCCTGCGCGGTCAGCGGCAGGCAGGCATACGGATGGCGCTGCGCTTCGGGTGCCAGGTGGGTGCAGCACAACGCGCCGTCGAGGCTGTCCACGCGATGCGGCCGGTGGCGCCGCAGCGCCCAGCAGGCGTTGAGCTGGAAGGCATCTGCCAATGGCGATTCGGGTGCCCGCGGATCGCGCCAGCAGCCCTGCTGGATCCATTGCTCACCCGCTGCGTCTTCCAGGTACAGGCAGCCGGTGCTGTCCGGGAACAGGCGCGGGCCGAATCGGCCGATGCAGACAAAGGCATCCTCGACCGTGGGGCAGGCCTGCAGGAATCCGGTCATCTCGCCGAGCAGCGTGATCTGGCGATTGAGCTGCTCGACTTCTGCCAGGCCGTGTTCGAGCTGCTGCTTGGCTTCCAGCAACGCGGTCTGGCTGCGCTTGCGCTCGGTGATGTCGGAGGAGACCCAGATCGAGCCCTGCGCGAGGTCGCTGGTGTCGAGCGCGCGACCTCGATAGGCCACCCACAGCCGGCGCCCGTCCTTGCGCGTGGCTTCCAGTTCGCCCTCGGCCACCTGGCCGCTGCCGATCAGCGGCATCACCTGCTGCTCCATCGCTTCCCACGAGGCATGGTCGGCGTGGTACACCTGCGTTGGCTGGCCGATCAGCTCGCCGGGTTCCCAGCCAAGCATCTCCTCCATCGCGCGGTTGCAACGGTGGATCTTGCCGTCCTTGATGAACACGATCGCCGCCGCGGCGTTGTCGTAGATTGCCTGCTGTTCGCGCAGCGCACTCTGCAGCCGCGCGTCGGTCTGCGCCAGGTGGCGGTAGGCGATGGCGTTGTCGAGCGCGATCGCGCCGTAGGCGCACAGGGTGCGGAAGGCCAACTGCTCGCGCTCGCCGTAGGCATGCCGGCGCGAGGACTGGATCGTCACCACGCCGAGCAGGCGCTCGCCGATCGTCAGCGGGGCGAACAACGCACTGAAGGTGAGCAGGGTCTGCGGAAGGTGGCTGGGGTCGCTGGAATCCGGTTCCCAGTCCAGCAACAGCTCGCGGGCCTCGCGCGCGCAGCGGGCGGCGTGGCGGACCGGGTCGGCCAGCGCGATGGTCTCCGGCGCGACGTCCTCGCCGCGTTCGACGAACAGGACCGAGGTCATGCTCCGGCCGTCCGAATCGAGCAGGTAGATGACGAAACTCTCCGCGTCCAGCAGGCTCTGGACATGGCGATCGAGGGTCCGGCACACCGCCGCGACATCGAGTTGGGCGGTGATCTGGCGACCGATCTGGCCCAGCACCGACAAGGTGGAGTGGGAACGCTCGATGTCCTCCTTCTGGCGCACCACCTCGGCGGTGCGCGCCTGCACTTCCTGTTCCAGGAACGCCTGTTGCTCGCGCATCACGCGCTGGACTTCGGCATCGGCCTCGGCGAGCCGCCGGTAGGCGGCGGCATTGTCCAGCGCGATCGCGCCGTAGGCGCTCATGGTGCGGAACACCAGCCGCTCGCGATCGCCATAGGCGTGTTCGCGCGGGGACTGGATGGTCATCACCCCGAGCAGGCGCTCGCCGATCAGCAGCGGCGCGAACAGCGCACTCAGGATGGTCAGGGTGCCGGGTTCCTGGCTGGGCGCTGCCGGTGTCAGCTCGGGCAGCACTTCGCGGCGCTCGCGCGCGCACCGGGCGGTCACCGAGGTCGGATCATCCAATGGGTAGCGCGCAGGCGGCAGCAATTGGCGCTGTTCGACGCGCAGCACCGAGGTCAGGCCGGTGCCGTCGGCATCCAGCAGGTACACGGCGAAAGCGGTGGCGTCGAGCAACTGGTTGACGCGTTGATCCAGGATGCGGCAGACCTCGGCCGCGTCCAGCACGGAAGTGATTTCACGGCCGATCTCGCCGAGCACCGACAAGGTGCCGTGCGCCTGTTCCAGGGTCGCCTTCTGGCGTTCGACTTCCGCGGTGCGTGCCTTGACCTCGCTCTCCAGCCAGGCCTGTTGCTCGCGCAGCATGCGCTGGACGGCGGCATCGGTCTCCGCCAGGCGGCGGTAGGCGGCGGCATTGTCCAGCGCGATCGCGCCGTAGGCGCACAGGGTGCGGAAGGCCAGCCGCTCGCGCTCGCCGTAAGCGTGCGCCTGCGGAGACTGGATCGTCATCACTCCCAGCAGGCGTTCGCCGATCGCCAGTGGCGCGTACAACAGACTGAGCGTGAGCACGGTGCCGGGAAGGTAGTTCCGGGTCGCAATCTCGGGTTCCAGCTCGATGTGCAGTTGACTGCGCTCGCGTGCACAGCGCGCGGTGTTCGCGGTCGGGTGATCCATGCGGATGTGATGGACGTCCAGCTCCTGTCCACTTTCCTTGCGCAGCGCCGAGGTCAGGCCCTGGCCATCGGCATCGAGCAGGTAGATGACGAAAGTGGTGGCATCGAGCAGCTCGTGCACGTGTCGGTCCAGCGCGTGCAGGATCGCGTCCTGGTCGAGCCGGGTGGTGATCTCGCGACCGATGTCGCCGAGCACGGACAAGGTGGCGAAGGAGCGCTCGATGGCCTCCTTCTGTTCCACCGCCTCGGTGGTGCGCGCGTTGACCTGGGCCTCGAGCAGGCCGCGCTGGCGGGTCAGGCGGCGTTCCCGAACACGGATGATGGCGTACAGGCTGGCAAGCAGCGCCGCGCCGGCCAGCGCCCGGAACCACCAGGTGGCCCAGAACGGCGGCAGGATGGTGATTGCCAGCGCGGTGCCGGCCCGGTTCCACACGCCGTCCTTGTTCGAGGCCTTGACCTCGAAGGTGTATTGGCCGGGGTCGAGGTTGGTGTAGGTGACGAAGCGGCGCGAGGCGTCGGCCGGAATGAAGGCGGGATCGAAGCCGACCAACCGGTAGGCGTAGCGATTGCGAGCCGGATCGGCGTAATGCAGGGCCGCGAACTCCAGCGAGAACACCGTGTTGGCATGGCTCAGGCGCAGGCTTTTCGCGTTCTCGATGCTGCCGTTGAACTCCACGCCGCGCGGCTCGTGGGCGGCATCGACCGGGTGGTTGAACACCTGCAACTGGGTGATGACCACCGCGGGAGGCGAGGGGTTGTCGTGGATCGCGTCCGGGCGGAACGCGGTGAGCCCGGCCTGGCCGCCGAAATACAGCATGCCGTCGCTGCCTGCGTGCGCGGAGCCGACGTAATAGCTGCCGTCCAGAAGGCCATCGCTGGCCTGGTAGTTGCGAAACGTGCCGCGGGCAGGGTCGAAACGGCTGATGCCGGCGGTGGTGGAAATCCACAGGTGGCCCGCGCCGTCCTGCGCGATGGCGCCGATCGGATCCGCGCCCAGGCCATCGGCGCGGGTCCAGGCGTGGAACCGCACGCCACCCGCGGCGGACTGGATGAGCCGATCCAGGCCCGCCGACGTGCCGACCCAGACTTGTCCGCTGCGATCCTCGAACAGGTAATGGATGCGATCATGGACGAGGCTGTCCGCGCGCGTCGGATCGTGGCGGTAATGGGTGAAGTGACCGGATGCAGGATCGCCGCGGTCCAGGCCGCCATCGGTGCCGACCCACAGCACGCCCTTGCGGTCGATCAGGATTGCGGTCACCCGGCCGGGGCTGAGGCTGGCCGGATCCTGCGGGTCGTGCCGGAACACGCGCACCGCATCGGTGGTCGGATCGTAATGGAGCAGGCCCGCGTCGGTGCCGATCCAGAACGCACCGCCGGACGCAGGGACGATCCTGCGGATGGCGTCCAGCTCGGTGTCGGCGCCACCGAAGTGACGGGTCCGGAAACGACCGCTGCGCGGATCCAGCAGCGCCAGGCCATGCCCGGTGCCGACCCACAATTTGCCCTCGTCATCGACGCGGACGGCGCGCACGAAGTCGTCCGGAAGGCTGTCGTCGTGGGCCGGATCATGCCGGTACACGGTGGTCGTGCCAGCGACCGGGTCGAGTCGGACCAGGCCGCCGCCGACGGTGCCGAGCCAGAGCTGGCCGCCGGGATCGGTGGTCACCGCGTACACCTTGTCATTCTGGCGCGAGCCCTGGACGCCACCGATATCGACGTAGCGGGTGAACCCGCCGCTGGCCAGATCGACGCGGCTGATGCCGCCGGCATGCGCGCCGACCCAGAGCGTGCCGGTGCGGTCCTGGAACAGCGATTCGACGTCGTCCTCGGCCAGGCTGCGCGGGTCGCGCAGGTCGTGGCGGTAGACGGTGAACCGCTCGCTGCCTGCCGCCAGACGGAACAGCCCGGACGCCCAGGTGCCCACCCAGATCGTGCCCTTGCGGTCTTCCACGATCGCCTGCACCTTGTCGGCCGGGGCGCCGTCGGCAGCGCCGTAGAGTTTTCGTGCGGCCGCTTTCGCGTCGAGATTCCAGCATTGGATGCCGGTCGGCGTGCCGATCCACAGGCGGTTGCGGGAGTCCACCTGCAGCGCCGTGACCGTGCCCGGCTTCTCGTCCGCGGCCTCGCCGGAGGTGATCGGAAAGTGGTCGAAGCCTTGCCCGTCCGGGCGCAGGCGATCCAGCCCGGCGTCGCTGCCGATCCACAGCGCGCCGGTTCGATCCAGCGCCAGCGCCAGCACGTTGTCGCTGGCCAGACTGCCGCTGCGTCCGGCCTCGTGGTGCCAGGTGCGGAACGCGCCGGTGCGGGTGTCCAGACGTTCCAGCCCATCGGCGGTGGCGATCCACAGCGCATGCGCGGTGGCAGGGGCGCCGGAGGCCCGGATCATCGCCCGCACCTGCAGCGCGCCGATGCCGCGACGGGCCGTGTCCGGCGGCATGTAGCGAACGAACGTGTCCGGGTCGATGTCCTGGCGCATGACCCCGGCACTGCGGGTGCCGATCCACAGGCGGCCGTCGCCGTCCTCGCGCAGCGCAGTCACCCAGTTGTCGGCCAGCGAATGCGGGTCGTCGGGCCGGTTGCGGAACACCACGAAGCGGTAGCCGTCGAAGCGCGCCAGTCCGTCCTGGGAACCGATCCACATGAAGCCCTGGCGATCCTGCACGATCGCGGTGGCGGTTTCCTGCGGCAGCCCCTGATCGACCCCGATCCGCTCGAAGCGCAGCGACTGCGGCAGCGCGGCCCGGGCCGGCGCGCACACCAGCGCGAGCCAGCCGACCAGCAGGCCCGCGCAGATTCGGCGCACCACAGCACTTGGCATGCCGCCCCCTCCAGCGACCTTCCGTGCGTGGTCATCCTCGCATATCCGCGCAGGGCATGCCGATGCCATCGATGCCCGGATCGCGAGCCGGCCTTGTTCAGGCCGGCGCCTCGGCTTCCCGCTCCCGCAACTGCAGCTTCCACATCGACGCGTAGGCGCCGTCTTTCGTCAGCAGCTCCGCGTGGCTGCCGCGCTCGACGATCCGGCCGGCGTCCATGACCAGAATCTCGTCGGCGTTCATCACCGTGGACAGGCGGTGGGCGATGACCAGGGTGGTGCGGCCGACCGCGATGCGGTCCAGTTCGGCCTGGATCGCCTTCTCCGACTTGGAATCCAGCGCCGAGGTGGCCTCGTCGAAGATCAGGATCGCCGGGTTCTTGAGCAGGGCGCGGGCGATCGCCACCCGTTGCTTCTCGCCGCCGGACAGCTTCAGGCCGCGCTCGCCGACCTCGCTGGCGTAGCCGTCGGGCAGGGACACGATCAATTCGTGGATGTGGGCGGCGCGGGCGGCGGCCTCGACTTCTTCCCTGGTGGCATTCGGGCGGCCGTACTGGATGTTGTAGAAGATGGTGTCGTTGAACAGCACGGTGTCCTGCGGGACGATGGCGATCGCGCCGCGTACCGAGGCCTGGCGGTAATCGCGGATGTCGTGCAGGACGCCAGACGCGTCGCTGATGCGGATGCTGCCGTCGCCGACGTCGTAGAAGCGGTACAGCAGGCGGGCGAGGGTGGACTTGCCCGAGCCGGAATGGCCGACCACGGCCACGGTGCCGCCCGGCGCGATCGCGAAGCTGACGTCCTGCAGGATCGTTCGCCGTGGGTCGTAGCCGAAACGGACGTGCGCGAATGCCACCTGCGGGTGTCGGGTCTGCAAAGGCGCGGCCCCGGGTCGATCCTGCACGTCGAGCTTCTCGTCGAGCAGACCGAACAGGCGTTCCAGATTGGTGAAGGCGGCCTTGACCTCGCGGTACATCATGCCCAGCAGGTTCAGCGGTGCCGACAGTTGCAGCAGGTAGGCGTTGACCAGCACCAGGTCGCCGACCGTCATGGTGTGCGCGACCACCCCAGCGGCGGCCCGCCACATCATCGCGGTCACCCCGATGGCGATGATCGCGCTCTGGCCGAGGTTGAGCACCGCCAGGGTCTTGCGCGCCTTGACGTTGGCGTTTTCCAGGTGGACCAGGTTGGCGTCGTAACGGCGCGCCTCGTGCTCCTCGTTGCCGAAATACTTGACCGTCTCGTAGTTGAGCAGCGAGTCCACCGCGCGCTCGTTGGCGCGGGTGTCGGCCTCGACCGAGGCGCGGTAGTAGCGGGTGCGCCAATCGGTGATGGCGAAGGTGAACACCGCGTAGGCGGTCAGGGTGACCAGGGTGATGGCGGCGAAGCTCCAATCGTAGCTCCACACCAGCACCGCGGTGACCATCGCGACTTCGACCGCGGTAGGCAGGATCGTGTACAGGGTCCAGTCGAGCAGGTCGGAGATCGCACTGCCGCCGCGCTCGACGTCGCGGGCCACGCCGCCGGTGCGGCGGGCGAGGTGGAACTTGAGCGACAGTGCGTGCAGGTGGCGGAACACCTGCAGGGTCACCTGCCGCGAGACCCGCGCCATGACCCTGGCGAACACCACCTGGCGCAGCTCGGTGAACAAGGTCACCGCGATCCGCGAACCGCCGTAGGCGACCAGCAGCGCGACCGGGATCGCCACCAGCGTGCCGTCGACGCCGAGCCCGTCCACCAGCCGCTTGAGCACCATCGGCACCGCGAGGTTGGCGACCTTGCCGGCCAGCACCAGCGCCAGCGCCAGCGCGATGCGGCCGGCGTAGGGCTGGAGGTAGGGCAGCAGGTCGCGCAGAACCGCCAGTTCGCTGCGCGCGGACGCGGACTTGGCGATCGGGGCGTCGCCGGTGGGCGGGGTGGGGCTTGGCATGGGTTTGGATGTGAGGATCGCCGGGTCGTGTTCAAGGCGCAAGGTCAAGGGTGGTGTGCGCGGGGGTGCGGGCAGTCCGGCAAGTTTGGGTTCTGCCCTCATCCGCCCTTCGGGCACCTTCTCCCGGATGGAGAAGGGAAAAGCCGTGGGCAAGCGTTCACGCCAATTGCAGCTTGCCGCGTTCACCCCGATGATCCGCAAGCGCTGGCGGAAGGAACCCCTCTCCCTCCGGGAGAGGGTGCCGAAGGCGGGTGAGGGAAATCTGTGGCCCGCCGCGGTTTCACGGTATCGTTCCGGACCCTCCCTCATCCGCCCCTTCGGGGCACCTTCTCCCGCAGGACGAAGGCACAGCCGGCGTGGCCTCAGGATTCACCGCGTTCCATGCGTTCCGATCTCTCCATTTCCCGCCGCCGGCTGGCGTTGCTGCTCGGCGGCCTGGCCATGTTCGGGCCGTTCTCGATCGATACCTTCTTTCCGGCTTTCCCGGCGATGCAGAAGGATTTCGGGGTCGGCCAGTTGGCCATGCAGCAGACCATCAGCGTCTATCTGCTCGCTTACGCGGCGACCTCGCTGTTGCACGGCGCGATGTCGGATGCGATCGGGCGGCGGGGGGTGATCTTGTCCGGCCTGGCGGTGTTCGCGCTGGCCTCGGTCGGTTGTGCGCTGGCATCCACCCTGGAGATGTTGCTGGCGTTTCGCGCCCTGCAGGGGCTGTCGGCCGGGGTCGGGCTGATCGTCGGCCGCGCGGTGATCCGCGACTGCCTGCACGGCCACGAGGCGCAGAAGATGATGAGCCAGGTGTCGATGGTGTTCTCGATCGCACCGGCGATCGCGCCGATGGTCGGCGGCGCCATCCTCGGCTGGACCGGCTGGCACGGCACGTTCTGGTTCCTGCTCGCATTCGCCGTGGTGCTGTGGCTGGTGACGTTCTTCGCGTTGCCGGAGACGCATCCGCCGGTGGCGCGCACGCCACTGCATCCGCGCCGGCTGGCCACCAGCTACCGCAGCATGCTCGGCAACCGCGGCTTCGTCCGCCTGGCGGTCGCCGGGTCGATGAACTTCAACGCGCTGTTCATCTACATCGCCTCGGTGCCGGTGTTCGTGCCCGAACTGCTGGGCTTGGACGAGCACCAGTACAGCTGGTTCTTCGCGCCCACCATCGGCGGGATGATGCTCGGCGCGTTCGTCTCCGGGCGCATGGCCGGCAAGGTCAGCGGGGTGCGGATGGCCAACCTCGGCTGGCTGATCGCGGCGCTGGCCGGCGCGATCAACATCGGTTTCAATCTGCTCGTGCACGACCTGCATCCGCTGCCGTTCCAGTTCCTCGGCGTGGACCTGCTGCTGCCGCTGGCGGTGCTGCCGGTGATGCTGACCGCGTTCGGGATCGCCCAGGTGTTCCCGATCCTCACCCTGGCCCTGCTCGACATGTTCCCGCAGCAGCGCGGCGGGGCGTCCTCGGCGCAGGCGTTCATCGGCCTGATCCTCAACTCGATCGTGGCCGGCGTGGTCGCGCCGTGGGTGGCGCCGGCGCACGGCGCCCACGTCGGGCTGCGGCTGGCGCTGGCGGCGACCGCGTTCACCGCCCTCGGCTGGTGGCTGTGGCGCGACCATGCGCGGCGCCACGCGCAGTTGCCGGCGCCGGCCGAACCGCTGGCGCTGGAGCCGACCGGGGAGATCTGATTCAGGCGGTTGCGACGGCCGGCCGCCTGCGCAGCCAGCCGTGGATCGGCAGGCCGCCGAGCATCAGCGCCACGCCCCACAGGACGGCTTCGCGGCCGGCGCCGTACAGCGTCCACAGCGCGTAGCCGGTGCCGAGCACACCGACGAGGGCCAGCCCGGTGGCGCGGCCGCGTGCGGCGAGCGCTCGGTTCTGCAGCAGCCGCAACAGGGCCAGCGAACACAGCAGGTACATGAACAAGGTCGCGGTGGTCGAGAGCAGGATCATGAACTGGAACACCGCCGTCAGCGATTTGCCGTAGCTGGTCGCCAGTACCAGGCAGGTCAGCAGGGCATTGATCCACAGCGCCCGGGTCGGCGCGCCACGTCGCGAGACCTGCGCCAGCAGCGGCGGAAACGTCCGGTCGCGCGCCAGTTGCGCGGCGAACTCGGCGTTGACGAACACCCAGCCATTGAGCGAGCCCAGACAACTGATCGCCGCGCACAGCGCCACCGCGTGGCCGGCGTTGCTGCCCCAGAACATCGCCGCCACTTCCGCGAACGGTGCGTTGGACTTCGCGAGGTGGGCGGCGGGGATCAACGCCATCACCGTCGTGCAGGCAACCACGTACACCGCCGCGGTCGCTGCGGTGCCGAGCACGCTGGCCAGCGGCACGTTGCGATCCGGGTCGCGGACCCGGCAGGCCACCACCGCAACCGATTCCACGCCGAGCATTGCCCACAGGGTCAGGGTCGCCGCCGCGGTCACCTGGTCGATGGCAAACGGCGTGGTGGTCAGCTGGGCGGCCTGCAGCTTAGGTGCGCCACGCGCGAGCAGCCATGCGCCCAGGCCGACCACCGCCAGCAGCGGCACCAGCTTGATCACGGTAGCGATAACCTGCAGGCGGTTGGCGGCGCGCGCCCCGTACAGGCTGACGCCGGTGAGGACCCACACCAGTGCGAACGTGGCCACGGGCGCGGCGACCTGCCCGGCCAACGGTGGCGCCAGTTCGCTCAGGTAACTGACCGCGCCGGTCGCCAGCGCCACATTGCCGACCAGATTCGCGGCCCAGTACGCCCACACCACCATGAACGCCATGGCCGGCCCGAACGCTGCTCGGGTGTAATCCTGCGGCCCTCCGGCCTGCGGGAACGCCCGACTCAGACCGGCGAACACCAGCGCCAGCGCGATCCCGCCGGCCCCGGTCAGCAGCCAGCCCCAGACGCTGTTGAGCCCGTACGGCGCCAGCGAAGCGGGCAACAGGAAGATGCCCGAGCCGATCATGTTGCCGATCACCAGCGCGACGCAGGCCCACAGGCCAAGTTGGCGGGTGGCGTCCGCCGGGCCGCCGGCCATCGCCGTCAGCCCACGTAAAGCACGGCGGCGAGCGCGAGCACCGCGGGCGTGCCCTGCACGATCAGGATGCGGCGGTTGACGCTGAGGCCGCCGTAGATCGCCGCGACGATCACGCAGCCGAGGAAGAAGCACTTCAGTTGCAGCGCGAAGTCCAGATTGCCGGCTTGCGCGGCTGGAACCACGTCGCCGAGCAGCACGGACTGCAGCAGGCTCCAGATCAGACCCGCCGCGAGGAAGCCGTTGTAAAGCCCCTGGTTGGCCGCCAGCGCCTTGCTGGCCTGCGCGAACTCCGCGCTCAAGCCGAACGCGCGCCGGGTGGACGGTTTCGTCCAGGCGAACATCTCCAGGTACAGGAAGTACAGGTGCTCGAGGGCGACCAGGCCGACGAGGACGATCCCCAGCAGGTACATGCGGCGCTCCCGATTCGTGGTGCGGTCCCCTGCATCGCAGTATCCACGGGCGCCGGACGACAGGCAATCCGGGCGCCGCAGCGGCCACGCGACCCCTTTTGCCGGCCACGCACGTTGGTTGGACGTGCATCCACACCGGGAAACTCCCCATGACCCTCCACGCACCCCTTGCCGTTGCCATCGCCCTCGTGCTGGTGATCGCCGCCGCGCCAGCCACGCCGCAGGGCGCGATCAAGCCGCGCTCGGCCCACCCCGAGCAACCGCTGCTGATCGTGCGCGGCGCACCGACGCCGGTGCAATTGGCGGCGTTGGCGGTGACCACCGAAGTCGAGGGCGGCCTTGCACGAACCACCGTCGCGATGCGCTTCGACAATCCCAACGACCGCCGGCTGGAAGGCGAACTGCAGTTTCCGCTCGAGCCCGGCCAGCAGATCAGCGGCTTCGCGCTGGATGTGGATGGTCACATGCGTGCGGCGGTGCCGGTGCCCAAGAGCAAGGGACAGGAAGTCTTCGAGGCGGTCGAGCGGCGCGGGGTGGATCCGGGTCTGCTGGAACAGACCGCGGGCAACCAGTTCAAATTGCGCATCTACCCGATCCCCGCGCACGGCCAGCGCCAGGTGCGCATCACCATCGATCAGGCGCTGCGTCGCGACGGCCGCGACTGGGTGCTGCGGCTGCCGCTGGGGTTTGCGCGCGGCCTCGACCGCGTACCGCTGCGGGTGATCGCGCGCGGGACGACGACGGCGCCGCGGGTCGTGGACGGGTTCGTGCGCACGCCGTTGACGCGCCAGGTCGCGGGCGAATGGAGCGCATTCGTCGATGGCCGCGCGGTATCCGCGCACCCGCTGCAATTGGCGTTTGCCGCGCAGTCGCAGGCGCAGGCTTTCGTCCAGGACTTCCAGGGCCAGCGCTATTTCCACGCCGAGGTGCCGGTTGGCGGCGCGGTGGCGCCGCGCGCCATCCCGCAGGTCGTCGGCCTGCTGTGGGACAGCTCGGCGTCCGCGCGCAAGCGCGACACCGCCGCCGAACTGGCCCTGCTCGATCGCTATTTCGCGGCGATGCGCAACGGCCAGGTGCGGCTGACGCATCTGCGCGACGTGGCCGCGCCGGTGCAGGTGTTCACCATCCGCAACGGCGACTGGTCGGCGCTGCGGCATGCCCTGCAGACGACCGTGTACGACGGCGCGAGCGCACTGGAAGACTGGAGCCCGCAAGCAGATGTCGGCGAATACCTGCTGGTCAGCGATGGCCTGACCAATTACGGGCTGGCCACGGTGATGCCGAAGCTGGCCGCCGGTCAACGCCTGTATGCGATCGACTCGGCCGGCG
Organism: uncultured Gammaproteobacteria bacterium; assembly: GCA_964640525.1. Classification (GTDB taxonomy): domain Bacteria; phylum Pseudomonadota; class Gammaproteobacteria; order Xanthomonadales; family Xanthomonadaceae; genus SZAS-103. Next base: position 6,243 of record CAZXGS010000028.1, on the reverse strand, counting down.
CGGATGCCGACGCGCGGCGGCTGTCGGCATGGGCCGACGCGCGTGGCGGTCGGCTGATCGAAGTCGATGGCATGCGCGGCGTTGCGACGGCGGCCACGCAGCTCACCAGCGAAGGCCCGCGCCTGATAGGCATCAGCGGCAGCGGCGTGGACGACCTCGTCGATGCCTCGCGCTACCCGCAGCAGGGCATGCTGCGGATCGCCGGTCGCCTGCGCCAGCCGGCCGGGTCGGTCGTCCTGACCCTGTCCGAGGGCGGCCGCGAACGCCGGGTTACGCTGGCGGTGGGTGCCGGGACGCCGGCAAGTGGCATGGTCGCCGACCTGTGGGCGAGTTACACGATGCGTGCGCTGGAAGCCGAGCCGGTCCCGCATGCCGAGGCGATCGCCGAACTCGGCGCGCGCTTCGGTCTGGTCGGCCCGAACACTTCGCTGATCGTGCTGGAGAATGCCGCCGACTACGTGCGCTACGACATTCCGGCGCCGGTGGAACTGGGCAAGCAGGTCGCGCAGTTGCAGGCGGCGGCGTTGGCGCAACGGGTGGCGGACGCCAAGCGCCAACTCGCCAAGGTGCGCCGCGAGTTTGCCCAGAAGCAGGCATGGTGGGAGAAGCCATGGCCGAAAGGCGCGCCGCTGCAGATCGCCCGCGAAAAAGCGCGCGACGCGCAAGCCGGCAGCCGCGGTTTGATCGCAGCCGACGCGGCGATGCCGAGGCCGTCGCCGATGCCGATGCCGATGCCGACCGCGCGGATGATGGCGCCGCCGCCAGCGCTGATGGCGGCGCCCGCCAAATCGGTGGCAGCCGGCGGCAACGACGCAGGCGATGAAGGCAAGCGCGCCAACATCGCCATCGCCATGCAGGCCTGGAACCCGGATTCGCCGTTTGCGCGGCGCCTGCGCGCCGCACCGGCGGCGCAAGCCTACGTCGTGTACCTGGCCGAGCGCGATGCCCACGCCGACAGCGCCGCGTTCTACCTGGATGCCGCGGCGGTGCTGTTCGAACGCGGCCAGCGCGCGCTGGCGTTGCGGGTGCTGTCGAACCTGGCCGAGATGAACCTGGAAAACCGCCAACTGTTGCGCGTGCTTGGCTATCGGCTGATGGAAGCGCACGAATATCCTCTGGCGGTGCGGGTGTTCGAGCACGTGCGTCGACTCGCCGACAACGAGCCGCAGAGCTGGCGCGACCTCGGTCTTGCCGATGCCGCCGCCGGCCGCACCCAGGACGCGATCGACAATCTCTGGAAAGTGGTGGCGGGGAGTTGGGACAGCCGTTTCCCGAGCGTGGAGCTGATCGCGTTGGGCGAACTGGATGCGATCGCGGCCACCTCCGGCAAATCGCTCGACCTGCACGCGATCCCGACCGACCTGCGCCGCAACCTGCCACTGGACCTGCGCGCCGTGCTGTCCTGGGATTCCGACAACACCGACATCGACCTGTGGGTGACCGACCCCAACGGCGAGAAGACGTTCTACGGTTCCCCGCACAGCTACCAGGGCGGCTGGCTGTCACACGACTGCACCCAGGGCTACGGCCCGGAGGAGTTCATCCTGCGCCATGCCAAACCCGGCAAGTACGTGGTGCAGGCGAACTTCTACGGCGACCACTCGCAACTGATCACCGGCCCGACCTCGTTGTCGCTGCACCTGTTCACCGGCTTCGGCACCGCTCGGCAGAAGGACCAGACCGTGACCCTGCGCCTGAAGGATGCCAAGGACACCATCCTGGTCGGAACTTTCGACGTGAAGTAGGGGCTGGGGGCGGTATTGGAAGGCGTAATGCGGTTGAAGGGCAGGGCGTTGGACGATGGGTGTGGTTCCCTTCGACAGGCTCACCACGAACGGGATCTCCCTTGCCGTTCGCCCTGAGCCCTTCGACTGCGCTCAGGACAGGCCTGTCGAAGGGCGTGCCGGAGGCTGCAAGAAGCGTGGTTCGACAAGCTCACCGCGAACGGGACCCGCCTCACCGTTCGCCCTGAGCCCTTCGACTGCGCTCAGGACAGGCCTGTCGAAGGGCGTGCCGGAGGCTGCAAGAAGCGTGGTTCGACAGGCTCACCACGAACGGGATCTTCGGCAGGCTCACCACGAACGGAATCCCCCTGACCATTCGCCCTGAGCCCTTCAACTGCGCTCAGGACAGGCCTGTCGAAGGGCGTTTCGGATGCTGCAAGAAGCGTGGTTCGACAAGCTCACCACGAACGGATTTTCGACAGACTCACCACGAACGGGAGTTTCGACAGGCGCAGGGCAGGCAGGCTTGCCACGAACGCACGTCTTCTCGCGCTTGCCATGCCCATCCCCTGGCGTGGTATCCTGCGCGCTTCCCTTTGCGGGGTTGTCGATGCCGATCCTGGTGCCACGTTGGCCATGGTCTGGCACGGTGGCCGCGCCGGCAGTTGCGAACGCGAGGGGGCGGCAACCGGGGTATAGCGCAGTCTGGTAGCGCGCCTGCTTTGGGAGCAGGATGTCGGGGGTTCGAATCCCTCTACCCCGACCATCCGGCGCCGCGCCGCAAGGTGCGTTTTGCTGGAGTGCGTGGGTTGCGTGGTCCGCCGGTATCATGGCCGCGCAGGCGCCCGTAGCTCAATGGATAGAGCACCGGCCTTCTAAGCCGGTGGTTGCAGGTTCGATCCCTGCCGGGCGCGCCAGCCTTGCAGAGGACAGAGGACAGAAGGTGGTCAGTAGACTGTGGAAGTCAGTACCAGCCAGTAGTAGCCAGTAACAGGTAGAGGCAGAGAGCTCTCGGAAGCTCGGCGGCACATCAGCAGCACGGCGGCAGATCGGCAGCACGGCGGCACAGACGCCAGCGGACAGATGACCGTGGACAGACTACCTTGCTGTCCTCTGTCCTCTGTCCTCTGTCCTCTGTCCTCTGTCCTCTGACGGTGGATGTAGCTCAGTTGGCCGATTCCCGAGCGCTCGCGACCGTCCAGTGGACGGTCGCGCGAGGGAATCGGGGGAGGCAGGACGCCGACCAGATGGCGCTCCATCGATGGATCGAGGCCATCCAAGGTTGTCTGTGGTGGATGTAGCTCAGTTGGTTAGAGCACCGGATTGTGATTCCGGGGGTCGCGGGTTCAAATCCCGTCTTCCACCCCAGTTGCCGGATGCGGCATAATGTCGCGTCCGCTGCCCGCAGCAGCGGGAAGAGATGGGCCGTTAGCTCAGTTGGTAGAGCAGTTGACTCTTAATCAATAGGTCGTAGGTTCGAATCCTACACGGCCCACCAATCTCTCCCCCGCACTCGGCAGCCACACGCGGCAATCGCGAAAGTGGCGAAACTGGTAGACGCGCTGGATTTAGGTTCCAGTGGGGCAACCCGTGAGAGTTCAAGTCTCTCCTTTCGCACCAGCGCGACGGCTCGCGTGACGCCCACCCCGATCACCTTCGGCGCCGCCGCGCGCTGCGCGCCCATCCAGGAGTCCACATGCAAGTTTCGGTTGAGAACCTCAGCAGCCTCGAGCGCCGCGTCACCGTCAGCCTGCCGACCGAACGCTTCAATGCGATCACCGGTTCGCGCCTGGGCGAGATCGCCCGCACGGTGCGGATCAAAGGCTTCCGCCCTGGCAAGATTCCGGCCAAGATCATCGAGCAGCGCTACGGCGCGCAGGTTCGCAACGAGGTGTTCGGCGACCTGGTACGCGAGAGCTTCGACGAGGCGGTGCGCAAGGAGAACCTGCGCCCGGCCGGGACGCCGCAGATCGAGCCGGCCGCGCCCGTCGAGGGCCAGATGGGTTACGTGGCCACCTTCGAGGTGGTGCCCGACTTCGGCTCCATCGACGTGACCGGGCTGCCGGTGGTGCGCGCCACGGCGGACGTGCTGGATGCGGACGTGGACACCATGATCCAGACCCTGCGCACCCAGCGCCGCAGTTGGAAGCCCGTCGAGCGCGCTGCGCAGGCGGGTGACCTGGTGATGGTGGACATGGCCACCCTCGTCGACGGGATGCGCAAACCGGCCGAAGGTTTCGACCGCACCGCCACCGTGCTGGGTTCGGGCATGCTCCCCAACGAGTTGGAGCTGCGTCTGGTCGGGCTGTCGATGAATGACGCGGTGGAAGTCGAGATGTCTTACGCGGAGGACTGGAGCGATGCTTCCGTTGCCGGCAAGTCGGTGAAGATCGAGGCCAGCGTCTTGCGCGTCTCCGAGCCGGACCTTCCCGAGCTTGACGCGGAGTTCATCCGTACCTTCGGCGTGCGCAGCGGCGATGTCGCCGAGTTCCGCGGCGAGGTGCGTGCCAACCTGGAGCGTGAGCTCAAGGGTGCGTTGATGGCGCGGCTGCGAGCCGAGGTGCTGGACAAGTTGTTGGCGCGCTACACCGAGGTCGAGCTCCCCGGCCGCCTGATCGAGGCCGAAGCCCGCGTGCAGGCGCGCGCAGCCGAGCGCCAGGCGCGTGAGGCAGGGCAAGTCGACGCGCAGGTGGCTTTCGAGCCGTTCCTGCCGATGGCCCGCCAGCGCGTGGCCACGGTGTTGCTGATCAACGAGATCTCGCGCCAGCACGAGATCCGGCTGGATCCCAAGCGCGTGAACGAGATGCTGCGCCTGATCGCCTCGACCTACGAGGACCCGAAACAGGTGCTCGATCTGTACCGCGACAACCCGCGGATGATGGCGGATCTGCAGGGTCGGGTGATGGAGGAGCAGGTGATCGACTGGGTGGCCGAGCAGGCCCACGCCACCGAACACCACATGAGCTTCGCCGACGCGATGCAGCAGCGGCAGGCGGGCTGAGGCAGGGCGGGCTTGCTTCTGCGGTCGGGGGTTGAAGACGCGCGCAAGCGTCCCAAGTCCAGTCCCGGCCCGCGCGAAATGCAGCCCTCCGTCCATACTCGTCGGTGACGTGGACGCGAAGCATCGCATGAGGGATGGCGTCCGCGTCCTCGGCTTCCGCCCTCGCCCCAACCCCTCGCCCGGCCGGAGAGGGGCCCTGAAATCCACCCATCGGAGGCATCCGTGATCCCGACCCAGAACCTCAATCTCGTGCCGATGGTGGTCGAGCAGACCAGCCGCGGCGAGCGTGCCTACGACATCTACTCGCGCCTGCTCAAGGAGCGGCTGATCTTCTGCGTCGGGCCGATCGACGACTACATGGCCAACGTGATCGTGGCCCAGTTGCTGTTCCTGGAAGCCGACAATCCGGAAAAGGACATCAGCCTGTACATCAATTCGCCCGGCGGCATCGTCACCGCGGGCATGGCGATCTACGACACCATGCAGTTCATCAAGCCCGACATCAGCACCATCTGCGTCGGCCAGGCGGCCAGCATGGGCTCGCTGCTGCTGGCGGCCGGCGCACACGGCAAGCGCTTCGCGCTGCCCAATTCGCGGGTGATGATCCACCAGCCGCTGGGCGGCTTCCAGGGCCAGGCCACCGACATCGAGATCCACGCCCGCGAGATCCTCGCGTTGAAGGCGCGCCTGAACGAGATCCTGGCCAACCACACCGGCCAGTCGGTGGCCACCATCGCCCGCGATACCGAGCGCGACAATTTCAAGAGCGCCGAGGAGGCCCGCGCCTACGGCCTGATCGACCAGGTCATCGTGCGCCGCGCCGACGAGACCGTGCAGGCGTCCTGAGCGCATCGCACCGCCGATTTGGCGCATCACGAGCCGCGCCGGGGCGCGCGCGGCCTGTGTTATTCTTCGATTGCAACCTGCGCCCCGGAGCCCGAGATTCATGAGCGAAGACCGCAGCGGCCGATCCAGCGACGGCGGCAAGATCCTCTACTGTTCGTTCTGCGGCAAGAGCCAGCACGAAGTCCGCAAGCTGATCGCCGGCCCGTCGGTGTTCATCTGCGACGAGTGCGTGGAGCTGTGCAACGACATCATCCGCGAGGAACTCGAGGAAAAGGCGCAGGCCGCCGGCAGCCACCTGCCCAAGCCGCGCGAGATCCTCGACGTGCTCGATCAATACGTGATCGGCCAGCAGCGCGCGAAGAAGACCCTCTCGGTGGCGGTGTACAACCACTACAAGCGGATCGAGAGCCGCGGCAAGGGCGACGACGTCGAGTTGTCCAAGTCCAACATCCTGCTGGTCGGGCCGACCGGCTCGGGCAAGACCCTGCTCGCCGAAACCCTGGCGCGCCTGCTCAACGTCCCGTTCACCATCGCCGATGCCACCACCCTCACCGAAGCCGGTTACGTCGGCGAGGACGTGGAGAACATCATCCAGAAGCTGCTGCAGAAGTGTGATTACGACGTCGAGAAGGCGCAGTCCGGCATCGTCTACATCGACGAGATCGACAAGAT
>CAZXGS010000027.1:0-38196 GCA_964640525.1 uncultured Gammaproteobacteria bacterium | reverse complement strand
GGGTTTGCGTCGGTTTGGACGCCTCAAATCACCCACACGCTTTCACGAAGAGCCTCAATTCACAACTTGCGAAACCGGCGGATTGTTTGGTCACAGCGCCCGCGCTTCCTTGATTGTCCTGCCGATCACGCCGGCGCCGGGGATGGGCTCTTTGCGTGTCGTGCAAAAACCTAGCGCAATCAGCTTGGCCTCAACCTGCTTCGTTGCGCCGCGATCCTTGGCATCGGTCAATTCGAGTAGCGCCCGGATGATGCGCAACAGGTTCTCGCGTGCGTCGCCGCGAAGCGGCTTGTCCGGTTCCGGCCTATCTGCGCTTGATGACTGGAAGCCATCCGTCAGCTTGTCCCGCAAGGCGTCCGGAACCAGCGGCGTGAAGTTCAGGGTTCCGTCGTCCGCCCGCTCGGAGTCGTCCCAGCGGGCAATTGCGGCATATCCCTTGCCAAAGGCCAACTCGAACTCATCACGCCAGACAAAGCAACCCGCAGGAAGGCGCATCGGCGACTGTTCCCGCCAAGCGGCGTAGCCGCTCGCAAAACCAATGTTCTGGTCGCGCAAGGATTCCTCTAGCGCCTTCAACGCGACGATCACTTGATCCCATTCCCTCGCAAGGATGGGGGAATGCGTCCCGTCGGCATGGGTCTTGTGGGCCTGCAAGACCCGCAGCCACTGAATGGTTGCCGTTTGCGCCAGACATGCCGCTACAGTGTCCGGCCACAACATCCAGCCGGTGACGAACGGGATGGCGCGAACCGGGATGGCTTCGCGGCCTTGAATCGACACGATGACGGTCATACGCGCACCCTCGCAGCCCTGTAGTAGAGCCGCGCCAGCGCCGCAGGGTGGCGGCGTTTTCGCCCCGTCGGGCTAGGCGCGGCGGTTCGGTCAGGCGGTGGCGTGCGCGGTGACAATCGGGCGCACCTTCGCCCGGAAGTGCCGCTGTGCCTGCCACATGTCGTAATCGCCTTGCATGGCGTGCCAGCTTCCCGGCGTGGTGCCCAGCGCCTTGGACAGTCGCAAGTCCATTTCCGGGCTGATTCCAGCCGCGCCGTTGAGGACACGCGACAGCGCCACGCGGGTCACGCCCAGCCGCTCGGCGGCATCGGTCACGGTGATGCCTTCCAGCCATTCGCGCAGGACTTCGCCGGGGTGCGGTGGGTTGTGCATCGTGGTCATGGTGTCGGCCCTAGTGATAATCCCGATAGTCCACCAGTTCGGCATCGCCATCGTGGAAGGTGAAGGTGAGTCGCCAATTGCCGCTCACCCATACCGACCAGTGCCCAGCAAGCGATCCGTGCAATGGGTGCAACTTCCAGCCCGGCGCGTTCATGTCGTTGGCGGCGCTGGCCGCGTTCAGTCTCGCCAATTGCAGGCGTAACCGCTTGGCATGCGTGGCCTGTATGCCTGCCGTGCTGCCGGTTCGGAACAGGCGCTCGATGCCCTTGTGCCGGAAGCTGCGGATCATGGGCACACTGTATAGCGGTGCGTTACGGGATGCAACGGGATGTTGCGGGAAGTCTCCGGTTCAGTCCGCCTTGCACTTGATCGGCACCACGTTGCTACCAGTCCGCAGCACGTCCAGATAGTCCGCCCATGCCTGCATCATCTTGCGTCGCTCGGGCAGGTGCTTGGCCATGTTGTAAACGCCCTCGGTGCCGCCCACCTTGTGCGACAACTGGGCTTCCACCACGTCACGCGGCCAACCCATTTCGCGCAGCATGGTCGATGCCATGTGCCGGAAGCCATGCCCGACCAACTCACCCTTGAAGCCCATGCGTGCCAGCGCGGCATTCACGGCACCATCGGACATGGATCGCTTCGGATCGCGCGCGCCGGGGAACAGGTAACGCCCGCGTCCGGTCAACGGTTGCAGGTCGCGCAGGATCGCCAGCGCCTGCTCCGACAACGAGATGACGTGCGGCGGCGTGGTGGGGTCATGCTTTTCCCGCAGCTTCAACTTGCGGATGATCGGCGGAACCCGATAGGCCGGTTCGTCGCCATCCAGATCGAAGTGCGACCATTCGGCCATGCGAATCTCACCGGGCCGGCAGAACCAAAGCGGTGCCAGCCGCAGCGCTGCCCGAACAATCGGCGAGCCGGTGAATCCATCCATTGCCCGCAGCAGGTCGGCCACGCGCGACGGATCGGTGAGCGTGGGCATGCGCTGCTTCACCATGTCGCGGCGGCTCGGCAATGCTTCGCTCAGGGCCGCAGCGTGATCGTATTTCGCCCGCTTGGTGGCGATGGCGAACCGGAATACGCGGCTCAATTGGAACCGCAGGCGATGCGCCTGTTCCATGTGGCCGACGTTGAAGACGCGCTCGATGACGGGTCGGATATCGTCCACGTCCAGATCGGCGATAGCGCGAGTGCCGATGTACGGGAATGCATGCTTGGTCAGTCGCAGCAATTCCTTGTCGTACTGCCCTCCCGTCCAGCCTGGCTTGCGTACCAGCAGCCACTCGCGCGCGATGGCCTCGAAGGTGTTGGTCGCAGCGGCCACGGCGGCCTGTACCTCGGCCTTCCTTGCGGCACCCGGGTCGATGCCATCGGCCAGCAGCTTGCGGGCTTCCTCGCGCTTGTCGCGGGCTTTGGCGAGCGTGACGGCGGGATACGCTCCCAGCGAAAGCATGTTGCGCTTGCCGGTGCCGGGCCGCCGGTAGTCCAGTCGCCACAGCTTGCTACCGCTCGGGTCGATCAGCAGCAGCAGGCCGCCACCATCCCGCAGGACGTGGGGCTTCGTCGTGGGCTTCGCGTTCGCCACGGCGGACGGGGAAAGCGGGATCAGGCGTTTGGGCATGGCGGTATCCCTGTTGGCGGTAGGCGGTGCCGGATAGCGGTACCTGTTGCCAACCATATCGCCAAACTTGGGGGATGCCAAGGGTATTCGCGGGGCGTTGCGTGACGTGCGGACAAGAAAAAACCGCGTCGTAGCGCGGTTTCAGGGGTCTTGCGGGATGTTGGCAAAGGTGCGTGTGGTGGCTATGGGTGGACTCGAACCACCGACCTCGGCATTATGAGTGCCACGCTCTAACCGGCTGAGCTACATAGCCATGCAAGACGACCCGGGATTCCGGGTTGGCCTGGCGCAAGGGAACCGGCGGTGCCGCCGGTGCGCGCCAAGCTGCAAGAGCCGCGCATTTTCCCCTGCCAACTGATGCACGTCAATCCGCGTGCGCCATCGGCCATCGGCCATCGGCGGTGCGGTTTACAATGGCCGATTCTTCCCCGGAGCCCGCCATGTCCCTCGCCATTTCCCGCGCCCCCATGCCCGTCAATGAACCGGTACGCAGCTATGCGCCGCGCTCGAAGGAGCGCGCCAACCTGCAGGCCAAGCTGGCGCAGATGTCCGGCGAGGTCGCGGACATCCCGCTGTTCATCGGCGGCAAGGAGGTGCGCACCGGCAACCTCGGCAAGGCGGTCATGCCGCATCGCCACGGTCACGTCATCGCGCAGTTCCATCAGGGCGGCGCCAACGAGGTGGGCCAGGCGATCGACGCGGCGGTGGCGGCACAGCGCGACTGGGCCAACCTGCCGTGGGAGGCGCGCGCGGCGGTGTTCCTGAAGGCCGCCGACCTGCTCGCCGGGCCGTGGCGCGACACCCTCAATGCCGCCACCATGATGGGTCAGAGCAAGACCTGTCACCAGGCCGAGATCGACAGCGCCTGCGAGCTGATCGACTTCCTGCGCTTCAACGTCGCCTTCTACGAGCAACTCCTGCGCGAGCAGCCGCGGTCGATGTCCGGGATGTGGAACCGGGTCGAGCACCGACCGCTGGAAGGTTTCGTGTTCGCGGTCTCGCCGTTCAACTTCACCGCCATTGCCGGCAACCTGCCGACCTGCGTGGCGCTGTGCGGCAACACCGTGGTGTGGAAGCCGGCCAGCACGGCGGTGTACAGCGCCCACTTCATCATGCAGTTGCTGCGCGAGGCCGGGCTGCCCGATGGCGTGATCAACCTGGTCACCGGCAGCGGCGGCGCGATCGGCGATCCGGTGCTGGAAAGCCGGCATCTGGCCGGTATCCATTTCACCGGATCGACCCGCGTGTTCCACCAGATGTGGCGCAAGGTCGGCGACAACATCGACAAGTACACCAGCTATCCGCGCCTGGTCGGCGAGACCGGCGGCAAGGATTTCATCGTCGCCCATCGCAGCGCCGATCCAGCCGCGCTGGTCACCGCGATCGTGCGCGGCGCCTTCGAGTATCAGGGCCAGAAGTGCTCGGCCGCCAGCCGCGCCTACATCCCGAGCAATCTGTGGCCGCAGGTGCGCGATCGCCTCGTCGCCGAGGTCGAAGGCATCCGCATGGGCGATGTCGCCGACTTTTCCAACTTCATGGGCGCGGTGATCGACGGCAACAGTTTCCGCACCCAGGCCGACGCCATCGAGCAGGCGCGCACTGCCAGCGATGCCAGCATCCTCGTCGGCGGCGGCTGCGACGACACCGAAGGCTATTTCGTCCGCCCGACCATCATCCAGACCACCAACCCTTCTTACCGCACCATGTGCGACGAGCTGTTCGGGCCGGTGCTGACCGTCCACGTCTACGACGAGAACAAGTGGCTGGAAACCCTCGACGTGGTCGATCGCACCAGTTCGTACGCGCTCACCGGCGCGATCTTCGCGCAGGAGCGCTACGCCATCGAACAAGGCCTGGACGCGCTGCGCAACGCCGCCGGCAACTTCTACATCAACGACAAGCCCACCGGCGCGGTGGTCGGCCAGCAGCCGTTCGGTGGCGGCCGCGCCTCCGGCACCAACGACAAGGCCGGCTCGATCCTCAACCTGCTGCGCTGGATCAGCCCGCGCACGATCAAGGAAACCTTCGCGCCGCCGCACGATTACCGCTATCCGTTCATGGCGCCCGAGCGCGGCTGATCGACACCCGCCACCGACGGCATGCCTCTGGCCTGAGCTTCCACGTGGCGATCGGATCGCCCGATCTCCGCGGCATGCGAACATCTTCGGATCCGCCCAGGCGTTCTACCGCGGGATGGGACATCATCGTGTCCGCCCAACGGCGCACAACGCTTGCGACGCTTTCACGCCCGTTTGCGGGCGGCTTGACCCCGTTGCGCGCGCTGCTGCGTTGTCTGCAGGCATGCACGCCATCTTCCACGCTGGAGCCACCGCATGACCCGCAGACTCGCCGCTTCCGTCCTGTCGCTCACTTGCGCCAGCCTGCTCGCGATGCCGCCCGCCGGTGCGCAAGGCAAGCATCTGCGCGCCTTCGCCAGCGACGCGGAACTTGCCGCGCAACTGGCCAAATGGAAGAAGGCGTTGCCTCCGGAGCACTACCGGGCGATGGAGTTCGATGCGATGCCAATGGCAGCACCAGCCCCGCCACCGGCACCCGCGGCAGCCATGGCCGCGCCAGCCAAGGCCGCCGCCGCTTCAGGAACGGCCTCGATCACCAACGTGCAGACCCAGGGCGTGGATGAAGGAGACATCGTCAAATCCCATGGCGACTTCCTCGTGGTGCTGCGGCGCGGGCGCCTGTTCAGCGTCCGCATCGGCGGCGACGCGCTCAAGCCGGTGTCGGCGGTGAACGCTTACGCGCCGGACGTCGACCCCAACGGCACCTGGTACGACGAGATGTTGATCGCCGACGACCGCATCGTGGTCATCGGTTACAGCTATGCGCGCGGCGGCACCGAGATCGGCTTGTTCGACATCGACGCCAGCGGCCACATCACCTACCGCGCCACCTACCAGATGCGCAGCAGCGACTACTATTCCTCGCGCAACTACGCCAGCCGGCTGATCGGCCATCAGTTGGTCTTCTACGCGCCCATGCCGATCAACCTGCGCGGCGATCCCTACGCCACCTTCCCGGCCATCCGGCACTGGCACCACGACGCGACGCCAGCCGACTTCCATCGCATTCTTCCGGCCACGCGCATCTATCGCAGCGGCGCGGACCTGGATCCGTCCGCCGGCATCACCCTGCACTCGGTCAGCTCGTGCAACCTGGACACCACGCCGATGGTCTGTCGCTCGACGGCGGTGCTGGGGCCATCGGGCAGGGTGTTCTATGTCTCCGCGGATTCGGTGTACGTGTGGACCACTTCATGGCGCGACCGTTCGGCCGGCAGCGCCTCGGTGTTCCGCATTCCGCTCGACGCCAGCGCACCCGGCGGACTGCGGGCGACCGGCAGCCCGATCGACCAGATGTCGTTCCTGCAACAGGGCGGCTGGCTCAACGTGCTGCTCAACCGCCAGGGCAACGGCGAGGGCATGTGGGGCGCGGAAGGCGCCGCCGGGGCGATGGCGCTGCTGCGCGTGCGGCTGGCGGACTTCGGGGACGGCAGTCAGGTGGCGCCGAGCCGCGATTACCGCGTGTTGCCTGATGGCGGCGGGCAATGGGGCCTGCAGAACCGCTACATCGGCGACTGGCTGGTGTATGGATCCTCCAACTCGCAGGTCGCCCACGCGTTTCGGTATGCGAGCCAGGATCCGCTGCAGGAGCTGAAACTCGATCACCCGGTCGAGCGCATCGACGCGATGGGCAACGACGCGATCCTGGTCGGCTCGCGCGGCGGCGACCTCCACTTCACCAGCGTGGCACTGGGTAGCAAAGCCCGCGTGGCCGGCGGTTTCGTGCAGCAACATGCGGCACAAGGCGATGCGCGCACGCACGGGTTCTTCTATCGCCAGGACGGTGCCGGCAAGGGCATCGTCGGCCTGCCGATCGTGCGCGATGGCGGCCGGGCGGCGGCGGTGCTCTACCTGCGCAACCTCGCGCTGCACCTGAGCCGCATGGGCAGCCTCGACGCCATCGCGCGCGGGCGCCCGGACGACGCCTGCAAGGCCAGTTGCGTGGACTGGTACGGCAACGCGCGCCCGATCTTCATCGGCAAGCGGGTGTTCGCTTTGCTCGGCTACGAACTGGTCGAAGGCCAGGTCAAGGGCGGCCAGATCAGCGAGCGCCGCCGTGCCGATTTCGCGCCCAGGCCGGCCCTGCTGCGCACGGCACCCTGATCGCCACCCACCCGCAGGCACGGGTGACACGCAGGCGCGGGTGGGGGATGATTCGGCCAAGCCATTCGGCCGTCCGGACAACCCATGCTTCTGCGACGCATCAGCGCGTTCTGCGACGGCGATGCCGGCGGCAACCCCGCCGGCGTGTGGATCGGCGAGGACATGGGCGACGCGCGCACGATGCAGCGCATCGCCGCGCAGATCGGTTACTCGGAGACGGTGTTCGCCTCGCCCATGCGCAAGGCATGGCGGGTGCGCTATTTCTCGCCGGAGAGCGAAATCCCCTTCTGCGGCCATGCCACCGTGGCGCTGGGTGCGGCGTTGGCCATGGACCAGGGCGATGGCCTGTACGCGCTGGTCCTCAATGACGCCCACATCACCGTCGAGGGCTGGATGCGCGAGGGCGGAATGGGTGCGGCGGTACAGTCCCCGCCCACACGCAGCCAGCCGGTTGAGAATGCCTTGGTTGCCGAGGCGCTGGCGCTGTTTGGCCTGTCCGATGGCGATCTGGACCCGCGCCTTCCACCCAGCATCGCCTTCGCCGGCGTGCCGCACCTGCTGTTGTTCCTGGCCACGCGCGAGCACCTGGCGAGGATGGATTACGACCTGCAAGCCGGTCGCGCGCTGATGCACAAGGCCGGCGTGACCACCATCGGCCTGCTGCATGCGCAAGGCCCGCAGCGCTTTCACGCGCGGCATGCGTTCGCGTCCAGCGGCATCTACGAGGACCCGGCCACCGGCGCGGGCATCGCCGCGCTGGCCGGCTACCTGCGCGACATCGGTTGGCCGCACAGCGGACATATCGAGGTCGTGCAGGGCGAAGACATGGGCGCACGATCGCTGCTGCAGGCGCAATTCACGCGCGCGGCAGGCAGTTCGATCCGCATCTCCGGCGCGGCGCGGTTGCTGCATGTGCACGGTGAATCCGCAGCCGCCGATCCGCAGGCGTGATCGGCGTTCGGCGGCAGCGTAACTGCGGCGATACCGGCATTGGCGGCATCATGGGCTGATCGCCACTGCCGAAGGATCCGCCATGGACATCGCCCTGCATGCCGCCGCGCCAGTCTGCGTGAGGATTCGCTCGACCGCGACCGGCCATGCGCGCCGCCCACGACGGTGCCGTCGATGATGGCCGATGGACTTGCCCCGACTTTCGGCATCGAGGAGGAGTTCTTTCTCGTCGATCCGCATTCACGCGATCTCGTGTCCACGCCACCGGATGGTTTCCTGGGCGAATGCCGGCGGCGCGTGGGCGATCGGGTCCACGAGGAGATGCAGGCACCGCAGGTGGAGGTGGCCACGCCGGTCCTGCACGACGCGGCCGCCGCGCGCGAGGCGCTCACCGCACTGCGCGCCGGCGTGGGCGGCGTCGCTTCTGCCATGGGCATGCGGCTGGTTGCCGCGGGGACTCACCCGATGGCGATCTGGACCGAGCAGACCCACACCGCGCGCAAGCGCTACGAGCAGTTGATCGACGACTTCCAGATCGTCGGCCGGCGCAACCTGTTGTGTGGCTTGCACGTGCATGTGGGCGTTCCGGCCGCGGTGGACCGCGTGCAATTGATGAACCGCCTCATGCCGTGGCTGCCGGTCTTCCTTGGCGTGTCCACCTCGTCGCCGTTCTGGAATCGCCGTCGCACCGGCCTGCTCAGCTATCGCCAGACCGCCTACGATGAATGGCCGCGCTCGGGCATTCCCGATGCCTTCGCCGACGAAGCCGAGTACACCGCGTTCATCGACCTGCTGGCGCGTTGCGACGCGCTGCGCGACGGCAGCTTCCTGTGGTGGGCGATCCGTCCGTCGATCCGTTTCCCCACGCTGGAATTGCGCATCGCCGATGCCTGCACCCGCATCGAGGACGCGCTGGCCATCGCCGCGGCATTCCGTTGCCTGGTGCGCGCCCACCTGCGCCAGCCCGAGCTTGGACAACAGCGCAGCGCACTCACCCGCCGGGTCATCGACGAGAACCGCTGGCAGGTCAAGCGCCACGGCACCCGTGCCACCCTGATCGACGAGCACGCCGGAGAGCCGCTGGGGTTTGCCGGGGCGATCGAACGCCTGTGCGCGCTGGTCGCCGAGGACGCGCAGGCCATGGACTGCGAGGACGAACTGGCGCACCTTGCGCGGATCGTCCGCACCGGCACCAGCGCACACATGCAACTGGCAATCCACGCGCGCGAGCGCAGCCACGGCAGATCCCGCGTGCAGGCCCTGCAGCAGGTGGTGGACTGGCTGGCCGACACCACCACCGACGCGCTGCCGAATCACCGCGCCGCCGCAGGCGCCATCACGGCTCCGCCGCTGCGGCCTGCGTGTTGAACGCGTAACCGGCGTTGGGGACGTACTCAATCCAGGCCGCTGCACCGCCCGCCTGCGCCAGCTTGCGGCGCAGGCGGTGCACGACCTGTTTCAGCGACTCGCGGTCGGCGGCATCGCGGTCGGGCCAGACGAAGCCGATCACGCGGTCGGCGTCCACCGGACGTCCGGCATGCCCGAGCAACAGCCGCAGCAGGCGCAGCTCCAGCGGCGACAGGCGAAACGGTGCGCCGCCGGCGACCTGGGCCTGGCTGCGTTCGACGTCCAGCGTGAGCGGGCCGCTGGACAACGCTTCCTCGTCAAGCACCTCGTTGCCGCGGCGCAACAGCGAGCGCACGCGCGCCAGCAGCGTGCGCGGGCTGAACGGCTTGCGCAGGTAATCGTCCGCGCCCAGGTCCAGGCCGCGCACCTCATCTTCCTCGGCGGCGCGCACGGTCAGCATCATCACCGGCACCTGGCTGGATTTGCGCAGGATCTCCAGCACCTCGAAGCCATCCCGCAGCGGCAGGTTGACGTCGAGGATCACCAGATCCGGGGTGTGCTCGCGCAACCGGCGCAAGGCCTGTTCGCCATCGAAGGCGGTGACGACCGCGTGGCCGGCGTGGTTGAGCGCGAAACGCAACAAGCCGACGAGTTCGACGTCGTCATCGACGATCAGGATGCTCATGCAGCGATGGTAACAGGGCACCACCGCGGCAACCCGCCGCGCCGCGTGTTCTCACCACGCCCGCTACTGCCGATCCGTCCTTCCAGCCAAACGGGGAACCTCGAGGGCGCAGGTGCCGCATGCCCTCAAAGCTCCGCCGAATCCGCGTCGCGATCCACCGGCTGCGCAACGTGCAGCGGCAGCACGATGCCGATCCGCGCACCGTGCCGATGCAGCGGCGCGGCGACCTTCACCACGCCGCCATGCGCGGTCACGATCGCGTACACGATCGCCAACCCCAAACCCGTGCCGCGCTGGCTGGGCTCGTCCCGCGGCGAGCGCTTGAACGGCGCAAACAGGTCGGTGTTGGCGCCCATCGGCGGCAGGCCCGGGCCCTCGTCCTCCACCCACGCCGTGACCTGCTCGGCCTCCCATTCCAGGTCCACCCAGATCGTGGTCTGGTCGGGCGCGAACTTGTTGGCGTTGGCCAGCAGGTTGACCATCACCGAGAACAACCGCTGCGGGTCGCCGGTCAGCGCAGGCCCGGAGGGCAGGCGCAGGTCGATGCGCTGCTCGCGTTGGTCCACCAGCGGGCGCAGCAGGTCGGCGGCTTCCTTGACTACCGCGGCAAGATCCAGCGACTGCTGGCGCAGGCGCATCTCGCCGCTCTCGATGCGCACGCTGTCGAGCAGGTTCTCGACCAATTGCGACAACCGCAGCGCGCCGCGGAACTGGGCGTCGGCCAGTTGCGCCGCGACCGGGTCGGAGCCCTCGCGCAGGTGATCGCGGAGCATTTCGATCGACGCCAGTTGCGCCGACAGCGGGGTCTGGAACTCGTGCGAGAGGTTGGCCAGGATGCGGTCGCGCATGAACCGCGCGGCCTCCAGCGCGGTTTCCTCGCGCACCACCAGCACCTGGCGGTCGCCGCTGGCGACCAGCCGGCGCACCGCCAGCGGACGCGCCTTGCCGACCGGAATGAAGGTGGCCGGACCGGGTACCACCACCGCGGGATCACCCTTGGCACCCTGACCTTCGCGCTCGATCGGCAGCAGCACCGCCTCGCTGGGCAGGCCGAGCACGGCCTCGCGCTCGCGCCCTACCAGTTCCAGGAACTGCCGGTTGGCGTAGTGGATACGATCCTCGGCATCCACGCCGACGATGCCCTCGTCCACGCCGTCCAGCACCGCGTCCAGCTCCTGGCGCTGGTTGCGTTCGGTGGCGGTGAGGGTGGCCACGCGCCGGCGCATTTCCTCCAGGCTGGTGGCCAGTGCGACCGGCTCGGCCAGGAAGGTCACCGGCCTTGGCACCGGCGTGTCCAGATCGCCGCGGCCCAGGCGCTCGGCGTCGCGCGCGACCTGCGCGAACGGCCGCGAGATCCGCGCCGACAGCAGTACCGCCAGCGCCAGTGCCAGCACCACGGTGACCACGCTGGATACCGCGAACGCCGCCAGTCCCTCGACGATGCGGCGCTCCACCCACTGCTGCGCGACCGTGCTGACCAGCAGGGCATCGGATGCGCTGTCGTCGTCGTGGATGCGCACCACCCGCGCGGCGGCGATGTCGCCCAGCGCCTCCACAGTCTCCGGTTCGCCGGTGGCCTCCACCGCCAGCAGCGCACGCCCCCAGCGGTCGGTGGACGCGCTGCCGGGTGTCGGTACCGGCACCAGGCGGACATTGATCAGGCCGTTGCTGGGGCGGACGTTGATGCGGTCGCGGATCGGCTCGGCGACCAGGATCGAGCCGCTGCGGGTGGAAGGAATCGCGCGCTGGACGATCCTCCACGCCACCCCGTTGCGATCGAAGGCCAGCCCCTGCACCAGCGCCGGCGGCGCCTTGCCGAAGGTGCCCACGACCTGGTCGCCGTCGCGAACCTCGATGAACTCGATGGTGCTGGTGCCGTGGAAATCCTTGACCAGGCTGCGCGCGCGGCTGAACTGGCCGCGTGCGACGTAGGTGCGCAGGTTGGGCTGACGCGCCAGCAGGTCGGCGGTGACGTTGACCTCGCGGTACCAGACCTGCAGTCGCTGGCTGGCATCGGACACCGAACGGTCGGCCTCGGTCCTTGCTTGCCCCACCACCGCCGAGCGGATCGTCCCCACCCCGGTGGCTAGCAGCAGCAGCGCGAACAGGATCACCAGGCCGACGTGGCTGGCCAGCAGCAGGCGCGACAGGCGACGACGGGTGGACATGCGCAGGGCCGGTGGCGGGCTTCCCCGCCACGCGGCGGGCGCTGCATTGTCGCCCAGGTCGCGTCCATGGCGCGATGCGGCAGGATCGACCCGCAGAAGGCCACAAAAAAAAGCCAGTCTGCCTTGTGGGGAGACTGGCTTGGAAGCCCATGCCTTCCGGTATCAACGAGGAACCGGGTTGCGGGATCCAAGGTAATGATGCGGCCCGTGGCTGTCAGTTATCGAGCCGTTATGACCACGCCTGCCGCCGCCGGGATGGAAGGGCTTGGGTCAGCATCCGTTCACCTGCCGGCATGCGGTCACCGCCGCCTGCCTTGCAGCCCCCCCCGATCGGCATCCAGCCCCGCGTCGGCGATGCGGCATCACGCGACGGGAAAGCGGAACTCCGCCGGCCCCTGCAGCGGCTTGCCATCGAACAGTTGGTCGCGGTACGGGCCGTCGCGGTCCACCCAATGCATGAACAGGTGCGCCGACCAGCGGTTCGGGTTGGGCACGGTGCGGCCGTGGCGGTAGTCGTAGCCGCGATACACGACCGCATCGCCGGCGGCCATCGGGTAGGCCGAATGGGCTTCGCTGCCGAAATCGTCGTCGCCGCGCACGGTCTGCCGCTGGGCTTCCAGCACCGGGGTGTCGGCCACCTCCAGCGCCCACGGGATGCCGTCGGCGTAGCCCAGGGTGAGCGAGAGCGAGTGCTCGCAGGCCGGGCGGTCGGCGTGGATGCGGCAGACGTCGCCTTGCTGGTAGGTGCGGAAGTAGCTGTAGGTCGGCAGCAGGCGCACCCCGGCGAGCTGCTCGATGCGCGGGGTCATGCCCCACAGGAAGGTCATCAGCATCGGCCATTGCAGGCACGAGACTTCGTAGCAGGGCTTGGCGCCGATGCTCGGCGGCACCAGCCAGCGCGTCCCGGTGCGGGTCACCCCCAGCGCGATCTGGCGGGTCAGCGCCGCGGCCACCTCGGGCGCGAGCAAGCCGGCGATCAGGCCGGCGCCGCCATCGCGATACGCCGCTTCGGCACTCATGCGGGCAGGTTCGCCAGCAGCGCGTCGAGCAAACCCGGCAAGCGCGCGGTGGCGTGGTCGAGGTTGGCGTACACCTCGTCCATGGTGATCTGCGCAGCATCCCCGCAGCCAGCGGCCCAGTTGGCGACCAGTGCCAGGCACGCATAATCCAGCCCCAGTTCGCGCGCCAGGCCGGCCTCCGGCATCGAGGTCATGCCAACCAGATCGCAGCCATCGCGGCGCAGGCGGGCGATTTCCGCCCGGGTTTCCAGGCGCGGCCCCTGGGTCACGCCGTAGCAACCGCCGTCCACCGCAGCGATCCCGGCCACCGCCGCGGCGGCGAGCAGCGCATGGCGCAGGGATGGCGTGTAGGGCTCGGTCATGTCCACGTGCAACACCGGCCCGCCGTCTTCGCACAAGCTGCCGATGCGGCCCCAGGTGTAGTCGATGAGCTGGTCGGGCACGCCGATCGCGCGCGGCGGATAAGTTTCGCTGATGCCGCCGACCGCATTGACCGCGAGCACGCGGGTCGCGCCGAGTTCCTTCAACAACCACAGGTTGGCGCGGTAGTTGACCTGGTGCGGCGGCAATGCATGGTCTTCGCCGTGGCGGGCGAGGAAGGCCACGCGATGGCCGCGGAAACGGCCCACGCGGACCGGGCCAGAGGGTTCGCCGAACGGCGTGGATTCGCCGATGGCGTGCGCATCGTCCAGCGCCGCCAGCTTGTAAAGCCCGGTGCCGCCGATCACCGCCAGCGCGATGCCATCCGCCGCGGACGCGCTCACGTTTCCTCCGGCAAGGCATGGATCGCCGGCAGGTTGCGGCCCTGCTCGTGGTAGTCCATGCCGAACCCGAACACGTAGCGGTCGGGCACTTCCACGCCGACGTAGTCGGCGCGCATCCCGGGCACGCCGCGGCCGTGGCGCTTGAGCGCCAGCACCGCGATCCGCACCGAGGCCGCGCCCTGCGCAAGGCACCAGGCGCGCACCGCGTCGAGGGTGTAACCCTCGTCGAGGATGTCGTCGGCGATCAGCACGTCGCGGCCGTGCAAGGGCGTGGCCGGGCGATGCTTCCATTCCAGCTCGCCGCCGGAGGTGGCACCGCGGTAGCGGCTGGCGTGCAGGTAATCGAAATCCAGTTCCAGCGGCGTGCCCTGCCCCAGCGCCAGCGCCAGTTCGGCGGCGAACAGCATGCCGCCGTGCATGACCGTGAGCAGCAGCAGGCGCTGCCCTTCGCAGTCGGCGCGGATCTGCAACGCCATGCGGGCGATCGCCGCGGCGATCGCGGTGCGATCGAACAGCACCTGCGAGCGTGCCAAGGCGCCGGCCAGATCCTGCATCGCTCAGGCCTCCGCCAGCGCGTCGCCACACACCTGCGCCAACGCCTGCGCATGCCGCGGATCGGCAAGCAGGCCGTCCCAATCGTTGCGACCGCGGCCGAACAGCGGCGCCAGCAGGTCGGCGCGCGGTGGCGGTCGGCGCTCCATCGCTGCCAGCGCATCGGGAACCAGCGCCGGTGCGCACACCAGCACCGCGTCGCAACCGGCATCCAGATGGGCGTCGATGCGCGCAGCCACGCCGCCGGCCGACTCCGCCGCGGCCATGCCGATGTCGTCGGAGAAGGCGACCCCGCGAAAACCCATGTCCTTGCGCAGAATGTCGTGGATCCAGCGCGGCGAATAGCCCGCCGGCTCGGGCGCGACCTGCGGGTAGCTGACGTGCGCCAGCATCATCGCCTCGGCGCCGGCGTCGATGCCGGCCGCGAATGGCAGCAGATCCTCGGCGCGCAGCACATTCAGTGGCCGCGGGTCGGTGGCGGCGTCGAAGTGGGTGTCTTCCAGCACCGAGCCGTGGCCGGGGAAGTGCTTGAGGGTGGCTGCCATCCCCGCCGCATGCATGCCGCGCACGTAGGCGCGGGTGAAGTCGGCGACCACCTGCGGTTGCGGCGAGAACGCGCGATTGCCGATCGCGCGGTTGCCGCGCCCCAGGTCCACCACCGGCGCGAAACTCAAGTCCACGTCGAGCGCGCGGATCTCGCTGGCCATCAGCCAGGCGTGCTGTTCGGCCAGCGCCAGTGCAGCCTTTGCATCGCGCGCGTAAAGCCGGTCGAATCCCTGCAGCGGCGGCAACGCGGCGAACCCGTCGCGGAAGCGCTGCACGCGACCGCCTTCCTGGTCCACGCACAGCAGCTGCGGGCGTGGCGAGGCGGCGCGGATGGCCGCGGCCAGTTCGGTCACCTGCGCGCGCGCGGCGAAGTTGCGGCTGAACAGGATCACCCCACCCACCGCCGGGTGCTGCAGCCATTCCCGCTCGGCGGCGTCCAGCGTGGTTCCCGCGATTCCTATCACCAGCATCAGGCTTTCTCCTCCGGCGCCCACGTCGCGTAGGGCCGCTGCACGAGGGCGTGATTGTAATAGCGCGGCAGCTCGGTGACCTCGCGCCCGAGCCAGGCCGGGCGCTCGAACGCGGTATCGGCGGCCGGCAGCTCGATCTCCGCCACCACCAGACCGGCGTTGGCGCCGGTGAACTCGTCGATCTCCCACAGGAAACCGGCGTGGTGGACGTGATGGCGGGTCTTGTCGATCAGCCCGCCCACGCACAGCGCCAGCAGTTGTCGCGCATCGCCCGGCGGGATCGGGTATTCGAATTCCTGCCGGATACTGCCTTGACGGCGCGACTTGATCGTCAGCCACGCCTGCGCGCCGGCGATCCGCACCCGCACCGAGGCCGCCTGCGGTGCCGACGCCGTGGCGGCATCGAGGTAGCCTTGCGCCATCGGCGTTGAACGCACGACCAGCGCGCGCCAGCCGGCATCGGCGAGCAGGAACTTGCGTTCGATCTCGATGCCCATCTCAGCGCTCGAACACCGCGATGGACTCCACGTGCGCGGTGTGCGGGAACATGTCCATCACCCCGGCCGCGCGCAGCGTGTAGCCGCGCTCGCGGACGAGGAATCCGGCATCGCGCGCCAGCGAGCCGGGATGGCAGGACACGTACACGATGCGGTCGATGGATTTCAGCGGCAGCTGCGGCAGCAGCGCTTCGGCGCCCGAGCGCGGCGGGTCGAGCAGCACCGCATCGAAGGGCTGCCCCAGCCACGGCTCGTATGCCAACGGCGCCGCCAGGTCGGCGGCGAAAAACTGCGCGTTGCCGATGCCGTTGCGCTGCGCGTTCGCGCGCGCCCGCGCCACCAGTCCGGCATCGCCTTCCACCCCCACCACGTCGGCGCCACGGCGCGCGATCGGCAAGGTGAAATTGCCCAGCCCGCAGAACAAATCGAGGATGCGCTGGCCGGGCTGCACATCGAGCAGTTCCAGCGTGCGCGCAATCATCTTCGCGTTGATGCCGGCGTTGACCTGGATGAAATCCAGCGGCAGGAACGCCAGCCGCAGGTCGTGATCGGGCAGCGCGAACTCCAGCGCCACCCCGGATGTCGGCCACAGCGGCTGCACCGAGTCCACGCCGCCGGGCTGCAGGTAGATGGCGAACGCATGCTGCTGGCCGAACGCGGTCAGGATCGCCAGATCGCCGTCGGTCAGCGGCTTGAGGTTGCGCAAGACCAGCGCCACCACCGGCGCACCGGCGTCTGCGCCGGGGTCGCCGGCGATGAACTCGATCTGCGCGATCTCGCGCTTGCCGTCCAAGGTGTCGAGCATCTGCGCGATCGCACCGATGCGCTCGCCGATCGCCGGCACCACGGTGTGGCAGTGCTGGATGTCGGCGACGAAGCGTGGATCGTCCTCGCGAAAGCCCACCAGGGTGCGGCCTTTCTTCTCGACGTAGCGCACCGACAGCCGGCCCTTGCGCCGATAGCCCCACGGCGTGGCGGTCAGCGGCGCCAGGATGCGCGCGGGCTCGACATGGCCGATGCGTTGCAGGTTGTCCAGCAACACCGCCTGCTTGGCCTGGATCTGGCGATCCGCGTCCAGATGCTGCAGCACGCAACCCGAGCAATGCCCGAAATGCGCACAGCGCGGCGCGACCCGATCCGGCGCGGCCTCCAGCACCTGCAGCGTGCCGGCCTCGTCGAAATGCCGATGGCGCGCCGTGGGCTGCGCGAGCACGCGCTCGCCGGGCAGCGCCCCGCGCACGAACACCGCCTTGCCCTCGCGCCGGGCGACGCCGCGACCGTCGTGGCTGAGGTCGGTGATGGTCGCCTCGAAAGGCTCCCGGGAAAAACGCTGGCGTCGGCTCAAGGCGATGCACGCGTGAGGTGGGGCGCGCATTGTCGCAAATCCGCACGGTGGCAACGACTGTGCGTGCGGTCGCGCAGGGATCATGGTTGCAGCCGCTCGTGGTTCGACAGGCTCACCACGAACGGGGGGCTGTCCTGAGCGTGTCGAAGGGCTCACCACGAACGGGGGGCGCTTTACCACGAACGGGGGACGCACCTCACCACGAACGGGTCGCCTCACCACGCACGACGATGGCCGCCTCGGCGCGAATCAGCGTCCCACCCCCGCCACCTGAGCAGGCTTCCAACCGGGCAAGTCGCCCATCAACGCAAGGGCGCACGCTCCGGCAATCTCCTCGCCCCACACGCACCCAACGTGCCAGCGCTACACTCCGCCGCTAAGGATGCGCAGTGTCAGGTCGTTTCCGGGAGGGAAGGCGCGATGACCGTTTCGGCAGCACCCGCCATGTTCCAGGGCTTCGACGACGACGCCTGGGACGACCTGCTCAACTACATCGAGGAACGCCGGGTCATCCCGATCATCGGGCCGGATCTGCTGCGGGTGCAGACCGAGCGCGGGCTGTGCCCGCTGTACGAATGGCTGGCCGGCAGGCTGGCCACGAAGCTGGGGGTGGACACCGCGGCCTTGCCCGAGCCGCTGACCCTCAACGACGTGATGTGCAGTTACCTCGGCCAGCGCGGCCGCCGCGAGGAGGCCTACACGCGGGTCCGCTCGATCCTGCGCGAGGTGGAATTCGAGCCGCCGCCGGCGCTGCTGCAACTGGCGCAGATCACCGACTTCGACCTGTTCGTCACCACCACCTTCGACCCGCTGCTGGAAAAGGCGGTCAACCGCGCCCGTTACGCCGGCCAGCCTTCTTCCGAGGTCATCGCTTACGCGCCCAACCGGGTCGCCGATCTGCCGGCCGAGCGCGGCCAGCTCCAGCGCACCGTGGTCTATCACCTGCTCGGCCGGCTCTCGGCGTCGCCGACCTATGTGCTCTCCGACGAGGACTTGCTGGAGTTCATCTGCGCGCTGCAATCCGAGCACCTCACCCCGGAAAAACTCTTCCACGAACTCGAACACAACCACCTGCTGCTGATCGGCAGCGATTTCTCCAACTGGTTGGCACGGCTGTTCCTGCGCATGGCCAAGCGCCATCGGCTGTCCGACCCGCGCGAGGTCACCGAGGTGCTGGCCGACGACCACACCCTGAAGGACGCGCGCCTGGTCGCGTTCCTGCAGCAGGTGAGCATGCGCACCCGCGTGTACGGCGGGGCCGAGGCGTTCGTCGCCGAACTGCACGCGCGCTGGATGCAGCGCCAGATCCCGGCGGCGGCCAGCACGACCGCTGCGCCGCTGCGCTTCCTGCCGCCGGCGCGCGAGATGCCGGCCAACGCGGTGTTCATCAGCTACGCGCGTGAAGATCTGGCCGCCGTGCAGAAGCTCAAGGCCGCGCTGGACGCGGCCGGCATCGTCACCTGGTTCGACATGGATCGGCTGGAAGGCGGCGACGATTACGATCGCAAGATCCACGCCAACATCGGGCGGTGCAGCTACTTCCTGCCGGTGATCTCGACCACCACCCAGCGCCGCCACGAGGCGTATTTCCGCCGTGAATGGAGCTACGCGGTGGATCGGGCGCGCAACATCGCCGAGGGCGCGGTATTCATCCTGCCGGTGTGCATCGACGACACCCCCGAAGCGGCCGCGCTGGTGCCCGAATCCTTCCGCGCGCTGCACTTCGTGCGCATCCCCGGCGGCGAGCCCGCGCCCGAGTTCATCCGCAGATTGGTGGAGCTGTCCAGCGGAGGCCGCCCGTGAACGATGCCCCGCGCAGCGGCGACGAGGCCGTCGTCATCGACCCGCAGAACCCGTGGCTGGGCCTGTTCTCGTATTCCGAGGAATCCAGCGCCTGGTTCCACGGCCGCGACGAGGAAGCCGCCGAACTGTGCCGGCGCATCCAGCGCAAGTTGCTCAGCGTGCTGTTCGGCCAGTCCGGGCTGGGCAAGACCTCGCTGCTGCGCGCCGGTGTGGTGCCACGCCTGCGCGCGGAAGGTTTTTGCCCGGTGTACGTGCGGATCGACTACGCGCCGGAATCGCCGCCGCCCTCGGAACAGATCAAGCAGGCCATCTTCAAGGCCAGCGCCGCGGTCGGCGCGTGGACGCGCCCGGGCAGCGCGGTCGCCGGCGAATCGCTGTGGGAGTTCCTGCACCACCGCGGCGACCTGCTGCGCGATGCGGCCGGGCACACCCTGTTGCCGCTGCTGATCTTCGACCAGTTCGAGGAAATCTTCACCCTCGGCCAGGCCGACGACGCCGGCCGCCAGCGCGCCCGGCAATTTTTGGAAGACCTGGCCGACTTGATCGAGAACCGTCCGCCGGCAACACTGGAAGCGCGCATCGAAGACGACGATGCCGCTGCCGAGGATTTCGATTTCGCGCGCGCCGACTACCGGGTGCTGATCGCGTTGCGCGAGGACTACCTCGCGCACCTGGAGGGCGTGAAGACCATCATGCCCTCGATCACCCAGAACCGCATGCGGCTGGCGCGGATGACCGGCGCGCAGGCGCTCACCGCGGTGCGCAAGCCCGGCGGCAAACTGGTCTCGCAGGAGATCGCCGAGGCGATCGTGCGCTTCGTCGCCGGCGGTTCAGAGCTTGGCAACGCCGAAGTCGAGCCGTCGCTGCTGAGTCTGGTCTGCCGCGAACTCAACAGCGTGCGGCAGGCGCAGAAGAAAGCGGAGATCTCTGCCGACCTGCTGGCCGGCTCGCGCGACACCATCTTGTCCGAGTTTTACGAGCGCGCGCTGGCCGACCAGCCCGCCGGCGTGCGCCGGGTGGTCGAAGACTTGCTGCTCACCGAGTCGGGCTACCGCGAGAGCGTGGGCGAGGAGCGCGTGCGCAAGGCGTTGGCCGCCGCTGACGCACCCGCCGATGCGCTGCCGATTCTGGTCAATCGCCGCCTGCTGCGCATCGAGGAACGCCTCGACATGCGCCGCGTCGAACTCACCCACGACGTGCTGTGCTCGGTGGTGCTGGCCAGCCGCAATGCGCGTCAGGAACGCGAAGCCCGCGAAGCCGCCGAGCAGGCGTTGGCGCAGCAACGCGAGCGCGAAGCCGCCACCCGCCGCGCCCTGGTGCGCGCGCGCCAGATCGCCGGCGTGTGTGCGGTGCTGATGCTGGTGGCGGTGGCCGGCGCGGTATTCGGCTGGGTCAACCTGGAGCGGGCGCGAACGGCCGAGGCACTGGCGCAGAAATCGCGGGGCGACGCCGAACAGCTGGTCGGCTTCCTGATCGACGACCTGTACGCCGAGTTGGCCCCGACCGGGCGGCTGGAGACCCTCGGCAGGCTGGCCCACATGGCCGTGGCCTACTACGACAACCTGCCGCCGGCGCTGGTGACCGCACGCACCCGGACCTACCGTGCCCTGGCCCAAGCACGCGAAGGCGAGGCCCTGCTCGGAAGCGGCCAAAGCGATGCTGCCTACAAGCTGTTCGACACCGCCCAGGCGACTTTCGAGCGCTTGCGTGCCCAGGGCGACCGCAGCGAACCGGTCGCCTTCGGCCTGGGTCTGGTTTTCAGCACCCAGGGCAGCGGCCTGTTCGGCAGCGGCCGGGGTACCGACAAGCAGCTGCGCCAGGCGGTCGAAGTGCTGCGCCCCTACGTGTATGCCCCGGAACCGACCCGCCGGGTCCGCCAGTTGTACGCCGACACCCTGAACTTCCTGAGCCATTCGCAACCGCTGGAACAGGCAGTCGCGACCTGCGAGGAGGCGCGCAAGATCCTCGCCGGCCTGGGCGCGACCGACCTCTCGGACCTCGATGCCGCCGCCTCGTATGCCGACACCACCGACTCCCAGGCGCGCTTCCTGCTCACCCTGGGCAAGATCGACCAGGCACGGTCGCTGGAACGGAAAGTCTTCGACCTCGCCGAAAACGTGCTGGCGCGCCGGCCCGGAGACCTGCATTCGCTCGCCAACCGCTTCTACGCCGCCGAGCTGCTCAGCGCGATCGCCCGCCGCCAGCACGACGACGCCAGCGCACTGGATTTCGCCCAGCGCGCCGAGCGTGCCAGCGCCGACGAGGTCCGCTTCAGCCCGTCCGAACTGGGTGCCTGGCAACGCTGGTCGCTCGCCCTCGGCGCTCTTGCCCAGGTCCACCTGGATCAAGGCGACGTCAGCCTGGCCCTGGCCACGAGCCAACGCACGATCGCCCTGGAATCCGACCCGCGCCACCCCCCGAAGCTGGCCCAGGTCCTGATGAACGCATGGGCCTTCCACGCGGGCCTGCAGGCCCGCACCGGTGACGTCGCCGGCGCGGCGGCTTCGCTCCAGGCCCACGTCCGCAGCGTGGCCGCGTTCGTGGCCCAGCTGGCACCGGATGATCCCCGCAGGACGCTGATGGCGATGCCGCGGAAAAGCCTGAACAGCTGGTTGCTGCTGGCCGCGGGCGAGCCGGAGGCGGCGCTGCGCGATGCCAACGCAGTGATCGCCAACGCCGCAGCAGTCCGGATCCCGGAGCACGACGTGGTGTCCACGCAGTTCCGGCAAAAGATCCTGGATTCGACTCTCCGGGCGGCGACCATGGCTGCGCTGCAGTTGGACCGCTTCCCGCAGGCGCAGGCATTGGCTGCCCAGCGCCTTGCCCAGCCGGACGACCGTGCCAGCGAGACCGATCCGTACTGGAATCGGGCGATCTCGACCACCCTGCTGGCCCATGCGCTCGCCGGCCAGGGCCAACGCGAAGCTGCGCGCGCTGCCTTGCAGCCCGCCCTGGCCTGGTTCGCCCAGCAAGCCAGGGCTGGCGCCCACGACACCGGCTTTCGTCACGACTATGCCTACGCACTGTACGTGGATGCGATCGCGCAACCGGAAGGTCCCGCCGGCACGATCCGCCACGACGCCGAACTGAAGGAAGCGTCGGAACAGATCCAGGGCGCAACGGACCAGGCCAGGCAGATGTCCGACCTGCGCCGCGTCGCTGGCCTGATTGCCGCGGCGCGGGCGAAGTAGGTCCCGGACACCCGCCGTGACCGGACACCCGCCCGCCGCGGTCACGCCCGACCCGTCTGACCCGTGGATGCGCCTGAACATCGGCCTGACCGCGCACCGCGACCTCGTGGCCGCCGAAGAGCCGGCGCTGCGCGAGGCGGTGCGCGCCTTCCTGCGCGGCCTGCGCGCGCAGTTCCCGGAGCTGCCGCTGCGGCTGATCTCGGCGTTGGCCGAGGGCGGCGACCAACTCGTCGCCGAAGAAGCACTCGCGCTGGGCATCGAGCTGATGGTGCCGCTGCCGATGGCGCAGGCCGAGTACGAGCGCGACTTCGCCGACCCGGCGACCCTCGCCCGTTTCCGCAATCTGCTCGGCCATGCCCAGGTGCGGGCGCTGCCGCTGGCCGCCGGCAACACCGCGCAAGCCATCGCGCTGCGCGGCCCGGCGCGCAACCGCCAGTACGCACAACTGGGCATGTTCGTGTCCTGCCATTGCCAGATCCTGCTGGCGTTGTGGGACGGCCACCCCAGCACCGCCACCGGCGGCACCGCGCAGGTGGTGGACTTCCACCTCCACGACGTGATGCCCGACTTCCGCATCGACCAGGTCGCGCCCAACCTGGTGGCCGACGACGAGAGCGACCTGATCTACCACCTCAGCGTGTCGCGGCGGCTGCAGGGCGGCGGCCCACCGCGCCTGCCGCCATTGCAGGCGCGCTGGCTGACCCTCGGCGGCGAATCGCCCGCGACCGAGCACGTGCCCGAGCCGTACCGCACCGTGTTCGGCCAGTTGGAAACCTTCAATGCCGATGCCGCGCGTTACGCCGCGCCGATCGCCGCCCTGCCCTCGCCGCTGTTCGCCGGCGCGCTGCCGGCGCCGCTGCCGGCGCGGGTGGCCGCGCTCGACCGCCAGTTGCGGGCGGCCGATTGGCTGGCCCTGCATTTCCAGCGCCAGGTTCGCGCCAGCCTGTTCTGGACCCACGCGATCGCCGCCGGCATGGGCGTGTCGTTCATCGCCTTTTCCGACATCGCCACCGACCGCTGGTGCCTGGTGGCGTTCCTGGCCCTGTTCCTGGCCGGCTACCTGCTCGACCGCTTCGGCGAACACCGGCAGTGGCAGCGCAAATACCTGGACTACCGCGGCCTGGCCGAGGGATTGCGGGTGCAGGTCTATTGGCGCCTGGCCGGCGTCCACATCCCGCCCAACAACAGCCTCGGCTACGACAGCTTCCTGCAGAAGCAGGACGTGGACCTGAGCTGGATCCGCCACGCCATGCGCGGCAGCGGATTGCTGCGCGACGAGGATTTCGTGCCCGACGCGCACTGGCTGGCCTGGGTCACCGGCCACTGGATCGGCGAGGCCGATGGCAGCGGCGGCCAGCTCGACTACTTCCAGCGTGGCGTCGCCCGCCGCGAACACGCCCACCGGCGCACCTCGCGGCTGGGCCGGGCGGCACTGGCCTGTGGCCTGGCCGGCGCGGCGATCCTGCTCGCCGCCGGCAGCCGCCTGCCGGCGGCGGTGCAGAACGGGCTGGTGGTGGCGATGGGCCTGCTGCCGCTGCTGGCCGGTATCCGCGAGGCGTACAGCTACAAGCGCGGCGACAAGGAATTGATCAAGCAGTTCCGCTTCATGCGCCGGCTGTTCGAAAGCTCGCGCGCGCGCCTGCAGCGCTCGCAATCCGACGAGGAGACCCGCGAGCTGCTGTTCGCGCTCGGCCGCGCCTGCCTCGAAGAACACGCCGAGTGGATGCTGCTGCACCGCGAACGACCGCTGGAGCATGCGCAACTGTCCGGCTGACGATCCTCAGCCACAATGCCCCCAACTTGAGGGTCGTCATTCCCGCATGCTTCTGGCGGGAATGACGGGCCTTGCCGCCTGCGCTGTTGGAATCGTTAAGTTGGGAGCATTGCCCTCAGCCGCGGAAGCGCATCGCCTGCTGCGCGAGCTGCAGATCGGCGGGGACGCGCGCCATGATGTCCGGGTACACGACCTGCTCTTCCTTCTCGTCGTGGCCATCGAGCAACAGCAGGAAACGCCGCTGCGAAAACGGATCGTCCAATCGCGGCAGGTGCTCGCGCAATTGCCGGTGCTCGTTGCACAACCCGCGCACCCAGCCCTCGCGGCCACCGGCGGCCAGCCAAGCCGGGAACAGGATCGTTTCCTCGATTTGCAGGTGGCGCGCGAGCAGATGCTGCAACCAGCGCAAGCGTTCGGGATCGCCGCGCAGCGCGCCGGCCAGCGCGGCCTCGATCAGGGCGTGGTCGCGGCCGAGGTAATCGCCCAGCGATGCCGGCTGCGGCGTGCGCCCGACCAGCGCGGCCCATTCGGTGGGGCCATCGGCCAGCGGATGCCAGAACAGCGCGCCATCGCCCGCAGCGATCACCTCCAGCATGGACGGGAAACCATCGAAGCCTGCGCGCAGCAGGATCGACTGTCCGTCCGCGATCGCGGCGAAGAGGGATGGCAGATCACCCGGCGCGTCGAGGGTCCGCAACGGCGCCCCATCCAGCAGATCGGCGCGCAGGCGTTGTGGCGCGGCGGCGGCGACGGACTGGTCGGCGTGGACCTCCAGCGCGAAACGCGCCGCAGCGTCCATCGCCAGCACGCACCAACGGCTGCCGGGCGCGATCCACCGCGTTTGCCCGGCCGCAAGGTGCACGACGTCGATGCCGGCCACGTCCAGCCATTGGACATCGAGGATGCCTGCCAGCACCTCCAGCCGCTCCCAGCGGTTGGCGCGCGGTGCGTGCCAGTGTTGCAACCGCGCGGGCAGGTCCGTGGCCGTGTACGTGCGCGAACGCCCGAGCAGGCGCGTGGATGTTGGCGGGGCGTCAGGCGGGTGCATGCCTGCTCACGCGATCCTGGCCCCGCAAAACCACCCCTGCGCACTTGCCGCAGTGTTCACCACGGGCGAACCCTCACTTGCGCTTCCACGCGCCGTCCGCGCCCTGGTACCACCATCCTGCATGCGCGCCGTCGATCCACTGCCGTGCGAAGGTCTCGCGGATCTGCGGCTCCCATTCCGGGTGCCCGTTGGCCACCGCGATCTCGCGATAGACCGCCTTGCGGTCGCGGTTGTCGTCGGCCACGGCCTGATTGAGCGCAACCCTGTCCTTGAGTGCGACCTTGGTCGCGTCGCGCACCGTGACCAGGCCATCCTTGCCGAATCCCAGCGCGCCGGCGTCGAACGCCGGCTTCAACGTCGTCGAGAATCGCTGCGCCATGCGCGCCTCGATCGCCTGGATCGCGGGCGTGCGGATCTTGAAGTCCGGCGCCGCCTGCGCCTGCGCCGTCGGAATCACCAGCGAGAGCAGGCTCAGGCCGGGCGAGGCAGGCGGCGGCGCGCCAGGATCGGTCGCATCCGAGGACGGTGACGTGCGGATCTTGAAGTCCGGCGCCGCCTGCGCCTGCGCCGTCGGAATCACCAGCGAGAGCAGGCTCAGCCCGGGCGAGGCGGGCGGCGGCGCGCCAGGATCGGTCGCATCCGAGGACGGTGACGCCGGTCGTGCGGGCTGGCCGATCACCTTGTCGACGAAGTCCCTGGCCGCTTCCTGCGCCTGCGCGGCGGGAAAGTACACGTTGATGGTCACGCAGGCGGTCAGCAACAGCGCGAGGATGAAGCCTGCACCGCACGCGCGGCGAGAGGGTGGAATGCGCATGATGGATCTCCCTGGAATCATTTGATGACGACCCGCCCCTGGGTCGCGGCCTTGAGCCGTGCAACCAGCGTCGGCCAATCGACCTTGCGCTCGAATCCGTTGACGGTGATGCGTGGCAGCCCGGAGCCTTCGACGATGGTATATCCGGAACCCGCTGAACCGATTCCGTCCATGTGGCAGACGTTGTCGACCAGCCGGCAGGACAGCCCCAGCCGCGCGTAGCCGAAATCCTGGAACAGCTTGAGCGCGCGCGATTGCAGGTTGGCTGCGATCCCGCCGCCGACGCTGGACAGGTCGGCGACCGCCCGCTGGCTGATCCGGCGACGCTCCGGGGCCTTGTCGTCACTCCAGAAGTGCGCATCGAACGCGATCGGCGTCCAGTCGAGCAGGCGCAGGTCGCGGATGCGCCCGTCGAGACGACCGCTGATCTGGCCGAAACCAAACACCGAGGTCAGGGAGACCAGGTCCAGGTCATCGAGGTCGATGTCGGCGCTGAGACTGGGATCGGCACCGAACGGGCGCTCCAGCGCCAGCCGGGTCACCGCCAGCTTGCCGCCGAATGCCCGCGCATCCAGCGCGCCATCGAAGTCCAGCCGGTTGTCCCGGTAATGTGCCGAGGGCAGGCTGCCGTCCAGCGTGCCCGCGAACGCGGGCCAACCGAACGCCTTCGCCAGTTGCGCCACCTGCAGGTGCTGCAGCGACAGCCCGAAGGTGAAGCGCGCACCCTCGGCGCCTGCCGGCGGGATGTAGTCGAAGCGATCCAGGCGCAGGCTGCCGCCCAAGGTTGGAATGCTCACCGGCGCGGCCAACGCGACGTGCCGGTCCTGGCTGCGCAGCGGAACGTCGGTCGCGCCGAGGTCGATGCCGAAGAGGCTGCCCCTGGCCCAGCGCAATTCGCTACGGTCCACGCCCGCACCGGCCGTCCAGTGCAATTTTCCATCCAGCCCCTGCAGCGCGAACCGCTGCTTGCCATCCACCGCATCCACCGCCTGCAGGCGTACCCGCAGCGAGCGCCAGCCGCTGGCGTCCAACGCCAGTTGCAGCTGCATCGATCCAGCCAGGCGCAGCCCGGCAAGACCGGCCGGATCCAGCCAGCCGGTCAGGTAGCGCGGGTTGGCAATCGCCAGGTTGCGGCTGTCGATGCTCGCCTCGAGCGCGCGCCAACCCGCCTGCGCCGACCAGCGCGCGCTGCCGCCCGCGGTCACCACGCCCTCGTCCACCCAACGCCATGACGGGATGATCCAGTCGCCACTGCCACTTCGCTCCAGGCGCACGCTCGCGCGCACCGGCGTGGCTGGCAACACGGCGTACATGCCAGCGGCCAGCAACTGCCCGCCGTGCAGTTGCGCCTGGATCTCCATGCGCTGCTGTCCGGACTGCCGGCGATACACGAGTTCGGCATCCGCATCGACACCCTCGGTGGCGATCCCGCCATCGGCGCTGTCCAAGGCCAGCCCGCGCACACGCACGCGTCCATCGAGGTCGAGCGTGGTTTGTGCCTGCGACCGCAACGTCAGCTCTCCATCGAGCACGCCCTTGTGGACCCTGCCCTGCTCCCACAGCCTGGCGAGGAAGGCCTGGATCCATGCGACCGGCACCTGTTGCAGGTGCATGCGCAGCGGATCGCTCGCCTGCCCCGCCCAGTCCACGCCTGCGCTGCTGGCGCCAGCAGCCAGGCGCGCCGAAACGCGCGGTGCATCGAAGGCGAGCGCCAGCTGCATCGGCTTGCTGCCGCGGGCCCGTACCTCGCCCTTGCAGCTCCAGCCGCCACCGGCCGCGACCGTCAACGGGCATTCCCAGTGCAGGCCGGTGAAGTGGTAGCCCAGTTGCACGGCATCCAGCGCCGCCAGGTCCAGTTGCAGGCGACCGGCACCTGCTGAGGCGGCATCGGTCGCCACGCTCACCCGCAGATCCTTGCCCGTTGCCACCGGCGTGCGCAGTTCCTGGATCGCCACGCGCAAGCTGCGCGCCTGCGCGTGGCCACCCACGCCAAGCGCGAGGACGAGGGCGATCACACCCGTGCGGCTGAGGTTGCGATGCGTGGCGGCAGGCTGCATGCTGGCATCGAGTGTGCCATCCGGACGCGCGCCGATGAACCCCACCCACCTGCTGCTGGTCGAGGACGATGCCATCAGCCGCGGGTTCCTGACCCTGGCGCTGCAATCGATGCCGGCCACCGTGGTGGACGTGGCCACCTGCGGCGCCGCAGCCCTGCGTTTGGCGCGCGACACCGCGTATGCGTTGTGGGTGCTGGATGCCAACTTGCCCGACACTTGCGGCGATGTCCTGCTCGCCGAACTGCGCGCGCTCGGAGCGCAGGTTCCGGCGTTGTGCCTGACCGCGGACGCCTCGCCCACGCGAATCGCCGCGCTGCGCGCGCGCGGTTTCGCCGAGGTCGCAAGCAAGCCCCTGACCGTGCCGGAACTGCATGCGGCAGTCAGGCGCGCGCTCGGTGCGGACGCCGACGCCGTGTGGGACGATGCGATGGCGCTGCAGGCGTTGGGCGGCAACACCGGCGCGGTCGTTGCGATGCGCGCCCTGTTCGTTGCCGAGTTGCCCTCGCAGTCCACCGCCATCGTGCGCGCGATCGCCACCGGCGACCTGACCACCGCGCGCGCTCACCTGCACAAGCTCAAGGCCAGTTGCGGGTTTGTCGGTTGCCCGCGCCTGCTGGCCAGCATCCACGCCTTGTGCGAAGCCCCGGAAGACCCCGCGCGCCTGCACAGTTTTCGTGCCCTTGCCGCAGCAACGCAACACGCCTGAATTGCATGACCTGGCCGGCGCGCCGAGGCGGGCCATCGGCAATCCAATGGACCGGCTTATTCGCGCCCGTCATCGGTCGGCGCGTGCGTGCCTTGCAGGAGCTCGGCAAACTCGCCCAGCATTCCCCACGAACGCAAACCGCGCGCACCGAGCCGGAAGGCGATCATCTGCCGCAGCATGCGACGCTGGTCGCGCAGGTGCCGGGGTGAAGGCGTCTCGTCTGCCGCCAGCGCAAGCAAGGCCGCGCCGTCGACATCTCCCACCCCGGTTCCAGACGCATCCCGCACCCGCAGTGCGCCGCGTTCCGGGTCGATGCGGTAGCGTCCTGCAGGGTCCAGCGGTGCAGCGTCTGCATCGAACTGCAAATCGAGGCCGTAACCGATGTCCAGCAACAGGTCGCGTTCGAAGCGACGCAAGGCCCAGGCCAGCGACGACGCCTCGGCGATTTCGTCCAGGGCGCGCGCGAAGCGCAGGAACAGCTCCGGCTGCGGGTCATACCGCGGCAGCAGGCGCAGGCACAGTTCGCACAGGTACAGACCGGCGAGCAGGCTTTCGCCGACCAGCGCACTCGCCTGCCCACCGGCTTCGGCGTGGCTCAATTGCGCCAGTTCGCCGCGCAGCACGTAGTCGAGGCGAACACGCTGCATCGGCTGCAGCGCAGCCCGCAGCATCTGCTTGCGTCCGCCGCTCACCCCGCGCGCGATCAGTCCGACCCGCCCATGGTGATGGGTGAAGGCTTCCACCAGCAGGCTCGTCTCCCGCCAGCGCACGGCGTGGAGGACGATGGCGGGCTCGGACAGGATGCGCATGCCTGTGGTGAATCCTGATGTGGAGCCATCGACCGCCGACGCCGGCCCATCGATCACTCACCGGTCACGGTTCCAGATACCCGAACCTCTGCAGCGCCGAAAGATCATCCGCCCAGCCCTCGCGGACGCGACACCAGGTTTCCAGGAACACCTTGCGACCGAACAGGCGCTCCATGTTCTCGCGCGCGGCGCTGGCGATCTGCTTGATGC
Source organism: uncultured Gammaproteobacteria bacterium (assembly GCA_964640525.1). Classification (GTDB taxonomy): domain Bacteria; phylum Pseudomonadota; class Gammaproteobacteria; order Xanthomonadales; family Xanthomonadaceae; genus SZAS-103. Next base: position 8,462 of record CAZXGS010000027.1, on the reverse strand, counting down.
CCTCGCCACCCTTGCCGACCACGATCGCCTTCTGGCCCTCGCGCTCGACCCAGACGGTGGCAGCGATGCGGAACATCGCACCGTCCTCCTCGAAGCGGTCGATCGCGACCGTGGCCGAATACGGGACCTCCTCACCCAGCCGGCGCATGAGCTGCTCGCGCACCAGTTCTCCGGCAAGGAAACGCTGGCTTCGATCGGTGATCTCATCGGGGCCGTAGATCGGTTCGGATTCCGGCACCAGCTTCAGCAGGTCCTCGACCAAGGCCTCCAGGCCCCGCCGCTTGAGCGCGGCGACGGGATGCACGGCGGCAAAGCCGGCGTCCTGTGCATGCGCGGCGATGAACGGCAGCAACGTCGCCTTGTCCTTGATCTGGTCGATCTTGTTGATGACCAGCACGAGCGGGATCTGCGCCTGCCGCAACGCCTGCAGCGCCAGGTCGTCCTCGTCGTTCCAGCGCCCGGCCTCGACCACCAGCATGGCCGCGTCCACGCCTTCCAGAGCACCGCGCGCCGTGCGGTTCATGTACCGGTTGAGCGCGCGTTTTTCGGCGCGGTGGATGCCCGGCGTATCGACCAGCAGCACCTGCCCGCCGGGGACGCTGGCAATGCCAAGCAGGCGATGACGCGTAGTTTGGGCACGCGAGGAAACGATGCTCACCCGCGCGCCGACCAGCGCGTTGACGAGGGTGGACTTGCCCACGTTCGGCCGCCCCACCACCGCCACGGTGCCGGCCCTGTGCATTTGCTCAGCCACGATCCGACTCCAGTGCGGCAAGCACCTGGGCTGCGGCCTGCTGCTCCGCGCCGCGTCGGGAACCGCCCTCGCCTTCGGCGTGCATCGCCGGTTCCTGCAGCGAGCAGCTCACGCGGAAGGTGCGCTCATGATCCTCGCCGGCGGTCGAAACCAGCGTGTATTCGGGCAACGGATGCTGCCTGGACTGCAGCCATTCCTGCAATCGCGTCTTGGCATCCTTGGCGACCTTGCCTGCCGGCAACGCCTGGATCCCGGGAAGGAACCACGGCAGCACCGTCTGGCGGCAGGTCGGGTAGTCCGAGTCCAGGTAGATCGCGGCGACCAGCGCCTCCAGCGCATCGGCAAGGATCGAGTCGCGCCGTTGCCCACCGCTCTTGAGCTCGCCGGGGCCAAGCGCCAGTTTCTCGCCAAGGTGCAGCTCGCGGGCCAGCGCGGCAAGCGAGGACTCCCGCACCAGCTCGGCCCGGGCGCGGGTCAACACGCCCTCGTCGGCCTTTGGCCAACTGCCGTAAAGCGCCTCGGCGACAATCAGGTTGACCAGCGCATCACCGAGGAATTCCAGGCGCTCGTTGTTCCTCGGCCCCGCGCTGCGATGGGTCAGGGCCTGCTGGAGCAGACCCCGATCCGAGAATGCATGCTTCCAGGTTTCATCCACCACCGGGGATCGGCTTGCTGTTGCCGCCGCTGTTGGCGGAATGCTCGAAATGCGCAACCAGGAAAATGTTGTAGAACAACGGCGCCTTTGCGTCGTAATTCACGCTGAGCGTGATGCCATTCTGGTTGCGCTTGATGACCACGCCACCCGGATAGGCCTTGTCGGCCGGATTGATGGAATTGACGTATCCGATCTCGAAGTGGCGGGAAATCATGTCACGGATCTTGCGCTCGTCCGCGGTATTGATCGTCGGGTCGGCAGCCGTGGCGTCCAGGCTCTTCTTGATCGACGAATATTCGTTGTACATCGGGACCAATCGCATCGCCATGTAGGCGAAGAACCCGACCACGATCAGCACGATGATGAAACCCATCAGAGTGATGCCGTTTTGCCGCGTACGTTGTTGCATGTGCGTCTCCCCAGGTCGACGTGGAATTCAGCGGATGATAGTACCAATCCGCGAGCCGTCCATCTTTTTTGCACCGAAATCGAAGTTCATCCACACCAGTTCGGCCTTGCCGACGATGTTGGCCTCGGGCAGGAAGTGGGTCGGCCAGAACCGGCTGTCTTCGCTGTTGTCACGGTTGTCGCCCATCATGAAGTATTCCCCGGGCGGCACCGTCCAGGTGCCGTTGGCGCGCGGGTCCTGGGCGAACGGCGGGATGTCCTTCTGCAGGATGGTGTGGCTGTGGCCCGGCAGGTCCTCGCGGACCACCTGCGCGCCGGTCATGTCGGCGCCGCTGGCGTGGCCCACATAGGGGCCGACGACCTCGGACGGGACCGGCTGCCCGTTCACCGTCAACAGGTAGTTCTGGTAGGAAATCACGTCGCCCGGAAGGCCGATCACGCGCTTGATCCACACCTGATCCGGTGCGACCGGCGGATGGAACACGATGACGTCGCCGCGCTTGGGCTCGCCGACCTTCATGATCTTGGTGTCCAGCACCGGCAGGCGCAGGCCGTAGGTGTACTTGTTGACCAGGATGAAGTCGCCGATCAGCAGGTTGGGCATCATCGACTCGGAGGGAATCCGGTACGGCTCGGCCACGAACGAGCGCAGGATCAGGATCACCAGGATCACCGGGAAGAACGAGCGCGAGTACTCCACCACCAGCGGCATCCGCATCGCCGGTGCCGCGCTCGCCAGGCTGGCCTGCAGGCCGTCGCCCTCGGCCTGCAGGCCGATCTCGGGCATCTCGCGGGCCAGCAACTCGCGGAGGCGTTCGAGCTGGCCGGGATCCTTGACGCCGATCCCGATGCCGGCCTCGTTGCACCCGACCTCGACCCCGGCGATGCGCTCGCGCGCGAACAAGCTCCGCATCCGCCCCGCGGTCGCCTCGGCGACCTGGTCGAATTCCGCCTTTTCCTGCGCGATCCGCCTGCGCCGCGCCCCGGCGAAGAACAGCGCATCGACCAGCCAGACCAGGCCGGTCAGTGCAGTCAGGACGGTGAACAGCAGCGCGAAGTCGTATCTCATGGAAGGGTCGGGTCCTGATGGAACGGAGTCATGGCGGTCGTCGCGGCAGCTTCGCCCGAACGGTGCCTGGATCGCCCGTGCGGATGGTCATGCCCGCCGGGCCTGCGTTCAGCTTCCACCGTCCACCTGCAGCACGGCGAGGAAGGCCTCCTGCGGAATTTCCACCTTGCCGACCTGCTTCATCCGCTTCTTGCCGGCCTTCTGCTTCTCCAGCAGCTTCTTCTTGCGGGTGGCGTCGCCGCCGTAGCACTTGGCCAGCACGTTCTTGCGCAACGCCTTGACCGTGGTGCGGGCGATGATGTTGGCGCCGATCGCGGCCTGCACGGCGACGTCGAACATCTGCCGGGGGATGAGTTCCTTCATCTTCTCGGTGATCTCGCGGCCGCGGCGGTCGGCGTGCGAACGATGCACGATCAGGCTCATGGCGTCGACCTTGTCGCCATTGATCAACACGTCCACGCGCACGAACGGGCCCGGCTCGAAGCGCACGAAATGGTAGTCGAGCGAGGCGTAGCCGCGGCTGCACGACTTCAGGCGGTCGAAGAAGTCCAGAACCACCTCGGCCATCGGCAGCTCGTAGCTGATCTGCACCTGCTCGCCAAGGTACAGGATGCCCTGCTGCACGCCACGCTTTTCCTCGCACAGCTTGATGACGTTGCCGACGTAATCGGGCGGGGTGAGGACGGTGGCGAGGATGATCGGCTCGCGGATTTCCTCGATCTGGTTCGGCGGCGGCAACTTGGCCGGGTTGTCGAGGGTGACCACGCTGCCGTCGGTCTTCATGACCTCGTACACCACCGTCGGCGCGGTGGTGACCAGGTCGAGATCGTACTCGCGCTCCAGCCGCTCCTGCACGATTTCCATGTGCAGCATGCCCAGGAAGCCGCAACGGAAACCGAAGCCCATCGCCTCGGACGATTCGGGCTCGAAACGCAGCGCGGCATCGTTCAGGCGCAGCTTCTCCAGTGCCTCGCGCAGCGCCGGGTAATCGTCGGTGTTGACCGGGAACAGCCCGGCGAACACCCGCGGCTTCATTTCCTGGAAACCCGGCAGCGGGTGCTCGGCGGGCAGTTGCGCGGAGGTCAAGGTGTCGCCGACTGGTGCGCCGTGGACATCCTTGATGCTGGCGCTGACCCAACCCACCTCGCCGGCCCCCAAGCCTTCGAGCACCTTGCGCTTGGGGGTGAACACGCCCACGCCATCGACCAGGTGGGTGCGGCCGGTGGACATGACCTGGATCTTGTCGCCAGGCTTGATCGTGCCCTGCATGATGCGCACCAGCGAAACCACGCCGAGGTAATTGTCGAACCACGAGTCGATGATCAGCGCCTGCAGGCGCTCGGTGTCGCGCGGCCTGGGCGGCGGGATGCGCCCGACGATGGCCTCCAGCACCTCGACCACGTTCAGCCCGGTCTTGGCGCTGATCGCCACCGCGTCGTCGGCGTGGATGCCGATCACCGCCTCGATCTCGCCCTTGACCTTGTCGATGTCGGCGGTGGGCAGGTCGATCTTGTTGATCACCGGCACCACTTCCAGGCCCATCTCGACCGCGGTGTAGCAGTTGGCGACCGACTGCGCCTCCACGCCCTGGGCGGCGTCCACCACCAGCAGCGCGCCCTCGCAGGCGGCCAGCGAGCGGCTGACCTCGTAGCTGAAATCCACGTGCCCCGGGGTGTCGATGAAATTGAGCTGGTAGGTGTTGCCGTCGCGCGCGGTGTACGGCAGCGACACCGACTGCGCCTTGATGGTGATGCCGCGCTCGCGCTCGATCGGGTTGGAGTCGAGCACCTGCGCCTCCATCTCGCGCGCCTCCAGCCCGCCGCAGAGCTGGATGATGCGGTCGGCCAGCGTGGACTTGCCGTGGTCGATGTGGGCGATGATGGAGAAATTGCGGATGAGCTGCATCGGCTTGCGCTGGGGTGGTCTGCGTCGGATCGGGGCCGCACGCGCGGCCTGGCGGGCCGGCAGGCACGCCCTGGCGGAAATTGCGGGAATCAGCCGTGAATTATCGCATACGGCTGCGGACCACGGACGCGGCGGCGCGGCGGCATCGCGGACCCGAAAGGCATACCGCCCCGCGCCCGCAAGTGCGCCGCGAGCACGCCGACCCGGCCGGCAGGCGATGCCGGCCCGTCGCAGGTCGCGTTCAATGCGGCATCAGCCGACCTTTGCCGGATCGAAGTGTGGATTCTCGATGATGCCCAACCGGTTGCCGAATGGATCCACCACCGCCGCCACCCGGATGCCTTCCCCGACCTCGGTGACCGACTCCAGCGGTTTGGCACCCAAGTCGATCAACCGCGACAGGGCCGCCGCTGCGTCCGCCACGCCCCACAGCGGCTGCGGGCCGTCGGTGCAGGCTTGCCCGTCCGGCACCAAGCCAAGTTCGAACCCGCCGACGTTGAAGCCCACGTAAAACGGCTGGTCGAAATACGGCTCGCGTTCGAGCACGCGTGCGTACCACGCCCTGGCCGCTGCCAAGTCATGGGCGGGATAGATGACCGTGCGCAAGCCCAGGATCATGCGAGCCTCCGAATCGCCCGCCTGCATCCTACAACGCCGCGCGCCCGCCAGATCGACATGAAGCGATCGAACGTGCCAGCGCATGCCAAGACAAGATGGATCCCGGCTTGCGCCGGGATGACGTAAACGGAGATCAACGCCAGACAGCGCGATTGCTTGAACGCTGCCTCAAAGCAGGCGCTCAGCTCTTCTGGATCGGCCCGACCGCGATGAACTGGGTCTGGTCGTCGCGGCGCACCAGCAGCATCACGGTGTCGCCAGCCTTGACCTGTGCGGTGGCCGCGCCGAACGACGCCGCGCTGCCGACCTCATGGCGGCCCACGCGCAAGATCACGTCGCCCGGCTGCAAGCCGGCACGCCGCGCCACGTCATCCACCACCCGCGCCACCAGCACGCCCTGCCCGGACTCGAGCTTCAGCGCCTTGCGTTGCGCCGGATCGAGGTCGCGCACCGCCACCCCGAGCCTTTGCGCAGAAGCCACCGCCTCGCCTTGGCCTCGCTCGCCGGACGGCACCACGCTCGGCCCGCCGGCGACCTTGGCCAGATCATCCAGCACCACCGGAATTTCCAGCGTCTTGCCGTCGCGGGTGACGCGCAGGGTGGCCCGGGTTCCCGGCGCCAGCGCGCCCACCAGCGGCGGCAGGTCGGCGGAGGTATCGATCGGGGTGCCGTTGAAGGCGGTGATCAGATCGCCGGTACGCACGCCCGCCCTGGCCGCCGCGGTGCCGGGCTCGACCTCGGCCACCAGCGCGCCGCCGCTGCGCGACAGGCCCATCGCGCTGGCGATCTGGCTGGTGACTTCCTGGATGCGCACGCCCAGCACGCCACGTCGCACGTGGCCGGTGGTCTCGATCTGGGTCACCGCGTTCATCGCGGTCTCGATCGGGATGGCGAAGCTCACGCCCATGTACCCCCCGGACATGCTGAAGATCTGCGAGTTGATGCCGACCACCTCGCCACGGGTATTGAGCAACGGACCGCCTGAATTGCCTTTGTTGATCGGCACGTCGGTCTGGATGAAAGGCACGTATTGCTGGTCGGGCAACAGCGAACTGCGGCCGACGCCGCTGACGATGCCCGCGGTCACCGAATGGTCGAGCCCGAACGGCGAACCGATCGCCACCACCCACTGACCGGGCTTGAGCGACTGCGCGGTGGCAAGCTTCAGGTACGGCAGGCCGCTCGCCTGCACCTTGAGCAGGGCCACGTCCGACATCGGGTCCGAACCGATCACCTTGGCGGTGAACTCGCGGCGGTCGGCCAGCCGCACGATCACGCGGTCGGCACCGGCCACGACGTGGTGATTGGTGAGGATCTTGCCGTCGGAGGAAATGATGAAGCCGCTGCCGATCGCGGTGCCTTCATCGCGCGGGGTCGGCGTCGGCATCGGCATGCCCTGCTCGCCGAAGAAACGCTTGAAGATGTCGGGAATGCCGTCGCCGTCGTCGTCCTGCGCGGTGTTGGCCTTGCGCTTGCCGCCGTCGTGGATCGCCTCGATGTTGACCACCGCCGGTCCATCCTGGGCCACCAGCCCGGTGAAGTCCGGCAAGTTCACTTCCACCGCGCGCGCGGCGGGGAAGCAGCTTCCGACGGCAAGGGCGAGGGCAAGCGCGAGCGGGGCGAAGCGGCTGCTGGCTGCATTCATGACGTGTGGTCCTCGAAGTTTCAGGGCAAGCAATCCATGGGAAACGAACGGTGGCGACTGCCCGCGGGCTTGGACGGCCAGCGGCGAGCGCGCGCAGGCAAGTTCAGGTCACTGCGGATCTTCCGGCCACGACACCGTGTGGACTGCGTCATTCCGGTCGTGCTCGGCGGCGTTCTTGCTGAAGACATCGCGCGGCTTGCCGGCCTGGCGGTCCTGCAAGTAGGCCTCCAGTTCCGGGTCGATCGCATACGGCTGCGGGAACGGCTGGAAGCCGGGGTTTGCATGGGCAGGATCGCGTTGCAGGCGCGGGTGCAGCGGCAGGTGGAAGGTGGTCACCACACCGGCGCGGACCGGAATCGGCAGGTGGATGGCCGCGTCGGGCTCGGCCGGGACACTGCGGTTGACCGGTGTCGTGGCCGCCACCGCGGTCGTTGGCGAAGGATTCGCCACCAGCGGGGCACCTGCAGCCGGGGCGCCCACGTGCGTGGCCAGCGTGGCCACCTGCGGCAGCGCATGGCGGGGCGCATGGGCGATATCGAAGGTGAACACCGCCGCGACCGCCAGCGCCGCCGCAGCGGCCACGCCGCCCAGCAAGCGCGTGCGCCGCCGCTGCCACACGGATGGTGGTACGGCAGCGGCCTGCTCCTGCGCAGCGATAGCCTGCCCTACCCGCGCAGCGAAGGCGGCCGGCAGTGGCTGCGCCATCTTGCGCATCGCGCCCGACTGCAGTTGCCAGCGCTCCCAGCGCGCGCGCAGCACCTCATCGTGGGCCAGTCGCTGGATCAGGAAGCGCGAACGGTCGGCATCGAGCTCCCCGTCCATGAATGCGGACAGATCTTCCAGCAGCTCCGGATCGTGCAGGCGTGTCTGGCTCATGGGCGCACCCGTTCGGCATCCATCAGGGGTCGAAGTTGCTGGTCGATCGCCTCGCGCGCACGGAAGATGCGCGAGCGCACGGTGCCGATCGGGCACGCCATCCGCGCGGCGATTTCCTCATAGCTCAAGCCCTCGATCTCGCGCAGCGAGATGGCCATGCGCAGATCCTCGGGCAAACTTTCCACCGTGGCAGTGACGGTGCGTTCGATTTCCTCGCGCAGCAATTCGTGTTCGGGGGTGTCGTCGTCGCGCAGGCGCGAGGCGCCGGCGAAATTGACCGCATCGGCCACGTCGATGTCCTCGGCGGGCGGACGGCGGTTGCTGGCAACGAGGTGGTTCTTGGCGGTGTTCACGGCGATCCGGTAGAGCCAGGTGTAGAACTGGGCGTCGCCGCGGAAGTTCGCCAGCGCCTTCCAAGCGCGCACGAAGGTGTCCTGTGCGACGTCCTGGCACTCGTTCCAGTCGTGCACGTAGCGGCCGATCAGCGCCACGACCCGGGTCTGGTACTTGCGCACCAGCAGGTCGAACGCCG
>CAZXGS010000026.1:0-39651 GCA_964640525.1 uncultured Gammaproteobacteria bacterium | reverse complement strand
GCGACGAGATGAAGCAGGACGTGCTGCTGTTCATCGACAACATCTTCCGCTTCACGCAGGCGGGCTCCGAGGTGTCGGCGCTGCTCGGCCGCATGCCCAGCGCCGTCGGCTACCAGCCGACGCTCTCGACCGAGATGGGCGCGTTGCAGGAGCGCATCACCACGACGAAAAAGGGCTCGATCACCTCGGTGCAGGCGATCTACGTGCCCGCCGACGACCTCACCGACCCCTCGCCGGCGACCACCTTCGCCCACCTCGACGCCACCGTCGTGCTCTCGCGCAACATCGCCGCGCTGGGCATCTACCCGGCGGTGGACCCGCTGGACTCGACCAGCCGCCAGCTCGACCCGAACGTGATCGGCAACGAGCACTACGACACCGCGCGCCGCGTCCAGGCCACCTTGCAGCGCTACAAGGAGCTCAAGGACATCATCGCGATCCTCGGCATGGACGAGCTGTCGGAAGAGGACAAGCAGGCCGTGTACCGCGCCCGCAAGTGCGAGCGCTTCTTCTCCCAGCCCTTCCACGTCGCCGAGGTGTTCACCGGCTCGCCCGGCAAGTACGTCTCGCTCAAGGACACCATCCGCGGCTTCAAGATGATCGTCGACGGCGAGTGCGACCACCTGCCCGAGCAGGCCTTCTACATGGTCGGCAGCATCGAGGAAGCGCAGGAAAAGGCGAAGAAGCTGGCCGAGAAGGTGTAACAGCAAGGACGACGGACGAGGGACGAGGGATGGGTTGGCACTGCCGGCTCCCCGCGTTCCGCTCGACCCTCATCCCTCGCCTCTCATCCATTCACCGAGCGCAGCGAGCGAGAACACATGGCCACCATCCAATGCGACATCGTCAGCGCCGAGGAAGCGATCTTCCACGGCACCGTGACGATGGTCATCGCCTCCGGCGAAATGGGCGAGCTCGGCATCGCGCCGCGCCACGCGCCACTGATCACCCGGCTCAAGCCTGGCCAGGTGCGGGTGATCCTGGAGGACAACACCGAACAGTTCTTCTATGTCTCCGGCGGCATCCTGGAAGTGCAGCCGCAGGTGGTGACCGTGCTCGCCGACACTGCGATCCGCGCCAAGGACCTGGACGAGGCGGCGGCACGCAAGGCCAAGGAAGAGGCCGAGCGCGAGTTGGCCAACAAGGGCGATACGATGGATCTGGCGCAGGCGCAACGCCATCTCGTCGAGGCGGTCGCGCAGTTGCAGGCGCTGGAACGCTTGCGCAAGAACATGAAGCATTAATCCCAGGACGCCGGCCACCAGCCGGCGTCTTCGCATGGGCGGGATCGCGATGCGGCGGCGTTCGCGCAGCGCCGGTTCACGTTGCTACCATTCCATCTCTTCGCCGCCCGCGATCCGGACGCTTCCGCGCATGACCCATCCCTTGCACGTCATCATCCTTGCCGCCGGTGAGGGCAAGCGCATGCAGTCCGCGCTGCCCAAGGTGCTGCAACCGATTGCCGGGCAACCCATGCTTGCGCACGTGATCGAGGTCGCTCGAGCCCTGGGTGCGGCCGGCATCCACGTCGTGTATGGCCATGGCGGCGACCGCGTGCGCGCCGCGTTCGTCGACCAGACCGACCTGATCTGGGCCGAGCAGGCGCAGCAACGGGGCACCGGTCATGCCGTGCAGCAGGCGATGTCGGGGGTGCCGGCTGGTGCGCGCGTGCTGGTGCTGTATGGCGATGTGCCGTTGGTCGCCGCCGACACTCTTCGCGGGCTGCTGCATGCCGACGGCCCTTTGGCGGTGCTGGTGGCCGAACCGGGTGATCCTTCCGGATACGGCCGGGTGATGCGCGATGCCCACGGGCGGGTCGCGGCAATCGTCGAGGACAAGGATGCGGATGCCGTCCAGCGCGCCGTGCGCACTGTCAATTCCGGGATTGTCGCCGCAGATGAAGCGGCCCTGCGGCAGTGGCTGGCCGCGCTGCGCAACGACAACGCGCAGGGCGAATTTTACCTGACCGACGTGTTCGCGATGGCGGCTGCGGCTGGCGTGCCCGCAGCGATCGCCACCTGTGTCGATGCGATCGAGGTCGAGGGCGCCAACGACCCGTGGCAGCTCGCGCGGCTGGAACGCGCATTCCAGTTGCGTGCGGCGCGCGCGTTGGCGCTGTCGGGCGTGCGCCTCGCCGACCCGGCGCGGCTGGATGTGCGCGGCACGGTGTTCGCCGGGCGCGACGTGAGCGTGGATGTCGATGTGGTCTTCGAGGGCGACGTCGTGCTGGGCGATGACGTGCGGATCGGCCCGTTCTGCCGACTCCGCAACGTGAGCATCGGCGCCGGCACGGTGGTGCATGCCCATTGCGACCTCGACGGCGCGCGCGTGGCCGGCGCTTGCGTGGTCGGGCCCTTTGCGCGCCTGCGCCCCGGCACCGAGCTGGCGGATGGCGCCCACGTGGGCAATTTCGTCGAGACCAAGCAGGCACGGCTGGGACGCGGCTCCAAGGCCAATCACCTGAGCTACCTGGGTGACGCCGAAGTCGGCGAGCGGGTGAATGTCGGTGCCGGCACCATCACCTGCAATTACGACGGCGTCCACAAGCACCGGACGGTGGTGGGCGACGGCGTGTTCATCGGTTCCAACAGCGCCCTGGTCGCCCCGGTGACGATCGGCGCCGGTGCCACCGTCGCGGCCGGATCGACCATCACCCACGACGTCGCGGCCGACCAGTTGGCCGTCGCACGCGCGCGTCAGGTCACGGTGCCGGAGTGGAGGCGGGCGCGGAAGAAGTGAGCGGCGGCGCGGGTCCGCGGCCGCGATTCAGCGCGGCGCGGATAGATCCTTGCGCAGCGCGAGCTTGGCGGCGTCGACCAGGGCATCCAGGGCGGCATCGTCCATCGGCTTGCTTTGCAGGCTCAACAGCACGCCGTGGTCCTCGACGAGGCGATCGCCTTCGCGCGGCGAGCGCCACGCCAGCACGCGCTCGCCCTCCGCACCGCTTTCGCGCAGGACGACGGCCGGGCCTTCGTTCGCCCGCACCTCGTCGCGCCACTGGCCGAATTGGCGCGCCAGGTCCTTGCCGCCGCTGCTGCGGGTGGTGGTGAGCATGGCCTGGAGCATGAGTCGGCCCGCCGAGTCGAACCATTGGCAGGCGCCGGCAGCGCCTTCCGCTGGGAGCGGCTGGCTACGCAATCCTGCCAGTTGCGGCAGCGGCGCCAGGCGCGCGCACAGGTCGATGCGGGTTTCGGCGACCAGCGGGTGACTGAGCCCGCGCCAATGCCAAAGCGGCCAGCCGAGCGCGGCGACGAGAAACAACAAGAGCAGCAGGCCCGATCCTTTCCGGCGTTGCCGCAGGCGTTCGTCGTTGAGCATGCTTCCTCCGATGCGCGCCGCCTTGCCCGCGGATTGCAACAGTACGGATGGGGTGTGCCGTGCCCGCGATCATGCCATGGCGCCACACGCGCGCGACCCGGACGCGCAAGCGGTGAGCCGCGGCGCTGCAGTGGCGCCATCGATCTCGCGCCGGTGATCCGCGGCAGGCTCAGGCCCCGCCCAGGCCGACCCATGCAGTCCCGAGCACGGCGCTGCCTCCCAGCGTCCACCCCATGCCGATCTTGAACCGCAGCATCGCGACCAGCGCGGCGATGCCCAGCACCAGCGCGCCGCCGTCCAGGCTGCCCCACGCCGGCGCGTCGATGTGAACCGGTCCGAAGGTCTTCGCGGTGACGGTGCCGAAGATGGTGTGGACGGCGAACCACACCGACAGGTTGAGGATCACCCCGACCACCGCCGCCATGATCGCCGACAGCGCCGCGCTCAGGGTGCGGTTACCGCGCAGGGCCTCGACCCAGGGTGCGCCGACGAAGATCCACAGGAAGCAGGGCAGGAACGTCACCCACGTCGTGAGCAGTGCACCAAGCACGCCGGCGGCGAAGGGATTCATCGCGCCGGGATGGCGAAAGGCGGCGATGAAGGCGATGTACTGCACCACCATGATCAACGGGCCGGGCGTGGTCTCGGCCAGCGCCAAGCCGTCGATCATCTCGCCGGGCGTGAGCCAGCGGTAGTCTTCCACCACACGCTGGGCGACGTAGGCCAGCACCGCGTAGGCGCCGCCGAAGGTGACCAGCGCAGCTTGGCCGAAGAACATGCCCTGCTGGGTGAGCAGGCTGTGCGGCCCGAAGGCCGCCGCCACGGCGAGGATCGGGGCGACCCACAGGGCCAGGCAGGCGACCCCGGCGACCAGCGCGCGAGGCAACGATCGCGCGGTGTGTGCGAGTTCGCCGCGGGCCAGTTGGCGATCGACCAGGTAGTCGCCTGCGGCCAGCGTCGCGGCGCTGGTCGGTGGCGGGAAACCGGCCGGCAGCAGGCGCCGGCCGACGATGCCGAACAGCGCCGCGCCGAGCACAACCAACGGGAACGGAACCTTGAAGAAATGGATCGCGACAAACGCGGCCGCAGCGACCGCGACCATGAGGCGATTCTTGAGCGCGCGCTGGCCGACCCGGATGACCGCCTCGACCACCACGGCGAGGATCGCCGCCTTGATCCCGAAGAACACCGCGCTGACCGCCGGCAAATGCGCCCAAACCGCGTACAGCCAGCTCAGCACGCCGATCACGATTATCCCGGGGAGGACGAACAGGGTTCCGGCGATCACCCCACCGCGCTTGCGGTGCATCAGCCAGCCGATGTAGATCGCCAGTTGTTGTGCCTCGGGGCCGGGCAACAACATGCAGTAACCGAGCGCGTGCAGGAATCGCTCGTCGCTGATCCAGCGCCGCTTCTCGACCAGTTCGCGATGCATCAGTGCGATCTGCCCGGCCGGGCCGCCGAAGCCCAGCCAGCCGATCCTTGCCCACACCCGCGCGGCTTCGCCGAGGCCGACGCGCTCGGGTGCGGATTGCACCACGGCGACCGACGCGCTCATGGCAGTGCTCTTGCGCAAAGCGGGCGGTGCTTGCGCGCTGGCGCCAGGCGGTTCACCGTTTGCTCCGGGTTCGCGGCGATGCAGGCGGCGCTTGGCGTGGGGCTGGCGAAGGCGCTTCGGAGAAGGCGGCATGCAGTGCGTCGAGCACGCCGGACAGGTCCGCGAGCAGGCGGTCGTCGTCGGCGCAGCGGGCGCGCGCCCCGGTCAGGATCGCAATGAAGCCGGCAGCCTCCGGCACCGCGACGCCGCCGACGTCGAGGTAGTGGACCAGCGCGCCCAGGCGCGCGATCGCCGGATCGCGGTCGAGCCCGAACGCCGCGGCGATCACCTCGAAGCTCACGCGCCCACCGATGTGGGTGAACGCGGCGCCATCGAAGTCGAACCCAAGCGCCGTCTTCGGGCAGTCCTTGGGCCGCTTGAGCCACAGGAACTTCGCCTTCGGGTCGATCCAGCGACGGATCAGCCACGCCGAGGCCACGCGATCCACCCACAGCCGTTCGCGGGTGGCCCAGGTTCGGCCGCGGTAGTCGGCGCGATCCCGGCGCGGTACGTGGCCGGCCAACGCGTGCGGCTCGTCGGTGCAGTAGCGCGCATTGACCGCGGCTTCGCCGTCGGCGAGCGCGTCCTCCACCTGCTGGCGCGCCGGGCCGGGGAAGAAGTCGATCGCCACCAGCGCCGCGATGTCGCGCCGCAGCCCCGCAAGATGCCCGCGGACCGCGATCTCGTCGTGGCGGGCGATGCCCGCCTTGAAATCCCGCAACCGCTCGAGCAGTGCGGCGTACTCGGCGCCGCGGTCGAACAATCCGACGAAGTCGCGCTGCTGCGCCTCATCGGTGGCGGCCAGGGACAGCATGTGCGCCGAGCCGCCGGCCGCGAGGATCTGTGTGGCCAGCCCGGCGAAAACCGTGCGGGCCGCGTCCGACTGCGGCAGCAGCGCCACCCCGTCGCGCAGCGTACCGGCGCCGCTGGCCTTGAGCGCGCGCCAGATCCGCATCCGCGCGGTCTTGTTCTCGCCGGACAGGCTGTTTACCAGCAGCAGCCAGGAGATGTCGGATTGCATGTAGTTCACGTTACATGAACGTCGATAACGCTACAACAATGGTGATGGCTCAAGGAGTCGTCGTGCATGGATGCCCCCGAAACGGCCATCAGCGCCTGCCGGTCGCCGCGATGCGCGCGCAACAGCGCTTCCGCATCCAGCCGGGTGAGCTGGTCGGGCAAGCGATCGGACGGGTGGTAGCCGTCCAGCGGTTGCGGATCCATCTGCGGGTAGAACAACTTGCCGCTGCGCCCGGGCAGCGGATCCTCGGAGAGGATGTGGAACACCGTTTGCGTGGTCATCGCCGCGCCGATGCCGAGCGCGATCGCGATCACCATCAGCGCGGTCAGCGCCTTGTTGCGGCGGAAACTGCGCAAGGCGAGGTCGAAGTAGTAGCCGAACATGGGAACTCCGGAGAAGAACCCTTCTCCCTCCGGGAGAAGGTGGCGCGAAGCGCCGGATGAGGGTGTGACGTTGCGCTGGGTCGGTGGTTGCGCGAGCGCTCCCGCGCTTGGGCGAGCCGCGCCCTCACCCCAACCGCTCTCCGGCAGGCAGAGGGACAGGCGCGCCGTGATCATGGCCGCGCAACACCGGCGAATCGGCCGTCAGATCGGTGGCCATGCCGTCGACGATGTGCACGTTGCGCTGCGCGCGCGCCGCCAGCTCGGGGTCGTGGGTGACCAGCACGATGGTGGTGCCCTGGGCGTTGATCTCTTCGAGCAGTTCCATCACCCCGCGCGCCATCTGCGAGTCGAGGTTGCCGGTAGGTTCGTCGGCGAGCAGCAGGCTCGGGCTGCCCGCCAGCGCCCGCGCGATCGCCGCGCGCTGCTGCTGGCCGCCCGACAGCTCGGCAGGGTAATGCTTCATCCGCGAGCCCAGCCCGACCCGTTCCAGCGCGTCGGCGATGCGTTGGCGGCGTTCGGCCGCGGCCATGCCACGGTAGCGCAGCGGCACGTCGGCGTTGTCGAACAGGTTCAGGTCGGGGATCAGGTTGAAGCTCTGGAAGATGAAACCGATCTTGCGATTTCGCAGCTTCGAGCGCGCGTCGTCGTGCATGCCGCTCACATCCACGCCGTCGAGCAGGTAGCGCCCGCCGGTGAAGGTCTCCAGCAAGCCGGCGATGTTGAGGAAGGTGGTCTTGCCCGAACCCGAAGGCCCGGTGACGGCGACGAACTCGCCCTCGCGGACCTCGATGTCGAGCGCACGCAGGGCGTGGGTTTCGACCAGCTCGGTGCGATAGACCTTGGCGATGCCTTGCATGGACAACATGGGTGGCTCCTGTGACGGGTGGAAAGCGATGGGCTAGCGACTGATCCGCACCTGCGGCGCGGCGAGGAATGGTTCGGTGCCGGAGACCACGATGCGATCGCCGACCTTGGCGCCATCGAGGATCTCGACCGCGCCCAAGGAGGTGACGCCGATCCGGATCGGCCGCCGCTGCGCAATGCCGTCGTGGACGAAATACGCGTAGTGGCCGCCGTCGGCATCCACGAACGCGCCGCGCTCGACCTGGATCGCGTCGGCCTTGCGATCGAGCACGATCCGCGCCTGCAACTGCTGGTTCTGGCGCAGCCCGGTGGGTTGCTTGCCGGTGAAGCGCAGGCGCGCGGTGACCTCGCCGTTGACCACTTCCGGCGACACCGCGCTGACCTGGCCCTGGTAGTCCGCACCGCCACCGCTGATCGTGGCCGGCATGCCGATCCCGAGGTCGCGCGCGAAACTTTCCGGCACATGGATTTCAAGCTGGAATTTCGACAGATCCACCACGCTGAGCAAGGCCGCGTTGGCGGCGACATTGGCGCGCTGCGCCACCAGCACCTGGCCGACCTGGCCATCGACCGGCGAGCGCACCACCAGCGCGGCAACCTGGCGCTGCAGGTCCTCGACCACGGCTTGCTGGCGCTGCGCGAGCTGGCGCTTGGTCTTCAGCTCGAACCCGGCTTCGTCGATCTGCTGCGAGCGATCGGCCTGCGCGTGGTCGAGCGCGATCTGCGCCTTGGCGACGTTGTCCTGCGCGCGCAGCACCTCGACCTGGGCGATCGCACCGAGCGCAAAGGCGCGCTGCATCCGCTGCAGTTCGCGCGCGGCGGACTGGCGATCCACCCGCGCCTGATCCAGCGCCTTCTGCGCGATCGAGGTCTGCATGCGCACGTTCAACTCGGCGCGCCCGACCTCGGCCTGCGCGCTGGCCAGGGTGGATTGTTCCTGCGCCAACCGGGTGCGCAGGTCGGGGCTGTCAATGCTGGCCAACGCCCGGCCTTTTTTCACTGCATCACCGGCGACCACGTCGAACGTGACGGTGCCACTGGCGATGGCGTACAAGGTCGGACTGTTGGCCGAAGTGACCCGACCCTCGGCGGCGATGTCGCGCACCAGCGGGCCGCGGGTGACCGTGGCGATGCGCACCTGCGAGCCGTCGAACGACTGCGCACTGGCCCACCAGGCACGCACCCCGAAACCGACCAGCAGAAGGGCCAGCAGACCACCGCCGGCGACCAGCAGGCGCTGCTTCCAGCGCGCCGAAGGTGGTGCCGCGCGCACCACGTCCTGCGCGGAAGTGTCGCGGATGCCGGGCGCACGCGATTCTGTGTGGGTATTGCCGCGGATGGGCGTGATGCGGGTCATGGCGATTCACGGCGGAGCTTGCCAAGGTGAAAGGCATGATTCGTGCCAAGTGCAAGTCATTGATTCGATGGGTGCGGTGTCACGTTCGCCGGTGTACGGCGTGTCCGCGCGAGTGTCCGCGGCGCGCTCCGTGGGAAACGCCTTTACCGTGCAGGCGGGGTTTCCGCAGGGCGGATGGATAGGGCTATGCGCAACCGCGCTTCCGGTGAATGCTTCTTCGACTTGTTCATGGCTCCATCCTCTCAAGAGTTGGAGCCTCCGGGAAAGCCGGGCGGTTCAAGAACATCGTCAGCTCAACGTGGCTCGTGAACTCAAGGCTTGGGACGGCAGCGGCCATCTGCCGCCATATGCTCAAGTCATGGTGTACTGGCTCAACAAACGCCGTGTCGGAGCGCACCCATGACCCCCACCTGCTGGATCATTGCCGGCCCCAACGGCGCGGGCAAAACCACGTTTGCGTTGGAGTATCTGCCGCAGGTGGCCGGCGTGGCGCATTTCATCAATGCCGACTTGATTGCCGCCGGGCTGGCGCCGCTGGCACCGGAGCGCGAGCTGGTAGCGGCCAGTCGCATCTTTCGGCAGGAGCTCGACGCGCGCATCGCAGCGCGGGAGAGTTTCGCGTTCGAGACCACGCTGGCCGGGCGCACTTATCTGCGCCTGATCGAACGCCTGCGCGGCGCGGGCTGGCGCGTGGAGCTGATCTACCTCGCCCTGCCCAGCGCGGAGATGTCGCGATTGCGCGTGGCCGAGCGGGTGGCGCACGGCGGGCACGACATCCCACCGGCCGACATCGCGCGGCGCTTTCCACGCAGCCTGCGCCACCTGCTGGGCGAGTACGGCCGCCGGGTGGATCGCTGCACCTGTTTCATGAACGATGGCGACAGCCCGGTGCTGGTGTTTGAGCAACTCGGCGAGGACCGCACCGTGCTGCACGAAGGCTATTATCAGTTGCTGCAAGAGGAGTCCACGCGATGAACACCAAGCCCGCCACCACCCCTTCCGCCGAGGGCCAGCGCATGCTGGAAAGCCTGCGCCAAGCCGTGGGCAAGGCGCTGGAGCGCAAGCGCCGGCTGGGCCAGTACGCGGTGGTGTGGCAGCACGGCAAGCCGGCCACGCGTCACGCCGATGCGACGCGTGTGGCGGACGAGGCCGACCTGTACGACCCGCGCGATTGATGCCCCCATGCCCATACTCGCCCCATCGGCCAGGGGCGCCATCTTGATCGCAAGGCGGAAAAACATGAAGAACGCATCTACTGGAAAAACCATCCCCGCTGACCGCACCGACTGGCCGCGCGTGCGCGCGATGAAGGATGCCGAAATCCGCCACGACGCGGACAGCCCACGCACGACAGCGACCGACTGGGACGGCGCGGTGATGAAGCAAGCGGGAGCTGTGGTTGGTACGGTGCGGCGGCGCGGACCCAACAAGCGGCCGCTGAAAGTGTCCACCACGCTGCGGTTGCCAGCGGAAACACTGGCCCGCTGGAAAGCCACCGGGCGCGGCTGGCAGACGCGCATGGCCGAGGTGTTGGCGAAGGCGTTGTAATTGCCTGGGATCACAGCGCAACCCCGGCGATGGCGTACAGATGGGCACGGCAACGCGTTCGCTGGTGTACGTGGAACTCCGGGGTCGCGTCTTGTATTGACGTGCCCGCTGCACGCGGCGTCTGCCGCCGTCGAGGCGAAGCGGACGGGTGCTGCACGTAGGCTACCTGGCTCAATGTGGCAATACAAGACATGACCCGGTTGTGTTATCGCGGTCTGGCGCTCAGTTATTTCGCCTATCCGAAGAACGCTGACAGGGCGAGCCAAGCCGGCAAACGCAACTGGGCAAAGCTCGGCACCTATCTGCTGGCGCGCAATGACCTCGTCGCCAACACCGCATTCCGCACGCGCTGGGTTGCGGCGGTGGTCGAATACAAGCAAGTCTTTGGCGCCAAGCCCTGTGAGCCATTCGCCGATCAGGTGCTGGATGGGGACGATGACTCGATCGACAGGATGCGTGAGCGGCTCGGGATTCCGGGCAACTCCTGGTTCATCGAGGATCTGCTGCTGCCCGCGATCGCGAGAGCGTGCGGGTTCTCCGACATCCGGTTCGGCCAGATGATCGGGCGGTTGCTGACGATACTCGACAGGGCAAGCCACATACGCGACAGGGGGCTGGCCCTGATCGTCGAGCGCTACGCCCAGCTTGCCGATCCGGTTGCCCATCCGGCGCTGAAGGACGCGGTCGTGAGTCATTGGGGCAACCCGTGGCTGCCTTCGAGAAAGCTCCACTGGGCCCGGGTGAGTGACGCTGCGCGCGAGATGGTTGCCAGCTGGCTGAAGGCCGAATTCGTTCGCGCCTTTTTCGAAAAATTGACCAACGTCGACATCGAGGAACGGCGTAGGCGTGCGCAATTCTGGTTGCGCTTTGTCCCGAGCATGAGCGATGTTCGCTTTGCGCTGGGAGCGGACGCCATGGGAGCGGCTGACGAAGACATGAAGGTGCTCCGGCGCAAGATGGAAGGGCTGATCACGCGTCTGGACTCGACCACCAAGTCGGCCAATGCATTCGTGATGACGTTGGGTTCATTGGTCGCAGTGGAATTCAGCAACGAGTCCAACGCGTTGTATTGCTATGACTCGCGACGGGCGAAGCCGTTTGATCTCGCCAGGCCGGTACGCAGCGATGTGAATGGGCACAATTCGCTGAAGAACGACGGTCATGTCCTGAGGCTGGTACATATGGATAACGTCCGTGGCTATGGAGCCTGGGAAGAGCGCTTCGATGCTGAAATCGAGCGCATCAGCGGGATTGCACCGACAACGCCGCCAACCCGTCGTCGGCCCATTCCAGCTGCCCAGCCAAGGGTCGTTGACGCGCCGTTCAGTCGCCACGCGTTGGATAGATTGGCAGCCAGACACGGCCTGAGGGTTGCGGACAAGTCCGGTATTGGCGGAAATCTGTGGGTCTTTGCGGAGACCCCCGACGCTGGCATCGAAGCCACCCTGAAGCGATGGGGATTTGCGTTCAACGAGGCGAAGCGCGGTTGGTGGAAGAATTCCGTGAGGTAGCGACATGCTCAAAGTATTTCGGCAGAAGACCGCTGCGGGAGCCGAGTTGCACCGATCCTGGGATGCCCAAGGCGTGGTGCTTTCTTCCCGGCGAGGCGGAACGAGGCTGACAAATCCCCTGCTCGCGGGTTACCTGTCGCAGTTGCGAGACGATGGTTTCGGCGAGGACTCTGCGGACGGATTTGCCATCGCGTGGGACGCCCTGTTTGAGGCCTTGGTGGTGCAAGGCTACGAGGATCTTGCGGGTGTTCTCGAATTGCCACCGGCTGCCTCGAATCGGCAGATTCTCCGCAGCTCGCGTTCGTTGGCCGATGTGGATTTCGCGATCACGCTGGCCGGATGGGAGGAGCCCGGTGGCCGGAAGATCGCATGCAGTACGCTGGGCGCGGTGGTGACCTGTGATGGCGAACACGCGCTGATGCGCCCCGCGCAGTGGCGTTTGCACAACGAAGTGGCGAAGTTTGCCCGTCGCGAAGGTGCCGAGCGAACCGACATGCATCACCGGCGTGAGTGGGGACGCATTCGGAAGTTGGCCGAGGCGGCCGCTGCGCGCCTGGACGAATTCCTGTTTCGCAGCGTCGTACTGACGCCCGACAAGTTGCGGATTGGCCTGCGAAAGAAGGACCTGGCCGATGACCGCGTCATCGAGATCGAACCCGGCTTCGATGGTGCGCCGACGGGCTGGCTGGATAGATTCGACCGCGAGCGCGGTGTGCTCGATCTGTACAACTTCAATACGTCCGAAGGCATCGTGCAGGTCGTGATCACGCCGCAAATCAAATCCGTGCTGCAGCAGATCAAGCGGTTGCCGGGGCGGCGTGTCGCCGGAGCACGCGCCCAGGCCTTCGTCCTGAATCCTTTTGCGACTCTGGGCGAGAGTGCTGCGGATGTCGTCGTCGAGGAACAATTCGAAGCCGAGCAGGAGGCCGCAGGCCTGGGTTATGAGCGTTTCCTCCCGGCAATCGTTCGGGATGACCGCGGGTTTCCCGCGCGGGTGGGCTTGCGGGTGGAGTCGTCCACCCCCGCTGGCGTTGGCGGCTCCGAGGAAATCTGGCTCGATGATGATGATCTACGTGAATTCGTGGCAAAGCTGAAGGCGGCACTCGACCGTGACTATTCCCTGCTGGGATGGCGCGGCTACGACTTCGAGCTTTCCGGCGAAGCGCAGGAGCATTTGCGGCAACTGGGGGCAGCACTCGAGATCAGAAGTCGGCCGAAGGTGCTTGTGTCGTACGACGATGTCCACCGCCTGGGAAGCTATTCCTGCCGGGTCGAAGACATCGGTGTCGAGAAGCCTTACTACTCGCCCTATATCGAGCGTGAGTCGGGCCCGGATGGCTGGTTTCCGGACAATATCGATCGGGTCATTGTTTTTACGCCTCCAGATGGCGGCCCTCCCATCCAGATTGCGGTCAGGCCGGATCAGATCGAAGTCTTGCGCAAGCTCGCTGGTGACGCCCGCAAAAGCGGACAGAAATCGGTCGCAGTGCCGTGGTTGCCTGCACCCATACCCTTGGTGGTGATCGAATCGGTTGTTGGTGAGCCAGATGCCGCGGGAGCATCCGGTGGTGATGGTGCGGGCCGTTCGGAACCTGTCGCGCCCGGCGACCCGGATCGGATTCGCGCAAAAACGCTGGTCATCGCCGCCAACATCTCGGCCATCGACTACGCCGAGTGGCGCCAGCAGGTGCTGCAGAGGGTTCCGGCGCAACCGGAGTTGCCACGCAGCTTGGCGCCTGGCTGCAAGCTCTATCCGCATCAGGAGATCGGGCTGGCCTGGCTGCAGCACCTGCATCGGATGCAGACGATGTGCGGTGTCCGGGGAGCCGTACTTGCCGACGACATGGGGCTTGGCAAGACCCTCCAATTGCTCGCTTTCATGGCCTGGCTGGTGGAGCAGTCACCCGACGTCGATCCGATGTTGGTGGTGGCGCCGGTGACACTGCTGGAAAACTGGAAGGAGGAGGCGGACAGGTTCCTGCAGGCGGACACGTTGAAGATCCTGATGGCCAATGGACCATCGCTGGCGCAGCTGCGCGTGGATCGCGCCGAAATAGATCGGCGATTGATCGACGAGGATGGCTTGCTCCGTTTCCTCAAGCCGGGGTGGATCGGTGATGCACGCGTCGTCCTGACGACCTACGAAACGCTGCGCGATCTGGAATTTTCCTTCGCTGCCCAGCGCTGGTCGGTGATGATCTGCGACGAAGCCCAGAAGATCAAGAACCCGGCGGCGATGGTCACTCGCGCCGCCAAGAAGCAGAACGTCGGCTTCAAGATCGCCTGCACGGGCACGCCGGTGGAAAACACGCTGGCCGACCTCTGGTGTCTGTTCGACCTTGTGCAGCCTGGGCTGCTTGGAGCGCTCAACGACTTCGGCGGTCGCTACCGCAAGCCCATCGAGGCCAAAACCGAGGACGAAAAGGCGCGGGTCGAGGAACTGCGGCAATTGATTGCACCCCAGATTCTGCGACGCCGCAAGGAAGATGTCGTGGAGCTGCCGCCGAAGACGGTCTTCGAAGGGTGCATGGCGCTGCGCATGTCGGCCGAGCAGAAGAACCTTTACGCAGGCGCCATCGAAGACTTCAATAATCGTCACAAACCGGGTTCGATTTCGCCGTTCAAGAATCACCTCGGCTTGCTTCAATACCTGCGTGTGGTCTGCACGGATCCGCGGCGGCATGGCATGACGACCCTGGTTGCCACGCCATTGGCCGAGTACCGACGCAAGGCGCCTAAGCTCGATTGGCTTCTCGATCGCCTGCAAGAGATTCGCGGGGCCGGCGAGAAGGCCATCGTGTTCTGTGAGTTCCGCACCATCCAGAGATTGCTGCAACATTACATCGAAGAAGTCTTCGGCGTACGTCCCGACATCATCAATGGTGACACCACGGCAACCGTCGGCAGAAGCGACAGCAGGCAAAAGCGGTTGCTGGATTTCCAGGTGTCCCCCGGCTTCGGTGTCGTCATCCTGTCGCCGGTGGCAGTAGGCGTTGGCGTGAACGTCCAGGGTGCCAATCACGTCATCCATTACACCCGGACCTGGAACCCGGCGAAGGAGGATCAGGCAACCAGCCGTGCGTATCGCATTGGGCAGCGCAAGGAGGTCTTCGTCTATTACCCCATCGTCCGCGCGGAATTCACCACGTTCGATGTCAAGATCAACGAATTGCTGGAAGCAAAACGCGAACTGGCGAAGGATATGCTCAATGGGGCCGGTGACGTGGGTCCAATCGACATCCCGGGTACGATAACCGATCCAACAGGGGGCGGGTCAGCCCGCCTTGAAGCGCTCGATGCTGAGCAGGTGCTGGCCCTTGAACCAAGGTATTTCGAGGCTTTGGCTGCTGCTCTCTGGTCCAAGCAAGGGTACGCGAACTGCTACGTCACCCCCGGCTCCGGCGATGGGGGTGTTGATGCAGTCGCCATTCGTGATGATAAAGGGGTCTTGATCCAGACCAAGCACTCCCAATCCGACGACAGGCAGCTCGGCTGGGATGCAATCAAGGACGTGGTGGCCGGCCATGCACACTATTGCATGCAACACCCGGGTGTCCAATTTGGCAAGGTTGCGATGACCAACGCGAGGTTCAACGAGTCGGCGCGACAGCAGGCGCTGGCGAACGGCGTCGATTTGATAGAAAAAGCCAATTTGGTGGACTTGTTGAAGAGGTATCCGACGACCTTGCGTGAAGTGGAGCTCTTCCTTTATACGGCGTGGAGTGATGGCCCGGGCGTAGATCTGAGGTGCTCCAGTCCGGCTGGAAATGGCGAGGCGGCCGTCTGAACGCCAAGCTCTCATGCAGGTTCGACGGGGTCGCAGGTTCGACGGGGTCGCGTCTTGTATTGACGCTTCTCGCACCGCGCTGCCCACGCCATCGCAACGACACACTTGCCGAGCCATGGATCATTGCGTTCAGGCAGCGCGAGGCTGGATGTGAGCCAGAAAGCCGCGCAGCTCGTGGCGCGCGGTTTCCAACTCGTAGCGCTTCTGCAGGTTCATCCATAGCTCCGGTGTGGTTCCGAAGTAGCGGCCCAGGCGCAGGGCGCTGTCGGCGCTGATGCCGCGCTTCCCGTTGGCAATGTCGTTGACCCGCGCTGGGGTCACGCCGATGGCGCGCGAGCGCGTTGCTCGACAGGGAAGGTCTGAATAAGCCGTCATTGCGAGGAACGCAGCGACGTGGCAATCCAGAAATATTTGAAAAATCAGAAGCATGGATTGCTTCACTGCGTTCGCAATGACGCCATTTCGACTTGTTCAGATGTTCCACAGGTCGAGCGGGCGCATGAATTCCTCGTGGAGTATTTCGCCGGGATGAACCGGTCGCAGCAGCTTGGCAGTCATGGCGGTTTCCTGGGTTCGGCTGGGTCGGGGTTCGACGGGGGCGCGTCTTGGAGTGACATGCGCGCTGGATGTCGTGCGTCGGCCACGCCATTGGGAGTGGATCGCGACCATTGACTTCGCCGTTCGCGGCTTGTGAATATATGCAGAACATATATTCATGGAGATCCCCATGTCGGCGCAGCCGCTGCTGCTGAAGTTCAAGGACAAGGACACGCCGAACACGGTGACGCGCAAGACGGTCAAGGCGATGGCCGAAAGGTTGGGCTTCAACGAAACCCAGCTCATCAACTACGCGCTGGCCAGGCTGCGCGAGGACGTGATGCCCACGCTGCCGGACGACGCCCCGGAGCTTTCCGCCCGGGCGATGAAAGCCATCCGCGCCCGTTACGGTCATCTGGATGCCGGGTACCGGCCCACGTCCAGCCTGATCGAAGGGCTGTGATGTCCGCTGGCTGGTCCAGATTGCCGAAAGTCGGCGACATCGTGTGGTGCCACTTCCCCAACTTCGATCCGAAAGACCCGACGATGAAGGAGCGCCCCGCGTTGGTGGTGTCCATCATGGAGGGCCGCGAACCGCCGCTGCTGCGGGTGGCCTACGGCACGTCGCAGAAGCCACGTCCGATCGGCGCCGGCTGCTTCCTGCTGGAAGACCCGCAGCATCTGAAGCTGGCGGGACTGTGGAAGCCCACGCGCTTCAACATGAAGAATCTCGTGGTGTTGCCGTGGACGCTGGGAGCATTCGTCAACGCGCCGGGCGAGGCCGGGTTGCGCAAACCTTCGCCCATCATGGGCGCGCTGCATTCGGGCTGCTATCAGGACATGCTGCGGGCCGCGCGGGAAGCGGGCATTGCCGCGCGGCGATAGCGGGCGAGCCGGCGACACCCTCTCCCGTAGGGAAAGGAACAACGGCCACGGTTGGTCGCGGTGACGCGGCCCCGGCTAAACTGTCGCCTTGTTCCATCGCCTCGGAACCCCCATGTGCGGAATCGTCGGTATCAGCGCGCGTCGCGACGTTGTTTCCCATCTCATCGCCGGGCTCAAGGCGCTCGAATACCGCGGTTACGATTCGGCCGGGATCGCGGTGCTCAACGGCGACGGCACGGTCAAGCGCCTGCGCGCCAAGGGCAAGGTCCACGACCTGGAGGCGCTGCAGGCGTCCGCGCCGGTTCACGGCCACGCGGGCATCGCCCACACCCGCTGGGCCACCCACGGCGTGCCCAATACCGACAACGCCCACCCGCATGTCTCGGGCGAGGTCTCGGTGGTCCACAACGGGATCATCGAGAACCACGCCGCGTTGCGCGCCGAGCTGGTCGCGCAGGGCTACGCGATGGCTTCGCAGACCGACACCGAGGTCGTCGCCCACCTGATCGAGCACCAGCAGCGCCAGGGCCACGACCTGCTGGCGGCGCTGCGGATCGTGCTGCCGCGCCTGCACGGTGCCTACGCGCTGGCGGTGATGAGCGCGCGCGAGCCTGGCCGCCTGCTCGGTGCCCGGCTTGGCTCGCCGCTGGTGGCCGGGGTCGGGGAGGGCGAGCAGTACCTGGCCTCGGACATCCACGCCCTGTTGCCGTTGACCCGCCGCTTCGTCTATCTGGCCGAGGGCGACATCGCCGAGGTCACGGTCGAGGGCCTGCGGGTGTTTGATCTGGACGGCAACCCGGTCGAGCGCCCGGTCAAGGAATCCCACTTCGTCTCCGGCGCGATCGAGAAAGGCGGCTACCGCCACTTCATGCTCAAGGAGATCCACGAGCAGCCGCAGGCACTGGCCGACACCATCGAGGGCCGGATCGCCGACGGCCACATCCTGACCCAGATCTTCGGCGTGGATGCCGCCGACCTGCTGGCGAAAGCTCAGGCCGTCCACATCGTCGCCTGCGGCACCAGCTACCACGCCGGACTGGTCGCGCGTTACTGGATCGAATCCCTGGCCGGCATCGTGTGCACCGCCGAGATCGCCAGCGAATACCGCTACCGCAGTCCGGTGGTGCGCGACGGCACCTTGTTCCTGTCGATCAGCCAGTCCGGCGAGACCGCCGACACCCTGGCGGCGATCAAGATGGCACGCGAGCGCAACTACCTGACCCGGATGGCGATCTGCAACGTCCCCGAGTCCTCGATCGTGCGCGAGTCCGAGCTGGTGCTGATGACCCGCGCCGGTCCCGAGATCGGGGTCGCCTCGACCAAGGCCTTCACCACCCAGCTGGCCGCGCTCGCCTTGTTCGCGCTGGAACTGGCGCGGGCCAAGGGCATCGCGCCCGAGCGTTACGCCGACGGCGTGCGCCAGCTCGAACAACTGCCCGGCCTGGTGGCGCAGGCGCTGCGCCTGGACCCGCAGATCCGCCAGCTCGCCGACCGTTTCGCCGGCAAGGCCGACGCCCTGTTCCTCGGTCGCGGCACGCACTGGCCGGTGGCGATGGAAGGCGCGCTCAAGCTCAAGGAGATCAGCTACATCCACGCCGAGGCCTACGCCGCCGGCGAGCTCAAGCACGGCCCGCTGGCGCTGGTGGATGCGAGCATGCCGGTGATCGCCATCGCGCCCAACGACCACCTCGTGGACAAGCTGATGTCGAACATGGAAGAGGTCCGCGCCCGCGGCGGCCAGCTCTACCTGTTCGTCGATGCCGGGGTGAAAGTCCACGGCGACCTCGGCGACGTGCTGGTGCTGCCCGAATGCGGCGAGATCGCCGCCCCGATCGTCTCGACTATCCCGCTGCAACTGCTGGCCTACCACGTCGCGGTCGAACGCGGCACCGATGTCGATCAGCCGCGCAACCTGGCCAAGTCGGTGACGGTGGAGTAGGGCGTGTCCATGACCCAGGACACCACTACCGACGCCGGCGAAAATGCCTTCACGCCACTGACCGCCATCGAGGCGCGCATTCTCGGCAGCCTGATCGAGAAGGAAGCCACGACGCCTGACGCCTATCCGTTGACGGCGAACGCGGTCGTGCTGGCCTGCAACCAGAAGAACAACCGTGAGCCGGTGATGGAACTGGAAGCCGGCGCGGTCGGGCATGCGCTGCGCGAGATGACCGGCAAGGGCATGTTGCGGATCGTCGATGGTGCGCGCGCGCAGCGTTACGACCATCGCTTCGCCGCGTGCTGGTCGGTCACCACGCGCCAGCAGGCGCTGCTCTCGGTTTTGTTGCTGCGGGGACCGCAGACGCTGGCCGAGTTGCACGCACGCTGCGAGCGACTGGCGCCGGCGGCACCGATCGAAGAATCACGGCTGGCGCTGGAACGGTTGCTGCAGCGCACGCCCGTGCTCATCGTCAATCTGGGACGCGGACCGGGACAGCGCGAAGATCGCTACATGCACCTGCTGTGCGGGCCGGTCAGCGCGAGCGAAGCTGCCGCGTACAACGACGCAAATGCTGCGCCACGCCGCGGCGGTCTGGAAGGGCGCCTGGAAGCCCTCGAAGCCGAAGTGGCAGCATTGCGCGGCGAACTGGACGCGCTGCGTCATCGCGACGCTTGAGGCCGTTGCATGCGCATCTGCATCTACGCCGCATCCAGCGCGCATTCCGATCCGGCCTATCGCGAGGACGCGCGTGCGCTTGGCGCGACCCTGGCGCATGCGGGCCATACCCTGGTCTATGGCGGCGGTGCGGTCGGTTCGATGGGTGCGCTTGCCGAGGGCGCGCTGACCGCGGGCGGCGAGGTGATCGGGGTGATTCCGCGCTTCATGGTTGAATTGGCTTGGGGCTGGCCCGGCAAGGGCGATGTGCAGCCGGGCTCGAGTCCTGACCGGGATCGGCGCGGCGACTTGGACTGTCCAACCGCGGATGCCGCGACACAGAGTCGCGGCGAGCGTGGCCTGACCCTGGACGTGGTCGAGGACATGCGCGAGCGCAAGCATCGCCTGCTGGCCGGATCGGACGCGGTGATCGCCTTGCCTGGCGGTTGCGGCACGCTGGAAGAGTTGTTCGAGGCGATCACGCTCAAGCAACTGGGGATCTACCACAAGCCCATCGTGCTGCTGAACACCCGTGGATACTGGACGCCGTGGGCCGAGCTCATGCGCGGGGTCATCGCGGCCGGCTTCATGAACCCATGCCACGAGTCGATGTGGACGGTGGTCGATGCGGTCGCCGAGGTGTTGCCGGCGATCGCTTCCGCGCCGGCGTGGGATGCGTCGGCGCGCGAGCACGCGGTGGTGCGGCCACGTTGAAACCGGCTGCGTGAGGGCATTGGAATGCGCGCCTGCGGCGATACCGCTTCTGGCCGCTCCTTGGATTCCAGCGTGATACTGCAAAGCTGGCCCTGACCCCTGACTTCCATAGCTGAACCTGTCCGGATTTCTTCCGATTTCTTGCAGTGCGTCAACGGGCATTTCAGGGCAGAATCCACGCCCCGCCGATGTTCGCCGCCAAGGCTGCCAGGATACGTGACCCGATGGATGAGTCCGCGCAAACCGTGATCCTGCTTGAACGCCTGGGCAAGCGCTTCGGCAACCAGAACGCGCTCGACGGCATCGACCTGCGGATACCGCGCGGGCAGACCTGGGGCCTGCTCGGCCCCAATGGCGCCGGCAAGACGACCCTGTTTCGCATCCTGATGGGCATCCTGAGGCCGACCACGGGCAGGGCAACGATCGCCGGCCTCGACGTCTTCGACGACCGTATCGAGACCAAGCGCCAACTGGGCTTCCTGCCCGACGAACCGATGTTCCACAGTTACCTCACCGGCCGCGAGATCCTGGAGCTGTGCGCCGCGATGCATGGCCTCGAGCCGGGCAAGGTGATGATGCGGTTGCTGCCGCTGATCGACCGCATGCAGTTGCGCGGCGATATCGACAAGTTCGCCGACGACTACTCGCGCGGCATGAAGAAGAAGCTCGGCCTGCTGGTCGCATTGCTGCACGAACCGCACCTGCTGATCCTCGACGAGCCGACCAATGGCCTGGATGTGGAAAGCACCACGCTGTTCTTCGAGCTGATGCGCGAGCAGGTGGCCGCGGGCAGGACGGTGGTGTTCTCGACTCACTTGCTGCCGCAGGTCGAGGCACTGTGCACGCACGTGGCGATCATCCATCGCGGCAGGCTGGTGGCGCAGGGCGAACTGGATGCGATCGCGGCTTTGGTGCCGGGCGCGACCAGCCTCGAGCAGGCCTTCGTCGCGCTCACGCCGCGGCCGTCCACGCTCAGGCCGGCTTCCGTCAAACCCGCCGACGACCTTCGCCGCCCGTGAGCCCTCCGCGCATCGGCTGGTGGCGCAGCGTAGGCCTGTTGCTGGGAGTTGCCCGGCAGCGCTGGCGCGGGCGCCGGACGCAGGCGATGGCCAGGCAGCGCCGCGGGGTCAACCTCGGCTTCGGGCTGGTGTTGCTGCTCTTTATCGGGGCACAGGCGGGGATCGCGGGCGTTTTGATCTGGATCACCCAGATGGCAGGAATCGTCCGTTTCGAGCAGCAGCATCCGATGATTGCAATCAGCCACCAGGCGTACGATGGCCTGCGCGGCCATGGTGACGTTTCTGCGAAAGACGCAGAGCCGGTGCTGCAACGCGAAGCCAGTGACCTCGCGCACGCGCGCGGCGGTTCGACCGACGACTGGGGCCGACCCCTGCATGAGCGTTTTGCAGCCCACGGCATCGCCGGGTTCGTCGACGAGGACACCCTGAACTGGCCGAACCAGGACACCGGTGGCTTGCTCACCCTGTTGCTGCTCACCTGGTGGCTGGGGCTGGTTCTCCAGGGCGACGGCGGCCAGGTGAATACGATGCAGCGACGCCACCCGATGTGGGAGTGGTACCTGGGGTTCCCGGTTCCGCAAAGTGCGGTGTTCGTGGCCGAAGCGTTGACGCCGGCGATGAGTCAGCCCCTCTTGCTGGCGAGCCCGATCATGCCGGCGGTGCTGGCCGGAGTCCTGTCGCATTCCCTGCTCGTCGGCCTGTGCGCATTGCCGATCGGCATCGTGTTGTTGCTGGCGGCGACGGTCTGCGCGAAGGCGCTGGAAGTGCTGATCATGCTGCGTTGCGCGCCGCGCAGCCGTGGCGCGTGGTTCGCGGTGATGGTCTTCGTCGGCACCTTCGCCCTGGTCGTCCCGTTCGCGTTCCTGCAACTCCGATCGCTGATGTTTGCCGTGCTCGGCTGGCTGCTTCCGCGGATCGCCGCGATCCCCAGCGCGATGCCGCTGCTGCGCATCACGGACGTGGGCGCGTGGGTGCAGGCGATGGTCGGCATCCTCGGCATCGGCATGGCCTTGACCGTGCCGGCTGTGCTGCTGATGCGGGTGGCGACCGCGCGCGGACTCGAAGGAGGTTTCGGGGGCACCGACGTGCGTCGCGAGACCGATTCCTTCGTCCTGCGCGGCGGCGGCTGGAAGGGTCTGCTTGCCGATCCGCTGCTGCGCAAGGAGCGCCTGTGGCTGCGGCGCGATCGTGGCGCCCTGGTGCAACTCATCGGCGTGCCGCTGTTCATGGTCGCCTCGCAGTTCGCGAACATGCACGACCTGTTGGACGGGGCGGGGTCGAGCTGGAACGTGATCGCCGCCGTGATCTTCTTCCTCGCGGCGATGCTGATCGGCAATGCCGGCCCGCGCGTACTGCTCAGCGAGGGTCCGGCCCTGCTGCTGACGCTGAGCTGGCCGCGCGGACTCGAGGACGTGCTGCGGATGAAGGTGCGGGTGCTGTTCGCGCTGGTCACGTTGATGGTGTGGCTGTGCCTGGGATTCCTGGTCTGGATGTTCCCGCACGACGTCCTTGCCATCCTGGGGGTGGGCTTGCTCTGGCTGCCGTTCGGGCTGGCCGTGTCCGAGAAGGCCGTGACCCTCATCCGTGCGCCCACCTCGTCGGGCACGCCCGAGCCGATCCCGTTCGGCCAGCGCTTCCTGACGGGCATCGGCAATTCGACGTTCGCCATGGGCGTCGGGCTGCGCCAATGGTCGCTCGTGGTGGTCGCGATCATCCTGAACTGGGTGCTGGCCGGCGCCGTCTGGGAGCGCTTCCGCATGCGCCTGCCTTACCTGTTCGACCAGGAGTCCGAGCCGCCGGTGCGGCCGCCGACGATCCTCAGTGGCGTGCTCGCCTTGGTCGGTTACCAGGAGCTGGCCGTGCTGATCGCACTGCCGATCCTCGGGTTTTTTGGCACCAGCGCCGCAGCGGTGATCCTGCCCATGGCGTATGGAGTGGCCGCGGTGGTGATCTGCCTCGTGGTGCTGAACTGGCATTCCAGGCATGGTGTGGGACTGCGCGACATCCTCAGCTTCACCAGCGACGGGCCGCTGTTGCCGCAGCGCGCGGCTGCCGTCGGCATGTTGGGCGGCGCGCTGCTGGCCGTCGTCGCCTTGGGCTACCAGCATCTTCTGCTCTCGCTGCCGTGGTCGGCGGTGCGCGATCCGATCGCGCGCGGCCTCGACCTGATGCGGGACCATCCGGCCTTGCTGACCGCCAACGCGGTGTTCGCCGTGGGCATCGCGCCCTGGGTCGAGGAGTTCCTGTTCCGCGGTCTGCTGTTCCGCGCGATGCTGCCGCTATGGGGGCTCCGGCGTTCGGTGCTGGCCAGCGCGGCCTTCTTCGCGGCGCTGCATCCGTTTACCTCGTGGCCGATGGTCTTCCCCCTCGGCATCGTCTGCGCGCTGCTGTACCGGCGCAGCGGCAGCCTGCTGCCTGGCATGTTGCTGCACGCCTGCTACAACGCACTGTTGCTTTATCTCACGTTCCGCCAAGGACCATCTTGACACGTGGCTTCCGGGCGTCCGGCGCAGGCGATTCCTGCACGTTGTCTTGCGCCAAGTGCATGCGATGACGTTGGCCGTGGAGCAGGCTTCCGTCAGGCTTCGCGCGCCATTCGATCAGGTACGGCGGCAGCCGCGGTGTCCTGCCGCCAGTGTGCGCCGAGACTGGCGCGGCGATCCAGCGCGGCGCCGAGAAGGGCGCCGGCAAGGCGCACCTGCCAGCCGGTGTCGGCGGCCTCGCGACAGGCATTCCAGGCCTTCGCCAGGCCGGTGCCGTGCCGCACCGGGCCGGCATACTCCCATAGCAAACGACGCAGATCCGCGCGGCTTGGCTCGGGCAGGCCGGAGCCACGTTCGCACCATTGAAGCGGGCCATGCGCCGGTGCGGGTTCGCGCATCGCCAGCGCGGTGCCCAGGCGACGCCCGCAGGCGACGCCCTCCAGCAGGGAGTTGCTGGCCAGGCGGTTGGCACCGTGGGCGCCGTTGCAGGCGACCTCGCCGACTGCGTACAAGCCCGGCACCGTGGTGTTGCCGTGGAAGTCGGTCGCCAGGCCGCCCATGTGGAAGTGCGCGGCGGGGGTGACCGGAATCGGGGCGCGGCGCGGGTCGTGGCCGTGCTGCAGGCAGGCGGCGAGCACGGTGGGGAAGCGCTGCGACCAGTCGCCATCGACCCGGGTGGCATCCAGCAGCACCCGACGGCCGTCCTGCTGCGCCTGCCAGACGGTGCGTGCGACCACGTCGCGCGGGGCGAGATCGCCGCGCGGGTCGATGCCGTCCATCAATGCGTGGCCATGTGCATCGCAGAGGCGCGCGCCGGCCCCGCGCAGGGCTTCGGTGATCAGCGGCAGACAGGCCGCGCCTTCCACGTCCAGTGCAGTGGGGTGGAATTGCACGAACTCCAGGTCGCGCACACGCGCGCCGGCTGCCATGCCCAGCGCCAGCCCGGAACCGTCGGCGCCGGGCGGGTTGCTGGTGCGCGCGAACAGTGCACCGATGCCGCCGGTGGCCAGCACCACGCCGCGCGCGGCGATCTCGCGCGTCTGCCCGGCACGCGAGCCGATGCGCACGCCGCGGACCACGCCGCCGCGAAGGAGCAGGGCCTGTGCATCGGCATCGTCCAGCCACTGCACGTGCGCGGCGGCGAAGGCGCGTTGACGCAGTGCCTGCATCACCCGCGCGCCGCTGGCGTCGCCGCCGGCGTGGACGATTCGCCGCGCGCCGTGGCCGCCTTCGCGGCCGAGGATCAGCTTGCCGTCGTGGTCGCGGTCGAAGGCCACGCCCTGGCGCTCCAGCCAGGCGATCGTCGCCGGCGCCTGCGCGCACAACCAGTTCACCATCGCCGGGTCGTTGTACCAGGCGCCGGCGACCAGGGTGTCGTGTGCATGCGCACGCGGGTGGTCGCCCACGCCGAGCGCGGCGGCGATGCCGCCCTGCGCCATCGTGCTGGCCGGGCGTGCGTGGGCGTCGCCACGATGCAACAGCAGCACCGGGGTGGGCGCCGCCGCCAGCGCGGTGGCGATGCCGGCGATGCCGGCACCAACGATGACCAGCGGATCGCCCATCACGCTGCCTCGCGACGGCCGACGGCGAGCATGCGTTGCAGCGCCAGCCGCGCGCGCGCGGCGATTTCCGGCGGGACCTGCACCTCGTGCTGGCGGTGGAACAACGCGGCGTGGATGTTGGGCAGCGTGATCCGCTTCATGTGCGGGCACAGGTTGCAGGGCTTGATGAACTCCACCTGCGGGAACTGGTTGCGCAGGTTGTCGGCCATCGAGCACTCGGTGATCATCGCCACCCGCGCCGGCTTTTCCTTCGCCAGCCAGCGGCCCATGGCGCTGGTGGAACCGACGAAATCGGCTTCGGCCAACACCTCCGGTGGGCATTCGGGGTGGGCGACGATCTTCGCCTGGAAGCGCTCGCGGGTATGCCTTGCCTCCATGGCGGTGAACTTCTCGTGGACCTCGCACTGGCCGTGCCAGAGCACCAGTTCGATCTGCGTCTGCGTGGCCACCCACGAGCCGAGGTAGCGGTCGGGCAGGAAGATCACCCGGTCGGCGGAAAATTCCGCGGCCACCGCCTCCACCACCTGCACTGCGTTGGCCGAGGTGCAGCAGGCGTCCGACTCGGCCTTCACCGCCGCCGATGTGTTGACGTAGCTGACCACCGGTGCGTGCGGATGGCGGGCGCGAAGGGCGCGCACGTCGGCGGCGGTGATCGAGGAGGCCAGCGAGCAGCCGGCCTCCAGGTCCGGGATCAGTACGGTCTTGTCCGGGGCGAGGATCTTTGCGCTCTCGGCCATGAAGTGGACGCCGCACAGCACGATCAGCTCGGCCTGGCAGCGCGCGGCTTCCTGTGCCAGCGCCAGCGAGTCGCCGGTGACGTCGGCCACGCCGTGGAAGATTTCCGGGGTCTGGTAGCTGTGGGCGAGGATCTTCGCGCCGCGCTGCGCCTTGAGCTTGACGATGGCGTCGATCCACGGCAGTTGCAGCTGCCATTCCAGGCACGGCATGGTTTGCGCCAGGCGCTCGCCGAGCGCGGCGTATTCGGTCAGCAATTCGTCGCGCCACTGCGGGCGGGCGGGATCGACGGACGGCACGTTCAGTGCGGGCGCGTTCATGGCGTCGTTCCGCGGCCGGCGCGGCTGGCGTGGCGTGCGGCCTGTGCCAGACCGGCGATCCTGTGCAGGGTGATGCGTACCGCCAGCGGTACGTCCGCCCACGGCAGCTGGTCGAGCAGATTGCGGGTGGTCAGGCCGAGTTCGACATCGCCGGTGAGCAGCAGCCGACGCTGGAAGAACAAGGTATCGGCGTCCTCGCGCCGTGAGGCCAGTAGCAGCAAGTCCACCGCATCGCCGCGCACGATGGTCTCCGCCGGGCTGCCATCGGTGCACACGTGCAGCGCGCGCTCGCGCACGCTCACGATCCAGGTCAGGTCGAGGTCCTGCACCTGGATGCCGATCCGACGGCCCTGGATCGGGTCGAATCGGCCAGCCGCCAGCGGATCGCGCAGCGCGCGGCGAGCCAGCGTGACGAACGCCTGTGCGCGCAGCGGCACGGGCAGATGACGCAACAATGCGCGCCAGCGTGTGGGGGGTGGAAACAGGCGCAGCCATGGCGAGGCCGGCTCGATGGCAGCGCTGGTGAATCGCGGCGCATGGTTCGCCTTGCCGTGGCCAGCGGCGAGCGCCGCATCGGCGCTTTCGTCGGCGAATCCCTGCAGACTGCAGGCATCGGCGATCAGGGCGTCGAGCAGGCGGTCGCTGCTGGAGGCCGGCACACCCAGCCGCGCGCCGAGGCGGCGACCGCGCAGGCGCACCGCATCCTCGCGCGCAGGATCGCGCAGCGGTTGCCCGCTGGCCGACTTGCGCCGCGCGGCCAGCCCGACCAGTCGCCGGCGCCCGGCCAGCAGTGCCACCGCGGCGTCGTCGATGCCGTCGATCAGGCGGCGGACGAGTGCCAATGGGGTGTCGTGGCACGCGCCCCGGTCGGCGGCGAAGCCGGCGCCGGCAGGGTCACGCGCGGCCATCGGCACAGGGAGGGCATCGTTCATGCGGTGACGATCTCCACGTGGGCCTGCAGCGTGCCGATCGCCTTGAGCGAGTTGGACACCAGGCAACGCTGCTCGGCCTCGTGCAGCAAGCGTTCGGCCAACGCGGCATCGACCCCGGCCGGTACCTGCAATCTCGCGTGGACGCTGAAGCCGGTGAAGCGTAGCCCGTCGCTGGCGCGTTCGAGCACGCCTTCCACTGCGCAATCCAGATGCGTCCACGGCAACGAACGCGCGCGGGCGAGGGCGCGGAAGGTCAGCGCATAGCAATCGGCGATCGCGCCGACCAGCAAGGCCTCCGGCGACCAATGACCGCCCGGCCCACCGAACTCCGGCGGCGGCATCGAGGCCAGGTCGGCGGCGCCGGGGTGGCGCAGCACGACTTCGCCATCCGGGCCGGCATGGGAGCGGACGTGGTAGCGATGCGGCAGCGGGTGCATGGACGGCTCCGGCGGTGCAGGGCGCAGCGCCCTGCGCGCGGTCGATTCGCGTGCCCGGATACTAGGCGCGCGGTGCGCGCCCGCCTTGATCCCGGTCAAGCCGGTGGGGTGTTGCCGGCGAGGACGGCTTGCCGTGGGCACGCGCGAGCGTTCTTGCGTTGGGGAAATGGGGTGCCTCGGCGGAGGCGTCATTCCGCCACGGCCGTTCGCAACGTCATCGCGAGGCAGAAGGCCGTGGCGATCCAGTGCACCACAGCACATGGATTGCCACATCGGGCTGTGCCCTCCTCGCAATGACGGTGAGGGGCGTGCTTCGATATGGCTCACTGCCGTTCGCAACGTCATCGCGAGGCCGAAGGCCGTGGCGATCCAGTGCACCACTGCACATGGATTGCCACGTCGGGCTGCGCCCTCCTCGCAATGACGGCGAGGGGCACGTGCTTTGATAGGGCACCCAACGGAACGATGCCGACGGTCGCTCAGAACTCCATCCGGAATCCGAGCGCGATGCTGTCCTGGGTGATACCGGACTGGCCCAGCGTCTTCTCGTAATACACGAAGCCCGAGCGCCCCTGGGTGAACTGGAACGACAGGCCGAGGCCGGCGCGGAAGAAGTTGACATCCACGTTGTCGCCCCGGATGTGGAACGGGGTGGCGGTGGGATCCTGCAGGAAGTGCGCGGTGATGCTGTCCGGGTTGTTCTGGAAGTCGTGCTCCCATTCGACTTCCACGTGCGGCATGAGCACGCCCCAGCTCTGGCTGGAGGCGTAGTTCAGCTTCGCCCCGAGGACGCTGGCCACGTTGGTGGCGGTGCGTCCGGCGACGACCAGGCCGAGGCCGCTGCCGGTCTTGCCGGAAATCATCGTCTCCTGGTAGTCGCCGAAGTGGGTGCGCGTCCAGGTGCCGCGCAGGTAGGGGCCGAACGACCACGGGCCGTGCGCGAAATCGCGTCCGACGCTCAACGCCGCCGCCAGGGTGGTGCCGTCGGAGTTGGAGGTCGCCGCCTGATTCACCGCGACGGTTCCGGTGTTGGTGGTCAGGGCATAGACGATGCGACGGTCGATGTCGTAGCGGTTCTTGCCCCAGGTCAGGACGCTGTCGAAGTACCAGTTGTCCTTGCGGAAGAAGGTCGAATAGAACGACAGGCTCCAGCCGTGGGTATCCAGCCCGCCGCCGATCGCATCGACCGCGCTGCTGAAGCGGGCGTAGCCGGCGCTGAGGCCGAGGATCATGCCGTCGTTGACGCGGTAATCCACGCCGGCGGTGACGCCGTTGCTGTGGAAGCCGTAACCGGGCGTGAGCGCGCGCGGGTCGGACGAGCCGTCGCTGAAGGTGCCCGAGAGGAAGAATCCCCAGCGGTCGAAACCGCTGCCGGCCTGCGCCGGGGCGTCGGCCTGGCGCGCGGCCATGCCGAGTGCGGCGTCGGCGAGCGTACCGATCGGCACGTTGTTGCCTGGGTTGGCGAAGGCCAGTCCGCCGAAATGGCCGCCGCCGCCACCGCGCAGGGCGGACAGGCGCGCCTTGAGGTTGTCGAACTGCGCCTGCGCCGCCAGCACCGAGGCGTTGGTCTGCAACAGCGCATCGCGCGGCATCATCTGGTCGAGCGCGTGCCCGACCTCGGACGATGGCGCCTGCAGCAGCGCCTGGCACTGCGCGATCAGGTCCTCTTGTGCAGGGGAAAGACTGCCCTTGTCCGCCAGCGCCGCACAGGCATGGTCGAGCGAGTTGGCCACCGCGATCTGCGCCGGCGTCAGCCCGGCGGTGATCGCGATGGTCTGGTTGATGGCGAAGGTGACCGGGCCGGAGGAGGTCGTATTCGGGGTCGCGGTGACTTCCAGTGGGCCGGAAACCAGCGGGGTCGCGACGATGCTGGCGTGGCCGCTGCTGTCGGTCTGCGAGGTGGCCGGCACAGTGGGACTGGCGAACTTCACGTCCTTGCCGGTCCAGGTGATGGTTTCATTCGCCAGCGGATTGCCGTCGCGGGTGAGCAGCACCGTCAGCGGCGCGGACGGGGTGTTCACGGGCACCGATTGGTAGTTGCCGGAGACGATGCGCAAGGTCGCCGGCGAGAGGTTGTTGGAGATCGTCGCGGTGAAGATCGCGCCGGGCGTCTGGCTGCCGTAGCGCAAATGTGCTTCCACCAGCACCGCGCCGGTCGCCGCGCCGAGCGTCAGCTGCGTGCTGGCTTTGCCTTGCGCATCGGTGAATACCTGACTGGCGGAGACGGTGGCGTTGCTGGTCAGAACCGTGAAGTCCACCGCCTGGCCGGCCACCGGGCCCGGGCCGGGGATCTGCACCGTCAGCGGTGTCGGCAGGCTGTCGCCCGGTGCTCCGGTCTGCTGGTTGCCGGACAGAATCTGCATGCCGGTCTGGGCGATGGTCTGCAAGCCATCGACCGTGATCGGGTACAGCTCTCCAGGAAATGGGCCGGATACCTCGGTCGCCGTGACCTGAAAACTCGTGTCGGGCGTTGCTCCATTGGCCACGTCCGTCGCGGTGATGGTGTAGTCGGTGTCCAGCACGCACGCCTCGCCGACCGGAACACTGGCGCAGGTCTTCGTGTCGGGCACGGTGTCCGGGCTGGAGATCGCCACGTTCGTGAGGGTCACGCTGCCGGTGTTGCTGGCCGCCAGGCTGTAGTGGATCTTCACGCCCTCGGCGAGGATGGCCGACGAGTACCCGGTGACGGTGCTGCTCAGGAACATGCCCGCACCCACGGCGTTCTGGGTCGGCGTGAATACCGGCGCGGCGTTGAACGTGCTGCCATTGCCTGGGCCGTAAGTGATCTTGGCGTAACCGGAGGCCGTGATCCCGGACGAGCCGTCCTGGGAGGAGGAAGCTGTTACCGTGTACGCGTTATCGACTGTGCACGTTGCGCCCGGCGTCAGGTTGCTGCAAATGGCCGTCTTCGCTGGGGGGCCGCTCTGCGCGTTCGTGATGGCCACGAAATTGGACACCTGCAGGGCTTGAATGTTTGACTGGCCGGAATTCTGGGCGGTCAGGGTGTAGGTCAGTACATCGCCGGGCGTTATCGTGCCGGAATGGTCGTTGTCCACCTGACTGGTCAGGGCCAGGGTCACGCTGGCCGTAATCGCGCTGCCATGAACGGGGACGAAGATCGGGTAGCTGGAGGCGGTTCCTGGCAACTCGGTCGCGTTCACGTACGCGGTGGTCTGGAACGATCCGGCCTGCGCGGACGGGATGTCCACCGTGGCCGAATAGGTGCCCTGGCAGACCGCGTTGACCGCCAGGGTGTTGCAGGTCGCGCCGCTGTTGAAGAACTGGACATTGGTCAGCCCGATGCCGCCGACGTTGGTCGCCGTCTCGGTGAAATCCAGCTGGTCACCTTCCGACACATCGCCGGAGCCGTCGTTGTCCACGTAACCGGTCTGCGCCACGTTGACCATCACCACCCCGGCCGCTGCGGCGGCGGCGTGAATGGGTGACGCTGCCAGCAGCATGGGGATGGCGAGTGCGCCGGCCAGGCACAGCGATGCAAGGCGCGTGGCGCGCGTGTGGAATGGGCTGGACGCGTACATGGTTCCCCCCGTCACCCGATGCCGGCGGATCGGTGGGCCATGTCGCGCACGTTGCCAGGGTCACGACCTGGCGTGTTGCCTCGCATGGCCTGCGTTGCCATCGGTCCCCTGTTGGTGCCGCGCGCGTGAGGATTTCGAGGCAACGCCTCTACCTTCGGCCGGCGGAGGGATGCTAGGCATACCATCAGGCCCCGGGCAAGTCTACGAAAAAGGCCGGGCGGACCGGACATCCGGAGGCGTTTCCGGCGCGGATTGCGCCCGCGGCCAGCCGATCGCGCTACAGTGCGACCGACCCGATCCGGAGGATGGCAGCCATGACCACCGCCTATGATTTCGCCGCCCGTGACCTGGACGGCGTGGAGCAATCCCTTGCCACCTATCGCGGCAAGCCGTTGTTGATCGTCAACGTCGCCAGCAAGTGCGGCTTCACCCCGCAATACAAGGGGCTGGAAGCGATGTATCGGCAGCACAAGGACGCCGGGCTGGAGGTACTGGGTTTCCCCTGCGACCAGTTCGGCCATCAGGAGCCGGGCGATGCGGCGGAGATCCGCAATTTCTGCTCGCTCACCTACGACGTCAGCTTCCCGATGTTCGCCAAGATCGACGTCAACGGCAGCCAGGCGCACCCGCTGTGGAAGTGGCTCAAGGAACAGAAAGGCGGCTTCCTCGGCACCGAGGGCATCAAGTGGAACTTCACCAAGTTCCTGGTCGGCCGCGACGGGCTGGTGGTCAAGCGCTACGCGCCCACCGACACCCCGGAGAAGATCGAGCGTGACCTCGGCGCGGTGCTGGCCTGAAGCGCATTCGATGATTCGTCTCGCCCACGTCCAGCTGGCAATCCTGGACATCAGCGGCTACACCGATTTCATCGTCCATCGGACGGTGAGCCTGCTGCACGCCGAGCAGGTGGTCAGCGAATTGCTCGACGCGGTGGTCGATCGCTGTCGGCACCCGCTGACCTTGAACAAGTTCGAGGGCGACGCCGCGCTGCTGTACGCCGAATCCGGCGCCGATCCTGGCGCGGCCGCGGCCGAAGTGGCGGCCCAGCTCGGCAGCATGTTCGATGCCTTCGCCGCCAGTCGCCAGCGCGTGGCGGAGGCGCGTACTGCCTGCAACTGCGATGCCTGCAGCAATGTGCACGGGTTGCGGCTGAAGGCGTTCATGCACTGCGGCGAGGTCGCGATCAAGCCGCTCCACGGGTTCACCGAACTGGCCGGCGAGGACGTGATCCTGATTCACCGGTTGCTGAAAAACGACGTCGACGCGCGCGAGTACGTGCTGGTGACGTCCGCCACGGGTGCGCTGTGGCCGCCGGCGGCGACCTCCGGGCAGCCCTGGAAGGTCGTCTGCGAAGGGGTCGGTACGGTGGACGTGCACCTGCTGGCGCCGGCGACACTGCCGCGAAACGCTTGAAACCACGGCCATCGCCCCCACTTCGGGGCCACTGCCGATCGGCCCGATCCGCGGTTTCCGCCACCTTCCGAGACTATCCATGCAGATCGCCGAGCGCACCGTCGCCTTGTTCCATTACACCCTCACCAATCCCGCCGGCGAGGTCATCGACGCCTCGCCGCAGGGCCAGCCGCTGGCCTACCTGCACGGCGCCGGCAACATCGTGCCGGGGCTGGAGAACGCGATGACCGGGCGCGACGTCGGCGATCGTTTCGACGTGGTCGTGTCGCCCGCGCAGGGCTATGGCGAGCGCAACCCCGAGCTCGTGCAGGTGGTACCGCGCGCCGCTTTCCAGGGCGTGGACGTCATTGAACCCGGAATGCAGTTCCAGGCCCAGGGCCCGCACGGCACGATGCTGGTCACGGTCGCCGCGGTGGACGCGGACAACGTGACCGTCGACGGCAACCATCCGCTGGCCGGGCAGCCGCTGCACTTCGCCATCGAAGTCGCGCAGGTGCGCGCAGCCACCGCCGAGGAACTCGAGCACGGCCACGTTCACGGCGCCGGTGGTCACCATCACTGAGGCTCGGCGCCGACCTGCGCCGGATTCGTCGTCATGTCGTTGATCGCCCTGCAGGACGTCCACTACGGCGTCGGCGGGCCGGCGCTGCTGGACGGCGTCGTGCTCGCCATCGACGCCGGCGAG
The DNA here is from genome assembly GCA_964640525.1 of uncultured Gammaproteobacteria bacterium. Taxonomy (GTDB): domain Bacteria; phylum Pseudomonadota; class Gammaproteobacteria; order Xanthomonadales; family Xanthomonadaceae; genus SZAS-103. Next base: position 6,408 of record CAZXGS010000026.1, on the reverse strand, counting down.
CGGGTGTGCGTGGTCGGTCGCAACGGCGCCGGCAAGTCCACCCTGCTGCGCCTGCTGGCGCGGCAGATTGTCCCCGACGAGGGCGAGGTGCGGTTTGCCGATGGCGTCCGGGTCGGCGCGATGGCGCAGGAAGTGCCGGCGAATCTGGACGGCAGCGTGTTCGACGTGGTCGCCGACGGGCTCGGCGAACTCGGCCAGTGGCTGGCGCAGTTTCATCGCCTGAGCCATGCCGCGTCGGTGGACACCGATGCGCTGGCCGAGGTGCAAGCGAAGATCGAGCGCGCCAACGGCTGGGATCTGGATCGCCGCGTGACCCAGGTCGTCACCCGTCTGGAGCTGCCCGAGGACGCGCGCTTCGCGGACCTGTCCGGCGGCCTCAAGCGGCGCGTCCTGCTGGCGCGCGCGCTGGTCGCCGAGCCCGACGTGCTGCTGCTCGACGAGCCGACCAACCACCTCGACATCGCCGCGATCGACTGGCTGGAAGAGTTCCTGCGCGGCTTTCGCGGCGCGATCGTGTTCGTCACCCACGACCGCCAGTTCCTGCGCGCGCTGGCCACCCGGATCGTCGAGATCGACCGCGGTGCGCTCACCAGTTGGCCGGGCGATTACGCCAACTACCTGCGCCGGCGCGAGGAACGCATGCACGCGCAGGCGCAGGAGAACGCCCGCTTCGACAAGCTGCTGGCGCAGGAAGAAGTCTGGATCCGGCAGGGCATCAAGGCCCGTCGCACCCGCGACGAGGGTCGCGTGCGCCGCCTGGAAGCGATGCGGCGTGAACGCGCGCAGCGGCGCGAGCAAGTCGGCACGGTCAAGTTGGCGGCAATGGAAACCCAGGCCTCGGGCAAGAAGGTGATCCAGGCCGAAGGCGTGGCGTTCGCCTACGACGGCCGGCCGATCGTGCGCGGGTTGAGCGTCACCATCCTGCGCGGTGACCGGATCGGCCTGATCGGCCCCAACGGCGTCGGCAAGACCACGCTGATCCGGCTGCTGCTCGGGCAAATCACGCCGCAGGCGGGTGAGGTCAAGCTCGGCACCGGCCTGCAGGTGGCGTATTTCGACCAGCACCGCGCCGCACTGCGTGAGGACTGGAACGCGCTGGATAACGTCTCCGAGGGGCTGGAGTTCATCGAGACCGCGAACGGCCGCAAGCACGTACTCGGCTACCTGCAGGACTTCCTGTTCACGCCCGAGCGTGCGCGTGCACCGATCACCCGCCTGTCCGGCGGCGAGCGCAACCGCCTGCTGCTGGCCAAGCTGTTCGCGCAGCCTTCCAACTTGCTGGTGATGGACGAGCCGACCAACGATCTGGACGTGGAGACCTTGGAACTGCTGGAAGAGCTGCTGGCCGACTACCCGGGCACTTTGCTGCTGGTCAGCCACGACCGCGACTTCCTCGACCGCGTGGTGACCGGGACGCTGGTGTTCGAGGGCGAAGGCAGGATCGGTGAGTACGTCGGCGGCTACTCGGACTGGCTGCGGCAGCGCCCGGCGCAGACAACCTCCGTTGCAGCCAGGCCTGCGGACGCGACGCCAGCGGCCGCCGGGAAGGGCTCGCCGCCGTCGCCCGCAGCGAAGCGCAAGCTGAGCTTCCGGGAGCAACACGAACTCGGCCAGCTCCCGGCGCGGATCGAGACGCTGGAAGCGCAGATCGCCGCGCACACCGCGGCGATGCAGGATCCGGGCTTCTATCGCAACGCCGCGGCGCAGATCGTCGCCGCCAATGCCGAACTGGTCGTGCGCCAGGCCGAGCTGGAAGCAGCCTACGCGCGCTGGATGGAACTGGAAGGCGGCTGAGCGGAACCTCGACCGCCTCCGGCACGCAGTGACTCGATGGCGTCTTCCCTCACCGCTACCCATCTCCCGGAGGGAAAGGGGATGCTTCTGGCTTCTCCCTTCCGCGTTGGGCGAGGGGTTGTTTTTGGCTTCTCATCCTCCCATTGGGCGTGGGGATGCTTTTGGCTTCTCCCTCTCCCACTGGGAGAGTGGTGCCGAAGGCGCGTGAGGGCGGACCTCCGAAGTCTCGGCAATCCTGCAAGTTGCAGGGATTTCCGGATCCCATGCCCGCCGCCGCCGTGACCGACACCAACAGCCACGCCGACCGCCCCATCACACCGCTCGCCTCAACACCACCGTCCCGAGGAATATCCCCAGCATCACGAACACCAGCACGAGCTTGAGCAGCGCCCCGGCGATCATCCCGACCCACGTTCCCAATCCCACCCGGGTCGCATGCTGCGGATTTTTCGAATGCAACAACTCGCCCGCGATCGCCCCGAGAAACGGACCCAGCAGCAGCCCGGGAATTCCGAAAAACAACCCAACCACCGCGCCCGCCGCCGCCCCGCCGACCGCCAGCCAGCTCGCCCCGACCCGCTTGGCGCCCAGCAGGCCGGCCAGCCCATCCACCGCCAGCGCGATCAGCGACACGATCCCCAGCACCACCACCACCCACAGCGGGACGATCCGGAAGTCGTCCGCCCACGCCGCCAGCAGCATTCCGGCGAACACCACCGGCACCCCCGGCAGCAGCAAGGCGGTGCCGATCGTGCCGAGCACGATCAGCACACCGGCGACGACCCAGATGATCAGGTGGCTGTCCATCGGTCCTTCCGGGTTGTCCACGACGGGCGGGGTGTGGCTGCCCGCGGCCACCGACTCGGGCGTTCCGGACCGGGCATTCAACCCGCCCTCCATGCTGCACCGCAATGTCGGAATTGTCGATTTTTGCCACTTGACATCTCGCAAAGCGCGCTGGCATGCACTACACTGCCGGCGCTGGCGTTGCAGGTCACTGTAGATCGTGACCCGATGCGTGTCTGATCGTCCGATCCGCTCCATCGTCTCCCTCGATGTACTCCTTGCATGACCAGTACCACCGGCCGGTAATCGGCCAATCAAGACAGCAAGTATCAGGAGTGTTTTATGTCGGATCGTCAGATGGGCACCGTGAAATGGTTCAACGATGCCAAGGGTTTCGGTTTCATCGCCCGCGAGAACGGTGAGGATGTGTTCGTGCACTTCCGCGCCATCCAGGGCACTGGCTTCAAGAGCCTCAAGGAAGGCCAGAAGGTCAGCTTCAAGGTCGTGCAGGGCCAGAAGGGCCTGCAGGCGGAGGAAGTGACGCCGATGTAATCCGCGGCGCGTCCCGCGCCACGAACTCGAACCCGGAGCAGCGATGCTCCGGGTTTTTTGTGTGCGCCCGGCACGGGCGCATGCCCTGTCGTGCGCCGGCTCCGGCGTCCGTCATGATCGGCCGGATGCGGAACCGCGTGTCCGCTGGCGATGGAGGGCGACAGGGGCAACCCGGCCCCCGACCTGATCTGTCGATCCCGCGTTCAGTGCAGCGCGTGGGCGCGGCAATCGGCGTCGATCATCACCCGGTTGCCGACCGCGATGCCGTCGATGCGCTGCTGGTTGGCGATCAGCCTGCGCCCATCGTCCATCTTCAGGTACAGGTCGTGGCCGCTGCCGTGATGGTTGGGCGCGGCATCCTGACCGAGCACACCGGCCAGCACACCGCCTTGCGGGCTTGCGGCTGCGGATGCGGATGCGCCCAGATCCACGATGCGTACCACCTCGCCGATCCCGGCCGTGCAGCGCGCGTGCGTCTGTGCGGGCGCAGGTCCCGATGGCGCTGGGAAGGTCCGCCCTCCGGTCAGGGGCTCCTGCGGCTGCGGCGCGTGGGTGGCGCACGCCGCCAAGGTCAACGCGAGCGCCATGACGAGGGTGCTTCGCGCAGCCATCAGTTCCTGAAGGCCTGGTGGCAGGACTTGCAGGTTTGGCCGATCCGCGTGGTCGCTGCGCCCAGTGAAGGGCAATCCGTCGGCGGCTTGGCCAAGCTGGCATCCAGCGCCGCGCGCAAGTCGCTTGCCTTCTGGCGGAAATCGGCTTCCTTGTCGATCGGCAGGAAGATCGGCTCGATGTCGTTGGACAGCGTGCGCAGCGCCTGCAGATGCGGCAGGCTGTCAGTGGCCGCGCAGCGGTTCTGCTTGATGTTGTTGGACAACGCGTCCATGTGGTAATCCTGCATGTGCATCAGCACCTCGGACATGTGCGGGCCGTTGCGCAGAGCGCTCATCGCCATCACCGTGCCGATCACGCCAATCAACAGGCCGACGCCGATCGCGATGGGGACGGCCTTGCGCATGGTCATCGACATGGAGGTACCTGCTGGGTGCGGGTGGGCGCCGGCACGATACCATGCGTTGCGGTTGCGCCGGCGACTGACCGACACCGCCTTACACCCGTCAGCATGCTCGTTTCCATGGATGCCAGAACGCAGATCTACCGCGAACGCTTCGCCGGCATCGACCGCCTGTACGGCGCCGGTGCGGCACTGCGTCTGGGCGACCGCCACGTCGCCGTGGTTGGCTTGGGCGGGGTCGGCTCGTGGGCGGTGGAGGCGCTGGCGCGCAGCGGGGTGGGGCGGCTGACCCTGATCGATGCCGACGACATCTGCCTGTCCAACAGCAACCGCCAGTCGCACGCGCTCGACGGCCAGTTCGGCCGCGGCAAGGCGGCGGTACTGGCCGAGCGCGCGCAGGCGATCAATCCAGCCGCGCAGCTCGAGGCAGTGTCGGAGTTTCTGGTCGCCGGCAACATGGAAGCGATCCTTGGGCGTGGTTTCGATTTGGTCATTGACGCCTGCGACAGCCTGCGCAGCAAGATCGAACTGATCGCCGCCTGCAAGCGCCGCAAGCTGCCGCTGGTGGTGTCCGGCTCGGCCGGCGGCCGCACCGATCCGACCCAGGTCCGGATCCGCGACCTGTCGCGCACCGAGCACGACGCCCTGCTCGCGCTGGTGCGCAAGAAGCTGCGCGCCGAGCACCGTTTCACGCGCAACCCGGACCGCTATTTCGGCATCCCGGCGGTGTACTCGCTGGAGAACGTGAAGTACCCGCAGGCCGACGGCAGCGTTTGCGGCCTGCGCCCTGCCGCTGGCCCGGACGCGGCGATGAAGCTCGATTGCGGCGGTGGCCTGGGCGCGGCGACGCACGTGACCGGCGCGTTTGCGTTCGCGGCGGTGGGAAGGGCGCTGGAGGTGTTGTTGAAGCCGGCGAAAAGTTGATCGATCTCACTTCTGCGGCGGTATCCCGAACAGGCGCCGCGCATTGCCTGCGGTCATTGCTGCCAAATCTTCCCGTACCACGTTGCGCAAACCTGCGATGGTGTCGAGGACGACGGCCAACCGCGCCGGCTCATTGCGCTGGCCGCGGTGGAGCGCGTCGGGCTGATCGGGGGCATCGGTTTCCAGCAGCAGAAATTCGATCGGCATCGACGCGACGATGCGGCGCAGGCGTTGCGCGCGATCGAAGGTGACCGGGCCACCGATGCCCAGGTGAAAGCCAAGCTTCCACAACTGCCGCGCCTGTTCCGGGCTACCCGAGAAGCTGTGCACCACACCGCGCAATCCGCCGACCCGGCGCAGGCTGGCGATCACCGCATCGAAAGCCTTGCGCGCGTGCACGATGACCGGCAGCTCGAACGCGCGCGCGATCCGCAGTTGCGCCTCGAAGAAGAACTGCTGGCGCGCGCGGTCGAGTCCTTCGACGTGGAAGTCCAGGCCGCATTCCCCGACCGCCACGGCCCCTCCGATCCGCAACACGTGACGCAGCGCCGCCAAGTGCCGTTCCTCGTGTTCGACCAGATACATCGGGTGCAGGCCATAGGCCGGGTACAGGCCGTCGCAGCCGGCGCACAGGGCGCGCAGCTTCGGCCAGCCGACGGCGGTCACCGCCGGGACGACCTGCGCCACCACACCCGCGCCGCGAGCGCGGGCGACCACGGCGCCGCGGTCGGCGTCGAACTCCGTAGCGTCCAGATGGCAGTGGCTGTCGATGAGCGTCACGGGCGGCGGTGTGGGATGGAAGAAGACAGCGTAACCGCTGGGGATGGCCCCGGCGGTCATCGTGAGGCCCCTTTTCCGCTCCGGAAATGCCCACGGGCCATGAGTCTGACACCCAGCCGTCATGGCGAGGCCCGCAGGGCCGTGGCCATCCAGATAATCGGAGCCAAGACGCTGGATCGCTTCGCTGCGCTCGCGATGACAAAAGGAAAGCACGACGAATCAACGACGTATCGCATGGGTTCATGGAGAGCGTAACTGCTTGGGATGGCGCCGGTGGTCATCGCGAGGCCCCTTTTCCGCTCCGGAAATGCCCACGGGCCATGAACCTGACACCCAGCCGTCATGGCGAGGCCCGCAGGGCCGTGGCCATCCAGAAACTCGGAGCCAGGACGCTGGATCGCTTCGCTGCGCTCGCGAGGACAAAAGGAAGGCACGACGAATCAACGACTTATCGCATGGGTTCATGGAGAGGCCCCTTTCCCGTTCCGGAAATGCTCACGTGCCGTGAACCTGACACCCAGCCGTCATGGCGAGGCCCGCAGGGCCGTGGCCATCCAGAA
>CAZXGS010000025.1:0-41108 GCA_964640525.1 uncultured Gammaproteobacteria bacterium | reverse complement strand
TTCAAGATCACTTGCAGTCCGACCGCGATGTCTTGGTTGCGCGAGAGGTTGTCGACAGCGCCATGAAGGGCAGTTCGTACAGTGCTGCCCCAGCCTGCCCGGACCAGAAATCACGAACCAGGGAGATTGCCCGCAGGGCGTCGCTGATGGCAGCTGAACCCAGTTTCTCCACGGCGCGGATGTCGGCATGCTGCAGACGCTCCAGTGCAGCGAGCGTGGCCTGTGCTTCGTAACGCGCGCCGAGGTTGGCGAACAGCGCTTGCCGTCCGTAGCGCAGCACGGCTTCGAGCATGATCGCGACGCCGACGCCAGCGACCAGGAAGCTCGCGGTGCCATAGGCCTGTGCCGGCAGGATGCGGTCATAAATCTGCAGCAGGGCCAGCGGCAGGGCCAGCCCCAGAATATGCATCGCCAGCGAGATCGTCAGAATGTCTGCACGCAATCCTGACTGTCTGGGAGGACTACCATTCTTGCATTTATTCTTATCAGAAGCAGCATTAGCCAAGGCTGAAGCCCTCCAAGGGTCTCTGTTATGTCCGGACATGCTAACCGGGTGGCGCCTTATTTTCCACTTTGCGGGTTTGGAAATTGCTCGGCTTGAATGGATGCCTGCCTCCGCAGGCAATGTCGAATGGCGATGTGGCAGAACAAGCTTGGCGCGTGAAGCGTCATAGATGACAGACTGCTCCGGTCGATTATGAATCGCGACGGCTTTGTTAATAGGGGGGGGGGCGCTTTTCCTGGCTCAGCAGCCCGGTGCCATCGTGAGTGGTCATCCCTCGCTTCAGAAACCGCACCATAGACATAAGAACTATCGGTTTGGGTTTGGCTAAGAATTCCCCTGATCTCAGACGGACTCATGTAACGCGCAAGGTTTGAGTGTTTCGAGCGAGGAGAAACAATAGAACCGTGCGGCGCGATCTACAGCTCTGCCACCTGTCGGTCGCCGTACAGGCTGATCATGATGAGCAGCGTGGTGTGACGCAAGCGCCAGCGGACTGATCAAATCGTACCAGCGAGGATGATCAAAATTACTGGATTACGCAGTAAAGAAGGTAGGAAGTGCGCGGGGGGCTGCGAACTTTCCTCGGACCTCCGTATTCGTATATAATCCTACCTACGGTGTCCTCGCCGACGAGGCAGGGCGGTTTCCTGTAACGGGGAACTACACCACCATACACAAGGGCTCGGATAATCTCCGGGCCCTTTTTCTTGCCTGAAATCCCCGCGCCACGCGGGGTTTCGGCCGCCTGTTCTGCGGGTGGCCGCCTGCCGAAACGCCCCAATTTCGCTGTTTCCGGAGCCAGAGCCGTCTCTATTCTCCGTTTGGCCTGCGGGTAGGCGCAGATGAGGCTCTCGCAAAATCAACAACTTACGCGTGCCGGTTCACGGTCAGCCAAGGCCGCCAGTCAGGCATCGAACGCGGCCAGAGCATCACCAGCGGTCACTTGACCGTATCGCATTCGAGATACAAAATTGCGAAAACGGAGGATCTAATCATGGCCCATTCCACAATGTTGCACGTCCGTGTGGACGACGAAATCAAGACGCAAGCCAGCGAGGCACTGGCGGCCATGGGGCTGTCCGTGTCGGATGCTGTGCGCATCCTGCTCAAGCGCGTGGTGAACGACCAGGCCTTCCCGCTGGAGTTGAAGGTGCCCAACGCCCAAACCCGCGCAGCGATGGAAGAAGCCCGCGCAATGACCGTGGCACGCGCTACCCGTTTTGACTCTGCCGACGCTCTGATCAATGACCTCGAAAAAGCCCGCCAGCAGTAAGCGGGCGCTGCTGCCCAGGGCGAGCGATTACACCAAGACGTTCCTCAAAGACTGGGAACGCCTCTCGCGTTCGGGCCGCTACGACCTGAAGCGGCTGAAGCAGGCGATGTTGCTGCTCATTGGCAACGATGCGCCGCTGGGGTCTGGATGGCTGGATCACCCACTGAAGGGTGATTGGGCCGACCACCGCGAATGTCACATCGGCGGCGACTTCCTGCTCATTTACCGCCTGGATGGCAACGCCATCATCTTTGTGCGGACGGGCACGCACTCTGAATTGTTCGAGGAGTGATCCGTGCCGATTGAATTGGTGGTGTAGCGAGCGTGGTGGAAATTTGAAGGCGGCGTAGTCTCCAGTTTGGAACCAACCAAACAACGGCGTCAGCAAACGCCGAGGAGACTACGCCATGAGCAACGATAGCACTGTGGGCTTGGCCCTTGGGCTGGGCGACTGGATCGATCCGTTGGAGCAAGCGCTTCGGGACGGAGTGAACAGCACCCTTCGGGAGCTGCTGGAGCTGGTTCCCGAATTGGCCACCAAATACAAGAGCAGCTTCGCCGGCCTGCACGGTTTTTGCGCATTCCGGGTGTAGGCTGGATCGGCCCCGAGACTCGCCCGCGCTTCGATGCATCGATTGCTGTGGCTACTGCTGATTCTGAGCGTGCCGGCGCTCGCGTCGGCGGCCAGCGCGCCCACGCCACCCGGGCAGTGGGTTGCGCGTGCCCAGGCGCTGCAGAACCACGATGATCCGGCCGCCCTCAAGTTGGTCGAGCAGGCGCTTGCCGATGATCGACTGCAGGGCGGCGAACGCGCGCAGGCGCTGGGGCTGCGCTGCTGGCTGACGGCGAGCACGGCGATTGGCAAAGTCGAGGCGATGGCCACCCGCGACCTGCCGGTCGTGGAGGGCATCGGCGATGCCAAGGCGTTGAGCGATTTGCACGCCTGTCGCGGCTACGCTCGCGAGGACCGCCACGATCTGGCCGCGGCCGCGCGCGACTACGAGGACGCGTTCGTGGCCGGCAAGCGCGCAGGCGATCCGGGCGCGATCGCGCAGGCGGCGGTGTTTCGCGGTGAGGTGCGCTATGTGCTCGGCGATACCGCCAATGCACTCGCGGACCTTCAGCTGGCCTGGCGCCTGCAGAAGCAACGTGGCGATGCAAAGCGCGCAAATTATGCGCTCAACGCGATCGCCAACCTGTATGCCGACACGCGCGTGGGCGAGTTCGACAAGGCGTTGCTCATTTACCGACAGTTGCTGGCGGTGCACGAGGCCGCGCGCGATCAAGGCGAGATCGCGACCGCATGGTTCAACATCGCCGCAACGCTCGATCTCAAGGGCGATCATGCCGGCGCCGTGGATGCCTTCGGCAAGGCGCTGGATCTCCAGGTTCGGCAAGGTGATCCGGGCCAGATCGCCGAGACCCGGCGTGCCCTTGGCGTCAGCCTGGTCAAACTGGGCAAGGGCGCGCAGGCGTTGGGGCTGTTCGATCAGGCCATTGCCGGTTTCCAGTCGGCAAAGGATGTCGATGGCGTGGCTGACGCACGTTTGTCGCGCGCGATCGGCTTGCGCCACCTGGGCCGGCTCGCCGATGCGAATGCCGATTTCGCATTCGCACGCGACTATTTCACCCGTCAGGGCAACTTGCGTTACCTGGACAAGCTCGAGGGCGAGCAGGCACTGGCGTACGCGGATGCCAAGGACTGGCAACACGCCTATGCCGCGCTTGCGGCGCAGGTCGGCTACCGTGAGGAGCTGGCGGCCAGGCTCAAGCGCGAGACCACCACCCGGATGCGGGTGGCTTTCGACACCGCCAGGACCGAGGCGGAGAACCAGGCGCTGGCGAAGCAAAATGCGCTCAAGCAGCAAGCCCTGGATGCGGCGCGCCGCAACGAAGCCCTGCAGCAAGTGGTGATCGCTCTGGTCACCGTGCTGGTGCTGCTGCTGGCATGGACGATCGTGCGCACGCTGCGCAACGCCAGGCGCTTGCGCGAGCTGGCGTTGACCGACGAACTGACCCACCTGCCCAACCGCCGGCATGTCTTCGACATCGCCCACCGAACCGCCGATGCCGCACACGAGGTGGCGGCGCCCTGGAGCGTGCTGGCGCTGGACATCGACCACTTCAAGGCCATCAACGACCGCTTCGGTCACGACGCCGGCGACAAGGTGCTGACCCGGGTGGCGGCAGCGTGTGCCGGGGCCGTGCGCAAGCACGACGTGGTGGGCCGGATCGGCGGCGAGGAATTCCTCGTGGTGTTGCCGCGGTCGGGGTTGAAGGAAGCCTGCGAGGTCGGTGAGCGGATCCGCGTCGCAGTCCAGGCGCTGGTCCACGACGACATCCAGCACGGCTTGAAGACCACGATCAGTATCGGGGCCGCACAGAGCCGGCCTGGCGACAAGGGTGTGGGCACGCTGGCCAAGCGCGCCGACGCTTGCCTGTACGCGGCCAAGGAAGGCGGTCGCAATCGCGTCGCCAGTGCACCGGCGCAGGAGCCCGTGGCTACGGACTGACCGCATCGCCGGCGTCGCATACAATGTGCGGCCGGGTGAAATCCGCAAGGCACGTTGCATCGGCCCGACCGGGGCCGATCGCGGGCGCTGCCGGCTTCCCCGCTTTCCCGTCAGCGATCGAGGCAGGCCATGGATTTCCAGTTCACCGAAGAGCAGTTGATGATCCAGGACGTGGCGCGGCGGATCGCGCAGGAAAAGATCGCCCCCTCGGCCGAGCACCACGACCAGACTGGCGAGTTTCCGCTGGCCAACATCCGCACCCTGGGCGAGAACGGCCTGATGGGCATCGAGGTGCCGCACGAGTACGGCGGCGCCGGCATGGATCCGATCGCCTACGTGCTGGCGATGATCGAGATCGCCGCCGCCGATGCCGCCCACTCGACCATCATGTCGGTCAACAATTCCTTGTTCTGCAACGGCATCCTCAAGTTCGGCAACGAGGCGCAGAAGCAGAAGTATGTGCGCGCGATCGCCGAGGGGCGCGAGATCGGCGCTTTCGCGTTGACCGAGCCGCAGTCCGGCTCGGACGCCACCGCGATGCGCTGCCGGGCGGCAAAGCAGGCCGACGGCAGCTTCCTTGTCAATGGCAAGAAAAGCTGGATCACCTCCGGTCCGGTGGCCAAGTACATCGTGTTGTTCGCGATGAGCGAGCCGGACAAGGGTGCGCGTGGCATCACCGCGTTCATGATCGACACCACCCAGCCCGGCTTCCATCGCGGCAAGACCGAGCCCAAGCTCGGCATCCGCGCCTCAGCCACGTGCGAGATCGAGTTCCAGGATTACCGGGTCGGCCCCGAGGACGTGCTGGGCAAGGAAGGCGAGGGTTTCAAGATCGCCATGGGCGTGCTCGACGCCGGCCGCATCGGCATCGCCTCGCAAGCCATCGGCATCGCCCGCGCCGCCTACGAGCGCACCCTGGAGTACGTGCGCGACCGCAAGGCCTTCGGCGCGCCGATCGGCACCTTCCAGATGACCCAGGCCAAGATTGCCGACATGAAGTGCAAGCTCGATGCGGCCACTCTGCTGACCTTGCGAGCGGCATGGCAGAAGGGCCAGTTCGAGAAGGGCGGGGCGCGCTTTTCCAACGAGGCGGCGATCGCCAAGCTCACCGCCTCCGAGGCGGCGATGTGGATCGCCCACCAGGCGGTGCAGATCCACGGCGGCATGGGCTACTCCAAGGAGATGCCGCTGGAGCGCTATTTCCGCGACGCCAAGATCACCGAGATCTACGAGGGCACCAGCGAGATCCAGCGCATGGTGATCGCCCGCAACGAGACGGGGCTGCGCTGAGGCGGAACTGCGACTCGCTCCAGCGCGCCGCCTGCGGCGGCGCTCGCTGGAGCGCTCGCCGCGACGCCAAGATCACCGAGATCTACGAGGGCACGTCCGAGATCCAGCGCATGGTGATCGCCCGCAACGAGACCGGGTTGCGCTGAGGCAAGGGGAAACGCCAAACTCCAGCGCCTTGACTGCGGTAACGCACGCTGGAACGCGTTCTGCGACGATCGCAAGCGCGCCAGATCCACGTGATGGCGCAGCGCCCGACACCCCGCAACCCGCCGCCTCCCGCTCGTCATCCCGGCGCAAGCCGGAAAAGCTTCTCAACAGCGAAGCTGGTCATCCATTGGCTCGGAGATGGCGCGAGAGATAGCGGAAAGCGCGAGCCTCATCCAGCGCGGTCAAGGTGCGGGTGTGCAGCGTCACCATCGTCCTCCAGGGATGACCGCCTCATTCCCCCTTCAAGCTCATCTGCCGTTGGAATCACGCCGCCCTCTTCAGGCTCATGTGTCGTTGGAAGAGGCTGTCGCTGTCGGTTCAGGACGGCGATGGCTAAAATGGTCGCTTGGCCCGCACCCGAAGACCCCTCGTGAAAAAGACCGAGAGCAAGACCCCCGCTGCTGCCGCGTCCAAACCCGCCAAGCCCGCATCCGGCAAAAAGGCTGCTGCAAGCCCTGGCGCCGCGGCGGTGGCTCCCGCTCCCGCTGCCGTGCTGCCTGCCAATCCGGAGGCACTGCTGGCTGCCGCCAAGCGCGGTGCGCTCGGCAAGGACACCAGCTACGTGCGCTTTTGCGAGCGCCTGTTCAATCGCGTGGCGGCCGACGACCTCGCGGCACGCGACGCGACCGACTGGTTGTCGATTTCGGCCGGCCTGTACGAATTGATGGCCACCCGCAAGCCGCACGCGCCGGTGGTGCGGGTGTTCAATCCGGATCAGAAAAAGGACGGCTGGACGGCCCCGACCACGGCCATCCAGATCATCAACGACGACATGCCGTTCCTGGTGGACAGCGTCGGGCTGGCGGTGACGCGTGACGGCCTGACGGTGGCCAAACTGATGCACCCGGTGCCGCTGGTGGCGCGCGATGCGCGCGGCAAACTCACCGCGGTGGGCGAGGGCAGGCCGGAGTCGATCATCCACCTGGAAGTCGAGCGCCTGGCCGATGGCGATGCACTCAAGGCAATGCAGGCCAACCTCGTGTCGGTGCTGGCCGAAGTGCGTGCCAGCGTCGAGGACTGGTCATCGATGCGCAACCGCATGCTGCAGATCGCCGACGAGCTGACCATGCGGCCGCTTCCGGTGGACGAACACCGCCGCAGCGAAATCCGTGCGTTCCTGCGCTGGGCTGCCGAGGATCACTTCACCTTCCTCGGCTACCGCGAATACAAGGTCGTGCGCCAGAACAAGGCCGAGACCTTGGTCGCGGTGGACGGCAGCGGGCTGGGCATCCTGCGCGGTGCCATGCGGCCCTCGCATCCGCGTCCGGCCGGCGCATTGGCCGCGCACCAGCCCGGCGGCGCGGTGCACCCGCTGATCCTGACCAAGACCAACTCGCGCTCCACCGTCCACCGCGACGGTTACATGGATTACATCGGCGTGTTGGTGTACGACGACCAGGGCAGGGCGGTGGTCGAACAGCGTTTCATCGGCCTCTACACCTCCAGCGCCTACAGTCGCCGGCCGTGGGACATCCCGATCGTGCGCGACCGCTACGAGCGGGTGATGAATCGCTCCGGCTTCGGTCCGTCCAGCCACAACGGCAAGGCGCTGCGCCACATCCTGGAGAGCCTGCCGCGGGACGAATTGTTCCAGTCCGGCGCCGAGCACCTGCTGGCCACCAGCATGGGCATCCTCGGCCTGCTCGACCGCGGCCGCAGCAAGCTGTTCCTGCGTCGCGACCGCTACGGCCGGTTCTTCTCCGCGTTGGCCTACATTCCGCGTGACCGTTTCAACACGTTCGTGCGCGAGCGCATCGAGGCGATGCTGGTCGAGGCCCTCGATGGCGAGCGGGTGGACACCACGCTGCTGGTGGGCGAGTCCTCGCTGGCACAAATCCACATGATCGTGCGCCCCAAGGCCGGTGCGAAGGCCGAACTGGACAGCGCGGCGCTGGACGCCAGGATGGCGGCGATCGTGCGCGACTGGCGCGACGAGGTACGCGAACGCCTGATCGCCGCACACGGCGAAACGGCCGGCGCACGCCTGGCCGCACGCTGGATCCCGGTGTTGCCGGTCGGTTACGTCGAGGCGGTCACGCCAGCGGGCGTGGTCGAGGACCTGCGCCAGATCGAACGCCTTGGCGGGCCGGCCGACCTGGAGCAGCGGCTGTACCAGGACCCCGCCGATCCGTCCAGCCTGCGCTTCAAGCTGATGCGTGCAGGCCATGCGATCGACCTGTCCGACGCGCTGCCGATGATGGAGAACATGGGCCTGCGCGTGCTCTCCGAGCACCCGTTCGAGATCAACCTGGCCGAAGGCACGATCGGCGGGGAAAGGATCGTGCACATCCAGGATTTCGAAGTGCGCAGCACCAGTGCCGTCGAGATCGCCGCGGTCGGCGCCTCCTTCGAGGACGCGTTCGAGAACATCTGGGCCGGCAAGGCCGAGAGCGACGGCTTCAACCGCCTGCTGCTCACCGCGCGCCTGAACTGGCGCCAAGTCGCGATGCTGCGGGGCTATTGCAAGTATCTGTTGCAGACCGGGGTGCCGTTCTCGCAGACCTACATGGAGGCCACGCTCAACCGCTACCCGCTGATCGCGCGGCTGCTGGTGGAATTGTTCGAGTCGCGCTTCGACCCCGCGCACGGCGCCGGCAAGGACGGCCGCGGCACCCACGACGAGGCCATGCGCGAGAAACTCAAGGCCGAGCTGGCAGCGATCACTCCGCCGGCACTGGCGCAGGCCGCCGGCACCCTGACCGAGGAAGTCGCCTATGCGCGCGCGCTCGATCGCGACGCCCAGGTCGATGCCTGCAACGATGCCTTGGCGCTGATGCTGGAGAACGTGGCCAGCCTCGACGAGGACCGCATCGTGCGCGCCTACATCGGCGCGATCAACGCCACCTTGCGCACCAGTTACTACCAGAAGCACGACGGCGCGCCGCGCGAGTACATCAGCTACAAGTTCGACTGCGCCAGGGTCATCGACCTGCCCAAGCCGCGCCCGTACCGGGAAATCTTCGTGTATGCCCCGCGCATCGAGGGCGTGCACCTGCGCTTCGGGCCGGTCGCGCGTGGCGGCCTGCGCTGGTCGGATCGCCGCGAGGATTTCCGCACCGAGGTGCTGGGCCTGGTCAAGGCACAGATGGTGAAGAACACGGTGATCGTGCCGGTGGGTTCCAAGGGCGGCTTCTTCGTCAAGCGTCCGCCGACCACGCCCGACCGTGATGCGCAGCTTGCCGAGGGCATCGCCTGCTACAAGCTGTTCATCAACGGGCTGCTCGACATCACCGACAACATCGTCGGCGGCAAGACCGTCAACCCGAAGGACGTGGTGCGCCACGACGCCGACGACCCCTATCTCGTCGTCGCCGCCGACAAGGGCACCGCGACCTTCTCCGACATCGCCAATTCGGTCAGCGCCGAACATGGCTACTGGCTTGGCGATGCATTCGCCTCCGGCGGCTCGGTGGGTTACGACCACAAGGCGATGGGCATCACCGCCAAGGGCGCGTGGGAGTCGGTCAAGCACCACTTCCGCGCGCTCGGTCGCGACTGCCAGAGCGAGGACTTCACCTGCGTGGGCATCGGCGACATGTCCGGCGACGTGTTCGGCAACGGCATGCTGCTCTCGCGCCACATCCGGCTGCTGGCAGCGTTCGACCATCGCCACATCTTCCTGGACCCGGATCCGGACGCGGAGAAGTCGTTCGTCGAGCGCGAGCGCCTGTTCAAGTTGCCGCGCTCTTCCTGGGCGGATTACGACGCCGGCTTGATCAGCGCCGGCGGCGGCATCCATCCGCGCAGCGCCAAGTCGATCAAGATCACCCCGCAGGTACGCGCGGCGCTGGACATCGCCGAAGGCGTCGAGCATCTGACCCCGGCGGAGTTGATGTCGGCGATCCTCAAGGCGCCGGTGGACCTGCTGTGGAACGGCGGCATCGGTACCTACGTCAAGGCCTCCACCGAAACCCACGCCGACGTCGGCGACCGCGCCAACAACGCCCTGCGCATTAGTGGCAACGAGCTGCGCTGCAAGATGGTGGGCGAGGGCGGTAACCTGGGCTGCACGCAGCGCGGGCGCATCGAGGCGGCGCGCAACGGCGTGCGGCTGAACACCGACTTCATCGACAACTCCGCCGGCGTGGACACCTCCGACCACGAGGTGAACATCAAGATCCTGCTCAACGACGCAGTGCAGCGCGGCGAGCTGACCGAGGCCAAGCGCAACGCCTTGCTGGCGAAGATGACCGACGAGGTCGGCGGCCTGGTGCTGGTGGACAACTACCGCCAGAACCAGACCCTGAGCCTGATGGAGCGGATGAGCGTGTCGCGCATCGGTTCCAAGCAGCACTTCATCCGCACGCTGGAGAAGCAGGGCCTGCTGGATCGGCAGATCGAGTTCCTGCCCTCGGATGCCGAGATCGCCGACCGCAAGGCGCTGGGGCAGGGCCTGACCCGGCCGGAGCTGGCGATCCTGCTTTCGTACGCCAAGATCGTGGTGTTCCAACAGTTGCTTGCCTCGGACGTGCCGGAGGACGCTTACCTGTCGGCCGAGCTTTCGCGCTACTTTCCGGCACCGTTGCGCGAGAAGTTCCGCGACAACATGCAGCGCCATCGCCTGCGCCGCGAGATCATCGCCACGGTGGTGACCAACTCGATCATCAATCGCGCCGGCGCGACCTTCATGTTGCGCATGCAGGAGGACAGCGGGCGCTCGCCGGGCGAAGTCGCCAAGGCCTTCACCATCACCCGCGAGACCCTGGAGGCGCGCGCGCTGTGGGCGCAGATCGACGCTCTGGACGGCAAGGTGCCGGAGGCAGTGCAGGTGGATGCGCTGCTGGTGATCTGGAACCTGCAACGCAGCTTCACGCGCTGGTTGCTGGCGCGCCCTGGCGCGATCCCCGACATCGCCACCGCGGTGGAGCGCTACCACGACGGCTTCCGCGACATCCGTGCCGGCTCCGGCATCCTGCCCGACTCGCAGCGGCCGGGCTACGTGGCCAGCCTGCGCGACTGGAAGGACAAGGGCCTGTCGGACGAACTGGCGGGTCAACTGGCGGCGCTGCCTTACCTTGGCCCGTGCGCGGACATCATCGAGCTGGCGCGCGCGCGCAAGTTGAAAGTGATCGACGTGGCGCGGGTTTACTTCCGCCTCGGCGACGCCCTCAACCTGCCGTGGCTCGGCGGGCAGATCGACGCGCTCAAGGTCGATGGCCGTTGGCACGCGGTGGCGCGCAGCATGCTGCGCGAGGAACTGGCCAACCATCAGCGCGTGCTGGTGGACGAGGCGCTGGGCATGCCCGGCGGCGACGCCGATGCCAAGGTCAGGGCGTGGACGGAACGCGGCGACGAGTCGCAGCGCTTCACCTTGGCGATGCTGGCGGAGCTGGCGGCGCAGAAGACGCTGGACTACCCGACGGCCACGGTGGCGGTACAGCGCCTATCGCAACTGGCCTCGCGCGGGTGATGGGCTGAGGCGCAGACGGCGACCCCTTGTCTTTGCCTGCGGCGAAGCGAGGGGTGCCTGCGTGCAGGCTTTCGATGTTGCCTTGCGTGGCGCGCGAGCCTGTCCCGAGTCTGGTGAAAGGAACCGCGTTCTTTGCGGTTTCCGGGGTGCCCTTCGACAGGCTCAGGGCGAACGGATTTTTTGGGGCTGGCGTGCGGGGCGCGCCAGCGTGAGCCGGGTTTGGCGATTGGGTCCGCGCGTTTTGTGGTTTCCGGAGGCGCCCTTCGACAGGCTCAGGGCGAACGGAGTGATGGATCCCGTCCGTGGTGAGCCGATCGAAGGATCCGTTCGTGGTGAGCCTGTCGAACCACGGACGGTTGGTGCGTGGACGCAGGCATTTCGCCGCACTGCAATCACGACGTGAGGTGATGCCGCACGGTGTGCCGGATTGCTATGCTCCGCGCATCGTCCGGAGACGCCGATGACCACGTCCCCCCGCATCGCCTTCCTCGCCAGCCGTACCGCCGAGGCGCAGGCTGCGCAAGCTGAGTTGCAGGCACGCCATGGGCGCGTGGAGCCGGCCGAGGCGCAGGTGTTGTGTGCGCTCGGCGGTGACGGGTTCATGCTGCATACCCTGCATCGTTACGGGCCGCTCGGGTTGCCGGTTTACGGGATGAAGCTGGGCTCGGTGGGCTTTCTGATGAACCACTTCGAGCCCGAAGGCCTGCTCGAACGCATCGCTGGAGCGCACCCCGCCCACCTGCATCCGCTGGAGATGAAGGCGATCACCGAGTCCGGCGCGAACGTGACGATGCTGGCCTACAACGAGGTCTCGCTGTTGCGGCAGACCCGCCAGGCGGCGCACTTGCGCATTCACCTCAACGATCGCGTGCGGCTGGACGAGCTGGTCTGCGATGGCGTGCTGGTGGCCACGCCGGCCGGCAGCACCGCCTACAACTTCTCCGCCCACGGGCCGATCCTGCCGTTGGGTTCGAACGTGATCGCGCTGACCCCGATCGCCGCATTCCGTCCGCGGCGCTGGCGCGGTGCCCTGCTGCGCGCCGACACCGAACTGCGCTTCGAGGTGCTCGATCCGGACAAGCGGCCGATGAGTGCCACCGCGGATTCCCACGAGGTCCGCGAGGTGGTGGAGGTGGTGGTGCGCGAGTCGCGCGAGCACGCGGTGACGCTGTTGTTCGACCCCGAACACAACCTCGAAGAACGCATCATCGCCGAACAGTTCGTCGGCTGAAGGCGCCAAGGGTCGGCATCACGGCTCGGTGAGCGCCACTGCCTGCGGCGGTTCCATCATGTCGGTCTCGGCCGCATCCTGCTGCGCGATCGTTTCCAGGCGGGCAAGGATCGGTTCCAGCGCGACCGCATAGTGGCGCCAGCGGCCCTGGCTGCGTGCGTGGATCGACTCGCGTACCTGCATGCGGCTGGCGGTGGTGACGTAGCCGGCGCGTTCGGCAAACGACAGGACGTCCGGGTGCCAATCCATGCCCGCCGCATCGAGGACGCGGCGCACCTGCGTTGCCGGCGCGGCAACCAGATCCTCGTAGCGCAATTCGACCATGCGCTCGCCAAGCACCGCGCGCCAGTGGCGCAGCAGCCGCCGGTGCTGCTCGATGCGATGGGCGATGTGACGCAGTTCGTTGATCCACTGCGCGTCGGCGCCAAACTGGCAGAACCAGCACGAGAGCGCGACATCCCGGGGATCGCGTTGGATGTGCACGATCGTTGCACGCGGGAACGCCATCGCCAGCCAGCCGGCCATCAGGTAATTGTCCGGCAGCTTGTCGACGATGCGCTCGGCATGGCGATCCAGGCCGAGGTTGCGGACGCGTTGTTCCAGCCCCTGCAGGTGCCACGCGGAGGCGGCGGTGACCGCCGGTCCCATCAGCGCGGCGTGATCCTGCGCGCAGGCCGCCAGTGCGCGTCGCCAGCCGGCTTCGGCCAGTCGTTGTTCGCCCACGCCGACGATCCGCGGATGACTGGCGAGCATGCGTTCGAGCAGGGTCGTGCCCGAGCGCGGCAGGCCGACGATGAACAACGGGCGCGGATCGGGGTTGCCAGAATTTGCCAGGCGCTCGTGCTGCGCGCGGTCGTAATGCCGGAGCAGGATGTCGATCCGCGCCTCGTGCTGCGCCGGCTGGTAGCGCAGATGTTCGGGCGT
Organism: uncultured Gammaproteobacteria bacterium; assembly: GCA_964640525.1. Taxonomy (GTDB): domain Bacteria; phylum Pseudomonadota; class Gammaproteobacteria; order Xanthomonadales; family Xanthomonadaceae; genus SZAS-103. The sequence goes on along the minus strand of CAZXGS010000025.1, from coordinate 27,755 downwards.
GGCCTGGACATGCATCGCGTTGGCGCGTGCGGCATGCCGCCAGGCCGCGGGAAACTCGTCGGCATGATCGTGGCAGCGCGCGAGCGTCTCGTGCAGCCGCGCCTGCGCACGCAGCGACGGTTTGAGCGCGATGGCACGGCGGATCGCCGCCAGCACCTGCGGCGGTGGGCGGAAGCCATCCAGTTCGGCAAGGCCCCAGAGCGCGTCGGGATTGTTCGGATCGTGCGCGTGTACGGCACGAAAATGCGCCCGGGCCGACGCCGTATCGCCACGCCCGGTCGCCAGGCCGCCCAGTTCCACCCGCACCCAATCATCGTGCGGGCACATCGCCGCGTAGGCCTCCAGCGCCGCGCGCGCCTCGTCCAGGCGTTCGCAGGCCAGCAGCATCTTGGCATGCACCGCGCGCAGCCCGGAGTGTCCGGGCTGGCGTGCGACCAGTTCGGTGGTGACTCCGGCGGCCGTTTCCGGCTCGGCGACCTCGAACAGGATGCTCTCCAGCCAGCCGCCGGGGTTGCCACAGTTGCGCTGGCTGGCCAGCGCCTGGGTGAAGCATTCCACCGCCTGCGCGGGAAGACGCATCATCAGGCTGACCCGAGCCCAGCCGCACAGCAGCTTCAGGTCGTCCGGCAGCCGCTCCGCAGCGGCGCGGTATCGCTGCTGCGCGTCGTTGCCCCGTCCAGCCAGGACCAGCAGGTTGCCGACCGCGTTGAGCACCGGCACGTCCGCGGGCGCGGCCAGATTGGCGCGTTCGAGGTACGGCAGCGCCTCGGCGAAGCGACCCTCGCGGGCCAGTTGCATGCCCTTGCTTGCGTCCGTGCCGGTGGAGGGCATGCGGGCCTGTCCTGCGGCGTGCGTGCCGCGCGTGGTCGTGGCGGGGGATCGGCTGGCTGCAGCGGGCGGATTGGAGCACGCCGGACATTAACAGGATCTTTGCCTGCGCGGCATCCGTTCGTCGGGATCGGAAAGCGCGCGGCGGTCGTGCGGGGTGTCTCGCGTGGCGAGACCGGCATGCCCGATACTGTGTCCATGCAAACGCCCGCTTCCGGCCATCTCGTCGTCGCCATCACCTCGCGCGCGCTGTTCGACCTGGAAGACAGCCACGGCGTGTTCGAGCGTGACGGCGTGCAGGCCTACGCGCAGTTCCAGCGCACGCGCGAGGACGAGGTGCTCGCGCCAGGCATCGCCTTCGGGCTGGTGCGCAAGCTGGCCGCGCTCAACGATGGCGCGCCTGCCGACGCGCCGCGCGCCGAGGTGATCCTGCTCTCGCGCAATTCCTCCGACACCGGGTTGCGCATCTTCAATTCGATCGAGCATTACGGGCTCGGCATCGTGCGCGCGGTGTTCACGGCTGGCGAACCGACCGACCCCTACATCGAGCCGTTCGGCGCGCACCTGTTCCTGTCCGCCAATCCGGCCTCGGTGCGGCGCGCGCTCGAGCGCGGGGTGGCGGCGGCGACCATCCTGCCCTCGCGTGAGGGCGACGCGAAGGCGGATTCGCAACAGCACCAGCAATTGCGGATCGCCTTCGACGGCGACGCGGTGATCTTCGGCGACGAATCCCAGCGCATCGCCAACGAACAGGGGCTGGATGCGTTCTCGCGCAACGAGGCCGAAATGGCGCACACGCCGATGTCGGGTGGCCCGTTCAAGGGCTTCCTGGCCGCGCTGCATCGCCTGCAGCGGGCGTTCCCTGCCGAGGATTGCCCGCTCCGCACCGCGTTGGTCACCGCGCGCTCGGCACCCGCGCACAAGCGCCTGATCCTGACCTTGCGCGAATGGGGCGTGCGCCTGGACGAGGCGCTGTTCCTCGGCGGCCGCGACAAGGGGCCGTTCCTGCGTGCGTTCGGCGCCGACATCTTCTTCGACGACTCCCAGCGCAACATCGACAACGCCCGCCAGCATGTCGCCGCCGGGCATGTGCCGCATGGGGTGGCGAACGAGTAGGGAGCCCGGACGGGCGTGAGCGGGTGGATTCCTGGTCGTCATTCATCGGCCGAATCGCTACCCGCGCCGGCTGGCCGCTGACCCGTCAAGCGATTCCTTCGCACGCTTGCGCACGGGGGCATTTGCAGCACTTCGCGTCCGTCCCCGGCACTGGCGACGCGCAGATTGGCGCAGCAATGTCTGCGGGCCATGAATTCCTGCACCGTCATCTCGGCGCAGCCCGGATGGCGGAACGGATGCTTGATGCTATCTGGAGTCGGGATTGCCCAACTGCGCCGGCGCATCGCCGGTCGCGCCGCTGCGCAGGTTGGGCGGGATATGGCCGACGTCGCCCACCGCGATCACCTTGAAGCGGCCGTCGGGCTCGATGCGGATCGTGGTGATGCTGGCGTTGCCCACCGACATCTCCAGCCAAGCCTTGGTATCGACCTTCAGCGCGCGGGTGACGAGGTAACGGATCACGTTGCCATGACAAACCAGCAAGTCGGTCTGCGGCTGGCCTTGGGCGGGAACGAAGTACTTGGCGAACACCCGGTCCAGGCGTTGCTTGCACGCCTGCATGTCCGCCGGCTTTTCGTCCCTGGTGACGTCGGTGCGCCACGTTGGCGGGGTGCATTCGGCCAGTTCCGGCGCGAGCTGGAAGCTCTGGTTCGGGAAGTCCGGGGCGATCTGCGCGGCGGTATCGCGCGCGCGCTGCATCGGGCTCTCCAGCAGCAGGTCGAAGTGCCTGCCGGCCAGCCGCGCGCCGGCCAGCCGCGCTTGCGCGATGCCGAGCATGGACAGGTGCGGGCCGGGCATCTCGGGGATGGCAGGGTCATCGACATAGTTGCCGTGGCGCACCAGCACGATGGTGCGCATCGCCGGTTTGCTGGCAGGCTCGCCGGCGTGGACGGGCAGGGCGAGTGCGGCAAGCGGAAGCAGCAGGCACAGGCGAAGGGCGATGCGGTGCATGGCGGATGGACTCCGAGGGTGGCGTGCTCGCGCCATCATACGGGCGCGCGTCGGCGCAGCGCATGCAGCAGCCATGCCAGCGCGGTGAGCGCGCTGGCGCCGAAGAACGCCCATTGGCCGTGGCCGAAGTGCCACAGCAGCGCGGCAATGGCGGCGCCGAGCACTCCGCCGAGACCGGAGCTGAATCCGTAGAGCAGCCCTTGCCCGGCGGCGGCACGCTGAGCGGGGAAGTAGTCCACCATCATCCGCATCAGGCAGGCCTGGAACACGGCGAAGCTGAAGGCGTGGCTGGACTGCACCACGGCCATCGCCGCGAACGAGTCGGCCGACAGCGCGGTCGCGGCCCAGCGCACCGTGCCGATCGCCAGGCACAGCGACAACAGCCGCGGTGCGCCGAAGCGCGCGATCAATCCCGGCACGAACCAGAACATCACGATCTCGGCCAGCACCCCGATCGCCCACAGGATGCCGACGTGGAGGCCGTCCTGGCCGTGCGCCTGCAGGTGCAGGGTGTAGAAGGCGTAGAACGCGCCGAATCCGGCCTGGGTCAGCAGCGCCACCAGCAGGAAGCGGCGCACGCCGGGGCGACGCCAGAGGTGGCCGGCGTCGGCGATGTGGGTGGTTGTCGTCGGTGGACGCTCGTTGCGGTGCGGCCATGCCGCGAGTCCGGCGGCGAGCAGCATCGGCAGGCACAACCAGGGGAAGGTGGCATCGCCCAGATGATCCAGCAGCCAGCCGTAGCTGCCGGCCACCACCAGAAATCCCAGCGATCCCCACAGCCGGATCCGGCCGTAGTCGTGGCTGGCCGGGCCGAGCGCGGTCAGGGTCATCGCCTCGAACTGCGGCAGCAGGGCGTTGTAGAACACCCCGAAGACCACCATCACCAGCAGCAGCGGCAGGCTGGAACGGGTGAGGGTGAAGGCGGCGAAGGTGACCAGCGACAGTGCGCAGCCATACAGCAGCCAGCGCCCCGGGCGGGCGCTGCGCGAGGTCAGTGTGGTCCACGCGGGCGGCCCGAGCATGCGCCCGGCGTACCAGATCCCGATCATCGCGCTGGCCATCGCGCCGGCGTGGCCGAGCGAGACCACCCAGCGGCCGACGTAGGGCGAGTACGCGCCGATCACGGCGTAGTACCAGAAATAGAACTGTGCAAAGACGAAACGCTGGCGCGGGGTCATCATGCGCCACCGGCGCGAGGGCGCTTCCCGCGTTTCCGATTCCCCATCCGCGACTCCCGGCTGTCGTCAGAATTCGAGATCCATCGCCGCGCACAGATAATCCACCAGCGGCGCGCAGCCGCGCAGGCCGGAACCGATCGTGGTCAGCAAACGCGGGCCGGTCACGGTATCGGCGTCCAGCGGCATGCTCGCGGCGAAACTCTTGCGCATCAAATCCGCCAGCAGCGGGTGATCGGCCGGGTAGCCGCGCGGCGGACGCCGCAGCGATTCGCCGTGGAAGGCGAAGCGACGCCGGAACGCCGGTGTATGGGCGGCGCGTTTCCAGCTCTCCGGGTTGGCGACCATGAACTCGCGGATCCGGCGCAAGGTGGCGGTTTCGGGTTGCCAGAAGCCGCCGCCGAGAAAGCAGCCATCGGCGGCGATGCGCAGGTAGAACGACGGCGCGTCGATGCCGGGGCCATGCCGTTGCAGGGTTTGATCGGGCGCAGCGAGCTTGATCCGTTCGTGGTACAGCCGGGCACTGGCCCAGGTCTTGTAGGGCGTCTTGTCGTTGGCAAAGCGGGTGTCGCGCTGGATCCGGAACAGCGAGCCGCCGACCGGCCTGGGATCGGCACGGAAGTGCGGGCTGATCGTCGCCAGCGAGCCCTGCAGGTCCGCGATCAAGCGCAGGAAAGGCTGCCGCAGGTGCTGTTCGTAGTCGGCCTTGTGGGCGTGGAACCAGGCGCGCTCGTTGTGGCGCGCCAGCGCGCGCAGGAAGCGGAAGGTGTGGGCGGTGAAGTAGGTCGCCATGGTCGGCGGCTTCAGCGCAGCTCGCACTCGATGCGGCTGCGCCAAGCGTCCAGCGCATCCAGCAGGACCTGTACCCGGCCGTCGCCGGCGTGGCGGGCGCGCAGTGCGGTGATCTTTGCGGCGTGGCTGGCGAACGAATCCTCGGACAGGCCGGCATCGGCGTCCAGGCGGGCGTGGCGATAGCCGTCCCAGCGTTCGCGTTGATCCGCCGTCAGCGAGTCCGGCCAGTTGCGGGCCTGGTAGCGGAACAGAACGTCGGCCAAGCGCGGGTCCTGCAGGCGCGCGGCGAACGCCGGCAAGGCCTCCGGTGCGGCGGCGCGGATCTGCGGGAACAGGCGCTTGTCGGAATCCGGCACGAAGCCATCGTAAAGCGCGGCATCGGCATCGACTGCGCCGAAGTTGCGGCTGCGGGCAAACACCTGGCGCAGCTTGCTCGCCAGCTCCGGCGCATTGCGCAACGCCTCGGCCCGGCGCTGGGCGAGGGGGGGATCCAGGCGCAGGCGCTCGAAGTCCGGCGCCCGCAGGCCGACGAGGGCGACCAGCATCGGGCAGCGGTTGAGGTGGATTTCCTTGAGCGGGATCCGCGCCTCGCCTTCGGGCAGGTCGGCGGCCGGGGTGTAGAGGCGGTCGGCGATGGCGTCCGGGTTGAGGTCGAGCAGGGCCTGCGGATCGGCGTCGAGGTCGAAGGCGATGACGCGGTTGCCGATGGTCGGGTGCTGGCAGATCGGCGCGACCAGTGCGGCGTTGTGGCGCGCGGCCGGGTAGCGGCCGGAGATGTGCAGCAACGGCTGCATCGTCGCCACATCGATCAGCCCGGTGGTGAAGCGCTTGTCACGCAGCTTGAGGGCGTAGTCGAACAAGCGCGGCTGCGCCTGCTTGAGCCTGCGCGCCAGCGCGACAAGGGCGCGCACGTCGGCGAGTGCATCGTGCGCGCCTTCATGGGCGATGCCGTTGGCAGCGGTCAGGTCGGTGAGCTTGAAGCTGGGCACGCGGGCCGTGGTGGCGCCCGCATCGACGGCGGGTTGTCGGGCGGTTTCGGTGCGCAGCGGCCACTGCAGGCCCTCGGGTCGCAGCGCCTGCGCCAGCCGCATCACGTCCAGCAGGTCCCAGCGCGAGTTGCCGTGCTTCCACTCGCGCTCGTAAGGGTCGTGGAAGTTGCGCCAGGCGCCGAAGCGCACGAACTCGTCGTCGAAACGCAGCGAGTTGTAGCCGACCGCGCAGGTCTGCGGCAGCGCCAATTCGTCCATCATCCGGCCGACGAACTCGGCCTCGCGCAGGCCCGCGCGCAACGCCTGTTGCGGGGTGATGCCGGTGACGAGGGTGGCTTCGGGCGAGGGCAGCAAGTCGTCGGCGGGCTGGCAGAACAGCATCACCGGCTCGCCGACCGGATTCAGGTCCTCATCCGTGCGCAGGCCGGCGAACTGGGCGATGCGGCTGCGGCGCCAATCGGCGCCGAAGGTTTCCAGGTCGTACCAGAAGAAACTCATTGGTGTTGCTTCCTGCCCTTCACGAAGCGGGAAACGTCATCGGCGCTTCGCTTCCTCCTCATGTCGCATCGTCGAGCAGTGAGAGTCTTGCCATCACCATCGCATCGGCGGCGGCCAGATCGACGTCCTCGATCCGGGAGCTGCCGCGCGTGGCCTCGATCAGGAGCTCGCGCTGGGTCCGCCCGCGCTCGAATGCGGTCGCATACGGGATGCGGCGGAAGGTCACCATCGCGTAGCGCGGCACGAAGCGATCCGGATGGCGCTGCGCCAGCAGGCGCTCCAGCTCGCGCTGGAGCAGGAAGTCGGCGTCGTCCACGCGGTCGCGCATCTCCAGGTAGTTCTCCAGCGCCATCTGCTGGATCGCGCGTGCGTTCGGCAGCCGCTGCGCTTCGAAAGCGGCGAAGGCGGTCGCGAAGTCGTCGGCCTGGGCGATGTGCTGCGCCAGCGCCACGCAGTCCTCGAAGGCGCAGTTCATGCCCTGGCCATGAAAGGGCACCATCGCGTGCGCGGCGTCGCCGAGCAGTACCGCGCGGCCGTCCAGGTGCCAGCGGTCCAGGTACAGCGTGGCGAGCTGGCCGACCGGGTTGGCCGACCAGTCGGCGTCGAAGGCGGGGATCAAGGGCAGGGCATCGGCGAAGTCGCGCTCGTACATTGCGCGTGCCGCGGTGACGTCGGGCAAGGCGTCGAAGCCCGGCGCGCCATCAGACGCGTGCAACGGCAGGAACAGGGTGACGGTGAAGGTGCGCTCGGTATTCGGAAGTGCGATGCACATGTACCGGCCGCGCGGCCAGATGTGCAGGGCATTGGCTTCGATCCGGAACCCGCCATCGGCCGCCGGCGGCCGCTCCTGCGCATCTGCGATGTGCATGGACGCACAAGTGTCGGCGAAGGCAGGACGCCGAGAGTCGACCGCTCGCGGCACTGGACCATCCTTGGCCGGCGGGATCTCCAGTTCCTTGTAGCCGTGGCCGAGCGATTCGAAGCGCTCGCCGAGCGGGGTCAGCGCGTGGATCGCCCCGCGCAGCGCCGAGCCGGCGCCGTCGGCACCGATCAGCACGTCGAAGGCGTGGTCGCGACCGCTGCCGTCGCGGTCATCGACGAAGCGCGCGGTCTTCGCGTCGAAATCCGCGCGGTCCAGGCGGGCGTGGAAGTGCAATTTCGCGCCCGCGGCCTGTGCGGCATCGAGCAGCAGCAGGTTGAGCCGGCCGCGGTGGACCGACCAGATCACCTCGCTGTCATCGCGGCCGTAGCGTTGCAACGCGGTGTGGCCGTCGGGATGGTGGACCATCCGCCCACGCATCATCACCGCCTGTGCCAGCACGGCCTCGTCCAGGCCGGCCTGGCGCAGCGCGTGCAGGCCGCGTTCGGCGAGCGCGAGGTTGATCGAGCGCCCGCCCTCGTAACCGGCCCGACGCGGATCGGCGCGTTTTTCGAACACCTCGACCTGCCAGCCGGCGTGCGCCAGTAGCGTGGCGAGCAGCGCCCCGGCGAGGCCGGCGCCGGCGATGGTGAGGGTCTGGTCGTGTCGTGGCTTCAAGGCTCTAGCTCGTCGTCCCCGCGCAGGCGGGGACCCAGTGTCTTTGATTTCAGATGATCTGCGCGAACAAGTCGTTCCCGTACGGATTGGCCTGTTCGATGAGGCGGACCTTCCATGCGCGGTTCCATTTCTTGAGTTGCTTCTCGCGCATGATCGCGCCCTCCATGGTTGCGTGCATCTCGAACCAGACCAGCCGGGTGACGCCATGTTCCTTCGTGAAGCCATCCGCGAGGTGCTCGCGATGTTGCCATATCCGTTGCACGAGGTTGCTGGTAACGCCCACGTAGAGGGTGCCGTTGCGGTCGTTGGCCAGCAGGTAGACGGCAGGTTGTCGTTGCATGGAAAACGCTGGGATGTTGCTGGGCTCTTGCCCCAAGCGTTCGTGGGGGAAGGGTTGGCGTGGCGGCGACGGTTGGGCCATTGTGCACGGGAATGGCGCGCGGATTGAAAGGCGCTGGGCTCCCGCCTGCGCGGGAGCGACGGTACATGAGGATTCGCGCGCGAAATGTCGGATTCCCATCCGGCATGTCCGCCCTTGCCCGTCGTCCCCGCGAAGGCGGGGACCCAGTGACTTTACGGAAGGCAGTCGAGGCCAGTGACCGTCCGAATCGAAGGCACTGGGCTCCCGCCTTCGCGGGAGCGACGGCATGGAAGCTGCGAACGCGACTCGAGGCATTGGCGTGCGGCAGATCCGGCCTTGCTCGTCGTCCCCGCGAAGGCGGGGACCCAGTGACTTTCCCGAACGCAGTCGGGGCCCAATGACCGCCCGAATCGAAGGCGCTGGGCTCCCGTCTTCGCGGGAGCGACGGGCATGGTCGTCAGAGGCTGGGGCGTTCCCGCCACCCCGCGATCGCCTCCACCAGCTTCCAGGCATCCAGGTAGCGGTTGTACAGCGGCGTCGGGGCGACCCGGATCACGTCCGGTTCGCGCCAGTCGCCGATGATGCCGCGCGCCAGCAGGTGCTCAAACAGGGCGCGGCCGCGGGCGCGGCCGCCGATCACGCGCAAGCTGAGCTGGCAGCCGCGGCGCTCGGTCTCGCGCGGGGTCACCACTTCGATCGTGTCCTGCAGGCGGGCGCGGATCAGGGCTTCCAGGTAGGCGGTCAGTTCGATCGACTTGGCGCGCAGGCGATCCATCCCGGCGCGGTGGAACACCTCCAGCGACGCGCGCAGCGGCGCCAGCGCCATGATCGGCGGGTTGCTCAGCTGCCAGCCGTCGGCGCCCGGCGTGGCCACGAAGTCGCGGCCCATGCGGAAGCGGGTAGCCTGGTCGTGGCCCCACCAGCCGGCGAAGCGCGGTCGGTCGGTATGGGCGTGGCGCTCGTGGACGAAGCAGCCGGCGATCGCGCCCGGCCCGGCGTTGAGGTACTTGTAGCTGCACCACGCCGCGAAATCGGCGTCGGCATCGTGCAGATGCAAGGGTAGGTTGCCGGCCGCGTGCGCGAGGTCGAAGCCGGCGATGGCGCCGTGGGCGTGCGCCAGCGCGGCGATCGCCTTCAGGTCAAAGGCTTCGCCGCTGCGGTACTGGACGCCCGGCCACAGCACGAGGGCGACCCGCGCGCCGTGTTCGGCCAGTGCACGCTCGATCCGCTCCATGCCGATCAGGCCGGTGTCCGGATCGCCCTCGACCTCGATCAGCGCGTGGGCCGGGTCGTAGCCGTGGAAACGCAGTTGCGAGGCGACGGCGTGCTGGTCGGACGGGAACGCGCCGGCTTCGATCAGGATCGCGTGGCGTGCGGGCGTGGGCCGGTAGAAGCCGACCATCATCAGGTGCAGGTTGGCGGTCAGCGAGTTCATCGCCACCACTTCCGCGGGCTGCGCGCCGGCGATTTCCGCGAGGTGGTCGCGGACCTCGGCGTGGTAGGGCATCCACGGGTGGCGGCCGTGGAAGTGCGCTTCCACACCCAGCCGCGCCCAGTCGTCCAGTTCGGTCAGCAACGCCTCGCGGACCCCGCGCGGCTGGAGGCCGAGTGAATTGCCGGTGAAGTAGAGCTGGTGGTCCTCGCCGAGGGTCGGATCGGTCGCCGGCGGGATCAGGAATTCAGCGCGGAACGCCCGCAACGGGTCGGCGGCGTCGCGCGCGCGGGCGTCGGATTCGGACGCGGCGAAAGCGAAATGGGGGATGCTCATGCGGATGCTCTGCTCTTGCAGGTCGTCCCCGCGCAGGCGGGGACCCAGTGCCTTTCTGGGAGCGCATCGAAGGCTACGTCGCTGGGCTCCCGCCTGCGCGGGAGCGGCGGTCCGTAGTTGGCGATGAGCGCTGTGACCTTCATGCCGCCGAACTGAACCGTTCCGCCGCCAGCCCCAGCCAGTCCAGCGCGGTGCCGTGGTACAGCCGCGCCTGCCCGGCGGCATCCAGTCCCAGCCCGTCGATGTAGCTGCCCGGCTCCTGCTCGCCAAGCGGGAACGGGTAGTCGGTGCCCATCATCACCCGCTCGATCCCGACGGTGTCGATCAGGTAGCGCAGGGCGCGGTCGTCGGCGACCCAGGAATCGAAGAACACCCGCGACAGGTACTCGCGCGGGTTGCGCGGGTTGTCGGTGGCGACCAGGTCCGGACGCATCCGGAAGCCGTGCTCGATGCGGCCGATGGTGTAGGGGAAGGCGCCACCGCCGTGGGCGAAGCAGACCTTGAGCTTGGGCAGGCGTTCGAGCACGCCGCCGAAAATCAGGCAGCAGGCCGCGCGTGCCTGCTCGGCCGGCATCCCGACCAGCCACGGCAGCCAGTACTTGGGCATCGAGTCCTTGCCCATCATGTCCCAGGGATGCACGAGGATCGCCGCGCCCAGCTCGCTGGCGGCGCGGAAGAACTCGAACAGCTCCGGCGCGTCCAGGTTCCAGTCGTTGACGTGGCTGCCGATCTGCACGCCCTGCAGGTCGAGCTGGTCCATGCAGCGCTCGAGTTCCTGGATCGCCAGCCGCGGCGACTGCAGCGGCACCGTGCCGATGCCGGCGTAGTGGCGCGGGTGGGCGCGGCAGATCGCCGCGGTGTGGTCGTTCAGGGATTGGTGCAGTTCCAGCGCGTGATGGGGCTTGGCCCAGTAGCTGAACATCACCGGCACCGTGGAGATCACCTGCACCTGTACGCCGAACTGCGCGTAGTCGGCGATCCGCTCGGCCGCGTCCCAGGTCTTGGGGAAGATCTCGCGGAAGAACTTGCCGTCCTTGTAGATGCGGTGGCGGCCGTCGGCGGTGTGGTGGATGACCGCGAAGCGGTCGTCACCGTACTTGGCGGCAAGGTCCGGCCAGTCGCGCGGCAGGATGTGGGCGTGGACGTCGATCTTGAGCATGGGCCGATTCTACCGGAGCGAGCCCGTGCCGGTTTGGCGTCAGGGTCCTTCGGGTACCCTCAGTCCGGGTGGTGGTGTTCCTCGAACCGAGCCGGCCGCGGGTGCAGCGCGCCGCAGGCCTTGCAGGTGCGGTGCTCGTTGCTGCGGTAGAAGCGCTCGAACACCGGCGGGAAGTCCTGCTCGACGCTGCGCAGGGTGAACAGTTCTTCGAAGATCTTGCGATTGCAGGTCTGGCAATACCACTGCAGGCCGTCGAGTTCGTGCGGCAGCCGTTTGCGTTCGATCACCAGGCCGATGCTGTTGGCTGATCGTTGCGGGGAATGCGGCACCCGCGGGGGCAGGTAGAAGATCTCGCCGGACTTGATCGGGATGTCGCGGACGCGGCCGTCTTCCTGGATGCGCAGGACCATCTCGCCTTCGATTTGGTAGAAGAACTCCGGGCCTTCGTCGAGGTGGTAATCGGTGCGCTCGTTGGGGCCGCCGACCACCATCACGATGAAATCGCCATCGACGATGCACTTGTTGCCGACCGGCGGGACGAGCAAGGGGCGGTGGTCTTCGATCCAGCGCTGGAAATTGAAGGCGGGGGTGAGCATGGCGGTCTCGGGCAAAGGTGAAGCGAAGCGGGGTGCTGCGGTGGTCCCCTTCTCCCTCCTGGAGAAGGTGGCGCGAAGCGCCGGATGAGGGAAGGCGCTGGATTGGCTACGCAGGCCGACTCCCGCGCTGACCCTCCCCCGCAGGAGGGGGAGGGGATGGCGTCGAGGCGGCGCTTGCAAGGTTCGCCACGCATTTGAGTTCGATCGCGATCGGGGTCGGCAAGGCGGTGATGCCCAAGGTCGTGCGGCACGGCGCGCGCGACGGGTCGGGGAAGTATTCGGCCCACACCGCGTTGTACGCCCTGAAGTCGCGGGCCATGTCGGTGAGGAACACGGTCACGTCGACCAGATCGTCCCAGCGCGCGCCGCAGGCTTCCAGCACCGCGCGCACGTTGGCGAACACCGAATGGCACTGGGCGGTGATGTCGTACTCGCGCAGGCGACCGTCGGCGAAGTAGTGGTTGCCGGGAATCGTATCGTCCTTGGCGTCGCGCGGGCCGATGCCGGACAGGAACAGCAACTCGCCGACCCGCCGCGCGTGCGGGTAGGCGCCCACCGCCTTCGGCGCGGCGGCGGCGTGGATGGAGGTGTTCATCGGACGGCCTCCGCGGTCGGCCGGGCGGTTGCGCCGACGGCGAGGCGCGCATGGATCGCCGCTTCGTAGGTCTCGGCCAATGCATCCGGGCCCGCGACGCTGAAGCCCAGTTCGCGCAAGTGGCCGTCGTTCAGGCCGTAGATGCAGCTGTGGACCTGCAAGGACTGGCCGCGCTGCCAGGCATCCTGGACGACGGTGGACTGGCAGACGTTGAGGGCCTGGGCGATCACGTTGAACTCGCACAGGCGGTCGCTGCGCGCGGCATCGTCCAGCGGTGCGAGCAGGGCGTGGTGGCGCTGCATGACATCGCGGACATGGTGCAGCCAGTTGTCCACCAGACCCAGCCGCAGGCCCTGCAAGGTGGCCTGCACACCGCCGCAGCCATAGTGGCCGCAGACGATGATGTGCTCGACCTTGAGCACGTCCACCGCGAACTGCACGGTGGACAGGCAGTTGAGATCGCCGTGGGCGACCACGTTGGCGACGTTGCGGTGGACGAACACCTCGCCCGGTGCCAGCCCGGTGATCTGGTTGGCCGGCACCCGCGAATCCGAGCAGCCGATCCACAGGTAATCGGGTGCCTGCTGCGCGGCCAGGCCGGCGAAGAAGCCGGGGTCGTCGCGCTCCACGCCGGCGGCCCAGCGGCGGTTCTTTTCCAGCAGGTGTTGCAGCAGGCTCATCGCGGGGCTCCGTCGGATGGGTGTGGATTCGTCGAGGTGGGTCGGAAGGCGGGAATCGATGACCGGATGGACGGGTGCAGCGTGTCGGGCCGTTCACCGGCAGCCGTTCGCGATGGCGGCAGGTGGGTATGCCCGCCAGGTTTCAAGTCGCTGGGTCCCTGCGTGTGCAGGGGCGACGGTGGTGTGGTTGATCCGGTCATCGCGCGGGTGCGTCAGAATCGAGGGCGCACATCGATGCACACGTTCTTCGGCTCGGTGAAAAAGCGCATCGCTTCCAGTCCGCCCTCGCGGCCCAGGCCCGACTGGCCGGTGCCGCCGAAGGGCGTGCGCAGGTCGCGCATCAGCCAGGTGTTGATCCAGACGATGCCGCAATGCAGTCCGGTGGCGAGGCGATGGGCGCGGTCGAGTCGTTGCGTCCACACGCTGGCCGACAGGCCGTAAGGCGTGGCGTTGGCCAGCGCCAGCGCGTGCGCCGCGTCGTCGAAGGGCTGCAGGGTGACCACCGGGCCGAAGATTTCCTCGGTGTTGGTCCGGCAGTCGGGTCCCAGGCCGTCGATCACGGTCGGTGCGACGAACCAGCCACCCGCGCAGCGGCCTTCCAGCGCCAGCGCCTCGCCGCCACACAGCACCTGGCCGCCCTCGTCGCGGGCGATGGCGATGCAGGCCAACACCTTGTCGCGGTGGGCGCTGGAGACCAGCGGTCCGAGGTCGGTGGCCGGGTCGCTCGGGTCGCCGCAACGCAGCGCACCCACGCGCGCGAGGAAAGCATCGCGGAACGGCTCGTACACCCTGCGCTCGATCAGGATCCGCGAGCCGCACAGGCAGATCTGGCCGCTGTTCTGGAACGCCGCACGCACCACCGTGTCCAGCAGACGCTCGCGCTGCGCGGCGTCCTCGAAGGCATCGGCGAACACCACGGTGGCGTTCTTGCCGCCAAGCTCCAGTGAGGTCTTCTTCAGGGCCGGGCCGCAGTGGGCGGCGATCTGGCGGCCGACCGCGGTACTGCCGGTGAAGCTGATCGCCTTGACCTGCGGGTGTTCGACCAGCGCCTTGCCGACGGTGGTGCCGAGCCCTTGGACGACGTTGAGCACGCCGGCGGGAAAACCGATTTCCCGTGCCAGTTCGCCCAGCATCCACGCCGTCATCGGCGTGACCTCGGAAGGCTTGGCGACGACACAGTTGCCGGTCGCCAGCGCCGGGGCGACCTTCCAGGTGAACAGGTACAGCGGCAGGTTCCACGGGCTGATGCAGCCGACCACGCCCAGCGGCGCGCGCAGGGTGTAATTCAGCCCGGCCTGGCCGTGGTGGGATTCGCTGGCGAACTGCACCGCGGCGGCGGCGAAGAAGCGCAGGTTCGCCACCGCGCGCGGGATTTCCACGGCGCGGGCGAGCTTGAGCGGCTTGCCGCCGTCACGCGATTCGGCCTGGGCGAAGTCCTCCAGCCGTGCTTCCAGCGCGTCGGCGAGGCGATGCAGCCACTGCGAACGCATCTCGCTGGAAAGATTCGACCACGCCGGGAACGCCGCGCTTGCGGCGGCCACGGCGGCATCGACGTCGTCGGCACTGCCGAGCGGGCACAGGGCGAACGGCTCGCCGTTGGCCGGGTCGAATACCGGCAGCGTCTGCGCGTCGGTGCAAGCGGATGCCTGGCCTCCGATCAACTGGGTCAATAGCGGCAGCGGATTCATGCGGTCAGCTTACCGGCTCGGCTGGGATGGAGGAACGTGGAAGCGATGGGGCGGGAAGGCTTGCGACGGGCGTGGTTTCCCAGCTCCCTCCGGGAGAAGGCAAGGCAGGAGGTTCACAGCGAGCGCGTGCGGCCGCCGTCCACCGGCAGGTTGATGCCGGTGATGTAGGACGCGGCCGGGGAGGCGAGGAACGCCACGGCCGCGGCGATCTCGGCCGGGTCGGCGAAGCGGGCCATCGGCACTTCCGCTTCCATCTCGGCGGCGACCGCGTCGACGCTGGCGCCGGTCTTGCTGGCGCGGGCGCCGATGATCTGCTCGATCCGCGGGGTGCGGGTCGAGCCGGGCAGCACGTTGTTGACGGTGATGCCGTGCGGCGCCAGTTCGCGGGCCAGCGTCTTGGCCCAGTTGGCAACCGCGCCGCGGGTGACGTTGGACACGCCGATGCCGGGGATGGGTTCCTTCACCGAGGTCGAAATGACGTTGACGATGCGGCCGTAGCCACTCGAGATCATGCCGGGGATCACCGCCTCGGCCAGCGTCTGGTTGGCGAGCAGGTGGGCGCGGAAGGCGGCCAGGAAGGCGTCCTCGCCGGCGCCGCGCACGGTACCCGGGGGCGGGCCGCCGCTATTGTTGACGAGCACCGCCACGGCGGACGTGGCGACGATTCCGTCGACCTTCGCGCGCAGGCCGGCGGTGTCGCCCACGTCGGCCGCGATCCAGCCGTGGCGCTGCGCGTCGTGCGTGCGTGGCAGTTGCGTGGCGAGTTGCTCCAGCAGGTCGGCGCGGCGCGCGAGCAGGGTGACGTCGGCGCCAAGTCGCGCCAGTTCGACGGCCGATGCCAGGCCGATGCCCTGCGAGGCGCCGCCGACGAGGGCGTGCTTGCCGTTGAGGTTCAGATCCATTCAGGGCTCCGTGGCCGGGTCGGTGGGTTGGGTGTCCTCGGGCAGCATCGGCGGCGACCGGCGCCTGCGCATGAGATCGGCGACTGCGCGCGAGGCGTCGTCCGGCTTTTTCGCGAGCGCATCGGCGACGGCGTGGCGATTGGCCACGGGGTGGTTCTGATTGAGCTTGAACTTCAGCTCGATGCGCGAGGCTTCGAGCCGGAAACCGACGATGCCCTTGAGCTGGACGCGGTGGTCTGCGCGCTCAGGTTCGAAGCGCCAATCGCTGCCGTTGAGGGTTTCATGTTGGTCGCTGAGTGCGGACACGATGCCTGCGAGCGCTTGCAGGTCGTCGATGATTTCAAGGGCCCCGGTGATATGCGCTGCCGCGTAGTTCCACGTCGGCACGCGGGCTGCGGCTTCTTTGTCCGGGTACCACGTAGGCGACACGTAGGCATGCGGGCCGTGCACGATCAGGAGCGCTTGGCTGGCGTCGTGCCACTGCGGATTCGGGCGCGCCCAGTGGCCGCGGAACACGACCTGCCCGCCAGCGCGCGCGTACAACACCGGCAGGTGGGTCGCCACCGGCGTGCCATCGCGTAACGTGATGAGGGTGGCGAACGGATTGCATGCAACCAGCCGGTCGAGTTCGGTCAGGTCGGTTTCGCGGAAATACGACGGCGCGTACACGCATCGCCTCCTTACTGTCGCGGCCGCAAGCGCAGGCACATCAACTCGCGCAGTTCGTCCCCGTCCGCCCCGTCGATGCCGTCCGGCGGGCTGATGTCGTCGAGATCGAAGCCCATCTGGTCGGCGTCGTCGCCGTCCAGGCCATCCCAGGCACGGAAGTCGGCGTCGAGCAAGGCGGCCTGCGCCGAATCCTCGCTGTCGTAGACATCGCGGCGACCGTCGCTGTCGAGGATCTCGGCGATGCCACTCTCGCGCACGCGCAAGCGCGCCCACACCAGCAGATTGCCTACCGTGGCCAGCCACCACTGCTCGGAGGCGTGGGCTTCGTCGGGGTTGTCGAAGTGGGTCATCGGAGGGCTTCCGGAGGCAGTTGCGCGTGGTTTGCTTCGACAGGCTCAGGGGCTTGGCTCGTCATGAGCGCGACGATCTGGCGGCTCGATGTGAGCCTGCGCGTCACCGACGGGATTCTCTCACAAGCCTCAGTGCGATCACGCTTGGAACTGGACTGGACTCGGCGAACGACGCGATCGCATTCGGCAGGCTCGGGGAAGGGCGGGCCGCCGCGAACGGGCTTGCTGTCCGGCTTGGGGCGAACGGATTTCCTTGAAACCGTTCGCCCTGAGCCTGTCAAAGGGCACCCCGGTTCTCGCGAACGGCGTGGATCGACAAGTTCACCACGAACGGATTTCCTTGAAACCGTTCGCCCTGAGCCTGTCGAAGGGCACCCCGGTTCTCGCGAACGGCGTGGTTCGACAAGTTCACCACGAACGGATTTCCTTGAAACCGTTCGCCCAGAGGCTGTCGAAGGGAGCGCCGGTTCTCGCGAACGGCGTGGTTCGACAAGCTCACCACGAACGGATTTCCTTGAGAACGGATTTCGCGACATGCGCATCGCGACTGAATGACCCGTCCAGCGCACCAGGAACGAGACTTGCGACAGCCTCGCGTCGAACAAAGTCATTCAGTGCGCGGCGGTTCGCTCGCCCCCTGTGTCACAGGCACAGCGGAGGACCGTGGATGCGTTGCCCGTGCCGTGGAAACATCCCTCCGCGACCAGCGACAACCCAATCACACCCTCAAGGCTTGATCACCCACGCCACCAAGCCGAACCCCGCTGCCGAGGCAAGCCCCAGCAGCGTGCCGAACAACGCCAGTCGCGCGGGCGTGGCAAGGCCATCCACGCCGGGGTCGTGCAGGTCATGGAAGCGGCCGGCCAACAGCCACCACAGGGTCGATGCGGCCATCATCCCCACGCCGCCCATCCTTGCGTGAATCTGTGGATGCCGGTCGCGAAGATGCACCACGGTCATCGGCCAGAAGAACACGAAAGCCGTCGCGCCTGTCATCACGATCGCAACGCCGAGCAGCGAAAACGTGAGCGCCATCGAATAGTCCATCGTGCAACCCGGCTCAGAACGTCGCCAGACCGGGTGCGCGCGGGTAGGGGATGGCGTCGCGGATGTTGGCCAGCCCGCACACGTACACCACCAGCCGCTCGAAGCCCAGGCCGAATCCGGCGTGCGGCACCGTGCCGTAGCGGCGGAAGTCGCGGTACCAGCCGTAATGCGCGGCATCCAGACCGAACTGCGCCATGCGTGCGTCCAGCACGTCCAGGCGTTCCTCGCGTTGGCTGCCGCCGATGATCTCGCCTATGCCCGGCGCCAGCACGTCCATCGCGGCCACCGTGCGCCCGTCGTCATTCAAGCGCATGTAGAAGGCCTTGATCTGCTCGGGGTAGTTCATCACCACCACCGGGCGGCCGACGTGCTGTTCGGTCAGCCAGCGCTCGTGTTCGGTCTGCAAGTCCAGGCCCCATTCGACCGGGAAGTCGAACTTCTGCCCGGATTTTTGCAGCAGCGCCACCGCATCGGAGTAGTCGATGCGCTCGAACGGCTGCGCAATGAAGTTTTCCAGGCGGGTGATCGCGGTCTTCTCGACGCGCTCGGCGATGAAGGCGAGATCGTCGCCGCGCTCGTCGAGCACGGCCTTGAACACGTACTTCAGAAACGCTTCGGCCAGATCGGCATCTTCCTTCAGGCTGGCGAAGGCGATTTCCGGCTCGATCATCCAGAACTCGGCCAGGTGCCGCGAGGTGTTGGAGTTCTCGGCGCGGAAGGTCGGGCCGAAGGTGTAAACCTTGCTCAGCGCGAGGCAGTAGGCCTCGACGTTGAGCTGGCCGGAGACGGTCAGGAAGGCTTCCTTGCCGAAGAAATCGCGGGAGAAGTCGATGCCGCCGCCGGCATCGCGCGGTAGGTTGACCAGGTCCAGCGTGGACACGCGGAACATCTGCCCCGCGCCTTCGGCATCGGAGGTGGTGATGATCGGGGTGTTGATCCAGAAGTAGCCCTGCTCGTGGAAGAAGCGGTGGATCGCCTTGGCCAGGCAGTCGCGGATGCGCGCCACCGCGCCGAACAGATTGGTGCGTGGGCGCAGGTGGGCGACCTCGCGCAGGAACTCCAGGGTGTGCGGCTTGGGCTGGATGGGGTAGGTGAGCGGGTCTTCCACCCAGCCCACGACCTCGATCACGCTGGCCTGGATCTCGAACGCCTGGCCCTTGCCCTGCGATGGAACCAGCGTGCCGGAGGCGATGACGGCGCAACCGGCCGAGAGTTTCTTCACCTCGGACTCGTAATTGGCCAGCGCGCCGGTGGCGACGATCTGGATCGGGTGGAAGCACGAGCCATCGCTGACGTGCACGAAGGCCAGTCCGCCCTTGGACTCGCGCAACGTGCGCACCCAGCCGCGCACGGTGACCGTGCTGCCTTCCAGATCCTTGCCTTCCAGCGCGCGTGCAACGCTGATCGCCTCGGTGGTCGCCGTCATGCTCGCCTCTATCGGAGAATCCGCACCCGCGTGCGGTCGAGCCGCACATGATAGCGGAGCAGGGCAGTGCCACGTCGATCGAATGGAGGTGCCCGGACCTCGCCGTGTCATTCCGGGTGCGCTGCGCCCATGCCGTCATCCCGACGCAGGCCTGAATTCCATTGGCTTTGGTGGGCCGCTGAAAAATGCCGGAAATGGATCCCGGCTTGCGCCGGGATGACGAGCGGTAGCCGAGGTTTCCTCGTCGAGGACGGATACTTTTGCCGGGCTGGATCCATCACGCCCGTCGCCCACCCGGATCCGGCAAGGCGAACGCGTATAATCGGCGCATGAGCATTTCCTTCACGCCCGCCGCGCTCGAGCGCGTGCGTCAATTCCTCGCCACCCACCCGGACAAGGTCGGCCTGCGCTTCGGCGTGCGCCGCAGCGGCTGTTCGGGTTGGGGTTACGTGGTCGATCTGGCCGATGCCGTGGGCAACGGCGACGCGGTGCTGGAGGTCGACGGCGTGCGTGTGCTGGTGGCTGCCGAAAGCCTGCCGCTGGTCGATGGCACCCGCATCGATTTCGTCCGTCAGGGTTTGAACGCGCAGTTCACCTTCGACAACCCCAACGCCACCGACGCCTGCGGCTGCGGGGAAAGTTTCACCACCCACGCGGCGTGACCAAGCCGGAACGTGATGAACGACGCTGACCAGCGCTGAACGTCTTCGCCCATTCGCCGCCGCAATCGCGGGCGCGCGCTCCCGGAGCGCGAAAGGGAAGGCGGCGCGCCGCGTCTGTTGCGAGCGTCGATTCCCCTGCAAGTCCAATGGCTTGCAGCCATGCGCCCGGCCCGTCATAATGCCGGGCTGCGCCAGTGGATCGGCGCACCCTTGCCCCACCGCGCGTCGGGGGGCTGCGGGCCACAAGGCCCCTAACCACAAGGTTCATCACCGAAGGAACATCCATGCGTCATTACGAAATCGTTTTCATGGTCCATCCGGACCAGAGCGAGCAGGTTCCGGCCATGATCGAGCGTTACAAGACGCTCATCCAGGCCGAAGGCGGCGAAGGTGCAGGCAGGGTTCATCGCCTGGAGGACTGGGGACGGCGCCAGCTGGCCTATCCGATCGACAACCTCGTCAAGGCCCACTATGTGCTGATGAATGTCGAGTGCGGGCAGAAGGTGCTGGGCGAACTGGTCGATGGTTTCCGCTTCAACGATGCGGTGCTGCGCCACCTGGTGATCGGCCGCGAGGGTGCGGACTCCGAGCAGTCCTTCATCATGAAGAGCAAGGACGAGAAGAACGAGCGTGGCGACCGCGGTGAGCGCGGCGATCGTCCGCGCCGCGACGAGTCCAACGAATCCATGTCCGCCGGAGCCGACGCATGAAGCCCAAGTCCAAGTCCAAGACCGGCCCCAAGGGCGGCAACGCCGGCGGTTCCAAGTTCTTCCGCCGCCGCAAGTTCTGCAAGTTCACCGCCGAGGGCATCACCGAGATCGACTACAAGGATCTCAACACCCTGCGCCAGTACCTGACCGAAACCGGCAAGATCGTGCCCAGCCGCATCACCGGCACCAAGGCGCGCTACCAGCGCCAGTTGCAGACCGCGATCAAGCGTGCGCGCTTCCTGGCGCTGATCCCGTACTGCGACAGCCACAGTTCCTGAGGCTGAGGGTGATTTGGCGCCTCGGGGCGGTGGTTTCCGAGGCACCACGAACCATGGCGCATGAAGTCATCAGGCGCTGCGCAAACGTTTTTCGATGCGTCGGGCATTTCGAGGGTCGGCACCTGCCGGCACGCGGAACCCGCATAACCTGTCTTTCGGACAGCCAACACGTTGCGGCGCGCGCCGCTAACGAAGACGGAGTCAAATCATGGAACTGATCCTGCTGCAGAAAGTCGTCAACCTCGGTGGCCTTGGCGACAAGGTCAAGGTCAAGCCCGGTTACGGCCGCAATTTCCTCATCCCGTACGGCAAGGCGGTGCCGGCCACGGCCAAGAACGTGGCCGAATTCGAAGCCCGCCGCGCGGATTACGAGGCCAAGGCCAACGCGGCGCTCGCCGCCGCCGAGGAGCGCAAGACCAGGCTGGAAGGCGTGGCGGTGACGATCAAGGCCAACGCCTCCACCGAGGGCAAGCTGTACGGCTCGGTCGGCCCGCGCGACATCGCCGATGCGCTCACCGCGAGCGGTCATGCCGTGGCCAAGAGCGAGGTGGTGATGGGCGAAGGCCCGATCCGCCGCATGGGCGAGTTCGACATCCACCTGCACCTGCATGCCGACGTGGCCTGCATGGTCAAGGTGATGGTGGCCGCCGACGCCTGATCCGGCGCCGTTGCACCTGCGACATCGACGGGCGCTGCGGCGCCCGTCGTCGTTTTAGCCGGTCGCAACGACCGGTGCGTCTCATGCGCTGGGATGCCCACCGTTTATCCACAGGGTTGTCTGCAACGCTGCCCGGGACAACCGCCCTATGATGGAGCGCGCTACTTCCCCCGATCAGGTGTTCGCTCCCATGTCATCCCGTCCGGGCATCCGCACCGACGAGCGCGCGTTCGCGCCTGATTCCCGCATCGAGTCCCTGCGCGTGCCGCCGCACTCGGTGGAGGCCGAGCAGGCCGTGGTCGGCGGCCTGATGCTTGCACCCGAGGCCCTCGATCACGTCTCCGACCTGCTGGACGCCGAGGACTTCTACCGTCGCGACCACCGCCTGATCTACGAGGCGATCTGCGCGCTTTCCGGGCGCAACAAGCCCTTCGACGTGGTCACCCTGGGCGAGTGGTTCGATGCCGGCGGCCAGTCCGAACAGATCGGCGGGGCTGCCTACCTGATCGAGTTGGCCAGTACCACGCCAAGCGCCGCCAACATCGACGCCTATGCGCAGATCGTGCGCGAGAAGGCGATCCTGCGACGGCTGATCGATGCCGGCACGCAGATCGTCAACGACGGGTTTCAGCCCGGCCAGGCGCCGATCCGCGAGGTGCTGGACCAGGCCGAGCAGCGCGTGTTCACCATCGCCGAGATGGGCGAGAAGGGCCGCAAGGACTACGTCAGCCTGCGCGAGGCGATGAAGGACGCGTTCCAGTTGCTGCAGGAGCGCTACGAGAACCAGAGCGACGTCACTGGCCTGGCCACCGGCTTCACCGACCTCGACCAGATGACCGCCGGCCTGCAGCCGACCGACCTGATCATCCTCGCCGCGCGCCCGTCGATGGGCAAGACCACGCTGGCGGTCAACATGGCCGAGTACGCTGCGATCAAGTCGAAGAAGGCGGTGGTGGTGTTTTCGATGGAGATGTCGGCCTCGCAGCTTGCGTTCCGGTTGATCTCCTCCATGGGCCGGGTCAATGCCCAGCACCTGCGCACCGGGCGCCTGGCCGACGAGGACTGGTCGCGGGTCAACAGCGCGATCCGCATGCTCTCCGACGTCAAGCTGTTCATCGACGACAAGCCCGGGCTGACCCCGATCGAACTGCGAGGGCGCGCGCGCCGGCTCAAGCGCGACCACGACCTTGGCCTGATCGTGGTCGATTACCTGCAGTTGATGCAGGTCCAGGGCACGCAGGAAAACCGTGCCACCGAGATCGCCGAGATCTCGCGCAGCCTCAAGGCGCTGGCCAAGGAGCTCAAGGTGCCGGTGATCGCGCTCTCGCAGCTCAACCGCAGCCTGGAATCGCGCAACGACAAGCGCCCGGTGATGTCCGACCTGCGCGAGTCCGGCGGCATCGAGCAGGACGCCGACGTGATCATGTTCATCTACCGCGACGAGGTCTACAACAAGGACAAGCTGGACAACAAGGGTCTGGCCGAGATCATCATCGCCAAGCAGCGCAACGGCCCCACCGGCTCGGTGAATCTGCGCTTCGCCGGCGAGTTCACCCGCTTCGACAACCTCGCCCACGAGCGCGAGGGCAGCTACGAGTAGGCGCGTGCGCGCGGGGTCTGGCTTACACTGGCGATCGATGAAACCCTCACCCGGCGACCTCGCGCCATCCGGCGTGGCGACTCCACCCGCGTGGCGCGTGACCCGCAGCGTCTGCCGTGGGCACTGACGGCTACGCCCAGCAGCGGCCCACGCGGATCCGCGTGGACCTGTCCGCGATCGGCCACAACCTCGCGCAGATCCGCGCGCACACCCGCACGCCGGTCATGGGCATCGTCAAGGCCGACGCCTACGGCCACGGTCTGGTGCCGGTCGCGCGCTACCTCGCCGCCCAGGGCGTGGACCAGCTCGGCGTGGCTTTCCCCGAGGAAGGCATCGCGTTGCGTCAAGCCGGCATCGCCATTCCCATCCTCGTGCTTGGCGGCATCTTCGGTCCGCAGCTTGGCCAGTATTTCGCGCATGACCTGCAGGTCACGGTGTCCTCGCTGGACAAGCTGCGCCAGGTCGAGGACGCGGCGCAGTCCTGCGGCAAGTGCGCGGCGATCCACCTGAAGGTGGATACCGGGATGGAAAGGGTCGGCGTCCACAGCGAGACCTGCGGCCCGTTCATCGCCGCGGCGGTGGCTTCGCGTGCCTGCCGCATCGTCGGCATCTACTCGCACCTGGCCTGCGCCGACGATCCGTCCTCGCCGATGACCGCGCAGCAGGTGGAGCGCTTCGCCGACGCCTGCGCGCACTTCGACCGCCTCGGTGCGCCGATGCCGCTGCGCCACCTGGCCAACAGCGGCGGCGTGCTGCATTTTCCGGACACCCACCTGGACCTGGTGCGCCCCGGCATCGCGCTGTATGGCGTGCTTCCCGACCGCGCCTCGCGCGTCACGCTCGAGCTGCGCCCGGCGCTGTCGCTGCGCTCGCAGGTGGTCTATTTCAAGGTCGTGGGCGCCGGACGCAGCGTGAGCTATGGCGCCACCTGGCGCGCGCCGGCCGACACCCGGGTGGTGACGGTGCCGATCGGTTACGGCGACGGTTATCCGCGCGCGCTGTCCAACGTCGGCCAGGTCCTGATCCATGGGCGTCGTTACCCGATCGCCGGGCGCATCTGCATGGACCAGTTCATGGTCGACATCGGCCGCGGCAGCGCCTGGAACGAGGACGAGGTGGTGCTGATCGGTGCGCAGGACGAGCAGGCGATCAGTACCGAGGACGTGGCAGCCTGGGCCGGTACGATCCCTTACGAGATCCTGACCGGCCTGAACCACCGCATTCCGCGCAGCTACGTCCAGTAACACGCTGCCGCAAGGCGCGAATTGACGCTGTTCGCCGGCGCGTGATTCACTGCCCGGACGGCCAGGGAGGATGTGCGATGGCGAACCGATCCACGGCGCAGGCGCAGGCAAGCGAGCCGGCGGGCAAGCGCAGGATGCGCCGCGAGCCGATGTCGCGGGTGGACACCGCGTGGCTGCGGATGGAAAAGCCGACCAACCTGATGATGATCACCGGCGTGCTGATGTTCGCCACGCCGATGCCGATCGAGCGCCTGCGCAAGGTCATCCACGAACGCTTCCTGGCTTATTCGCGGTTCCGCCAGAAGGCGGTGGACAGCCCTGCCGGCGCGACTTGGGAAGAAGACCGCGACTTCGATCTGGACTGGCACGTGCGCCTTTCCGGGCTGCCGGGCAAGGCCGGCAAGGCCGAACTGGAGCGCTTCGTCAGCAACCTCGCCTCGACCCCTCTGGACCAGTCCAAGCCGTTGTGGCAGTTCCACCTGATCGAGGGCTACCGCGGCGGCAGTGCGCTGGTCGCACGTATCCACCACTGCTACGCCGACGGCATCGCGTTGGTGCAAGTGCTGCTGTCGCTAACCGACACCACCGCCGAGCCCGGCGAGGGCGATGAGCCGGTGTGCAACTGGCTGAAGGAGGAAGCAGCGGGCGGGCAGTCCAGCAGCCTGGAGCGCTACCGCAAGTTCGGCGGCAAGATGCTGGCCAAGGGCTTCAAGATGGGCGCCAAGCTCTACGACGACCCGTCGCTGGCGGTGGTGGTGGCGCACGAGGGCAAGGAGATCGCCCGAGAGCTGGCCAACGCGGTGGTGCTGCCCGACGACCCGCCGACCGTGCTCAAGGGCCGGCTGGGGGTGAGCAAGAAGGTGGCCTGGGCCGAGCCGCTGGATCTGGAGGAGGTCAAGGCGGTCAGCCGCGCCTTCCAGTGCACCGTCAACGACGTGCTGATGGCCTCGGCGGCCGGCGCCCTGCGCGGCTACCTGCTCGACCGCGGCGAGCGCATCGACGGCCTGAACCTGCGCGCGACGGTACCGGTGAACCTGCGCCCGCTCAAGCACGCCAAAAAACTCGGGAATCACTTCGGCCTGGTGTTCCTCGACCTGCCGGTGGGTGAGGCCAACCCGGTGCGTCGGCTGGAGCAGGTCGCAGCGCACATGAACGAGCTGAAGAACTCCCGCCAGGCGATCGTCTCCTTCGGCCTGCTTGCCGCGCTGGGCATGGCCCCGGCGGGGATCCAGCGGATCGCGCTGGAGCTGTTCAGCCGCAAGGCCACGGCGGTGGCGACCAATGTCCCCGGCCCGAAGATGCCCTTGTACCTGGCCGGGCAGAAGCTGAGCGAGATGATGTTCTGGGTGCCGCAGACCGGCGGCATCGGCGTGGGCATCAGCATCCTGAGCTACGAGGACCACGTCCACTTCGGGCTGATCGGTGACGGACGGCTGATGCCTGACCCGGACGCGGTGATCCGCCGCTTCGGCCCGGAGTTCGAAAAGTTGCTGTACATCGCGCTGATGGCGGATTGGGAGAGGTGCTGCGGGGCGGAGGAGGCGGAAGGGATGCGGGAGCGGTGGGCGGGGTGACCGGGGGTTGCTGCAAAAGAAGCGCCGACCCGGCGTGATCCTGCCCTGACCACGCCACCGTCAAGGCACGGCTGGACGGCGCGCAGGATGCCGCCCTGAGCCAACCTCTGGCACCGATCCTTGGCGAGCCACTGGTGGCGCTGCTGCCGGTGACGCTGGGCGACTACCTGGCGCTGGTGAAGTGGGCCGGCCAGCAGGTGCGGCCGGGCAAGCGCGGGCGCCTGGCCGAAACGCCGAGCGTGCTGGATCGCTTCGAGGCCAAACCCGAGCGCTGGTCGGTGCGGGTCAAGGCGATCGGATCGGGTTACTGGCGGGTGGTGGGTGAAGTGGACAACTTGATCGAGCGAGCGCGGCAGGTGCAGCAACGCTGGCTCAAGGGAATCGGCTTGGCGACCGCGCTGGCCAAGGCCGACTGAAAACCCAAGCGATGAAACGTCGCCGGCAAGGGAGTATGGCGCGTGGGCGACAAGAACGCACCACGCGAGAAAATCACGAGATTGAGCCGCCGAGGCGTTAGCGCAGAAAAGCGCGGCGAGATTTGGAACCTGCGGGGGTCCTAGGAACGCTTTGCGTCCCCTCGACGTCCCCTCGATGAAGGTGCGACCATGCAGGCGGCCGTGAATCCGTGGAGGTTGCCGTGATGGAGGCGTGTCGCGCCGTTTTCATGGTCATGTTGCTCGTGGGCATGACATGGCATGGCGATGCCACTGCCGCGCAACTCCCCGAGTGCAGCCAGCAGCAGCGCGATGCCTTTGCGCCGGAATATGAAGAAGTGGGCGAGCATCGTCTGTTCCCATTGCCGATCCTCAGCTATCCATTCGGGATCAAACCGGGCACGACCTATGGTATGCGTGTGACCGTCGGCGTCGATTCCGCTGGGCGACCGGTCTGCGTATCGCATGCCGCGGGAGACCGGTCGAGGGCGCAACCTTTGAATTCCAAGCGGCGAGCGATTTTGGACAATGTGGCAAATTGGCGTTACCGGCCATTCGTCAAGGATGGCCAAGCGGTCGCTGCGATCGTCGATGAATATATCCGGGAACAGGAAACGCCGCTTCGAATCATTCCGCTTCCGGTGGTCGCGGCAAAGGATGTGGAGATCACGCTCGATCGCGGGGAATGTCTTGGCGATTGCCCCGTTTATTCGGTAGATATTTACGGTGACGGTCGCGTGGTCTATCGCGGCGATCATTACGTCGGTGTTCCGGGGCGCCTTGCTTATGAAGTGCCAGAATCGGACGTGGCGCAATTGCTCGACACCCTGCGACGAAGCGAAGTCTGGTCGATGCGATCATCCTACGAGTCCGACATCACCGACATGCCAACGATGAAGCTGACCTTGCGCATGGGAAATCAGGTTCATGCGATCACCGACTACGCGGGATGGCGTGTCGGCATGCCGATTGCCATCGACGACTTCATGCAGCAAGTCGACGAGGTGGCCAGGACGGGTCCCTGGAAGGCGCTTTCCGCAGATACCGTCGCACGTCTTCAGGAGATCCATTTCGACTTTGCATCGCCGTTGGGCGCAAAGGTGCTGGTCGGGGCCGTGGGCAACATGAACCTTCCAGACGCGCTGATAGATCGGCTTCTGGATTTGGGGGCACCGATGCAGACCGTTGCCGAAACGAAATGGCCGTATCGCGGGCCAGACTCCGCCATCGATGTTGCCTTGCGTGCGCACAGGGATGCACTGGTCGATCCCTTGATTGCCCGTGGCGCGCTGAGCACGCACGGGAAGCCGGATCAGGCAAAGATCGATGCGGCGTTTCGCGCGGCAATCCTCGGCGGGCAACTCGCGCAAGTCCAACACATCTGGGATGTTGCCGGGACGAACTGGCGACCGTCCGGTGGTGTAGCGACCGTGGTGGAAATTTGAAGGTGGCGTAGTCTCCAGTTTGG
>CAZXGS010000024.1:0-42008 GCA_964640525.1 uncultured Gammaproteobacteria bacterium | reverse complement strand
CTGACCGGCTCGATCATCGCCTGGGCCAAGCTCGACGGGCGCATGGACAAGCGCTACACGTTCCCGGGACAGCAATGGTTCAACGCGCTGGTGGCGCTGGCGGCGGTGGTGCTGGGCGGGCTGGTGGTGCACGGGCTGGGCGTGCCGCTGATCGTGGCGTTCTTCGTCACCGCGCTGGTGCTGGGCATCCTGATGACCTTGCCGATCGGCGGCGCCGACATGCCGGTGGTGATCTCGCTGTACAACGCCTTCACCGGCCTGGCGGTCGCGTTCGAGGGCTACGTGCTCGGCAACGACGCGCTGATCGTGGCCGGCATGATGGTCGGCGCGGCCGGCATGCTGCTGACCCGGCTGATGGCCAAGGCCATGAACCGCTCGATCAAGAACGTGCTGTTCTCCAACTTCGGCGGTGGCGGCGCCTCCGCGCAGGAGATCGCGGGATCGATGAAACCGATCGAGGCCGCCGATGTGGCGGCGATGATGGCCTTTGCCGAGCGCGTGGTGATCGTCCCCGGCTACGGCATGGCCGTGGCGCAGGCCCAGCACAAGATCTGGGAGCTGACCCAGCGCTTGATTGATCGCGGGGTGAAGGTCAAGTTCGCCATCCACCCGGTGGCCGGGCGCATGCCCGGGCACATGAACGTACTGCTGGCCGAGGCCGGCGTACCGTACGACCTGATCGCCGACATGGACGACATCAACCCGGAGTTCCCGAACACCGATGTCTCGCTGGTCATCGGCGCCAACGACGTGGTCAATCCGGTGGCCAAGACCGACCCCGGCAGCCCGATCTACGGCATGCCGATCCTGGACGTGGTCAACAGCAAGCACACCGTGGTCATCAAGCGCGGCAAGGGCACGGGGTTTGCCGGCATCGAGAACGCGCTGTTCTACGCCGACAACACCCGCATGCTGTACGGCGACGGCGCGGAGATGGCGAACGCGCTGGTCAGCGAGCTCAAGGCGCTGGACGGCGGCGGGCATTGATGCAGCGCGCCGATCGAAGGCGCCGGATGGCTGGCGGCGCCGATGCGATCGGCGGGCTGGACGGTCGCGGGCATTGAAGCTGCGCGCGGCGCACCGACCGGCTTGACCCACGTCAGCCGCAAAACCACCGGTCGCCCGTTAAGATACGCGCATGTACAGCCGCAACAGCGAACCGTTCCGACTTGCCCGCGACTGCGCGGCGGTGCTGGTGCCGCAGGGCGACAAGGTCACCTTGCCGGCCGGCAGCATCGGTTACATCTCCCAGGCCCTGGGCGGCAGCTTTACCGTGTATGTCGAGGGCAACCTGTTCCGGATTGCCGGTGCCGACGGCGATGCCCTCGGCAAGGCCCCGGCCGCGTCTCCCGAACTGCCGGTCGACGCCACCGACGACGATGTCGAGGACTTGGTCTGGGAGCAACTGCGCACCTGCTTCGATCCCGAAATCCCGATCAACATCGTCGATCTGGGTCTGGTCTATGGTTGCGACATCGAGCGCCGCGACGACGGATCCCGCAAGGTTTCCGTGCGCCTGACCCTGACCGCGCCGGGCTGCGGCATGGGCGACATCCTGGTCGGCGATGCCACCGCCAAGCTCGAACTGGTGCCGACCGTGGCCGAGACCGACGTGCAACTGGTGTTCGATCCGCCATGGAACCAGAGCATGATGTCCGAGGCGGCGCGGCTGGAAACCGGGATGTACTGATCCCTTCTGGCGCCTTGCGGCACGGCGCGCGGTTCCGCGTGCCGGCCATCGCCGCGCATGCCTTGTGCACTGGCCTGTTCGCGTCCAATCGCCGTACACACCCGTCGGCGAGACGCCTTCGCCTCGGTTCCGCCCGCCCGCATGGGGCGGGCCGTCCGGCGGCTCGGCGTCCGCCCGGTGCCCGCTGCGACGCCATGCAGGCGTTCGCGCCCTACAGGAACTTCGCGCCTGCCTTTCCGGAGATTCCGGCGGTGAAAGGTGACGATCTTGGCATCCGGAATGTGAGCCGGTTGCGCATTTCTAGCTCATGGAGCCGGCCGAATCAGGGTGGAACCGCGTGGTCGATGCGGTTCATTTGACGCGACGCACCATTCCGGGATCCGGGCGCGCTTTGCGCCGCTTCACGCCTTCGACGAACCGATCAGACTTGACGTAATTCGCATCATGCTTGGATCGCATCGATCCTGCGGCAAGTCAGTCGTGTGCGCTGTGGCATCCGTTGCGATGACCAGATCGATGCCTCGGCGACAAAATCACGGCGTTCATTGTGCGGTGCGACACACCGTGAAGAAAGATTAATGCCCGCTGTTTCACGGCAGCGCTAGTGTCGCCGCGTTCCATCGTGAGCCGTCGCCCAACGTCTTGTACTTGAGTTCGACGCAAACCCGGATTCGCCGACGGCCGTGGCGCCGGACGCGGAACGAGGCAAGGCGACGACACGGGGCGAGTTGACCAGCAACCTGAACCGGGCGAGGTCGCCCGAACCGACAGCACCACCGCTCTGCCGACGACGCAACCACCACCGACCACCACACTCAATTCGGGGCTACCACATGAACAAGATGCGTAAATCGACTCTCGCGCTGGCCGTCGTGGCGGCGTTCTGCGCTGCCGGCACCGCGGGGGCCACCGGCTCGCTGATGACTGTTGCCCGTCCGACCTTCATGCACCACGGTGACGCGATGGTCGGCACGCTGGCGCAGTCCACGCCGATCCAGTTCTCGATGTCGCTGCACATGCGCGACCGCGCCGGGCTGGACGCGTTCATCGCCGGCATGAAGAACCATCCGGGCCAGGTGATGAGCACCGCGCAGTTCATGGCCAAGCATGCGCCGAGCCAGGCGCAGGTGGATCGCGTCACCGCATGGCTGAAGGGCCAGGGCTTCAGCAACATCGAAGTTTCGCCGAACCACATGATGATCTCGGCCACCGGCAACGCCGGCCAGATTTCCCGCGCCTTCAGCACCACGATGGCGCAGTTCAAGACCCATGACGGCCGCATCGCCTACGGCAATACGACCGCGGCGCGGATTCCATCCTCGCAGCCGGACGTGCTGGGCGTGGTGGGCCTGCAGAACGTCAACATGGGCCACACCTTCTTCAAGCCGGCCAAGCACCAGGGCGGCGCGCACACGATGGCAGTGACCGGTCACAACCCGACCGACTTCGACACCATCTACGGTGCCAGCAGCGCGACCTCGGGCGCGGGCATCACCGTGGGCATCTTCACCCAGGGCAAGATCACCCAGTCGATCACCGACCTGAACACCTTCACCTCCAACAACGGGATGGCGACGATCCCGACCCAGACGGTGAACACCGGCGGCACCGGCAGCGACACCAGCGGCATCGGCGAGTGGGACCTGGACAGCCAGGACATGGCCGGCATGGCCGGCGGTCTGGCCAAGATCATCTGGTACAACACGCCGACCCTGTCCGAAGCGAACATGGACAACAACTTCAACACGATCGTGTCGGCCAACGCGGTCAAGATCATCAACGTGTCGATCGGCGGCTGCGAGACCGGCGCCGACTACCAGACCTCGGATCAGACCTTCTCGCAGGGCGTGGCGCAGGGCCAGACGTTCTCGATCTCCACCGGCGACTCCGGTGCGGACGAGTGCAGCAACGGCGGCACCACCCCGAGCTGGCCGGCCAATTCCGAGTACGTCGTGGCGGTGGCGGGTACCCGCCTGGATGCCTCGACCGGTGCCAGCGCCGCCTGGAACAGCGAGACGGTGTGGTCGGACTCGGGAGGTTCGGAGTCCAAGTACGAGCCCAAGCCGAGCTGGCAGACGCTGTGGACCGGCACCCATCGCGGCGTGGCCGACGTGGCTTTCGACGGCGATCCGAACTCCGGCGCCAAGGTCATCGTCAGCGGCGCCACCCAGCAGATCGGCGGCACCAGCCTGTCGGCGCCGCTGTTCGCCGGCGAGTGGACCCGCGTGCTGGCCACCAAGGGTTCGTCGGTCGGTTTTGCCGGCCCGATCATCTACCAGTTGCCTGCCTCGGCGTTCCACGACATCACCTCGGGCAGCAACGGCATCAGCGCCAAGGCCGGCTATGATCTGGCTTCGGGCCGCGGCAGCATGATCCTGAGCACGGCGCTGGCCAACTGGCCGGGCGGCGGTGGCGGTGGCGGCGGCAACAATCCGCCGACGGCCAACTTCAGCTACACCACCAATGCGCTCGTGGCCAGCTTCACCGACAGTTCCTCCGATTCCGATGGCTCGATCGCCTCGCATTCGTGGACCTTCGGCGACGGCGGCACCTCGACCGCGACCAACCCCAGCCACACCTACGCGGCGGCCGGCACCTACAGCGTCAAGGAGACGGTGACCGACAACGACGGCGCGAGCGCCAGCAAGACCTCGTCGGTGACGGTGTCCGCGGGCGGCGGTGGCGGCGGCGGTTCCAGCCAGATCGTGGCCAACTCCAGCTTCGAGTCCACCGGTTCGTGGACCGGCTCGTCGGGCGTGGTCTGCGATACCGGCTGCTCGGGCGAAAGCGCGCACACCGGCGTGGGCTTCGCGTGGCTGGACGGTTACGGCAGCACCCACACCGACACCCTGTCGCAGAAGGTCACGGTGCCCTCGGGCAAGACCTCCGGCACGCTGTCGCTGTACCTGCACATCGACACCGCCGAGACCAGTTCGACTGCGTACGACAAGCTGTACGTGCGTCTGTACAGCGGCAGCAAGCTGCTCAAGACCCTGGCCACCTACTCCAACGCCAACCACAACACCGGCTACACGGTGCACAGCTTCAACGTCAGCTCGTACCTGAGCAAGCCGAACCTGACGATCAAGTTCACCGGCAGCGAAGACAGCTCGCTGGCCACCTCGTTCGTGATCGACGACGTGACGCTGACCGTGAACTGAGCACACGCATCACCTGTTGCATCCCGACCCCGGCCTCGCGCCGGGGTCTTTTTTCAGGCTTCGGCGAAGCTGCGCAGGTCGGCGCCGGAGGCCGCTGCAGCACCCGGAATGGGCGATCCGCCCGTGCGCGGTGAAGACGAGCAGGATGCTTTCGGTTGCCTGGACACGGTCTGTGCGGCGCTCAAGCGCGCACTGCGTAACCGAATCGCTCGATCCACGGCTGCAACGCCGGCAGCCAGGGTTGCAGGTGCTCGCGGTAGCGGTACCAGCGATCCTGGGCATCCCGGTACAGCGGGCGGCTGACCTGGGCGTAACTCGGCGTGTCGATGCGACCACGACCGCGCGCCCGGACGGCGAAGCGGCGCAGGTCCTCGTTCCACGGTACTTGCAGGAACCCGCACAGGGCCTGCACCTGACCGTCGAAATCGGCGAGCACGTCTTCGTAGCGGATGGCATGCACTTGCAGTGGCAGGCGCGCACGCACCGCGTCCCACAGTTCCATGCTGCGCACGTACAGCGTCACGGTGTCGGCGAGCGTGCAGAAATTGGCCATCGCGTGGTTGAGCCGGAATTGTTGCATGAAGCAGCTCAGCACCACGTCGCAGGGATGTCGCAACGCGAACACGAAGCGGGCCGCGGGAAACACGCGGTGGAGCAGGATGGCGATGTTCAGGTGCAGCGGAAACTTGTCCAGCAGCAGCCGGTTGCGGTCGCCAACGCCATGCCCGGCGGCGACGCGAAAATAGATCTCGCGGAGAAAGGCGATGTCGATCGCGTCGAAATCGCCGAGCGCATCGGGATAGCCGGCAGGCATGGCGCGCACCGCCTCCAGCATTTTCTGCGCGGGGGGCTTCTCTTCCATCGCCTGGATGTCCGGATGCCCGTCGAGCACGTGATTGAGCAGGCTGGTTCCGGAACGCGGGAAGCCAAACAGGAAGGCCGGAGGCGTGTCCGGTGGCGCATCGGCGATCGCCTTCCATGAGTCCAGCAGGCCCTCATGGACACGCGCCAGCACGTCCTCGACGCCGCCAAGGTAGCGATTCGGACCCGGATGGCGTCGTTGCCAGTCCGCAAGCGCCAGGGCATTGCCGCGCGCAAAGGCGGCAAACGCGGCTTCCGAATCGCCACGCAGATCCAACAGCCTGCCGCGCTCGAAGGCGACGAACTCGTGTTGTCCTTCCAGCCTGGCCAGACCCTCGGCTGCAGCCAGATGATGCAAGCCGGCATCGACGTCGTTCGCCACGCGCGCCGATTTGGCCAGTGCCAGCTGCAGTTCGATCTCTCCACTGGGATGCGCGCCGGTACAAAGGCGGGCGAGGCTGTCTCGGGCCAAGGTGTGCGCTTCCTCGGGGCGGTTGGACTCTTCCAGCAGGTGCGCCAAGCCGGCCGCGGCATCCAGCAGCATGGGGTCGAGCACGAGGGCGTTGCGCCATGCCGCTTCGGCTTCCGCCCAGTGCTGGCGGGCCAGTTCCAGGCGCGCCAACGCATCCCATGCCGCGGCGGAGCGAGGGTGCGCGCTCAGCAGGTCGGCGGCGAGTGCCTGCGCGGGCGCAAAATTCCCGGCTTGCGTCCACAGCCTGATCGCACGAACCCAGTGCAGCACCTGCAGGGGTTGCTGCTCCGGTGCGGTCAGGCAATGACCGTATTCGGCGCTGGTGTCCGCCAGCCCCGGATGCCGGAGTTCGAGTCGATCCAGCCATGCCATCGCGGCCTGCGCCTGGCCCATGGTACGCAGGCAACGTGCCCGCTCGATGCGGGCAGGGACGTTGTCCGGATTCTGGCGCCCAAGGCGATCGACCCAGGGCAACGCTTCGGCCGGGGACCCCAGCTCCCGCAGCAAGTGGGCAACGCCGAGCCAGCATTCCGGATGCTTTTCGGCATCGCGTTCGATATGCGGCCACTGCGCCTGCGCGGCCGCGCGGTCGCCTGTCTCGAGGCACGCCAGGGCGAGGTCGATGCGCCAGGCGAGCGCAGCGGGCTCGGCCGCGACCGCTTGCGCGAACGCCTCTGCGGCAGCCCGTGCGTCGCGGCGGCTGCGCAGGCAAGTCCCCAGGCCATGCAACGCGGCGCCCGCGGTCGCGCGGTGGGCCAGAACCCGCTCGAATTCGCCACGCGCACCCGGGATGTCATTGGCCTGCAGACGCGCCTGGCCCAAATCGATGCGGCTCGCATCGTGGCCGGGGCGAAAGGCCACACTGCGATGCAGCAGATATAGGGCTTGCAGCCACGATCCCCGCGCCAGGCACGCCCGCCCGGCCTGTGCAAGTTGCTCCGGGTCGGCGCGCAGGATGCGGGCAGCGACGCCCGTCGATTCATCAGGCCCTGAACGTGGTGGTGCTGGCGAGGCAGGCATGGCGGCGGGATTCATCGTTCCAGATGCGGTTGGGCCGTCGGCCGGGCCGGTGGGGGTTCCCGCGCCGGCTCGGAGCGTTCGCGGCCGTGCAAAACGTCCGCCCGCGGCCATCACGGGAGGGACATGGTGCCGCTCCAGCGTATTTTGCGTCAGGATGGCCTGATCCAATCCAAATTTTCGTTGCACCCATGCAAGGCCGCTGCGGGCGGTAGCAAGCGGTCAGGTTCTGCTGCGGAGGTTTTTCGGGTGCGCCGGGTCCGTGTGCGGGCCGGATTCGGGTTTGGCTTGCAGGCGATGCCGGGGCATGCTGATAATGGCCGATGCCGGGCCGCGGGAATGGCGCGTTCGGCCGCGGGGACGAAACGGATTGCGATCGAGTTGGTCGCAGGTCGGGTGGAGTGTCGGCGCACCAGCGCAAGACGTGGAGCGGCGGTGCGAAGAATGCAGGTGGAAGCCACAATCGAGGCGTCGGGATGGGAGCGTTGCCGGCGCATCACTCACATACAATTTTTGGGGTCATGTAATGAACTCGACTAGTTTGCGCAAATCGACCATCGCCCTGGCCATCGTGGCGGCCATGTGCACCGGTGCCGCCACGGCAGCAACCAGCAATGCCTCGCTGCTCTCGGTGGCACATCCCACGGCGCTGCGCCATGGCGACGCCATCATGGGCGCGCTGCCGGCCAGCCAGCCGATGCGGGTGGTGGTGGCGCTGAAGGTGCGCGATCGCGCCGGCCTGGATGCCTTCGTCAAGAACTCCGCCAAGAACCCGGGCAAGGTCAAGCCGATGAGCCACGCGGCGTTCATGGCCAGCCATGCGCCCAGCCAGGTGCAGGCGCAGACGGTCGCCAATTACCTGACGCGGATGGGCTTCACCAACGTGCAGATTTCCGCCAACCGGATGCTGGTGACCGCCGATGGCACCGCTGGCACTTCCAGCAAGGCATTCCTGACGACCTTTGCCAAGGTCAAGACCCACGACGGCCGCATCGCCTACGCCAACACCACCAACGTCCGTATTCCGGCCGCGCTGGGCGGCGAGGTGCTTGCCGTGCTGGGCATGCAGACCGTCCACCAGCGCCACGTCAACATCGTGCGTCCGAAGGGAAAGGTCCATCGCATGGATCTGGTCGGACACAATCCGGTGGAGTTCTCCTCGATCTACGGCGGTACCGGCGTGGCGACTGCTGCCACGATTCCGGTCGGCATCTTCACCGAGGGCGATCCCTCGCCGTCGGCCACCGACCTGAACACGTTCACCGCGAACAATGGCCTGGCGACGATTCCCACGTCCATCGTCAAGACCAACGGTGGTGGCACCGACACCAGCGGCCAGGGCGAGTGGAGCATGGATAGCCAGGCAATCGTCGGCATGGGTGGTGGACAGGTGGCCTCGATCACCTTCTACACCGCGCCGACCTTGTCGGACTCGGACATGACCGACAATTTCAACACCATCGTCACTGCCAATGCGGTCAAGGTCATCAACGTCTCGATCGGCGGCTGCGAAACCGGTGCGCAGGAAAGCGGTACCGCCGCTGCGGTCGATCAGATCCTCACCACCGGCGTAGCGCAGGGCCAGACCTTCACGATCTCCACCGGCGACTCGGGCGCGGACGAGTGCGGCAATGGCGGTACCACGCCGAGCTGGCCGGCCAACTCGCCCTACGTGGTCGCCGTGGCCGGCACCACGCTGGACGCCTCGACCGGCGCCAACGCGGCTTGGAACAGCGAGACCGTGTGGCCCGGCAGCGGCGGCAGCGCCAGCTTGTACGAGCCCAAGCCGAGCTATCAGGCGCTGCTGGTGCCGGGCAACTTCCGCGGCGTGGCGGATGTCACCTTTGACGCCGATCCGAATACCGGCGCGTTGGTCACCATCGGCAGCGGCACCGAGCAGATCGGTGGCACCAGTCTGTCGGCGCCGATCTTCGCCGGCATGTGGGCACGCGTGCTGGCGGTCAAGGGCACCGATTTCGGCTTCGCCAACCCGTACCTGTACGCGCTGCCGGCGTCCGATTTCCACGACATCACCGAAGGCAGCAACGGCATCAGCGCCGGTCCTGGCTACGACTTCGCCAGCGGCCGCGGCAGCGTGATCCTCAGCCAGGCGATCCAGCACCTCGGGCAGCCGGTCGGTGATCCGCCGGTGGCCAATTTCACCAGCGTGGTCAAGGGCCTGAAGGTTACCGTCACCGACACGTCCACCGACGACGACGGCACGATCGCGTTCCGTTCCTGGAACTTTGGCGACGGCACGACGGTGGCGAGCAAGGCCAGCACCAGCCATACCTATGCAGGTGACGGCACCTACAACCTCACCCTCACGGTCGCCGACAACGACAACAACGTCGCGACCAAGGCCACCCAGGTAACCGTGGCGACCAACTCCAACGTCGGCAATGCCGGGTTTGAAACCGGGTATGCGCCGTGGATGTTCTCGTCCAAGCCGTTGCGCAACAACAGCTCGAAACAGCCGGCGCACGGCGGTCAGTGGGATGCATGGCTTGGTGGTCAGGGCACGGCGCATACCGACTGGATCAAGCAGAAGGTGTTCGTGCCGAACCAGGCCACCGAATCGTTGAACTTCTGGCTGCACATCGATACCTACGAGACCAGCAAGATCCGTGCATTCGACAAGCTGACGGTGCAGGTGGTTTCCGTCGCAACCGGGCTGCCGCTTGCGACCCTGGCGACCTTCGACAATCGCAACGCAGCAGCTGGCTACCAAAAGCACACCTATGACCTGAAGCCATGGGCGGGCAAGAAAGTCATGCTGCTGTTCACGGCCAAGGAAGACGCGTCGCTGCAAACGTCGTTCGTGATCGACGAC
Organism: uncultured Gammaproteobacteria bacterium; assembly: GCA_964640525.1. Lineage (GTDB taxonomy): Bacteria > Pseudomonadota > Gammaproteobacteria > Xanthomonadales > Xanthomonadaceae > SZAS-103. Next base: position 31,974 of record CAZXGS010000024.1, on the reverse strand, counting down.
GTGACGGTCACGCACACCAAGTAAGGTTTATTCGCAGGCTCAAGCAAGAAGAGAACCCCGGCCCAGGCCGGGGTTCTCGTTCTTGCGTCCGGCAAGCAGGTTTGCCTTGCATGGACGCACGATCGAAGGCGGTTCCCAAGCCCCTCCGATGCGATCAGGTCGGTTGCGGCGATCGATCGCATCGACCGACGCCGTGGCGCCAGCGCGCGGCGCCGCGTGGCGTGCGCACTTGCCATGGGAGCCGATCAGGGTGGATCGCCAAAATCACGGCTTGCCCGTGCGTGATCGCCTGCAAGCGACCGTTGGCCGCGGTGCGAAGCCGCGTCAGTCGATCGGCTCGAACCGATTGGCTGCGACGTTCTTGCGCACCTTGCGCGGATCCCAGATCCGCCCGTTCATGGCGATGTAAACGCCCGGAGGCAGGCACTGCACGGCGCCCACCGCGGCGCCGATGTTGAATTCGGCATCCGATCCGCGAAACCGCGCCGGGCTGAGCGCACCGGTCAGGACGATGGTCTTGTCGGCAAGACTGGACAGAACCTTGGCGGTTTCCACCATGGTGTCGGTACCGTGGGTGACCAGCACGTGGCGGGTCGCCTGGGCGGCGATGGTGGCGCGCACCAGTTCGCGATCCTGGGCGGTGATGTGAAGGCTGTCCTTGCGCAGGATGGGGATCACGCTGAAGCGGAATCCGACCCCCAGCTCCTCGAGCAGGCGGCCAATCTGCGGATCACCGATCTGGTAGTCGGACTTGTCGTCGAAATACTCCTTGTCGATGGTGCCGCCGGTGGTGACGATGCAAAGGTGATCCATCATCGCGCTGCGCCTGCCGGAAAGTGCGCGGAATTATACGTCCGCCTTGCGCATGAACCGCGCGCGCAGGCCATTCCAACTGGCTGCGAACACGATCGCCAGGCTCAACGCGATCTCGATCAGCGCCGGGCCGCGCAGCAACGGCGCGCCCATCGCGAACATGACGCCGTGGCAGAAGTAGAGCAGGGCAGCGATTGCACCGGCCAGCGGCGCCGAGCGGTGGCCGCGCAGGGCCAGCCACAGGCAAGGCAGGAGCGGCAGGCTGTACAGCGTGACCAGCGTCCACGGCGGCACGGCCGTGGGTGGCGCGATCACCGCGTGCCAGCGCCACTGCAGCAGCAGCATCGCCAGCACTGCCGCCAGGGCCAGCGTGCGGCTGCTCATGGGCCACGCAGACGGTGGGCGATGCGCGCCACCCGGCGACCCAGCGCGCGCGCCAGGGTCTTCTCGTCCTCGCTCAGCGCAAGCTCGTCGCGTGCGCCGGCGACGTGGCTTGCACCATACGGCGTGCCGCCGGTGGTGGTGGTGTTCAAGGCACTCTCGGTGAACGGGATGCCCACCGGCAGCATGCCGTGGTGGAGCAGGGGGATGAGCATCGACAGCAGGGTCGATTCCTGGCCGCCGTGCTGGGTTGCGGTGGAGGTGAACACCGCGGCGGGCTTGTCCACCAGCGTGCCGGCGGCCCACAGGCCGCCAAGCCCGTCGATGAACTGCTTGAGCGGCGCGGCCATCGCACCGAAGCGGGTAGGGCTGCCAAGGATCAGCCCCGCGCAGCTTTCCAGGTCCTGCAGATCGACGAACGGTGCGCCCTGATCGGGAACGGCCGGTGCCACGACCTGGGTGACGGCAGCCACCGGCGGAACCGTGCGCAGGCGTGCCTGCATGCCCTCGACCGCCTCGACGCCGCGCGCGATCTGCCGCGCCAGCGCGGCGACCGCGCCGCCGCGGCTGTAGTAGAGAATCAGGATATCCGCCATGCACCGCCCTCCGTGGTGCGCAAGCCTAGCAGGTCGGCACCTGCAACCGGCGCGGGTTGCCGGACCGCATGCAAAGCCTACCCGGGTGGGTGGCGCGGGCGACGTGGCGCTTGGGCTATGCTCAAGGCGTGCCGACACCTGCCGCCAGCCGACCTGCGATGCCGCGTGTCGAGCGCGAACGCGTCGGCGCCTTCCTGGCTTTCGTGTGGCGGCGCTTCCTCGACGACCGTTGCCTGGAGATCGCCAGTTCGCTCAGCTACACCAGCGTCGTCGCGCTGGTGCCGCTGACCGCGATCATGCTGGGTGTGGCCGGCTTGTTCCCGCTGTACCAGCATGGCGGCGATCGGCTGACGGCGTTCCTGTTCCACCATTTCGTGCCAGGCGCCGCATCCAGTCTGTCCGCCTACGTGCGCCTGTTCGCGCACAGTGCGCGTGGCCTGACCGGCTGGGGCGCGGCCGGCGTGCTGGTCACCACGCTGCTGACCATGGCCACGATCGAGGACGCGTTCAACCGCATCTGGCGGGTGCCGACGCGGCGCAGGATGTGGGCGCGCGGGCTGATCTACCTCGCGGCGATCCTGTTCGGACCCTTGCTCGGGGTGGCGATCCTGGCGTTCTCCTCGTATCTGGTCACATTGCCGCTGGTGGCCACCGCCGAACAGGCGGCCGGCCTGCGCTCGGGACTGCACCTGTTGCCCGGATTGCTGGAATGGATCACCTTCACCGTGCTGTTCGTCGTCGTTCCCAACCGCAGCGTGAAGTTGCTGCATGCGCTGGCTGGCGGCGCGCTGGCGGCGGTGGGATTCGAGGCCTCCAAGTTCGTGATCGCCATCTACCTCGCGCACGCCTCGTACCGGCAGGTGTACGGCGCGGTGGCGATGGTGCCGATCTTCGTGCTGTGGATCTGGGTGGCGTGGCTGGTGGTGCTGTTCGGTGCCAGTTGCACCGCCGCGCTGGCGGCGTTCCGCTACGTGCCGGCGGTGATGCGGCTGCCGCGGGGCTTCGAGCTGTACGCGGTGCTGCGCCTGCTTGGCCGGCTCGCTTTGGCGCGCCGCGATGGGCAGGGGCTGCACAGCGCGCGCATGCTGGCGCTCGAACCCCTGCTCGAAGACGACCTGTTGCAGCACGCGCTGGCCGCACTGGTGCAGGCCGGGATCGTGGCGCGCGATGCCGACGGCGCATGGCGCTTGCTGCGCGATCTGGATGCGATTGGGCTAGGCGAGTTCTACACCGCCCTCGGGCTGCCGGTTCCGCTGCGCGAATGCGTTCTGCCATTGGCGGGTGATGCGCTCGGACGTGGTGCCTGCGCGGCCCTGGATGCACTGCGGCAACCGCTGCGCGCGCACATGGAATGCAGTCTCGGTAGTATTTTCCGGGTCGACCACCCCGCCCTCCAGGAGTCTTCCGGCGCATGACGTGCATTCGTACTCCCCTGATCGCATCGTTGGCAACGCTGGCCATCGCCTTGGGCGCATGCAGTCGCGATGCCGGCACCGCTGCTCCGACGAACACCCCGGCAGCATCGAGCGCAGCACCTGCCTCCGGCACCGCCGTGGCATCGGTCGCCAGCGCCGGCACCAGCGCGCAGCGTTGCATCACCCAGCCGTCCGCGCCTGCCTCGACCGACAAGCCGCCGGTCGCGAGCGACAAGCCGCAGCCTGGCTTGCAGGTGACCACTTTCGATTGCCGGCATTACAACCTCGCAGATCAGCGTGGTCATTGGGTGATCGTGAACTTCTGGGCCACCTGGTGCGGGCCCTGCCTGCAGGAGATCCCGGATCTGACCCGGTTCGTGCGCGCGCGCAAGGACGTGACCGCGATCGGCCTGGACAGCGAGGACGGCATCGACGTGGCGACCCTGGAAGCGTTCGTGAAGCAGCATGCCCCGGGATACCCGATCGCGGTCATCGATCCCTACCGGCCGCCGCAGGATTTCGAATCGCCGCGGGCGCTGCCGACCTCCTACCTGATCGGTCCGGACGGCAAGGTGGTACACAAGTTCCTGGGCCCGATCACGTTCGCCGACCTTGAGCGCATGGTCGGCCCGCCAAAGACCAGGGGGTGAGCGATGGAAGCGGCGTTCTTCGTCGTCCGCGGGCACGTGCAGGGTGTCGGTTTCCGTGCCGGCGCCCGGCATCAAGCGCTGGGGCAGGGGCTTTCCGGCTACGCGCAGAATCGTCCGGATGGCAGCGTGGAGGTGTTCGTGCAGGGTGCGGCCCCGGCGATCGAGGCGTTCGCGCGCTGGCTGGCGCTGGGGCCACCGCTGGCGCGGGTGGAGGGCGTGCAGCGTCAGCGTGCGCAGCCACGCGAGATGGCGGGCTTCGGGATGAGTTGACGTCGCGCGGCTGGATGTCCGGGGTCGCCGCTCAATCCGGGTCGAAGCCGCGGATCGGCTTGAGCGGGCCGCGGTAGCGTTCTTTCAATGGCGCATGGCCCAGCGCGGGAAGCTCGACGGCGGTCTCGTCCAGGCGCGTTTCCGGCAGGGCGTCGAGCAGGTGGCGGATCAGGCTGAGACGGCCACGCTTCTGGTCGTCGAAATCCACCAGCGTCCACGGTGCCTGTTCGGTATGGGTTGCCGCGAGCATGGCATCGCGGGCACGGCCGTAGTCGGCGTAATGCGTGCGCGCCTTGAGGTCGATCGGCGACAGCTTCCAGCGTTTGAGCGGGTCGGCCGCACGTTCGGCGAAGCGCTCCTCCTGTCGTACCTGATTCACGCACAACCAGTACTTGAACAGCACGATGCCGTCATCCACGAGCAGCTTCTCGAACACAGGCGCCTGTGCGAGGAAGGCCTGGTATTGGTCGTCGCTGCAAAAACCCATCACCTTCTCGACCCCGGCACGGTTGTACCAACTGCGGTCGAACAGCACGATCTCGCCCGCCGCCGGCAGGTGTTCGACGTAGCGCTGGAAATACCATTGCCGCGTCTCGTGCTCGGTCGGTTTGGCCAGCGCCACCGTGCGGCACTGGCGCGGGTTGAGGGTGCCCGCGATGTCGCCGATCGCCCCGCCCTTGCCCGCCGAGTCGCGGCCCTCGAACAGGATCAGCAGGCGCTGGCCGGTGTCCTCGACCCAACGCGCCATGCGCAGCAACTCGCCCTGCATCGGCTTGAACAGTTTCGCGTAGTGCTTGCGCTTGAGCTTGCCCATGCCCATTCCCGTGCGTCGTTCAGTCGCTGGTGGCGCGTTTGCGGGTGGACCGCACCTGCGCAAGGCCGCGCGCGATCTCCAGCAAGGCGCCCTGCTGCCTGCTGGTCAGCTCGCGATAGGCGCCGAGCAGTTCGTGCTCACCCTTGGTGCGCGAAGGGTCCAGGGTGCTGGCGATCTCGGCCAGCAGCGCGCCGGCGGGCACGCCGAAGGTCTTGGCCAGCGCATCGAGCTGTTCCTTGCCCGGCATCTTGTCGCCGCGCAGCCATGCCGAGACGGTCGCTGCCCCGGCCTTGGGGATCGCCATCGCGATGTCGGTGGGCGACAGCCCCCGCGCCTTGGCCAGCAATCGCAGGGTCGAATCCAGTCCCATGGCAAACTCCATGCGGGGGTTCGGGGTGGACGATAGCGCAAACCCGGCACGCCGCGCATGCGCACGGACCCGCTACGCCAGCCGTGGGCGCAACGCCACCAGATTGCAGGGCCTGGTGGTGGCGTCGAGCTGCGCGCGGATGAGTTTTTCCCAGCCGGTACGGCAGGCCGAGGTCGAGCCGGGCAGGCAGAACACGAAGGTGCCGTTGGCCAGGCCGGCAAACGCGCGCGACTGCATCGAACTGGTGCCGATCTCGGCGAAGCTGACCGCGCGGAACAGTTCGCCGAAGCCGTCCATGACCTTGTCCAGCAGCGGCATCAGTGCCTCGGGGGTCGAGTCGCGGCCGGTGAAGCCGGTGCCGCCGGTCACCAGGATGCCGTTGACCTGCGGATCGGCGATCCACGCCGAGACGATCGCGCGCAGGCGATAGACGTCGTCGGGCGTCAGCGTGCGGTCGTGCAGGTGATGCCCTGCATCCTGCAGGGCCTGCGCGAGGTAGTCGCCGGAGGTGTCGTTGGCGGCGGTGCGCGAGTCCGAAACGGTCAGCACGCACAGGTTCAACGGGGTTGGGGAATCGGAGGTGCAGCCGCTGCTCATGGGTGGCCTTTTACAGGTCGAGGTGGAAGTGCAGGTTGTCGTCGAGGGTCCAGCCGGCGTCGCGATACAGCGCTTGTGCGGCATGGTTGGATGGGGCGGTTTCCAGCTGCAGGCCCAGCGCGCCGGTGGCGCGCGCGTGTGCGGTGGCCGCAGCCAGCAGGGCGCGGGCGACCCCGTGGCGGCGGGCGTCGGGGATCACGTAGAGGTCGTTGAGCGTCCACACCCGGCCCATGCGCACCGAAGAAAACGTCGGGTAGAGCTGGACGAAACCGCAGCCCTTGCGCGCGTGTCTTGCCAGCAGCAGCACCGACTCGTCGCCGGCGATGCGCGCGGCGAGGAAGGCGCGCGCGCCGTCGTGGTCGCTGTCTTGGCCGTAGAACTGCCGATAGGTGTCGAACAGCAGCGCCACCACCTCCAGGTCCTCGATGCCGGCACGCGCCACCGTCAGGCTCATGTCGCCTCCGTGAGCAGCTTGAGCTCGTCGGCCTGGTGCTCGCGGATGAGGCGTTCGACCAGATCGTCCAGGTCGCCGTCGAGGATTTCCGGAAGACGGTACAGGGTGAGCCCTTCCACGCGGTGGTCGGTGATGCGTCCTTGCGGGAAGTTGTAGGTGCGGATGCGCTGGCTGCGGTCCCCGCTGCCAACCTGCAGGCGGCGCGAGGCCGCGGTCGCGGCAGCGGCCTTGGCGCGCTCGTTCTCCAGCAGCGTGGCCTTCAGTCGCTGCATCGCCTTGTCGCGGTTGGCGTGCTGCGAGCGCTCGGTCTGGTTCTCGACCACGATGCCGCTGGGCAGGTGGGTGATGCGGATCGCCGATTCGGTCTTGTTGACGTGCTGGCCACCGGCACCGGAGCTGCGGAAGGTGTCAATCTTCAACTCCGCCGGGTTGATCTGGACTTCGGCGACCTCCGGATCGTCGGGCAGGATCGCCACCGTCGCCGCGGAAGTGTGGATGCGGCCCTGCGCTTCGGTCGCCGGCACGCGCTGGACGCGGTGGGTGCCGGATTCGAACTTGAGCCTGGAATAGGCGCCGCGGCCCTCGATGCGGGCGACGATCTCCTTGTAGCCGCCGTGTTCGCCGGGGCTGGCCGATTCGATCTCGACCTTCCAGCCGCGGCGCTCGGCGTAGCGCGCGTACATCCGGAACATGTCGCCGGCGAAGATCGCTGCCTCGTCGCCGCCGGTTCCGGCGCGCACTTCCAGGTACAGGTCGGCCGCGTCGCGCGGATCGACCGGGATCAGCAGCAGCCCCAGTGCGCCTTCCAGTGCGGCGACGCGTGCGCTGGCGGCGGGGATCTCGGCCTCGGCCAACTCGCGCAGTTCGGGGTCCTCGCGCATCGACTGCGCGGCCGCCAGGTCGGCCTGCGCCTTGCCGTAGCCGTCCAGCGCGGTGCTCACCGGTTCGAGTTGGGCGTACTCGCGCGCGAGTTCGCGATAGCGCCTGGGGTCGGCGAGTGCGTCGGGCTCGGCGAGCAGGCGCGCGACTTCCTCGCGGCGCTCGGCCAGCGCCTCAAGCTTGCGCAGCAGGCTCGGCGTCACCGCCGTCCTCCGTGTCGCCGGTCGCGGGTCGATCCGCGTCGCCGAACAGTCGCGCCGCCGCATCCAGCAGCGACGCGTCGCCTTCGTGCGCGGCGCGGCGCAGGCTGGCGGTGGGTGCGTGCAGCAGTTTATTGGTCAGCCCATGGGCAAGCTGCTCGAGCACTTCCGGCGCCGGGCGGCCGGCGGCGAGCTGCTCGCGCGCGCGCGCCAGCGCCTGCTCGCGGATCGCCTCGCCGCGGGCGCGCACCGCCTTGAGTACGTCCTGGCGCGTGCTGGCCTGCCACCACGCCATGAACTGACCGACCTGCAGGTCGATCAGCGTCTGTGCTTCGCCGGCGGCCTGCTGGCGGTTGCGGCGGTTCTCGCCGATCGCCTGCTCCAGGTCGTCCACGGTGTACAGGTACACGTCCTCCAGCTCCGCGACCTCGGCCTCGATGTCGCGCGGCACGGCCAGGTCGAGCAGGAACATCGGCGCATGCCGGCGCGCGCGGATTGCCTGCTCGACCATGCCGCGGGTCAGGACCGGCTCACGGCTGGCGGTGGCGCTGATCACGATGTCCGCCTCGGCCAGGTGCCGATCCAGATCCGCTAGCGGCAGCGCCACGCCCCCGAAGCGGTGCGCCAGTTGCTGCGCGTGCGCCAGGGTGCGGTTGGCGACCAGCAGGCGGCGCGCGTTGGCGTCCACCAGATGGCGCGCGGCAAGTTCGATGGTCTCGCCGGCGCCCACCAGCAACACGCTGGCCTGCTGCAGGCGGGTGAACACCTGCTGCGCCAGTCGCACCGCGGCGTAAGCCACCGACACCGGGTGGGCACCGATGCGGGTGTCGGTACGCACCCGCTTGGCAACCGCGAAGCCGTGCTGGAACAGGCGATCCAGCGGGGTCTTGAGCGCGTGGGCGGTACGCGCGACCTGCCAGGCTTCCTTCACCTGGCCCAGGATCTGCGGCTCGCCAAGCACCAGCGAGTCCAGCCCGGCGGCGACCCGGAACAAATGGCGCGCGGCATCGGCATCGGCGTGGCGATACAGGTAGGCGCGCAACTCGCCCACCGCCAGCCCGTGGTGCTGCGCCAGCCAAAGGGTCAGCGCCGCCTCGCTCGGTGCCTCGACGCGTGCATACAGCTCGGTACGGTTGCAGGTGGACAGCAGCACCGCCTCGTGGACGCCTTCGACCCGACGCAGCGAGGCCAGCGCGTCGGGCAGCGCTTCGGGCGCGAACGCCACCTTCTCGCGCAGCGCGAGCGGAGCGGTCTGGTGGTTCAGGCCGAGGGCCAGCAGGGGCATGGTGTTCGGGTCGATGCGATAGACTGGCGCGATGCGCTCGATCAGCCGCCGCCATTGTAACCGCCGCCGCCCCGAGGGGTCGCGCGCGCCCGTGTCCGCAGGCCTGCCGACGATCCATCGACCATGAGGCGATCGGCGTGGCGCAATGGCGCGCTGGCGTGCGCCTGCTGGGTCGGCCTGGCGCCGATGGTGGCGCTTGCCACGAACACGCCGCTGCCGTACTCCGGCACGGTGCAGCGCGAGGGCGACCGGCTGGCGGCGATGCTGCAGGGCGAATTCGCGTTTCAGTCCGGGGACAACCGCCAGGCCGCATCCGATTACCTGCGCGCGGCCGGGGATTCCGACGATCCGGCGCTGGCGCAGCGTGCGGCGGGGATCGCCCTGCTCGCATTCGATACCGACGTGGCCGCGCGCGCGATCGCGCGCTGGCGCCAGATCGACCCGTCCTCGTCGTCGCTGGCCCAGTACCAGGCGCTGCTGGCCCTGTCCCGGGACGAGCGCAAGCAGGCCACCGCGTACGTGCTGGGGATGCTGGATGGCAGCGATGGCTGGCAGCGCGTGGTGCAGACGCTCACCCTGGCCAACGACCGCGCAGTGACCTCGACGGTGGCCGGCGATGTCTACGCCAGCCACCGCTGGCCGACCAGCGTGGAGGCGATGGTGGCCTTCGGCGATGCCGCGCGTCGGCTCGGCAACCTCGAACTGGCCGCGCACCTGGCGGACGATGCGAGCGCCCGCTATCCGCACTCGCCGCAGGTGTGGCTGCTGGGCGCGGCGGTGCGGCGGGAAGCGGACGACAAGCCCGCCGCGCGCGCCGCCATCGATCGCGCCATTGCCGAAAGCCACGGCGATGCCAAGGTGCGCGGTCTGGCGGCGGACGCCTTTGGACGCCTTGGCGATGCCAAACGGGCGGCGGCGACCCTCGCCAGGGGGCCGCAGGACGATGGCACCTTTGCCTCACGCGCGGCATGGCTCGCGCAGGCCGATGATGCCGCCGGGCTGGAGGCGCTGTATGCCGAGGTCAAGGCGCTCCCGGGCACCCCGGATTCCCGCCGCGGCCTGTTGCTGGGCCAACTGGCCGAGTACCTCAAGCATCCGCAGCAGGCGTTGGCCTGGTATCGCGGCGTGCAGGATGGTGCGGCCCACGACGATGCGCGCAACCGGATCGCCATCGTGCTGGAGTCGCAAGGCGACCTCGCCGGCGCGCTGGCGGTGCTGCGCGAGCAGCACCGTGCGGCGGTGGCCAGCGTCGATGCCCAGTCCGCCAGCTACCGCATCGAGGCCGACCTGTTGGCCAAGCACGACCGCAAGGCCGAGGCCCTGGCCGCTTACGATCGTGGCCTGGCGTTCTTCGACGGCGACTCGGACCTGCTGTACGGGCGCGCATTGTTGCTGGTGGACATGGGGCGCATCCCCGAGGCGGAGTCCGACCTGCGCGCGATGATCGCCGCCGACCCCGACAATGCCGCCGCCCTGAATGCGCTGGGTTACACCCTGGCCGACCACACCACCCGCTATGCCGAGGCGCAGGTCCTGATCGAACGGGCGCTGCGGCTGCAGCCGGATTCCGCGGCGTTCCTGGACAGCCTGGGCTGGCTCCAGCACCGCCAGGGCCATGACGACGAGGCACTGCGCAACCTGTCGCGCGCCTTCGCGCTGCTCAAGGACCCGGAGATCGCCGCGCATCTGGGCGAGGTCTTGTGGCTGCGCGGCGACAAGGATGCGGCGCGCTCGGTTTGGAAGCAGGGGCTGGAGTTGGACAAGGGCAACGTGGCGTTGCAGCGCGTGGAGCGCACCTACCACCCATGATTGCACGCCGTCTCATCGTGTCCGCCCTCGTGCTGGCGCTGGCCGCCTGCGCGCAGGCGCCGGTGCGACGCAACGCCGATGCCTCCCTGCTGGCGGCGCAGGCCCGGCGCGAGGCCGCGCTGGCGGCGATTCCGGACTGGTCGCTCAGCGGCCGCATCGCCATCAGCGACGGCCACGATGGCGGCAGCGGCCGCATCGATTGGTCGCAGCACGGCAACGATTTCGACATCCGCCTGAGCGCCCCGGTCACCCGCCAGAGCTGGCGCATGGTGCGCACGGATGGCCATGTGCGGCTGGAGGGGCTGGAGGGCGGCACCCGGGAGGGCGACGACGCCCAGGCCCTGCTGTGGCAAACGCTGGGCTGGGTGGTGCCGGTGGATGCGCTGGCGGCATGGGTGCGTGGTGCACGCGCGAAGCCGGACGATGCCAGCCTGCAGTTCAGTGCTGATGGCGCGCCCTCCTTGCTGGTCGAGCAGGGCTGGACGGTGGATTACCGCGCCTGGGATGCGACCGAACCGCTGCGTCTGCCGCAGAAGGTGTTCGCCCGCCGCGGCGACGACCGCGTGCGCCTGTCGGTGGAGCACTGGAACACGCCAGCGCCGTGAGCACGTTGCCCGATGCGCCAGGCTGGAGCGCGTGGCCGGCGCCGGCCAAGCTCAACCTGTTCCTGCACCTCACCGGCCGCCGCGAGGACGGTTATCACCTGCTGCAGACCCTGTTCCAACTGCTGGACTGGGGCGACACGGTGCAGCTGCGCTCGCGCGGGGATGGCGCGATTCGGCGCGTGGCCGGCAACGCGGGCGTGCCGGAGGAAGCCGACCTGATGGTGCGCGGGGCACGCCTGCTGCAGGCCGAAACCGGCTGCGGGCAAGGCTGCGAGATCGCGATCGACAAGCGGATCCCTATGGGTGGCGGCTTCGGCGGCGGATCCTCGGACGCCGCCACCGTGCTGGTCGCGCTGGATCACCTCTGGCAGACCGGGCTGGGCGTGGATCGCCTTGCCGCCCTCGGCCTGCGCCTGGGCGCAGACGTGCCGGTGTTCGTGCGCGGCCAGAACGCCTGGGCCGAAGGGGTTGGCGAGAAGCTCACGCCGGTCGCGTTGCCGCCGCGCTGGTACCTGCTGGTCGATCCTGGTGTCCACGTCCCGACCGCGGAACTGTTTCGCGCCCCCGAATTGACCCGTGATTCCTCGCCAACGACAATACGCGACGTGCTCTCGGGGCAGACGGGCAACGCTTTCGAAGCGGTGCTGCGCCGGCGCGAGCCGCAGGTTTCCGCCGCGCTGGACGCGTTGTCGGCCTTCGGGCAGGCGCGCGTGACCGGCAGCGGGGCGGGGTGTTTCGTCGCCTTCGACGCGGCCGACCAGGCGGAGTCTGCACGGGCTGTGCTGTCGGAGCGGTGGAAGGCTTGGGTGGTGGCCGGTGCCGCACGGTCGCCGTTGCTTGACCGGCTCGCGGGTTTGGCCGGGCGGGAAGATGCAGGATGAGGCAGCCGGGGAAATGCGGCCTGAACTGCGGGCATTTCCTTCTCCCTCCGCGAGAAGGTTGCGCGTAGCGCCGGATGAGGGATGGACTTTCGACAGGCGTGTTCGGAAAGATCCTTCCCTCACCCCAACCCCTCTCCCGGAGGGAGAGGGGCTTGCTGGAACGTTGTCGACGAAGTCGGGCAGGATGCCCGATCTTCGACAGGAAACCTTCCTGTGCCCGGACTTGGCACAGGGAAGTGCCAACGCGAAGGGCGCTTCATGCCCGCAGCGAAGGACGAGTCGCGGCTTGGCCGCGGCCGTCCGCGTCGAAGTCGGGCAGGATGCCCGATCTTCGACAGGAAACCTTCCTGTGCCCGGACTTGGCACAGGGAAGTGCCAACGCGAAGGGCGCTTCATGCCCGCAGCGAAGGACGAGTCGCGGCTTGGCCGCGGCCGTCCGCGTCGAAGTCGGGCAGGATGCCCGATCTTCGACATCAACAACTGGGGCGTCGCCAAGCGGTAAGGCACCGGGTTTTGATCCCGGCATACGCAGGTTCGAATCCTGCCGCCCCAGCCATTTCCATCCGCGCGATCGCGCATCGCGCGTCGAAACAGCCAACACGACGCATCCGACCACGGGCCTTCGCGATGACCAATGAAAACCTGATGGTGTTCACGGGCAACGCCAACCGCCCGCTGGCGCAGACGGTGTGCAAGGTGCTCGGCATTCGTCTCGGCAAGGCGCTGGTCGGCAAGTTTTCCGACGGCGAGGTGCAGGTCGAGATCGAGGAGAACGTGCGCCGCCAGGAAGTGTTCGTGATGCAGCCCACCAGTGCGCCCAGCGCGGAGAACCTGGTCGAGCTGCTGGTGCTGATCGACGCCCTCAAGCGCGCCTCGGCCGCCAACGTGACCGCGGTGGTGCCGTACTTCGGTTACGCCCGCCAGGATCGCCGGCCGCGCTCGGCGCGGGTGCCGATCACGGCCAAGGTGGCGGCCAAGATGTTCAGCGCCGCCGGCACCGACCGCGTGCTCACCGTGGACCTGCATGCCGACCAGATCCAGGGTTTCTTCGACATGCCGGTGGACAACGTGTATGCCTCGCCGCTGTTGCTGGCCGACATCTGGCGTTCGCAAGGCACCGACAACCTGGTCGTGGTCAGCCCCGACGTGGGCGGCGTGGTGCGCGCGCGCGCGGTCGCCAAGCGGCTGGACGACGCCGACCTGGCGATCATCGACAAGCGCCGCCCGCGCGCCAACGTGGCCACGGTGATGAACATCATCGGCGACGTCCGCGACCGCACCTGCGTGCTGGTGGACGACATCGTCGACACTGCCGGCACCCTGTGCGCCGCCGCCGCCGCACTCAAGGAACAAGGCGCGCGCAAGGTCGTGGCCTACTGCACCCACCCGGTGCTCTCCGGGGCGGCGATCGACAACCTGAGCAAGTCATCGCTGGACGAACTGGTGGTCACCGACACCATCCCGCTGCGCGAGGCCGCGCAGAACTGCGGCAAGATCCGTCAGCTCAGCGTGGCCGAGCTGCTCGCGGAAACCATCCGCCGGATCGCCTTCGGCGAGTCGGTGAGTTCGCTGTACGTGGATTGATGGGGCTGCGTGGCGTTGAACCTCCGTGGTGGGGCCATCGAATCCCGCCTGCAAGGGGTGTCAAAGCCTGAATCCAGACCTTGTGCCCGGGCGTGAACGGCTTGGCCGCCATGGCATCTCGACGGGATGCCATCGGAGGGTGAATCCAAACACGTCGATGCTGGCTGGCGAGAATTGAGCATCGATCGGACAGGGGTGTCGCCTGACTCCTTGTCAGGATGCGGCTTGGCGTGCGCTCAGGAGTCCTGGCGCAGGTTCAGCGCATGGATCACCAGCCTGCTGTCGTCCGGGTGCGGGCGTGATGCGAATCCGAGGAAGCGTGCGAGATCGCTGACCTGGGTGTTCTCCACCGAATCGATCGAATACATGCTGCTGATGCCGCGGTCGCGCGCAACCTCGATCAATCGTCTCATCAACAGCACGCCAAGACCCTTGCGCTGCCAGTTCTCGGCGACCGTCACCACGCATTCGCACTGCACGCCATCGCTGTCGGTGCGATAACGGCAGACGCCAACCACTTTCTCCTGGCTATCCTCCCGAACGACGGCAATGAATCCCATGTCGTGCGCGTAGTCGATATTGGTGATTTGTGCAAGCAGATGCTCGGCCGGATGGCTGCTGTGTCCGAGGAAGCGGACGCGGCGTGCATGCGATGCCAGTCCGTCGACGAAGGTCCGCGCAGCCGCCTTGTCCTGCGCGTGGATCGGTCGGATCAGGACGTGGCGATGGTCGCGCAACATTTCCGACCAGCGAGGGAAAGGCGATTCCTGCAGGCGATCCGGGGTTGATTCACGCATCGTCATGCTCCTTGTCCGTGGTGGCGGATGCTCAACGCGCGGTGTACCCGCCATCGATCACCAGCGCGGAGCCGGTGACGAACTTCGCTTCGTCCGAAGCCAGGTACACCACGCCCCAGGCGATGTCGTCCGGTTCGCCGATGTGCCCCAGCGGGTGCAGGGCGTCGACCGCGGCGCGGGCTGCCGCGGGGTCGGACGGGCTGCTGTCGTGCAAATGGTGCTCGACCATGGGCGTCCAGATGAACCCCGGGTGGATCGAGTTCACACGGATGCCGTCGGCCGCGTAGATCATGGCGTCGGTCTTGCTCATCAGCGTCACGGCGCCCTTGGATGCGTGGTAGGGCGGCGCATCCGGCGCGCCGACGATGCCATAGATCGAGGAGAGATTGATGATGCTGCCGCATCCGCTGCGCCGAAGATGCGCAATCGCGTGCTTGGTCGCGAAGAACACACCCTTGACGTTGATCGACTGGACGCGATCCCACTCCTGTTCCGTGATCTCGTGGGTCGGCTTGTTGGCGCCGGAGATCCCGGCATTGTTGACCAGTACGTGGATCGCCCCGTGGCGGAAGGCGACCTCGTCGATGGCCGCCTTTGCCGCCAACTCGTTTGCCACGTCCACGTGCCAGTATCCGGCTTTGATGCCACGGGCGTTGAGCGATGCTGCGAGCGCGTCGCCGACGTCGTCGAGCACATCGAACAAGGCCAGGATGGCGCCTTCCTCACCGAGGCGGATCGCGCAAGCGCGACCGATGCCGAGCGCCGCGCCCGTGATGATGCACACCTTGCCCGCGACCCGGTTCATGGGTTGATCGATGTGTGGTTGCCGATGGCCGTATTAGGTGCTCCCGGCGTTCATTGCGTCTTGATCTGGGTCAGTGGAGCGGCAACGCGAGATCCGCAGGCGCGGTGTCGAGCGATTCGGCAGGGCTTCGCGTGGCTCGGCGAACTTGCCGCACTGGCGCAACCCCTCATCCGAAGGGCGCATCGTGAGGCCAAACCAGGCAAGGCGCGGAGTCGCGTCTTACTTCACCGGCATGCCCGCCTTCGCGCCGGCATCGGCCGCCAGCAGATGCAGGTCGCTGCCGCCGCTGCCGGCGGACAGGATCATGCCTTCGCTGACCCCGAAGCGCATCTTGCGCGGGGCGAGGTTGGCGATGAACACCACCGAGCGTCCCACCAGTTCCCTGGGCTGCTCGTAAGCGGCACGGATGCCGGAAAAGATTTGTCGCCGGCCGAGGTCGCCGGCGTCGAGAACGAAACGCAGCAGCTTGTCCGACCCGTCCACGAAACCGCATTCGAGCACCGTGCCGATGCGCAGGTCGAGTTTGGCGAAATCGTCGATGCCGATGAACGCGGTGCCGCTGCCGTTGCCATCCCGCACGGTTTGCGGCGCCGCGGCGGCGCCTTGGCCAGCGACCACCGACGGTTGCGCCGCCGGTGGTTGCGCCGCCGCCGCGCTGCGCGGCGCCTGCCCGGCGCCAGGCTGCGTGGCCGGTGTGCTCTCCAGATGTTCGATGCTGGCCTCGATCATGGTCTGGACACGCTTGGTTTCGGTGCGGGTGAGCAAGGGTTCGTAAGCGGCGATGGCGTGATTGCACAGCGGCTGCGCGATGGCGTCCCAGCTCTTCACCGGTGCGGCGAGGAAGCGCTCGGCATCGGCGGCGATGCGCGGCAGCACCGGCGCAAGGCAGGTCGCCAGCACCCGGAACAGGTTCAGGCCCTGGCTGCACACCGCCTGCAACTGTGCGTCCGCGCCTTCCTGCCTGGCGATCACCCACGGTTTGTGTTCGTCGATGTAGCGGTTGGCCTCGTCGGCCAGCGCCATCGTCTGCCGGATCGCCTGGCCGTATTCGCCGGCCGCGAAGGACGCCGCCACCGCGCCCGCGTCCTCGACGAAACGCGCGTACATGCCCGGGTCGGGCAGCGCCGCGGCCAGCCGGCCGTCGCAGCGCTTGCCGATGAAGCCGGCGCAGCGGCTGGCGATGTTGACGAACTTGCCGACCAGGTCGGCATTGACCCGCGCCACGAAGTCTTCCAGGTTCAGGTCGAGGTCGTCCATGCCCGCGCCGGTTCTGGCGGCGAAGTAGTAGCGCAGGCAGTCCGGATCCAGCCTGCTGTCCAGGTAGGTGCGCGCCTTGATGAAGGTGCCGCGCGACTTGGACATCTTGGCGCCGTTTACGGTCAGGTAGCCGTTGACGTGCAGCGCGGTGGGCAGCTTCATGCCCGCGCCGTGCAGGACGCCGGGCCAGAACAGGCCGTGGAAGTTGACGATGTCCTTGCCGATGAAATGGTGCAGTTCGGCCGCGCTGCCGGCCGCGAGCAGTGTTTCGAATTCCTGCGCACCAAGCACCTGGCGCAGCGCGGTGAGATAGCCGATCGGCGCATCCAGCCAGACGTAGAAATACTTGCCTGGCGCGCCGGGGATCTGAAAGCCGAAGTAGGGCGCATCACGCGAGATGTCCCAATCGCGCAGGCCGCCTTCGGCATCCAGCCACTCGCGCAGCTTGGCCTTGACCGAGGGGTGCGCAACTTCGCCCTCGATCCAGCGCCGCAGCACGGCGTTGAAATCGCCGGCCTTGAAGAAGTGATGCTCGGACGCACGCAGTTCCGGGGTGGCGCCGGAGACCACCGAGCGCGGATCCTTCAGGTCGGTGGGTGCGTAGGTCGCGCCGCAGTTCTCGCAGTTGTCGCCGTACTGATCGGGTGCGCCGCAGTTCGGGCACTGGCCGCGGATGTAGCGATCCGGCAGGAACATCGATTTCACCGGGTCGAAGAACTGCTCCACGCTGCGGCGGGCGATATGGCCGCCGGCATCGAGCTGCGCGTAGATGCGCTCGGTAAGCTCACGGTTGCCGGGCGAATTCGTCGAATCGTAGTGATCGAAGGCGACGTGGAAGTCGCCGAAGTCGCGCTCGTGGCGCACCTGCACCTCGGCCACGAACTGCGCGGCGGTGACCCCGGCTTTCTCGGCCGCCAGCATGATCGGGGTGCCGTGGGTGTCGTCGGCGCAGACGAAGTGCACGGTGCGCCCGGCCATGCGCTGCGCGCGCACCCAGATGTCCGCCTGCACATAGCCGACCAGGTGGCCCAGGTGCAGGTCGCCGTTGGCATAGGGCAGGGCGCTAGTGACCAGCGCGGTAGGCAATGCGGCCGTCATCGGCAAACTTCCAGGAACTGAGGCGGTCGCCGATTATCCCATGAACGGATCGGGCGCTCGCGCCCTGCGCAAGCGCCTGTGCGTGGATGCGCGGCCATGCCTCGGCAAGGGACTAGAATGGGCGATTCCCTCCGTCGGAACTGCCATGTCCGCCGACTTGCGCGCGCAACTGACCCAAGCCCTGTCCGCCATCCCCGATCCCCATACCGGCACCGACCTTGGCGCGGCCGGGGCGGTCAAGGGCGTGGGGATCGACGGCAGCAAGGTCGCGGTGGAGATCGTGCTCGGCTACCCGGCTTCGGGCTGGCACGCCGATCTGGCCGAGCAGGCGCGCGCGGTGGCCCTGGCGGTGCCGGGGGTGTCGGCGGCGAGCGTGCAGGTGCGCTCGCGGGTGCTTGCCCATCGTGTCCAGAACGACCTCACCCCGCTGCCGGAGGTGAAGAACATCATCGCGGTGGCCTCCGGCAAGGGTGGGGTCGGCAAGTCCACGGTGGCGGTCAATCTGGCGCTGGCGCTGGCCGCCGAAGGCGCCAGGGTCGGCGTGCTGGATGCGGACATCTACGGGCCGAGCGTGCCGAAGATGCTGGGCATCGGCGGGCGCCCGGACAGCCCGGATGGCAAGTCGATCGTGCCGATGCACGGTCATGGCCTGCAGGCGATGTCGATCGGCGTGCTGGTGGAGGAGGACACGGCGATGATCTGGCGTGGACCGATGGTCACCCAGGCCCTGCAGCAACTGCTCGGCCAGACGTTGTGGAAGGACCTGGACTACCTGATCATCGACCTGCCACCTGGCACCGGCGATATCCAGCTCACCCTGGCGCAGAAAGTGCCGGTCTCCGGCGCGGTCATCGTCACCACGCCGCAGGACATCGCCCTGCTGGATGCGAAGAAGGGCCTGAAGATGTTCGAGAAGGTGCAGGTGCCGGTGCTGGGCATCGTCGAGAACATGGCGGTCCACGTGTGCAACCACTGCGGCCATGCCGAGCACGTGTTCGGCGAGGGCGGCGGTGCGCGCATGGCCGCGCAGTACGGTGTGCCGCTGCTGGGCAGCCTGCCGCTGGACATCGGCATCCGCGAGAATGCCGATGGCGGCCATCCGAGCGTGATCGCCGACCCGACGTCGCCGGCATCGCAGGCATTTCGGGCGATTGCCCGCAACACCGCCGCGCGGCTGTCATTGCAGGCCAGGAACAAGGCCATCGCGTTTCCGAACATCGTGATCCAGAACACCTGAGTCGGCAACCCGCAGGCGCGCAGGCTGCACGCTTCTCGCCTCTCCCTCCGGGAGAGGCCGACGCGCCGAAGGCGCGGCGGGTGAGGGAAGCCGCCGCAAGACCGACACCAAAGTGACTTGTCCGTGTGCCTCACGCAACCGCCGTCCACGAGCATCGCAAGCGACTGGCGTGCTGGCCGTCGCCCGGATGCGGCGACGTTTCCCTTGCGTGAGCCCAACCGGAAAGCGCCGCTTTGTCGTGAGCCATTTTCAGCCATCGACGAGCCTGCGAATCAGGCCTGCCTGCTGCTGCCTGCTCGCTGCAGCCGGGATGGCGCTGACACTGGCTGCATCGGCCCAAACCGCCCCGCGCGTCGTGACCGCCGCCCGCGCCCAAGTCGGCGTCACCGTGACCTACGACCCGGCCTACGTGCGTATCGGCTACCCGCGGGGCGACGTGCCGGTCGATCGGGGCGTTTGCGCCGACGTGATCGTGCGCGCATTCCGCGCCGCGGGCGTGGATCTGCAACAACTCGTCCACCAGGACATGGCCGCCCATTTTTCCGATTACCCGCATGCATGGGGCTTGCGGCGGCCGGATTCAAACATCGACCATCGCCGCGTCCCCAACCTTGAAACCTTCTTCCGTCGTCGCGGCATGGCGCTGCCGATCACCACGCAAGCGACGGATTACCGCACCGGCGATGTGGTGAGCTGGCGTCTGCCAAACGGGCTGGCGCACATCGGCCTGGTCTCCGACCAGGTGGCCGCCGATGGCTCCGGACGGCCGCTGGTGATCCACAACATCGGCGCCGGTACGCAGGAGGAGGACGTGCTGTTCGCGTGGCGGATCGTTGGGCATTTTCGCTGGACGTTCGCGGCGCCCGCGCAGCCGGGAAGGAGGTGACCGCGGGACAGGTGGGCGGCATACTGGCGGTCTGCGCCTGATGACCGCCTGCGGATGGTCAGGGTCTTTCCCTCACCCCAAACCCTCTCCCGGCGGGAGAGGGGCTTGGATGGCGGGCGCTTGCCGAGTTCCGAATATCGCGTTCCGATTTTCGCTGTCCGGTTCCCTCGTTCCCCGATCCCCGATCCCCGATCCCCGACCCCACCCATGTCCATCAAGTCCGACCGCTGGATCCGCCGCATGGCCGAGCAACACCGCATGATCGAACCTTTCGAGCACGGTCAGGTTCGGCACGCCGCCGATGGCCATCGCATCGTGTCCTACGGCACGTCCAGCTACGGCTACGACGTGCGCTGTGCGCGCGAGTTCAAGATCTTCACCAACATCAACTCGACCATCGTCGATCCCAAGGCGTTCGATCCCAACAGTTTCGTCGACGTGCAGGCCGACGTGTGCATCATCCCGCCCAACTCGTTTGCGCTGGCGCGCACGGTCGAGTTCTTCCGCATCCCGCGCGACACCCTGGTGGTGTGTCTTGGCAAGAGCACCTACGCGCGCTGCGGGATCATCGTCAACGTCACCCCGCTGGAGCCGGAGTGGGAGGGCCACGTCACCCTGGAGTTCTCCAACACCACGCCGCTGCCGGCCAAGATTTATGCCAATGAAGGGGTGGCGCAGATGCTGTTCTTCGAGTCCGACGAAGTCTGCGAGACCTCGTACAAGGATCGCGGCGGCAAGTACCAGGGCCAGACCGGCGTGACCCTGCCCAGGACATGAGCATCGCCGCGGCCGACGCGGGGCGTGGCGGAGCGTGCCCCTGGCCGTGAACCGGGTCAGCACCAAGCGATGTCTGCACGGCGCCTTGCGAACGCTGCTGACGGTGGCGGTTCTCGGGTCGTGCGCGTGGTCGGGGCCAGGGCATGCGGAAGCCTGCGCGGGCCCGCATGCGGTCGGTTTCCGCAACCTGGCCTTGCCCGACGGACGCGAGATTGCGGTGTGGTACCCGGCCGCGCGCGAGACGACGGGCCCGCGCACCAACGCCGTCGCGATCGCCACCTGCAAGACGGGTTGGCCGCTGGTGCTGTTCTCCCACGGCTATGCCGGCTGCGACGAACAGGCGACCTACATCACCGAATCCATCGCTCGCCATGGCTACGTCGTGGCCGCGCCCAACCATCGCGATGCGATCTGCGGCTTGCCCGCACGCAAGCGGATGCCGGCGCCGCCGGGCAGCCAGCGGCCGTCGTTCTTCCTGCCCGCGCGCTGGAGTCCGGCTGCCTGGCGTGGGCGCATGCTCGACCTGCGCCAGACCTTGCGTCTGGTGCGCAGCGATGCCGAACTCGGGCCGGCCGTCGACACCTCCCGCATCGGCCTGATGGGGCATTCGCTTGGCGGCTACACCGTGCTGGGCATGGCCGGCGGCTGGCCGGATTGGCGCCTGCCCGGGGTACGCGCGGTGCTCGCCTTCGCGCCATACGTGCTGCCGTATCTGGATCACAAGCGCCTGGGCGACCTGCGCGCGCCGGTGATGTACCAGGTCGGTGCGCTGGACTTCGGCATCACCCCGGCGGTGGTCCGCGCAGGTGGCGCGTTCGATGCCAGCCCGGCACCGAAGGTGCTGCTCGAAATTCCTGACGCCGGGCACCTGCTGTGGACCGGCTGGCCCTGCCGCGATGAAGCCGATGTCGCGGCTTGCCTTGCCCACGTCGCCACGGCGCGCCAGGTGGATGCGTTCGCGCTGGCGTTCCTCGACCGCTACCTCAAGGGCGCGCCGAACGGCCTGCCTGCTGCCGGAAGCAGCCGAGTCCGCGCCGTTCCGGCGCCACCCTGACCCATTCCGGAGTGCGGCCACTCGCCGCAATCCCCTGCATTGCCTGCGGCTGGCAACGGCGGTAGCCTTTTCCCCCCGCGACCTCCGAGGCCAGCCCATGCCCGCCCGCATGATCGCCGTCCAGGGCATCCTGGAGGGCCAGCCCGAGCCCGAAGCGCTCTACATCCGCGACAACCGCACCTGGTACTCGCCGCCGGGCGGATGGATGTCCGTGCAGTCGGGCAAGTGGGAGCAGATCAGCGTCGCCGGGATGGCGCTGCAGGGCATTGGCGGCACGCCGAACGTGTTCCTGGCCGGGTTGCAGTTCGTTGGCGCCAGGACCGGCGATCGCGGCCAGTTGCGCAACCAGGCCGGTACGGGCATCGGCACGTGGACGGTCACCGCGGCGACCGGCTGAGGTCGGCCTCCGGCTCGACCGGCTTGAAGCTTGCCGATGGCCTGCGCCGCGATGGTTCGATCGGCAGCACCACACCGATGATCGGCCCCAGTGCCGCGCGCACGTCGTCGCGCCCCAGCGCCGGCGCGAACAGGCTGGAGATGTCGCCATCCAGGTACAGCGCATCCGGGCAATGCAGGGTGTCGCGGAACATCGCCGCGAACGCGTACAGGCTCACCGGGCCATCGCTGATCGCGAACACCACCGTGCCCTGCGCGGTCACGCCCACGCCGTTGCGGACCTTGCGCGAGCGCGAGTGCGGGTCGAACGCCGCGTGGATCGCGCCGCGCTCGACCAGCAGCGGGCCCGATTGCGTCGCCAATGCCACCGCGCCGGCCAGCCCCGGATAACGCGAGGTCTCCACGACCCCCGCGCTGCCATCGGCGCGGACGAAAAACACCCCGTTGGGCTTGAGGTAGAAGTTGCCGCTGCCTTCGCGGGTGTTCAGCGGTGCCAGTGTCCGGCCCTCGGCGACGAACAACCCGACCGGGCGCCGGTCCGGTTCGTACATGCCGGCGTTCATGGCGAAGCCGAGCCGGCGGTGGCGACGGCGCAGCCAGGCGTCCACCGCATCCAGGCGCGCGAACGGCTTGCCGTGGTCGTCATCGAGAAACAATTGCAGGTGCTCGCGCGCCGGGTCCACGCGCACCACGGTGGCGTGCGTGCTGCCCACCGCCACCGCGGAGAATGCGGCAGCCGGCGCGGCGCCGGGCGCCAGAGTGACCAGCGACGCCATGGCAAGCAGGATCGATGCAGCGGAAGTCATGTGCTGGGCGGATCGTCGGCGGGATGGCGCCGATCCTCCATCCTCGCGCAGGCGAGGGCAAGCGGGCGATCAGTGCCGGGACGCTGCGACCGGGGCTGCCAGGATCTGCTCCGCGTCCACGACGTCCACGCCTTGCATCTGCCCGAGCAGGCGGTCGAACCAAGGCTTGTGCGAGGCGCCGACGATGCACAGCACGCGTGCCCCGGGCAGATCGCGGAACGCCGCGCGCACGTTCGCCACCATTCGCAGGTTGCGGGTTTCCCAACCGCCGACATAGATACGCCCGAAGCGTTGTGGCGAGGGGTCGGCCATGGCCGCGCCGAAGTCGCCCGCGATGGCGGCGGAAAGCGTCGCCGGCTGGTTGATGAAACGGTACAGGGCGAGCAAGTCACCATTTTCGAGCAGGTCGTGTTCGCGCTTCCGTGCGGGCTGCAGTGCGGCGGCGGAGCCGTTCCATGCGGTGCGAATGGCTTTCTCGAACGCTGCCTCGTCATGGATTTGCAGATTGTCCCCGGTATGGTCGTCGACCGGGATGACCCGTTGCAGGCCAAGCCGTGCGGCGAGGCGGGCGGCAATCTGGACGCTTTCGTCGTTGCTCGCCAAGCGCTTTTCGAGCTGCGCCACCAGTGCCGTGTCCAGCCCATCGCCGGCATGGCGCTCGGGCGACGGCAGTTGCAACCACTGCACGATCGCCGAGGCCGGCTCGCCCGCGGCAAGGAACAGCGCCGCCAGGTGACGTCGTTGTGCCGGCGTGGGGCGTGTCGGCCAGACGTCCATCTGCTTCTGGATCTGCGCGATCGCGGCGGGGATGTCCCACCCCGTGGACGCCTTGGCCTGCGCGGTGTCGACGCAGAAGCTGGTGTTTTCGGGCGGATACTCGCTTGGGTAACGTGCCATCAGGTCACACTGCTCGCCGGGCAGACCTTCGATCGTGATCACCTGCGGTTGGTAGGCTGCCAGCCGTTGCAGCACTGGCTCCAGCGAGGCGGCCGCGATCGGCTTGGCGGCGTTGGCCAAGTGCGCGGTCCCAAGCACCAGAACCTGCGCCTTGGGCCCGGGCATGCCGGCGTCCAGCCGCGCCAGATCCACTTGCGCCATCGCGGTGTGCGCGAGCGCCAAGCCAAGCGCGAGCGAAAGCCGCGCGGAAAAACGCAGGATACCCATCGCACGACTCCGGGACGGTGGATTTGGCCAAGCCTATCGGCAGGCTTGCGGGGGTTCGCGTGCCAGGAGTCATTCCCCCGACGGCGCGTGGATCCGTGTCGTTCGCCAATCGGCTACAGTTCCCGCATGTGCCTGATCGCTTTCGCGTGGCGGACGCACCCTCGCTGGCCGCTGGTGCTGATCGCCAATCGCGACGAGTTCCACGACCGTCCGGCCGCGCCGGCGGATTTCCTCACCGATGCGCCGGACGTCTTCGGCGGCATCGATCTGCGCGCCGGCGGCAGTTGGCTGCTGGCCTCCAAACGGCGGCGGCTGGCGGCGATCACCAACGTCCGCGTCGGGCTGAATCCGGAAACCGCGCCACGCTCGCGCGGCGAACTGGTCCAGGCGTTCGCCACCTCCGCGGTGGACGCGGCGGCCTTCGCCGCCGCGATCGCGTCACACGCCGGCGAGTACGGCCGCTTCAACCTGCTGCTTTGGGATGGCGGCGCGATGCGCTGCGTGGGCAACCACCCGCGCTTCCACGACGAAGCGGTGGAGCCTGGTCTGCACGCACTGTCCAACGCCAGCCTGGATACCGATTGGCCGAAGGCGCGCCGGGTCCGCGCGGTGCTGGCGCAGTGGCTGGAGGCGCAGCCTGATGCCGATGCGGCGCAGGTCGCCGCCAGCCGCGACCCGGAACCGTTGTTCACCGCGCTCGCCGATCGCATTCCTGCGGCGGACGACGAACTGCCCGACACCGGCGTCGGGCTGGCGCTGGAACGCCGCCTGTCGCCACCGTTCGTCGTCGGCGATATCTATGGCACACGTTGCAGTACCCTCGTGCTGGCAGGCTCGGCGGGCATCAAGATGACCGAGCGCCGCTTCGGCGCCGGTGGCGTGGGCGAAGGCGAAAGGAGACTGGGGGCATGCGCGCGATGAAGACCTGGCTGTGGGGTGTGCTGCTGATGCTCGGCACGATCGCTTCTCCGTGGGCACTGGCTGCGGATGCTCCCTCCGTCCCGACATCTGCGCCGAGTGCCGCGTCGGCAAGCGCCGTCGACGCGCCCTCGCCAGCCACAGCCGCCGTCGCGGCGCCGTCGCCGGCGCCATCGGCCGTCGCGCCGCCGCCAGCCGCGGCACCCGCTGCCCACGGCTCGCCGTTCGCCCGCGATTTCCCGCCCGGCCTGATCATCCCCGCGGCCGCCCGCTCTGGCCCGCACTTCGACGCCGACAAGGCGACTGCGGCCTACCTGGACCTGCTCAGCCCGGAACAACGCAAACTCTCGGATGCCTACT
Source organism: uncultured Gammaproteobacteria bacterium (assembly GCA_964640525.1). Lineage (GTDB taxonomy): Bacteria > Pseudomonadota > Gammaproteobacteria > Xanthomonadales > Xanthomonadaceae > SZAS-103. Next base: position 6,816 of record CAZXGS010000024.1, on the reverse strand, counting down.
TCGAGGGTGGCTACTGGCTGCAACTGTGGGATCTGCTGATCGGCGTGGCGGTCGGCACCTTCCTGCTGGTCAGCGGCATCTCGGTGCGGATGCGCGAAATGGCCCGCCGCATCAGCGCACGGCCTTGGCTTTCCACCGCGATCTACGTGCTGCAATGGTTGCTGCTGGGTTTCGTGCTGAACCTGCCGTGGTCGTATTACGAGGGCTTCGTGCGCGAACACCAGTACGGGCTATCCACCCAGACCCTCGGCGGTTGGCTGGGCGATGCGCTCAAGGGCCTGCTGGTGGCGGCGATCCTCATGCCGCCGATCATCGCCTCGCTGTACGCGGCGGTGCGCCGGATGGGGGCACGCTGGTGGATCGGGGCGAGCATCGGTGCCTTCGCACTGGGTCTGCTGCTGCAGATGGTCGCCCCGGTCTACATCGCGCCGCTGTTCAACGACTACCGCCCGCTGCCGGCCGGGCCGGTCCGCGATGCGGTGCTGTCGCTGGCGCGCGCCAACCGCATTCCGACCGAGCACGTGGAATGGTTCGATGCCTCGCGCCAGACCACGCGGGTGAGCGCGAACGTGTCCGGTTTCCTCGGCACCACCCGGGTCAACCTCAACGACAACCTGGTCAACAAGACCTCGCTGCCGGAGATTCGCGCCGTGCTCGGCCACGAGATGGGCCACTACGTGCTCAACCACGGCCTGCGGCTGTCGATCTACTTCGGGCTGGTGTTTGCCGTGGGGCTGTACTGCGTGCACCGCGGTCTGGATGCGGCGCTGGCGCGCTGGGGCACGCGGCTGCGGCTGCAAGGTCGCGACGACCCGGCCGCGCTGCCGTTGGCGATCATCGCGATCTCGCTGTTCTTCTTCGTGATGACCCCGGTGACCAACTCGATCACCCGCCAGGCCGAAGCCGAGGCGGATGCCTTCGGCCTGAATGCCGCGCGCGAACCCAACGGTTTCGCGATGGCGGCCATGCGCCTGTCCACCTACCGCAAGCTGCGCCCGGGACCGTGGGAGGAGGTGATCTTCTACGACCATCCCAGCGGCTACACCCGCGTCCACAACGCCATGATCTGGCTGGCCGAGAACCAGGACAACCCGACCGCGAACGCGCCCGTCGCGCCGCCGATGGCGCCGATTCCCTTCGCGCGTGCCGCCCCGGCCTCGAAGCTGAACGAAGCCCCACGCAAGCCCTGAGTCCGCGCAACTTTCCAGGCCGGTCGCAGTCGGACATCGCGGTGGTGGCAGAGGCCGGCCCGGGGATCCCCAGCCCCGGGCCGGCTGATTTTTTTTCGCCGTCCGCGGTTCCTGCGCCCATCCCTTCGCGGCCGTTGCGCTCCCTTGCGCTTGGGCCTGCCCGGATGCGCCACGGACGCTGCCCGCTTGGCCACGGCCGCTGGCGCGTCCACAATAGGCGCCTTGACCAAAGCGGCGAGGAAGCGATGGGCCAGGTGCATGAGGCGAAGGTTCCGGACATCGGCAACCACACCGGGGTGCCGGTGATCGAGCTGCTGGTGAAAGTCGGCGATGTGGTCAAGCAGGATCAGGGTCTGGTCACGCTCGAATCGGACAAGGCCACGATGGAAGTCCCGGCGCCGCTGGCCGGGATCGTGAAGGAACTGCGGGTCAAGCTCGGCGACGAGCTGTCCGAAGGCAGCGTGGTGGCCCTGATCGAGGCCGCCGATGCCGCGCAACTCGCTTCTTCGCCTCTCCCTCCGGGAGAGGCCGGCGCGCGCAGCGCGACGGGTGAGGGAAGCAAACAGCATCTGCCCTCACTCCAACCCGCTCCCGGAGGGAGAGGGGGAGAGGCATCGGTTCCTGCCGTGGCTGCCCCTGCTTCGGCGCCAAGCCAGGCAGCGCCGATCCCCGCACCCAGCACCCCGCCGGTAGTATTTGACGCGGCCGCGACCGCGCCGGGCGCGACCCCGCACGCTTCGCCGGCGGTGCGCGTGTTCGCCCGCGAACTGGGCGTGGACCTTGCCAGGGTCACCGGCAGCGCGCGCGGCGGGCGGATTTCCAAGGACGACGTGCAGGCCTTCGTGAAGGCGGCCCTGCTAGGTGGCGCGACCGCGGCTGCGGCCGTGCCGGCCGGCGGTGGTCTGAACCTGATCCCGTGGCCGAAGGTGGATTTCGCCAAGTTCGGCGCCATCGAGAGCCAGCCGCTGTCGCGGATCAAGAAGCTCTCCGGCGCCAACCTGGCGCGCAACTGGGCGATGATCCCGCACGTCACCCAGCACGACGAAGCCGACATCACCGCGATGGAGGCCTTCCGCAAGCAGCTCGGCGCCACCCACAAGGATGTCAAGATCACCCCGCTGGTGTTCCTGATCAAGGCCGCGGTGGCGGCGTTGCGCAAGTTCCCGGCCTTCAACGCCTCGCTCGATGGCGACAACCTGGTGCTGAAAAAGTATTTCAACATCGGCATCGCGGTGGATACGCCCGATGGCCTGGTGGTGCCGGTGATCCGCGACGCCGACCGCAAGGGTGTGCTGGAGCTGTCGCACGAGCTGGCCGCGCTTTCGGCCAAGGCGCGCGAGGGCAAACTGTCGCCGGCCGACATGTCCGGTGGCTGCTTCTCGATCTCCTCGCTGGGCGGCATCGGCGGCACCGCGTTCACGCCGATCATCAATGCGCCTGAAGTGGCGATCCTCGGGGTGTCCAAGGCGCAGACCAAACCTGCCTGGGACGGCGGCGCGTTCGTTCCGCGCCTGCTGTTGCCACTTTCGCTCAGCTACGACCACCGGGTGATCGACGGCGCTGCGGCGGCGCGCTTCACCGCCTTCCTGGCACAGGTGCTGGGTGACTTGCGGCTGTTGTTGCTCTGAAAAACGCCAGTCAGGGCCGCGCGTCGGGCCCGGCCCAGGCCCGTACGTCCATACCGTGCCTTAACCGCGGGGCGCGATGACGCAATTTTCACGGATTTTTGAACGGCGGCCCTGTACCATGCGCCGTTCCGTCCAAACCCGACCCGGAGTTTTCATCGATGCGCCGTACCTTGTTGATCGCGCTGGCCTGCATGGCCGCCACCCCGCTGGCGTTGGCCCAGACCGCCGTCTCGCCTGCCAAGATGCAACTGGCCACCAAGATGTATGACGTCACCGGCGCCGGCAACGTGTTCCAGGCGCTGGAGTACAACATCGCCAACAACATCATGGGAACCGTGGCGCAGGGTCTTGGCGACAAGGCATCCTGCCCGGCGTTGCAGCCTGAGGCGGCCTCGTTCAAGACCAAGATGGACGGCATTTTCGGCAGCTTCAACGACGCCGCTTTCCGTCAGCAGGCAGCGAAGGTCTTCGCCGACAGTTTCAATGAAGATGAAATGCGCCAGATCATCGCTTTCGAGCAATCGCCTGCTGGCCAGAAGCTGCAACGCCTGCAGCCGGAGATCCTGCGTCGCATCGGCGGCCTGGCCGAGGCGCACGCCAAGACGCGCGATGCCGACATCCGCACCGCGGCGCAAACGATGGTGACCAACGTCAAGAAGATCGCCGAGACCTGCCCGACGCCCAAGCCGGCGCCGGCGCCGGCGCCGGCAGCCGGCAAGCGCTGAAATCGCTGATGGGTTGCAACGATGCCGGGGCTTGCCCCGGCATCGTCGTTTGCGGGGGTCGCGACGCGATGGCACGGGGTGAGGCCGCAGACGTTTGGCATCGGCAAGCAAGGCGGCGACAATGCCCATCCCAGCGGTCAGCCAGGAGCATGCGATGGGCCAGTTGCACGAGGCGAAGGTTCCGGATATCGGCAACCACACCGGAGTGCCGGTGATCGAAGTGCTGGTGTCCGTGGGTGACACGGTCAGGCAGGACCAGGGCCTGGTCACGCTGGAGTCCGACAAGGCGACCATGGAAGTGCCCGCGCCGCTGGCTGGCGTGGTGAAGGAATTGCGGGTCAAGCTGGGTGACGCGCTGTCGGAGGGCAGCGTGGTGGCGGTGATCGAGTCGGCGGAAGTGGAGAAGGCCGCAGCGGCATCGTCGCCTCCCGCGGAAGAGGCCGGCGCACGCAGCGCGACGGGCGCGGGCGGGGCGCCGCGTCTTTCCGCAACACCGGCTTCCCTTGCCGGCGACGCCGGTCGACAAGCTGCTGCGCCCTCAGGCCGCGCCGCCGACATCGAATGCCGGCTGGTCGTGATCGGTGCCGGCCCTGGCGGCTACACCGCCGCTTTTCGCGCTGCCGACCTTGGCCTGGATACTGTGCTGGTGGAGCGTTACGCGAACCTGGGTGGTGTCTGCCTCAACGTCGGCTGCATCCCGTCCAAGGCCCTGCTGCATGCTGCCGCGGTCGTCGACGAGGCCGCGCATGCAAAGGATTTCGGCATCGACTTCGGCGCGCCGAAAATCGCCCTGGATGCCTTGCGCGCGTACAAGGGCAAGGTCGTCGGCCAGCTCACCAAGGGCCTGGCCGGCATGGCCAAGCAGCGCAAGGTGCGCGTCGTCACCGGCGTGGGCAAGTTCCTCTCGCCGCACGAGATCGAAGTCGTCGGAGCGGACGGCACGAAATTGGTGCGCTTCGAGCAATGCATCATCGCGGCAGGTTCGCAGGCGCTGAAGTTGCCAGGTTTCCCGTGGGACGACCCGCGGGTGATGGACTCCACTGACGCGCTGGATCTGGCCGACATTCCGAACAAGCTGCTGGTCGTCGGTGGCGGCATCATCGGGCTGGAGATGGCCACCGTGTACCGTGCGCTGGGCAGCCAGGTCACCGTGGTCGAATTGATGGATCAATTGATGCCCGGCGCCGATCCCGACCTCGTCAAGCCGCTTGCCGAGCGCCTGAAGAAGCAGGGTGTGGCGGTGCACCTGAAGGTCAAGGTCGCCAAGGTCGAGGCGGGCAAAAAGGGACTGACCGCCAGCTTCGAGGGCGAGAATGCGCCAGCGGCGGCGCTGTTCGATCGTGTGCTGGTTGCGGTCGGCCGCGCGCCCAACGGCGGCAAGCTCGATGCCGGCAAGGCCGGCGTCAACGTGACCGAACGCGGTTTCATCCCGGTCGATCGACAGATGCGCACCAACGTGCCGCATGTGTTTGCGATCGGTGATCTGGTCGGCAATCCGATGCTGGCGCACAAGGCCACGCACGAAGCGCGGGTTGCCGCCGAGGTCGCTGCGGGCGAAAAACGCGAGTGGGTCGCGCGGGTGATCCCGTCGGTGGCCTACACCGATCCAGAGGTGGCCTGGGTGGGCGTGACCGAGATAGAAGCCAAGGCCAAGGGGCTGAAGGTCGGCGTCGGCAAGTTCCCGTGGGCCGCATCGGGACGCGCGATCGGCATCGGCCGTACCGAGGGCTTCACCAAGCTGGTGTTCAACGAGGACAGCCAGCGCGTGATCGGTGCGGGTATCGTCGGTGTCCACGCCGGCGACCTGATTGCCGAGCTGGCGCTGGCCATCGAGATGGGCTGCGAGGCCGGCGACATCGGACACACGATCCACCCGCATCCGACCCTGAGCGAATCCGTCGGCATGGCCGCTGAAGTGTACGAGGGCACGATCACGGACCTGTACCTGCCGAAGAAGGCGACGCGGACGGGGTGAGGGCAGAGGTCCGAGGGCCTCGGCCAGGCAATGGATGCGCTGACGCCAGGCTGACCGCAGTCGTCTGTCTTGCTTCTGGTTGCTCCCTTGTCGAGTGGCCTGCTATACTTTTCGGGCTGGATCGGGCTGTTTTCGTTGCGCGCTTTCTCAGGCTTGCGCCATGTCAAGGCGCAGCGCCTTGCGCAAGGGGACGATGATGGTCCGAGGCTTGCGTGGTGAAGGTGATGCGGCGTGAGGTGCGGGTTTGAACTTGCGCGACATCTCCCCGGTGTGGCTGCTGTGCATTGGCCAGTCCCTGGTTGCGGCTCTCGGCGGCTTGATCGCCTGGTCCGTCGACGGGGCGCAAGCGGCTGCAGCGGCCTTGTTCGGCGGTGCGGTGGTGGTGTTGCCGGCGTTGTGGTTCGCCAGGCGCGCGCTGTCGCGGCCGGGTGCGCTGGAGGCAAGGCAGGTGCTCGGGGCGTTTTACCGGGCCGAGTTGGAAAAATTGTTGTTGACGGTGCTGCTGTTCTTCATCGCGGCGTTGTCGTTTGGAAAGCATTTCGCGGCGCTGATGCTCACCTGCGTGGCCTGCCTGGCCATGAACTGGGTGATGCTCGCGGTTGCGGCAATCAGGAAAGCTTGAACGGGCAGGCTTCGAGACATGTCTGACAGCAGCGAAGGCGCAAGCGGCTACATCCTCCACCACTTGACCAACTACAAGTTGGATCTGCACACGTGGAAGATCGATCCGGAAGCCAGCGGCTTCTGGGTCATCCATCTTGATTCGATGTTCTTCTCGATCGTGCTGGCGGTGATCTTCCTGGCGATGTTCCGCGCCGCGCTCGGCAAGACCAGCAGCGGCGTGCCGGGGCGCTGGCAGAACTTCATCGAGATGTGCATCGAGTTCGTCGATTCGCAGGTCAAGGACGCCTACCACCACGGCGCGCGCTTCGTGGCGCCGATGGCGCTGCTGGTCGGGGTGTGGGTGTTCTTCATGAACTTCATGGACATGCTGCCGGTGGACCTGTTGCCGAAGATGGCCACCTGGGTCGGCGTGGACCACCTGCGCACGGTGCCATCCACCGATCCCAACGTCGCCATCGGCATGTCGCTGACGGTATTCCTGATCGCCTTCGGCTACAGTTTCGTGGCCAAGGGTTTCGGCGGCGTGGCGGGCGAGTTCCTGTTCCATCCGTTCGGCAAGTGGATGATGCCGGTCAACTTCCTGCTCAAGTGCGTGGAAGAACTGGCCAAGCCGGTCAGTCTGGGCCTGCGACTGTTCGGCAACATGTATGCCGGCGAGATCATCTTCATCCTGC
>CAZXGS010000023.1:3419-42860 GCA_964640525.1 uncultured Gammaproteobacteria bacterium | reverse complement strand
AGCCTGGCAGCGCCGCGAGCAGAGCGAGCGCAAGCCCGCGCTTGCAACATGCCGGGGGCATGTTGCGCGGGCGCGAATGCCCGGAGCAGGCCGATCGTCGGCGACCGATGCGACAAGCCACCCCACACCCATCGCCGCATGCGTGATAATCCCGGCATGGACACCCTCGAACACCCCGCCGACCCACTCGTCATCGCGGGCAGGAGTTACCGTTCGCGCCTGCTCACCGGCACCGGGAAATTTGCCGACATGGAGCAGACACGTCTGGCCACGCAGGCCGCCGGCGCGCAGATCGTCACGGTGGCGATCCGTCGCAGCAACATCGGCCAGGACAAGGACGCGCCGAACCTGCTCGACGTGCTGCCGCCGGATCGCTACACCATCCTGCCCAACACCGCCGGCTGCTACAGCGCCGCCGACGCCGTGCGCACCGCACGATTGGGCCGCGAATTGCTCGACGGCCATGCGCTGGTGAAACTGGAGGTGCTGGGCGATCCGCAGACCCTGCACCCGGACCTCCCGGCCACGCTGGAGGCCGCGCAGACGCTGATCGCCGACGGCTTCCAGGTGATGGTCTACACCAGCGACGACCCGATCATGGCGCACCGCTTCGAGCAGATGGGCTGCGTGGCGGTGATGCCGCTGGCGGCGCCGATCGGTTCGGGCTTAGGGATCCGCAATCCCTACAACATCCTGACCATCGTCGAGAACGCCAAGGTACCGATCCTGGTCGATGCCGGCGTCGGCACCGCCTCGGACGCGGCGATCGCGATGGAACTGGGCTGCGACGGGGTGCTGATGAACACCGCCATCGCCGGCGCGAAGGATCCGGTGCGGATGGCGCGGGCGATGAAGCTGGGCGTGGAAGCCGGGCGCGAGGCGTTCCTCGCCGGACGTATCCCGAAAAAACGCAACGCCAGCGCGTCCTCGCCGATCGAGGGATTGTTCTTCTGATGCCTTCCGCGCGCGCCACGGATGGGCGGCGCCCGGGCAAGGACGGCCGGGCCGGTGCCATGCATCATGGACGGTTCAGCCCATGACCGCCGGCACCGGAAAGCCGTTCACCGCCACTGCGGGTCGCCGCGAGATCCGCAGCTTCGTCCTCAGGGAAGGCCGTCTCACACCTTCCCAGCAACGCGCGATGGTGGATCTGTGGCCGCGCTACGGACTGGACTACACAGCACAGCCCCTTGATCTGGATGCTGCATTCGGGCGCGTCGCACCACGCGTCCTGGAAATCGGCTTCGGCAACGGCAACGCCCTTCTCCACACCGCCGCGGCCGATCCGGCGCGCGATTACCTCGGCGTCGAAGTGCACATGCCCGGCGTCGGCCGCGCACTGGCCGGCATCGACAAGGCGGGCCTGGCCAACGTGCGGGTGATGCGGCATGACGCGATCGAGGTGCTGCGCCACGCCATCGCGCCTGACACGCTGGATGAAGTCCACCTGTGGTTTCCAGACCCCTGGCACAAGAAGCGCCACCACAAGCGGCGCCTGGTCAACCCGGACAACGCGGCGCTGATCGCCAGCGGCCTGCGCGTCGGCGGTCTGCTGCACCTGGCCACCGACTGGGAGCCCTACGCGCAATGGATGTGGGACGTGCTGGATGCGCAGCCGATGCTGCGCAACCGCGCCGGCCCGCGCGGCGCGGTGCCCACCCCGCCGTGGCGGCCGCCCACCCGCTTCGAGCAGCGCGGGGTCGGCCTCGGCCACGCCGTCCACGACCTCCTCTACGAGCGCACCTGAGTACAGCCAACCCATGGACGCCGCATCCAGCCACGGCATGACCACCGACATGGTGGTGGTGTTGTGCGTGATGGCGTTCACCATGCTGATGCTGATGGTCGACAAGGTCCGCGCCGACGTGGTGGCGCTGACCGCGCTGGTCGCGCTGGGCCTGAGCCACGTGATCGGCGCGGACCGCCTGTTCGACGGCTTCTCCAGCAACGCGGTCATCAACGTGATGGCAACCATGGTGCTCGGCGCCGGCCTGGAACGCACCGGGGTGCTCAATCGGCTGTCGGGCTGGCTGCTGCGGCACTCGCGCGGCAGCGAGCAACGCATGGTCAGCCTGACCTGCGGGATCGCCGGGGTCATTTCGCCGACCATGCAGAATCCGGCGGTGATGGCGCTGTTCCTGCCGGTGGCCTCGCGCCTGTCCTCACGCACCGGCGTCACCCCGGCGCGCCTGCTGCTGCCGCTGGTGAGCGCGATCATCATGGGCGGCAGCCTGACCATGGTCGGCAACTCGCCGCTGATGCTGCTCAACGACCTGCTGGTCGCGGCCAACCGCAACATCCCCTCCGGCGTGGCCACACTGGTTCCGCTGAAGATGTTCGCGCCGTTCCCGATCGGCATCGCACTGCTGCTGGCCTGCCTGGCCTATTACCGCTGGATCGGCAGCAAGTTGCTGCGCGAGGGCGAGGACAAGGGCGTCACCCCCGGCCGTACCGAGAGCTATTTCGCCGAGGCCTACGGGATCGAGGGCGAAGTCTTCGAACTGACCCTCACCGCCGAGAGCCCGCTGGTGGGCATGTCGGTCGGCGAGGTGGAAAAGGACAAGTCCGCGCCCCTGCTGCTGGCGCTGCGCACCGGCGAGGAGTCGCGGCTGGCACCACCGGCCGAGGCGATGCTATGGGTCGGCAGCGTGATCGGCATGATGGGCCCGCGCGATGCGATCGAGGCCTGGGCGAGCGCGCAAAAGCTCAAGCTGTCCTCGCGGTTGCGCCAGTTCGGCGACCTGTTCAACCCGTCGATCGCGGGCATTTCCGAGGCGCTGATTCCGCCCAATTCGCGCTTCGTTGGCCACAAGCTGGCCGACATCCGCCTGCGCAGCAAGAAAGGCGTGAGCGTGCTGGCGATCAACCGCGACCGCCACGTCATCCGCGAGGGCATCCGCGACCTGGCGCTGCGCTCCGGCGACATGCTGGTCCTGCACGGCGCATGGAACCACCTGACCGAGGCGGCGCGCGAGCGGGACTTCGTGGTGGTCACCGACTACCCGAAGGAAGAACAGCGCCCGCACAAGCTGTGGATGGCGATGGTCATCTTCGCCATCGCGCTGGCGCTGGCGCTGACCGGCGAGATCCCCACCCCGCTGGCGCTGATGGCCGGCGCTTCCGGCATGCTGCTGTCGGGCGTGCTCAACATGGACGAGGCCTACAAGGCAATCAGTTGGAACACGGTGTTCCTGATGGCCTGCCTGATCCCGATCGGCGCGGCGATGGACAACACCGGTGCCGCCGACTGGCTGGCGCGCGGACTGTTGGCGCTGCTGCCCACGCACGCCTCGATCTACCTGCTGCAGGTGGTGATCGCGCTGATCACCGTGGTGTTCACCCTGGTCATCAGCCAGGTCGGCGCCACCGTGGTGATGGTGCCGATGGCGATCAACATCGCGGTGGCGGCCAGCGGCAATCCGACCGCGTTCGCGCTGATCGTCGCGCTGGCCGCCTCCAACAACCTGCTGCTGACCACCAACCCGGTAATCGGCATGGTGGTCGGCCCGGCCGGCTACAAGCCCATCGACCTGCTGCGCGCCAGCGGCCCGTTGACCCTGATCTACCTGGCGGTGGTGCTGGTGGTGGTCAACCTGATGTTCTGACACCGCGCCGGGTTCAACGCGCCGCCGGCGCCTGGCCCGGTCTGGCGCGGTAGCGATCGAACCACGCCAGGATCGCCGCTGCCTTGGCGGCGGACTGTGACGGTCGGCCGGCAAGGTCGTGGTGGTTGGCGCCGGGTACCTTCACCAGCAGGGTCGGGATGCCGCGCAACTGCAGGGCCGAGTAGAACTGCTCGGCCTCGCTGTCGGGGGTGCGGTAGTCGTTCGCACCCACCACCACCAGGGTCGGCGTCCTCACGTTGCCGACCAGCGACAGCGGCGAGCGCGCCCAGTAACCCTGCGGGTCTTCCCACGGGAACTTGCCGAACCAGTAGCGGGCGAAGAACGGGGTGTAGTCCGAGGTCAACACGAAGCTGGCCCAGTCGATCACCGGCTTCTGCGCGGCCGCGGCGCGGAAGCGGTCGGTCTTGCCGACGATCCACGCGGTCAGTGCGCCTCCGCCGGAACCGCCGGTGACGTACAGGTTGCCCGGATCCACGAAGCCCTTGGCGACAATGGCGTCCACTGCCGCCATCAGGTCGTCGTAATCCTGTCCTGGGTACGCCTTGTCGATGCGGTTGGCAAACGCCTCGCCGTAGCCGGTCGAGCCGCGCGGGTTGATGTACAGCACCACGTACCCGGCCGCGGCGTAAAGCTGGTCGTCGCTGGAAAACGCCGGCCCGTAGGACGCGAACGGGCCGCCGTGGATTTCCAGGATCAGCGGGTACTTGTGGGTCGCGTCGAATCCGGGCGGCAGCACCAGCCAGGCGTCGATCGGCAGCTTGTCGAACGAGGCGAACTGGAAGTGCTGTACCAGCGCCAGTTGCTTGTCACCGAGCTGTGCGTTCAGGTGGGTGAGCTGGCGGGCGTGGCCACCGCGGGCGATCCACACGTCCGATGGACGCAGCGGGCTGCCGCCGCTGTAGGCGATGCTGCCGTCATGGGCGACACTGAATTCGCCACCGCTGTAGGGTCGGTCGAGGTCGCTGGGCGTCAGCCCTTCGGCGACGGTGCGCACGCTGCCATCCAGCCCGACCCGCGCCACCCGCACGCTGCCGTGTTCGTCGTAGTCCACGTACAGGCTGCGGCCATCGGCGGCCCAGACCGGATCGCCGACGCTGCGATCCAGCCCACCGGTCAACACGCGTGCGCCGCTTCCGTCGCGGGCCATCACCGACAGGCGCATGTCCTGGTAGCCAAGATAACGATCGTCGAAGCCCACCCACGCAATCGAGCGGCCATCCGGCGAGACCGTGGGTTGCGCATCCGGCCCCTTGCGGTGGGTGAGCGTGTGGACCTGGTGGTCGTCGATGTCCACCGCGTGGACCTCGCTGTCGGTCATCTCGCGCTGCCAGTCCTTGCCCAGCACCGCGCTGAAGATCACCGCGCGCCCATCGCGCGACCACGACAGCGGCCCGCCGGCATTGCGCGCACCGAAGGTGAGCTGGACCGGCGCGCCGCCCTCGGCGGGCACCTGGAAGATCTGCTGGAAGCCGGGCTTGCGGTAGCCACCCTCGTCGGTGCGATACACCACGTCGTCGATGACCTGCAACGGTTCGGCCCAGTTCGCCCCGGGTGGCTTGGCCGGCGCCTTGCCAAGGGTGGGCGCGGCATCGGCGACGAACATGGCGAAGGCGATGCGGCTGCCGTCGGGCGACCACGCGATGGCATGCGGGGTGGCCGGCAGGCTGGTGATGCGGGCGGTCTGCCCGCTGCGCAACCAGCGCACGAACAACTGTGCGCCCTGCTTGCCGTCCGCACTGGCCACGTAAGCCAGTTTGCTGCCATCCGGCGACCAGCGCGGCTGCGCGTACATGCCCGGTCCATCCACCAACGGCATCTGCTGGCCGCTGGCGACGTCGATCGACCAGATCGATACCCGCGCGCGGTCGGTCATGATGTCGTTGCTGCGCCGCACGTACGCGATGGTGCGGCCGTCCGGGGCGATCTGCGGATCGGTCGCCACTTCCAGCCCGAACAGGTCGGCGCCGGTGAAATGCGGCGTCGGGCCGCTGGCCGGCGCGGCTGGCAATGGCATGGCCAGGACCAGCCCCAACAGAAACAACAATTGCAGTTTCATCGGTCACGACCTCCCCAAGGTCAGGATGGGTTCCGCATGGTGTCCAATCCCTGTTGCGGCGCCCCGCTGCAAGCCGGGATCCGCGCTGCATCCAGGCACACGCGGCAGACGATCAGATTCGGTGGCCGGCGCACACCACCGCGAAGCGCCCACCGGCCGGCGCCGGGATGCCGGGCGCCCGTCCGCCCATCCATACTCCCCGCGCCTTCCGAGCGCGCCTGCAACCCGGGAGCAACGTCGATCGGGACGTTCGCGCAGGCCCCTTTCCCCGACGCGTCCTGCCCGGCCTTGTTCAGCCTCGCACCACCCAACCGTTCGCCACGTTCACCGCCACCTCCTGCAGCGAACTGCCGCGACACGGGCCGGCCACGCACAGGCCGCTCATGCGTTCGAAGCAGGCACCGTGGGCGGCGCACACCAGCCGGCCCTGGTCGATCAGGAAATTGCCAGGCGACCAGTCCAGCCGTCGCCCGGCATGCGGACACACGTTGAGGAAAGCCCGCGCCTGCTGGCCCTGCCGTACCAGGATCACCGACTCGGCCACGCCATCGACCGTCGTGGTGGCCTCGCAGGCGCCGCCGTCGGGGATCGCGTCCAGCGCGACCAGACGCGCGTCGGCGGGTGCATGAACGACGTCAACTTCCGTCACTTGTCCACCTCCGGTGGCGACCCCATACTCCACGTGCATTCTGCCACGCCAGGTTCGTCATGTTCCGCGCCTACCAGGTGTTTTCGATGTTGCGCCCGCCGCGTCCCCGGCACCCGCTGGTGCAGGCGCTGGTGGTGGTCTTCGTCATCTGCGCGTTCCTGGCACTGCTGGTGGTGGGCGCAGTGATCGGGCTGGTGGCGATGTTGGTCGCGCTGGTCGCGCGCGCGTTCGGTTTCGGCCCGCGGTTCGCAGTCCGTACCGGCGCAACCGCGCCACCGAACCAGCCGCAAGCCACGCCACCTGGCGGTGAGGATGTGATCGACGCCGAATACCGCGTAGTGGAGAAATCGCTCCGCCAGGACCCGCAGGCGTGAGCCCCGCGCCCGCGCCGGCAGCGTGGCGCCTGCCGCGCCCTGCCCCGGCTTGCGTGGCGATCGACGGCCATTCCGAGACCTTCCCCATCCACCGCATCTACTGCGTCGGCCGCAACTTCGCCGAGCACGCGCGCGAGATGGGCGCGGCGCCGAGCACGCCGAGCGAGTCCCCGGTGTTCTTCCTCAAGCCCGCCGATGCGGTGGTCGCCGACGGCGCCTGCATCCCTTACCCGCGCGGCACGACGCAATTGCACCACGAGGTCGAACTGGTGGTGGCACTCGGACGTGACCACGATGGCCAGATCGAGGCGAAACAGGCGCTGGATCTGGTGTTCGGCTACAGCGTCGGGCTCGACCTGACACGCCGCGACCTGCAGGCACGCGCCAAGGCCAAAGGCCTGCCGTGGGATGTGGCCAAGGGTTTCGATCGCTCCGCCCCGGTGGCACCGATCGTCCCGGTTGGCGTGTGCGGGCATCCGTTCGCCGCCACCTTGTCGCTGCGCGTGAACGACGTGCCGGTCCAGCAGGCGTCGTTGTCGCAGATGATCTTCGGCGTCGCCGACGTCCTGCACGAACTGTCCAGACTCTTCGACCTGCGTGCCGGCGACCTGGTGTTCATGGGCACCCCGGCCGGGGTCGGGCCGTTGCAGCCTGGCGACCGTTTCCACGCCGAGGTGGAAGGCGTGGCGACGCTGCGCGGTTCGATCGGCGCCTGAGGGCGACCCAGCCTCGTCCACCGCATAGCAGCTTCACGACCTGTGTCGTATCCTGCGGAGGCTCTCCACCGTCCTGAAAGGAGCCTTGCATGGGCATGGTGTCGGAATTCAAGGAATTCGCGATGCGCGGCAACGTCATCGACCTCGCCGTGGGCGTGGTGATCGGTGGCGCGTTCGGCAAGATCGTCTCGGCGCTGGTGGACCAGATCATCATGCCGCCGATCGGGCTGATCACCGGCGGCATCGACTTCTCGCAACTCAAGATCGTGCTCAAGGAAGCCGACCCGGCGCACAAGGTCGCCGAGGTGGCGATCGGCTACGGCTCCTTCATCAACACCCTGATCCAGTTCATCATCATCGCCTTCGCGATCTTCATCGCCATCAAGGCGATCAACCGCATCAGCCGCAAGCCCGAGCCTGCGCCCGCGCCGCCGCCGCCCACGCCCGAGGACGTGCTGCTGCTGCGCGAGATCCGCGACAGCCTCAAGCGCTGAAAGCCAGCGCGACACCCTCATCCAGCGCGTGCCGGCCGGCGCCGGCCACGACAGCTTTTCGTCTGCCTTCCGGAGGCACCATGCCCGTTCGCACCCTGTTCCATGCCGGCCTCACCGCCGCCGTGCTTGCCGCCCTGCCCGGCACGCCAGCCCACGCCGCCGATGGATTGCTGTCGGCACAGGATCTGGCCACGGCAGCGAAACTGCGCGTGGCCGGGATGGTGGAGAACGTCGATGAAAGCGGGCTGGCGTACCGGTTGACCGAATCGCTGACCACCGAGGTCGGCCAGCGCCTGGCCGGCACCCCGCCGGCCGACCACGCGGTGGAATGGGCCAAGGCGAAGTTCAAGGCGCTGGGCTACGACAAGGTCTATACCGAGCCGGTGACCTTTCCGCTGTGGACGCGCGAACACGAAGATGCGTCCGTGGTGTCGCCGTATCCGCAGCAGTTGGTGGTCACCGCACTGGGCCACAGCGTCGGCACGAACGGACCGATCGAAGCGCAGGTGGTGGAGTTCGCCGACCTGGCCGCGCTCAAGGCGGCCAAGCCGGGTTCGCTGGACGGCAAGATCGCCTACATCAGCCATCGCATGATGCGCACCCGCGATGCCCACGGCTACGGCGAGGCGGTCGGTGCGCGGGTGTTCGGCCCCTCGGCCGCCGCCAAGCTCGGCGCCATCGCCCTGCTGATCCGTTCCACCGGCACCGGCCACGACCGCTCCCCCCACACCGGCGTGCTCCATTACGCCGCCGATGTACCGAAGATTCCCGCCGCCGCACTGTCCAATTCCGACGCCGACCTGCTGTCCAACATGATCCGCCGCGGCCAGCCGGTGCGGGTGAAGCTGGACCTGGCCTGCGGCGAGCACGGCATGGCCACCTCGTACAACGTGATCGGCGAAATCACCGGCAGCGACAAGCAGGACGAGGTGGTGGTGATCGGTGGCCACCTGGACTCCTGGGATCTGGGCACCGGCGCGATCGACGATGCCTCCGGGGTGGCCATCACCATGGCCGCCGGCGCCCTGATCCATCGTCTGAATCTGCACCCGCGCCGCACCATCCGGGTGATCGCGTGGATGGACGAGGAATCCGGCGGCTATGGCGGCAAAGCCTATGCCAAGGACCACGCCGCGCAGGTCGCCAAGCACCAGATCGCCGCCGAGAGCGACCTGGGCGCCGATCGCATCTACGCCTTCCACGCCGGGGTGAAGGACGCCGCCTGGCCGGTGATCGAACAGATCGGCCAGGTGCTGGCCCCGCTGGGCATCGCCACCGTCAAGGGCGTCGGCGGCTCCGGCGAGGACCCGTCGCCGATGGTGGACAAGGGCATGGCGTGGGCGGATCTGGCGCAGGACGCCAGCCGTTACTTCGACTGGCACCACACCAACAACGACACCCTCGACAAGGTCGATCCGGCGGCGCTCGGGCAGCAGGTCGCCGCCTACGCCGTGTTCGCGTATCTGGCCGCGCAGGCGCCGGAAAGCTTCGGCTCCGGACAGATGCCGCTGCCCAAATCGAACTGGTGAGGCGGCCTCAGCGCCGGGCGACGAAGGTCGCCAAGCCTTCGAACAACCCGGCCTGCGGCCACCACGGCATCCACAGCGCCGCATCCCGGAACCCGGCAAGGCGCAGGGCATCCAGCAAGTCCCATCCGTAATGGCGATGGCACAGCACGCCACCGCCGAGCGGATCGCCGTGGACTTCGGGCGGCAGCAGGTGCTCGATGTCGCCAGCGGGGCTGATGCGCGTGCGCGCGATGCCGTGCTCGCCACCGGCGAACGGCGCGGTCAGCACCAGCCAGCCACCGGGTCGGGTGATGCGCGCGAACTCGCGCAGCGCGGCACGGTCGTCGGCGACGTGCTCGATCACCTCCTGGCAGACCACCGCATCCTGCGAGGCGGTTGCCAGGCGCAGCCGGGTCACGTCCTCGTAGCGCACCCACGTCAAACGGCGGGCACGCCACAGGTAGCGCGACAGGCGCAGGCGCTGACGGAAGCCGGCAGCGAACTCGCTGCCGATGGCCCGCGGGTAATGCCTGCGCGTCCACAGGAATGCCGCCGAAGCCTGCTCGGTCAGGTAGATGCGTGCATCCGCGTTCGGGCACAGCGCCTGCAGCAACACCAGCACCGCACGCACCCGCGCCGGGGTGCGGCAACGCGGGCACGCCATGCCCTCGCGCAGGTTGGGCGTTCCCCCATGCGGGGCGATGACGAAGCGCGTCGTCGCCACGCACAGCGGGCAGCGGCCTGACAGTCCCACCACGCCGGCATCGCGCAGCGCTGCCATCGCCTCCAGGTCGCGCGCGGCGAACAGCTCGGCGCGCGTGCGGCGATCGGCATCGAAAGCAGCCTTGGAGGCCAGCGCGTCCGCGCGTGCGAGCGCCGCCGCCGGCAGCCAGTCCAGCGCCTGCCTGCTCACCCGTCGAGCGCATGCACGCGCGCCCATTCGGCCACCAGCAAGGCCGCGGCGACCGCCACGTTCAGGCTCTCCACCGCGCCGCTGCCGGGGATGCGCAGCCGCAGATCGGCGCGATCGGCCAGCGTCTGCGGCAAGCCGGTCTGCTCGGCGCCAAGCAGCAGCACCGCGCGCGAAGGCAGCGGCTGCGCGTACAGCGACTGGCCTCCACGCACGACCGTCGCGGCCAACGCAAAGCCGGCAGCGTGCAGCGCGTCGCAGGTGGTCGCGACATCCGTCGATGCCACGCAGGGCAGCGCTTCGGCACCGCCCTCGGCAACCCGATAAGCGGCCGCGGACAGCGCACTACCCTCGCTGAGCAGCACTGCACGCACGTCGAAGTGCGCGGCGCTGCGCAGGATCGCGCCGAGGTTGTGCGGATTGCCTACACCATGCAGCCACAGCAGCAGCGTCGGCGCGGCGGGTTCGATGGCGGCCAGCAATTGCGCCAGCGATGGCGCGACGGTGCGCTGCATCGCCATGCACACGTCCTCGTGATGGCTGCTGCCGGTGAGCCGTTCGATCTCGTCGGACTCGACCACGCGGTAGCCGATGCGGCGCTGCACGCACCACGCCAGCACCGCCCTGAAGGCAGGCAGGTTGGCCTGGGTCAACCACAGCTTGCGCAAGCCTTCGGGGCGATGGGCGAAAGCAGCCAGGCAGGCATTCACCCCGTGCAGTCGCAACTCGTCCGCGCGCCGGGCGTGGGCCGGGTTCGAGGTTCGCGGCCACGACGACGGGTGCTGGCTGCGACGAGGATCATCACGGTTCATCCAGATACTCCCTGGTGATGGCGAACACGTGCAGGTCCTGCAGGCGCCCATGCTTGAACACCTGCCGCCGCAGCACCGCCTCGTGGGCAAAGCCGCAACGCTCCAGCACGCGCATCGACGCGACATTGTCGGCGAACACCCGCGCATACAGGCGATACAGATGCAGCTCGCGCAGCGCGTGCGGCAACAGCAAGCGCACCGCGGCGGTGACGATGCCCTCGCCCCAGTACGCGCGGCCAAGCCAGAACCCCAACTCGGCGCTGTGGCGTTCCACGCCCTCGTCCGGGCGCACCTCGATCCCGCCGCAGGCCTCGCCGTTGATCTCGATCGCCAGCGCCCGCCCGGCGTGGGCGTGCAGCGCATGGGCGATGAAGGCATGCGCGTCCTCGAGCGCATACGGGTGCGGAAAGCGCTCGCCAAGATGCTGCGCGACGCGCTCATCGTTGGCATGCATCACCAGCGCCGCAGCGTCTACGGCACGCCACGCGCGCAGGCCGAAACCGTCCCCATCGAGGTATTCAGGCCAGGCCATGCGGCGATTCCAGGCTTGCGCAGGACGCCATCGTACCCGCGCCGACGCTCGGCGCAGGCTCAGGCGCCTGCCGGACCCGCCCCGGAAAGACGCTGCTTGAGCGTGGCCATGACCCGCGCCGTGGCTTCAAGATCGGCTTCCGTGATGCCGGCAAAAACTTCCTCGACCAGCCCGCTGGCCACCCGATCGACTTCGCCCATCACCTTCGACGAGCCCTGCGCCAAGTGCAACCGCCAGCAGCGTCGATCCTTGGGATCGGCACGGCGCTCGACGAACCCGGACTTCTCCAGGCGGTCGAGCACGCGGCCGACCGCGATCGGGGCCAGTTCCAGGTCCTGGGCAAGTTCCACCTGGGTCATGCCCTGCGAGCGTTCGATGCGCCGCAACGCACGCCACTGCACGCGGGTCAGCCCGAGATGCGCGGCGCGCCGGTCGAACTCGATCCGGTAGAGCCGGGTCACGTCGGCGATGGTGAACCCCAAACGGGAGGCGCTGGATGCATCCATACCCGCATATATAGCTGTCACGTCTATCAATGACAAGCGGATGCCGCCCTGCCTTGCCGTGCCGCCGTCTCACCGCGCCCGACGCGTCGCCTTGCCGGGTGACTGCGCGGACGATAGGCGGGCGCCGGCCCGCACATCACGCATGCGGACGTTCGCGGAGCGAAGCAATGCGGCGCCAATGCTCTCCTGGTGCATGCGTCCTTGCGGCTGGCCCCGGCCCGCACATCCTTGTGCGGGCGTTCGCGGGGGCGAAGCGGTGCTTCGCCAACTCCCCGCTCACCCCCGCTCACCCCCGCTCACCCCGCCCACTGACCGAGCGCGGCAAGGCCGTTGTCGCGGGCGCGGGCGTGCACCATCTTCTGCGCTTCGGCCACGTTGGCCTGCACATCCTTGGCCCAGATCTTCAGTGCCGCCGACTGCATCGCGCGGCCGTAGCTGAACGAGAGCGGCCACGGGTGCGGGCCGAGGCGGTTCATCGCGTCCAGGTGCGCGGTGGCATCGCGGTCGGACTGCCCGCCGGAAAGGAACACGATGCCCGGCAACACCGCCGGCACCGTGCTCTTGAGGCAGCGCAGCGTCGCCTCGGCGACTTCCTCCACCCCGGCCTGCTCAGGGCAGTCCTTGCCGGACACCACCATGCTGGCCTTGAGGATGGTGCCCTCGAGCATGACGTTGTGCTCGTAGAGCGCGCCGAACAGCGAGCGCAAGGTGACCTCGGTGACCTCGTAGCACACGTCGATGTCGTGATCGCCGTCCATCAGCACTTCCGGTTCCACCATCGGCACCAGGCCCTGCTCCTGGCACAGCGCGGCGTAGCGTGCCAGCGCGTGGGAGTTGGCCTCGATGCAGGTGCCCGAAGGCATGTCCTCGCCGATGGTGATCACCGCACGCCACTTGGCGAAACGCGCGCCGAGCTGGGCGTATTCCTTGAGGCGATCGCGCAGGCCATCCAGCCCTTCCGTCACCACCTCGCCGGGGTAGCCGGCCAGCGCCACCGGGCCCTTGTCCACCTTGATGCCGGGGATGATGCCGGCCTTGGCCATGACCATCGAGAACGGCACACCGTCGGCGGTCTTCTGGCGCAGGGTTTCGTCGTACAGGATCGCGCCGGAAATGTGCTCGCCGAGGTTTGGCGTGGTCAACAACATCTGCCGGTAGGCGCGACGGTGCTCCTCGGTGTTCTCCACCCCGACCGAATCGAAGCGCTTCTTGATGGTGTTGGTGGATTCGTCGATGGCGATGATGCCCTTGCCCGCGGCCACCATGGCCTGGGCGGTTTCGGCAAGCTGGTCGATGCTCATTTCGGGGTTCCGGTGCTGGCGGTGGGAAAGCCGGCGATTATACCGCAGCCCCCGCGCAGCACCGCCCGCCGCTTCGCCTCTCCCTCCGGGAGAGGCCGCCGCGCCACCGGCGCGGCGGGTGAGGGAAGACCCCGACCCATCCGCCATCGAGCCGTCCGGATTTTCATCCACGCGGCGTGGGCCCGCCGGCTCCGGCGCGTGCGCCCTATCCCACCGAACCGACACCCCCCCGCTCGCCCGCAAGATCCACCGATCACAACTCCCCCAACCCGTCGGCGTTGCCGTCACGGCCCACTTCCAGCAACCGCAGCGTATTGGTGGCGCCGTGCAATTCCATGGTGTCGCCGCTGGTGAACACGAGGCGGTCACCGGCTTCCAGCAGGTCGCGCTCGACCAGCAGGCGGACCGCGGCGCGGGCGGCATCGCGCGGCGGCAGGCCGCGACTGTCGAAGGCGACCGGAAACACGTCGCGCATCATCGCCATCCGCCGGCGGGCGTCGGCATGCCGGGACATGCCGTAGATCGGTACCGGCGAACGGTAACGGGAAAGAAACCGTGCGGTACCGCCGGATTCGGTCAGCACGACCACGGCGCGCACCTGGATGTGCTCGGTCAGGAACATGGTCGCCATCGCGATCGCCTGATCGACCTGCTTGAGGTTGCGCTGGGCGGCTTCGTAATCGGTGTCGGATTCGAACTGGCGCTCGGCGCCAAGGCAGATGCGCACCATCGCCTCGACCGACTTGACCGGGTGCGCGCCGGAGGCGGTTTCGGCCGAGAGCATCACCGCGTCGGTGCCATCGATCACCGCGTTGGCGACATCGAGCACCTCGGCGCGGGTCGGAATCGGATGCTCGACCATCGACTGCAGCATCTGGGTGGCGGTGATCACCACTTTGCCGCGCGCCAGGGTCTCGCGGATGATCTTCTTCTGCAGGCCGGGCAGTTCGGCATCGCCGATCTCCACGCCCAGATCACCGCGCGCCACCATCACCACGTCGGAGGCGTCGATGATCTCGCTCAGATTGGCGACGCCTTCGGCACGTTCGATCTTGGCCACCATCGCCACCCGCCCGGCACCGGCGGCGTGCGCCAGTGCGCGCGCCTCGTGCATGTCCTGCGCGCTGCGGCAGAACGAGATCGCCATGAAATCGACGCCGATCTGCGCGGCCTGGGCGATGTCGGCGCGGTCCTTGTCGGTGAGTGCGCCCAGCGACAGGCCGCCGCCGAGGCGATTGAGGCCCTTGCGGTCGGACAACTCGCCGTCGGTCAGTACTTCGGTGCGGATGTCGCTGCCCTCGATCGCGGTGACCTGCAGCGCGATCAGGCCATCGTCGAGCAGCAGGGTGTCGCCGGGCTGGACGTCATGGACCAGCCCGAGGTAGCTCATGCCGACCCGATGGGCGTCACCGGGAGGCGCCTCGGCGCGGCAATCGAGCACGAACACCTCGCCGCGCTTGAGTTGCACCTTGCCGGCGGCGAAACGCTCGACGCGGATCTTCGGCCCCTGGAAGTCGGCGAGGATGCCGACTTCGCGGTGCAGGCGATCGGCGATCTCGCGCACCTGCGCGACCCGACGCGCGTGGTCGATGGCCTTGCCGTGCGAGAAGTTCAGGCGCACCACGTCCACGCCGGCACGGATGATCGCTTCCAGCACCCCCGGCGCGTCGGTGGCGGGCCCCAGGGTGGCGAGGATGCGGGTACGGCGAACCTGAGCGTTCATGGCTTGGTTTTCATGGCCGACCGATCATCGCATGCCGCCGCCATTCACCCAACCGCAGCGCCATCCCGATGCCGCAGGTCAAGGCGAATGCGCTGGCGGCGCCGGGGTGGCACCCGGTTTCGGCGCACGCTCCGGCACGGCCTTCGGCGACTGCACGTAGATGCGCTGCGCGCGGTACAACGCCAGGCGTTCGGCCATGCGCGCGGCGGTGTCGGACAAGGGGTCCACGCCGGCGATCGCCCGCTGCTGGCTGGCCGTTGCCGCCGCGAAATCGCCATGCGCGGCCTGGCACGCCGCCAGCGTATCCACGCGCGTTGGCTGCGCGCCTGCGGGGACGAGGTGGGAGATCGCGTCCAGTCCGCGCACCGCATCCCGCGCCGACGCGTCCGGCGTCGTGCACAGCGCCCACGCCATGTCGTTCCAGGCCTCATCCAGGTGATGGCTGGTCGCGTCCTTCCACAACGCGAGCGCACGCACTCGATCCGTCGGAAGGTCGAACCCCATGAATAAGGCGTCGGCGATCACCGTCTGGGTTTCCGGGTCGGGCTTGGCCAGGGCTTTGTCAATCCACGCCTTGGCGGCACCGGCGTCACGCGCGCCCAAACGCCCGGCGTACAGATCCTGCGCGAGGACCAACGCGGATAATCCATCGCCACGCCGGGCACGCGCCTCCAGAAGCGCGCGCGCCTTGCCTGCGTCGCGCGGCACGCCACGGCCTTCGATCAGCATGGAGGCAAGGCGCCGCGCGGCCAGACCTGCCGCCGCACTGTCCGGCGCACCGTCGATCAACTCCCGGTACGAGCTGGCCGCCTCCGCGGCGCCAAATCGTTTGCCGCGCTGGTCGAACTGGATCCCCGGAGGATCGACCTCGGAAAGCCGCGCAAACGCCAGCAGGGCATCGGCGTCGTCGGCAAGGATCGCCGCCGCAAGCCATTTTGCGGCAACGCTCCTGGCCTCAGGATGTGCACTGCGGTCGGCGTAAGCACCGGCGACGATGCGCATGGAAGGCACGTCACCGCCCATCCCGGCGCGACCAAACCACTCCAGCGCCTTGCCGAAGTCGGGATCCACCCCGCGATACCCGCCAAGATAGGCAAAACCAAGGTTTCGCGCGGCCAGGGCGTGCACGCCTCCCGGCGTGCGCATGCCGTACAGCGCCGTGGCCGCATCCACGAGGGCAACGCCGTCCTTGTCGCGGATCGCGGCATGCATCCGCCCGAGCGCGTCGAAATATCCCAGGCCGGCGGCGCGGACCTGTTCACGCATCGCCTTGGCCCTGGCGGAATCCAGGTGCCCCGCGGCAAGCTGACCGTCGAGTTGCAAGGCCACGCCGGCCGCCAAGGCATCGCCCTTGCCGGCCGCCGTGACCAGTTGCGGCAGCGCCCATTGCGCCCATTCCGGATCAAGGTAATACGCGACATCATCGAAACGCAGGTAATCGGCGAACGCCGCCCCGGTCCCGATCCTGCTTGCGGCGCCGAGCAAGAGTTTCCTCGATGCCACTTGATCGCGCTTGATATCCCCGGCCCTGGCATAGGCCCAGGCCAGCATCACCATCGGCTGGGCCTCGCCTTTCTCGGCATAACCGAGCAGGCGATCCACCGCCATGCCCGTGCACGCCAGGTTCGCCCGCGGCACGCAGTAGTCCGCCAGCACGATGGCCGCGGAGGCGCTGTCCTTGGCGGCGAAGGCCTTGAGCAAGGCCGCCCTGCGCTGCGGATCTTCCAGGCTCAGCCGCTCCAGCGTGCTGGGCAATTGATCGTGGTCCCGGTAGCCTGCGTAAGTATCCTTGGCGCCATCCTCGAAAGCGGACATGCGCACCAACGGCGACTGCGCGGCCTGCGGATCGCGCACCAGGGAAAGGCGCGCGCCCTGCATGTCGAAGGACAGGGAACGCTCGTGGCCGCTGCGCGGATCGCGCAGGACCACCCGCCAGATCAAGCCCTGGGAAGGCGATGACAGGTCGAACCAGGACTGCACCACCTGCTTTCCGCTGGCGAGGATCAACGCAGTGCCCTCGATGGCCGCGCCGATCCGGATCGGCGTCTGGCCACCGTCCTGCGGCAGGCCATCGAGCAGGTCACGCAGCACGATCGCAAACGCTGCCTCGCTCTGGCTCGCCTGCGCGGCATCGCCCAGCGCCTGCGCGCAGCGGTGCTTGAAGTACCACACCGCCAGGCTGAGCGGATCGTGCCGTGCCGCCGCGTCGAGCGCAGCGGCTTGCCGGCGACACACCTGCGCGTCGATCTGGTCATGCTCGCCTCGAACCGAGATCGCCGCGGCGCCGGCCTCGTCGATCGCGGCGATGCTGCCGTGGGCCTGGAACTGGGCACGCAACGCGGCGATCGTCGCCGTGGTGGGGGCAGGAAACTCCGGCAGCGGTGGCGCAGGCGTTGCGGCGTGCGCAGCCACGCCGCAGCCAAGCCAGGCCAACATCCAGACCCACCGCCTCGGACCCGCCATCGATGCCATGCTCACGGCTCCTTGCCGGTGGGTGCCGGCGAGGGCGGGGAATCGAGCAGCCCGTCGACCAGTTGGTGCAGACGATCGTCGCGCCGTTCGGCACCCCCGCGCGAAACCAGGAACCTGCGCGAGGCGAGATCCTTCACCTTGCGCAGCCCATCCCGGTAGGGCCCGGCATGTTCGGCATCCACCCAGGCCGCGGTGCTGCGATAGACGTGCTCGAAGCTCACCTGGGCATCCTTCTGGCCGGTGGTGAGCGAATAGTCCATGCCCGGCACATCCACCGATTCGTGGATCGGCTTGCCGCCCCAGCTCCAGCCACGGGGCAGGTTGAGCACCATCTTCTGCTCGACATCCACCGGGTAGCCGATGGCAATCGGATAACCGTTGCCCTGGCCATCGGGCAGATCGATGAATGGCGCCACGCCGTCGGCCTGCGTTTCCAGCCCGCGCACCCCGTCGCCCAGCGACGACCACGGATCGTCGAGCGTATAGGTTTCGGTGAGGATCACGTGGTCGCTCGCCGTATCGTCGCGAACCTGCAAGGGCGCGGCCACGCGCACTTCCTTGAAGCGCTTGGCGTAGAAATCCCGGTACTTGTCCTGCAGGGCCGTGCGATCAGTGTTGGCGATCCGCCTGCGCAGGGTTTCCGCCGCAGCATCGCTGGCATCGGTGACCACCTGCATGCGCACGTGCTTGCCGTCGGCGTCCGGCGTGTAGCTTTCCTCGACACGCCAGCGCGAGGTCGCTGCCGGCGTCTGCACGACCGCGACCAGTGCATCCGCGCCGGGCGCCAACGGCAGCGCATCGCCGAGATTGGACACCGTGTGCTGATCCAGGCTGCCGCGCTGCAGGTTGCGGGTCGGATCCAGCCACACCTCCCGCGAACCCAGGTGGGCGCGCACGATCACGTGATCGAAGGCGGTGGCGGCGGGAGGGTGGCGCCGCACCCAGTCCCCGCCCTTGGTGGACACCAACGCCGGTTCGGCCTTGATGCCAAGCTCGCCAAGGATCGTCACCAGCAGACGCGCCTTGTCCTTGCAGTCGCCTTCGCGGCGCCGCCAGACATCCGCCGGCTCGGCCGGACGATGCGAGTTCTGCCCGATCTCCAGGCCGAAATAACGCACCTGGTCCTGAACTGCCTCCAGCGCGTGCACGACGCGTTGTTCGGGATCCGGCAATTTCGCCCACTGCGCGATCAACCCTTGCAGATCCTCCGGCAGCGGCTTGGGCGTCGGGTACAGGCCGCGGGCCCAGTCGGCGATCTCCTTCCAGGTGTGGCGCTGGACGATGGTCACCATCGGTGCCGGGTAGAACCAGGCGGGGTAATTGCCGCGGGTGGAAATCGGCTTGAGGTCATGCGCCTGGATGGTGATTCGTTTGCCATCGGCCAGATCCGCAACTTGCTCGGCCGGGATCCGCGGGTCGCGATCGACCTGCACCTTCGCCCCGGGGTCGAACGTCACCCGATAACGTTCGTACTGCAGGGCATGCCTCCCGCCCAGCGTGGTCGCATCGGCGCCCAGCCCGGCCAGGACCGGATTGTCGCCGTCGATGGTGTAGCTGATGCGGATGACGTCGCCGACCCGGATATCCTCCAGCACCAGCAAGGCGGTGACCTCGCCGGTGGCCATGTCGGATTCGAAGCGGGCCTCGCGCCGCGCCAGGGTGATCGTTTCGGGCTTGAGCCGGTTGCTCCACTGGCCGTCGCGCAGCACCTCGACGCGATGAATGGTGAGCTTTTCGAAATCGGGCAGGAAGCCGATCTCGTACCTGGATGCATCCGCGACCACTTCAGCGGTCATCGGTTGGTACACATAATCGGTGTATTGCGAACGTCCGCCGTGGCGGCGGTCGATCTGGTCGTCCCAGACCCAGTTGCGCCAGATCTCGCCTTGCGTGCCGTCGGTGTCGGTCCAGCGGGTCGGTGCCGGCAGCACGTCCACCCATGCCGGAGGCGGATCGACGTCGAACCGGTAGCCGCCGGCGTGGAAGGTCCTTGCGCCGGCCGCGGCGGCCAGCAGCCAGCCGCACAGACCCAGCGCGCCCACCAACCACGGCCCGCCGCCACCGCACCCGATCGCTCGCACCGACCCCGTCCCACGCCACCGCTGGCCCACCATCCACCCCACCGCCTGCTTCGTCGAGACCACCAGCGTACACGGCCGCCACGCACCCGGGCCACTTCCCTTGCCTCCGGGACGGCGGACGCGCAACCCCCGCGTCCGGGCGCGGCGCGTGCGAGGCGGTATCATGGATGGCTCCGCGCGATGGCGACGGCCGCAGTCCAGGCCGGGTCGCGCCTGCAATCGCCCCGCGTCGGGCTGACCCCGGAAGACCCTGCGGCGATGACCTCCACCCCGGACCGGATCGAATCCTCCCTGTTGCCAGCTGCACGCGAGGCGATCGCGCGCCGCGACATGGCGCGTGCCGAGGCGTTGTTCCGCCAGCACTTGGCCAACGCACCGACGGATGCCCAAGGGCTGGCCGAGTTCGGCGCGTTCTGCCAGCACCTCGGGCGCGCCGCCAGCGCCCGCTACCTGCTGGCCAAGGCGCTGGCGCAGACCCCCGCGCAGGGCGCCTGGCAAACCCAGCTCGGCTTTGCCTGCCTGGGCCTGCAGGCGTTCGCGCAGGCCAGCGCGCATTTCGAGGCGACGATCGCCATGGCGCCGGGCGACACCGCCGCGCATTACGGGCTGGCGCAGTGCCACCAATACGAGGGCCGCTGGAACGAGGCGGCCGGCGAGCTTGCCATCGCCATGGCACACGAAACCAACCCGCGCGATGGGTTCCCGATCCTGCTCCAACTCGCCAAGGCCTGCCAGCGTGCAGGCGATGTCGCCGCCGCCAGCGCACATTTCCAACGCGCGGCGCAAATGGCTCCGAACGCGCCGGCACTGTGGTACGCACAGGCCAACTTCCTGTGCGAGCACGGCCAGACCGACGCGGCCAGCGCGTTGCTCGATCGCTGCCTGCAACACTCGCCCGAGGAGCCGCGCATCCTGCTGGAGAAGGCGCGCTGCCTGCGCGCGCAAGGTCAACGCGCCGCCGCACTTGCCTGGCTCGACCGGCTCGAACGCCACGCCCCGGGCCACGCCGAAGCATGGGCCGAGCGCGGCCACTGCCTTGCCGGTTCCGACACGTCGGCGCAGCGCCAGCGCGCCTGGCTCTCCGCCATCGAGCACTGGCTGGCCGCCGGCGATTTCGCCTCCGCGCAGGCATTGCTCGACACCCTGCAGCACGAGTATCCAGCGTCTGCCGCGGCATGGGTGATCCGCGGCAAGCTGGAGCAGGCGCGCCAGCATGCCGATGCCGCCATCGTGGCGTGGCGCGCAGCGCTCGCGCACGATGCGTCCTGCCTGGAAGCTGCCGCCTGCCTCGCGCTGGCGCTGGAAGCCAGCAACCGCCTGGACGAGGCCACCGACGCCGTGCACGCCGCCATCCCGCAGATCCGGCCCGGCAACGCACAGGCCGGCGCATTCGAATTGCAGTTGGTGCGAGCCCGCCTGGCGCGTCGGCGCAAGGACGTGCACGCCGCACGCGAAGGGCTCGATGCGCTGGACGCGTTCCCCGCCGACGACGCCCAGCGCATGCACGCCGGCTTCGAACGCGGCAAGCTGCTCGACCAATGCGGCGACGCCGCCGGTGCCATGGCCGCATTCACCACCGCCAACGGCCTCGCGCTGGCCACCTGGCAGCGCCAGCATCCCGGACCCAACAAGGCCATCGCCGGCATCGACTACATGCTCGGCTTCGTCCGCGACGGCGGCCTGGCGCGCTGGCAAGCCATCGACGCGCTGCCCGCGCATCGTCGCCTCGCCTTTCTGGTCGGCTTCCCGCGCTCGGGCACGACCCTGCTCAACCAGGTCCTCGACGGCCACCCGGCAATCCACGCCATCGAGGAAAAGCCCACCGTGCAACGCCTGCTCGACGGGGTGCAAGCGATGCCCGCCGGCTACCCGCACGCGCTGGCGACGCTGGATGCCTACGACGTGGCATGGTTGCGCCAGGCGTACAGGGAGGAAGCCGCGCGCCACGGTGCCGACGATGGCATGCCGCTGGTGCTGGACAAGTTTCCGATGAACGCGCCGCTGGCCGGCCTGATCCATCGCGTGTTCCCGCACGCGCGCTTCGTGTTCGCCCTGCGCCATCCGTGCGACGTGGTGCTGAGCTGCTTCATGCAGAACTTCACCCTCAACAACACCATGGCCAATTTCTGCACGCTGGGCGACACCGTCGCGGCCTACACGCGGACGATGGATCTGTGGCAGGCGCTGCGCGATCATCTGCCATTCCAGGTGCACACGATCCGCTACGAGGCCGTGGTGGACGACTTCGACGGCCAAATCCGCGCGCTGTGCGATTTCCTCGACGTTCCCTGGCGTGACGACCTGCGTGCATTTTCCGATCGCGCACTGGCGCGTGGCACGATCCACACGCCCAGCTACGAGCAGGTCAGCCAGCCGATCTATCGCCAGGCGCGCTACCGCTGGCAGCGGTACCGCGAATTCCTGCAACCTTTCCTGCCGACACTGGCGCCGTACATCCGGCGCTTCGGCTACTCCGACTGATCGCGGACGACGATGAACTCACCCGAAGCCACCTGGCGCGTCGATTCACAGTCCTGGAACGCGATCCGTGCGGCGATGGCGCGTGGCGAGGCGCGTCAGGCCGACGCCCTGTTCATGGGCCTGTTCCGACGCGCGCGTCGCGACGCGGATGCGCTGGCCGAGTATGGCCTGTTCTGCCTGCACACCGGTCGCCCGACCGGCGCCCGCTACCTGCTGTACCGCGCCCATGTGCTGGATCCGGAGCATCCCGATGCCCGCTGCCACCTCGGCCATGCGTGCCTGACCCTGCGCCTGGTCGAGCAGGCGAAAGCGCATTTCCTCGCCGTGCTCGCGCGCTGGCCAGTGCATGCGCAAGCGCACCACGGTTTGGGTCAGTGCCGGGTGGCCGAGCATGACTTCGCCGGCGCCGCCACGGCGTTCGCCGACGCGCTGGCCTCCACCCCGCCCGAAGCCGCCCTGCCTTTGCTGGTGCGCGCCGCCGAAGCCTTCCATCGCAGCGGCGACGACGCGCGTGCGCGCGCCTTGTTCACGCAGGCCTGCACGCTGGCACCGGACCATCCGGCCCTGCGGCTCGCCCACGCACGCTTCCTGCGCGCGAGCGGACAGCCGGCGCAGGCGCTGGTCATGGTCGATGGCTGCCTGGCGCAGGATCCGAACGAGCCGCGCCTGCTGCTGGAAAAGGCGCGCTGCCTGCGCCTGCTCGGGCAGATCCGGCCGGCCCACGCGTGGCTGGAACGCCTCGGACAGATCGCTCCGAGCCTTCCCGAAGGCGCCGAGGAAGCTGGCAACTGCCTGCTGGAGATGGGGCAAACCCACGCCGCGCACGAGCTGTGGGTGAAGGCCATCGACGGCTGGACCCAGAACGACGACCTGCACAGTGCGCAGATTCTGCTGGAGCGCTTGCTGGCCGACGACCCGCGCCATGCCGGTGGCTGGAACGCGCGCGGCACGTTGGCCTCGCTGCGCCAGGACGAGGTCGGCGCCGAGGCCGCCTGGCGCCAGGCGATGGCCTGCGATCCGGACATGCTGGCGGCGCCGGCCAACCTGGCGTCGCTGCTGGAGAACCGCAGTCGTCTCGACGCCGCCCGCGCGGTCGCTGAGTCCGCGCTTGCGCGCATGCGCCCGGGCCTGCAATCGGGAAGCGCCGCCGGCCTGCTGCTGGCGCTGGCGCGAGTGGAGCGGCGCCAGCACGCGCCTGCGCGCGGCCTGGCACTGCTCGACCGCCCCGAAGCGGCCGGATCGACCGACACCGAGCGCGCCACCGTCGAGCTGGAACGCGGCAAGTTGCTGCAGGCACTGGGTCGCAATGCCGAGGCAATGGCCGCCTTCACCTCCGGCAATGCCGCAGCGGCACGCGCCTGGCTGGCAACCCACCCCGGCGGCAACACCGTGGTTGCCGGCCTCGACCAGGTCCTGCGCCTGAGTGCAAGCGGCTGGTGGCGGCAGTTGCCGCCCATCCCGCACCTGCCCGCGCATCCACCCATCGCCTTCCTGCTCGGCTTCCCGCGCTCGGGCACGACCTTGCTCAACACCGTGCTCGATACC
Source organism: uncultured Gammaproteobacteria bacterium (assembly GCA_964640525.1). Taxonomy (GTDB): domain Bacteria; phylum Pseudomonadota; class Gammaproteobacteria; order Xanthomonadales; family Xanthomonadaceae; genus SZAS-103. The sequence goes on along the minus strand of CAZXGS010000023.1, from coordinate 19,074 downwards.
CATCCGGCGATTTGCACGATGGACGAACTGCCGGTGATCGCAAGGGTCGTGGAGGCCTTTCGCGACATTCCGGGCGGCTATCCGCTGGCGCTGGCGCAGATGGACGCGATCGACGTCCAGTGGCTGCGCGGGATCTACCTGGATGAAGCCCATCGCCTGGCCGCGCCGCGGCACGGGCAGTTGCTGCTGGACAAGTTCCCTACCAGCACCGTGCTGGCAGGCATGCTGCACCGGATCTTTCCGCAGGCGCGTTTCGTGTTCGCCCTGCGCCACCCCTGTGACGTGCTGCTGAGCTGCTTCATGCAGGGCTTCCAGCTCAGCGACACGATGTTCAATTTCTGCACCCTGGCCGATACGGTCGCCCTGTACACGCGCACCATGGACCTGTGGCAGGTCCTGTGCGAACAGCTGCCGTTGCAGGTACACACGATCCGCTACGAGGACGTGGTGGAAGACTTCGACGGCCAGGTCGGCGCGTTGTGCGAGTTCCTCGGCGTGCACTGGCAGGATGAAATGCGCGAGTTCGCCGCCAAGGCGCACACCGGCAAACGGATCAAGACCCCAAGCTACGAACAGGTGGTGCGCCCGATCTACCGGGAGGCGCGCTATCGCTGGGAGCAGTTCCGCGAATTCCTCGAACCGTTCCTGCCGACGCTGGAGCCGTACATCCGGCGCTTCGGCTACGCCACCACCACCCCGCCCGCAGGATGACCGCGATGCCCGTCGCCAACCATGACGAATTCCTGCAGCAGGCCCGACAGGCGCTGGCGAGACACGACGCCGGCCGTGCCGATGCGCTGTTCCTGCAACACCTGGAACACCACCGCGGCGACGCCAGTGCACTGGCCGAGTACGGCGACTTCTGCCTGCGCACCGAACGCAACAAGGAAGCCACCTACCTGCTGTGGAAAGCGGTCCGGCTCGGCCACGGCGATGCGGACACATGGGCCGGCCTTGGCCACGCGCGGCTGGAGACCGACGATCCGCGCGGCGCACGCGAGGCCTTCGCCAGGGCGCTGGCGCTGGCACCCCGGCACGCCATCGCCGCCTACGGCTTCGCCATGTGCCTGCAGGCCGAACGCGACTGGCCCGGCGCGGTGGCGGCATTCGAGCGCGTGCTCGCCACCCAGCCCGACAACCTGCCGGTGTGGGTGAACCTGGCGCAAGCCTGCGCGCAGGCCGGCGACACGGCGCGTGCGCTGGAGTGCTTCGTGCGCGCCGAGGCGCTGGCACCGGGCGAGCCGACGGTGTTGCTGGAGGCGGCGCGCTTTCATCGCCAGCGCGGCGCACCGCAGTTGGCCCTGCCGCGCATCCAGCAATGCCTGCGCGCGTGGCCGCGCGAGAGCGCGGTGTGGCTGGAGTTGGCGCGCAGCCAACGCGCCGCAGGCGCGATCGAGCACGCCATCGCCACGCTCGACCAGTTGCAGCGCCTGCATCCAGACCTGCCCGAACAGCACGAGGAGCGCGGGCGTTGCCTGGCCGCGCGCGGCGACCTCGCCGGTTGCCTGCAGGAGTGGGAGATCGCCAGGCGCCTGTGGTCTGCTGCGCGCCAATACGCCTCGGCCGCACCGCTGGTCGAGGAGATGGTCGCGGTCGCACCGGGAAGCGCGATGGCGTGGAACGCCAAGGGAACCTTCCACGACGTGCAAAGTCAGGTCGTTGCGGCCGAAGCGGCCTACCGCAAGGCGATCGCGCTCGACCCACGCCTGCCGGCACCGCATGCCAACCTCGGCAACATCTGCGAGGCCAGCAATCGCCTCGACGAGGCCGCCGCGCAAGCCGACGCGGCACTGCAGGCGGCCGGCGCCGAAGGCGGCCAGGACCTGCAGGCGATCGCCGCCGCGCACCTGCTCGGCGCACGCCTGGCCCGTCGCAACAAGGATTTCCGACTCGCGTTGCAACACCTGGACGCGGTCGCGCGCGCCCCGGGCAGCGACCACCTGGTGATGATGAGTCTGTACGAGCGCGCCAAGCTGCTCGACCTGCAGGACGACACCGACGCTGCGATCGCGCTGTTCCAGCGCGGCAACGCGATGGGCACGCTGGAACCGGGGGTGGACGATCCGGACGGCAACAAGTTCTCGCGCGGCGTGGACTACCTGTTGCAACTGGTCGATCACGGCTGGCTGGATCGCTGGCGGCTCCCGCCACGCGAGGTTGCCGCAGGCGAAACCACGCCGGTGTTCCTGCTCGGCTTCCCGCGCTCGGGCACCACCCTGCTCAACACCGTGCTCTACAGCCACAGCGCGATCCAGGTGCTGGAGGAAGAGCAGACCTTCGCGCAGGCGCTGGGCATGGCACGGCGCATGCCCGGCGGTTACCCGCACGCGATGCCAGGCTGCGACGCGCTGGATGCGCAACTGCTGCGCGAGACCTACTGGCGCGCGGTGGACGAGCATTGCACGCGACGTCCGGGCGCGTTGCTGGTGGACAAGTTCCCGTTCTACCTGACTCTGGCCGGGTTGATCCACGTCGCCTTCCCGCGCGCGAAATTCCTGTTCGCGCTGCGCCACCCCTGCGACGCGGTGCTGAGCTGCTTCATGCAGAACTTCCGCCTCAACGAGGGCATGGCCAACTTCCGCACCCTGGCCGACACCGCCGCGCTGTACCACCGCAGCATGCGCCTGTGGCAGGCGTTCCGCGACAAGCTGCCGCTGGACGTGCACACCGTCCGCTACGAATCGCTGGTGGAGGATTTCGACGGCCAGGTGCGCGCGCTGTGCGACTTCCTCGGCCTGCCGTGGGAAGCATCGTTGCGCCAGTTCTCCACCCGCGCACTCGACCGCGGCAAGATCAACACGCCAAGTTACGAGCAGGTCAGCCAGCCTATCTACACCAAGTCGCGCTTTCGCTGGGAGCGCTACCGCCGTCACCTGGAGCCGCACCTGCCGCTGCTGCGGCCGTGGATCGAGCGTTTCGGCTACGCAGCGCCATGAGCCTGAAGCGCGCGGGTTGGTGCCGGCGCCTCAGCCGGTAACGGGCGCAGCGAGCAACGCCGTGCCCAGTTCGTCCGGATGCCGGCACAGCACGCTCGCCTCGCGCAGTTCCCCGGCGCCGCCGAAACCCCACAGCACGCCGATCGAGCGCATGCCGTGGTGACGCGCACCATCGATGTCCATGTGCCGGTCGCCGATCATCCAGCAGCTTCCGGCATCCACCCGCAGGCGGTCGAGTGCCAGCCCGATCAGTTCGGGCTTTTCCTCGATGCGCCCGTCCAGGCTGGCGCCGAACACGTCCTCGAACAACGATGCGAACGGCAGGTGGGCGACGATCTTTTCGGCGTGCGGCTGGTTCTTGGCCGTGACCACCGCAAATCGGTGACCTTTCGCATGCAACGCGCGCAGCGCCTTCTCGATGCCCGGATAGATCGCATGCTCCGACCAGCCGACCGCCTCGAAGCGCTCGCGATACAGGGCGATGGCACGCTCGGTGCGCGCCGCGTCGCCCAGCAGCGGCGCGAAGCTGGCGCGCAAGGGCGGGCCGATCCAGCGCCGCAGGGCCTGGGCATCCGGAATCGGCTCGCCCAGGCACTCCATCGCGTGCACCACGCAGCGGCCGATCCCCAGCGCGCTGTCGATCAGGGTGCCATCGAGATCGAAGAGCAGGGTGTCCATCAACGGACCTCGCATCGTGGCGCGACCCGGCCTGTCCAGCCACGGCGCAGCACTTGCGCAAGATGACGTCGCGCCTGCCGATGCGCGCCTTCGCGTCCGGCGTGAGGCGTGCGGCAATGCGCGCGGGCCGGAACCCTCACGCCAGTGCCGCGGAGGTCTGCGCCGCCCGTGCCTCCAGTGCCGCCACCGCCGGCAGGGTCTTGCCTTCCAGGAATTCCAGGAACGCGCCACCGCCGGTGGAGATGTAGGACACCTTGTCGGCGATGCCGTACTTGTCCACCGCCGCCAGGGTGTCGCCGCCACCGGCGATCGAGAATGCGCGCGAGTCGGCGATCGCTTGCGCCAGCGCCTGTGTACCGTGGCCGAAGGCATCGAACTCGAACACGCCCACCGGGCCGTTCCAGACCACGGTGCCGGCGGCGTGGATCAACGTCGCGTACTGCGCTGCGGTGTCCGGGCCGATGTCCAGGATCATCTCGCCTTCGCGCACCGCGGCCACCGGCCTGACCGTCGCCGGGGCATCGGCGGCGAAGGCCGGTGCGACCACCACATCGGTCGGGATCGGGATCTGCGCGCCGCGCGCGGCGGCGTCGGCCATGATCTTCCTTGCGGTATCGACCAGGTCCGGCTCGCACAGCGACTTGCCCACCGGCAGGCCCTGCGCGGCCAGGAAGGTGTTGGCGATGCCGCCGCCGACGATCAACTGGTCGACCTTGCCCACCAGATTGCCCAGCAGTTCCAGTTTGGTTGACACCTTGGAGCCGGCGACGATCGCCAGCAGCGGCCGCGCCGGATGCTGCAGTGCCTTGGCCAGCGCGTCGATCTCGGCCATCAGCAGCGGGCCGCCACAGGCCACCGGCGCGAAGCGGATCACGCCGTGGGTGGAGGCCTGGGCGCGGTGCGCGGTGCCGAAGGCGTCCATCACGAACACGTCGCACAGCGCCGCGTACTTCTTCGCCAGCGCCTCCTCATCCTTGCCTTCGCCGACGTTCATGCGGCAGTTCTCCAGCAGCACGACCGCGCCGGGCTGGACGTCCACCCCGTCCACCCAGTCCTTGACCAGCGGCACCGGGACGCCGAGCAACTCCTGCAGGCGCAAGGCGACCGGCGCCAGCGAGTCGGCCGCGCTCCACACGCCTTCCTTCGGCCGTCCCAGGTGCGAGGTGACCATCACCGCCGCACCGGCCGCCAAGGCCGCGCGAATCGTCGGCAGCGAGGCAAGGATGCGTTGTCCGGAGGTGATCCGCGGCGGCTGACCCTCGACGTGCTCGATCGGCACGTTCAGGTCCTGGCGGATCAGCACGCGCTTGCCGCGCAGGTCGAGGTCGGTCATGCGCAGGATGGTCATGGAGAGGCTCCGGAGACGAAAGACGCCCATTGTCCCCCGTGCGGCGGGCGACAGACAAACCCGAGCCCGCCGCCAGGCTTGTGCCGTGCTCCCGCGGCCACGGCAGCCCGGCGCTCACCGCACCCGCACGGCGCGACGGTGACGAACGCGTCGCGGATGCCCGATCGCAGCGCAAGCCGATCCACGCGCGTCGAAGGACGGCCGCGCAGTCTTGCGTGCTGGCTATACTCGGCCCCAAGTCGCAGCGGGCGCGGGGGATCGAGGGGTGTTCGAACTCAGGGGCGTCTTGTCGCTGCATGCCGGCGGTCGCCAGGTGGGCGGGCTGGAGCGCATCGAACTGCTGGCGGCCATCGCCAGCACCGGCAGCATCAGTGCCGCCGCGCGCGCGGTGGGGATGAGCTACAAGGGCGCATGGGACGCCATCGATGCGATGAACAACCTCGCCGAGGAACCGCTGGTGCATCGGACCACCGGCGGCAGGCGCGGCGGCGGCACCTCGCTGACGCCGCGAGGCCTGCGCCTGGTCGAGGTGTTCCGTGGCCTCGCCGAGGAACACCGGCGCTACGTGGAGCAGCTTGGCGCGCTGGGGGAATCCGCACTTTCCGATATCCAGTTGATGAGGCGCTTCATGCTGCGCACCAGTGCACGCAACCATCTGTCCGGCACCGTGGTCGCGGTGCATGCCGGGGCGGTCAATGACGGCATCGAACTGGAGCTGGCAGGCGGCCAGCGACTGGTCGCCACGATCACCCGCGAGAGCACGCGACAGCTCGGTCTGGCGCCGGGCCGCCACGCCATCGCGCTGATCAAGGCATCCTCCGTCCTGCTCGGCCTGCCAGATCCGGCGCTGCGGCTGTCCGCACGCAACCAGTTGCATGGCAAGGTTTCGCTGGTCCACCCCGGCGCGGTGAACTCCGAGGTGGTCGTCGATCTCACCGGCGGCGGCACGATCGTCGCCACCCTCACCCGGGAGAGTGTGGCAGCCCTGGACTTGCATGCCGGCAGCGAGGTGCTCGCCATCATCAAGGCGTCCAGCGTCATCCTCGGCACGACCGATTGACGATCCGGCCCGCGCGCGCCAACGCGTGGTTGGCGCAGGACGCCGCGTGCCAGCGCCCCTGGTCGCGGGCGACTGGTTTCATCCCAGGCGGCCAAGCTTGCGCGGCACTCAGCGCTCCTCCAGTTGCGCGCCGGCCTGGACCCTGCCCTCGCGCAGTTCGATCACCTGCTCGCCCAGTGCTTGCACATCCGCCGGGTCATGCGTGATCACCAGCATCGGCACCTGGATCCTTGCCTGCAGGCCAAGCAGTTCCTCGCGCATGCGCTCGCGCAGCGGCGGATCGAGCGCCGCGAAGGGTTCATCGAGCAGCAGCAGTTGCGGATCGGGCGCCAGGGCGCGCGCCAGCGCCACCCGTTGCTGCTGGCCGCCGGAGATCTGCGCGGGATAACGGTCGACCAGTCCCTCCAGCTCCAGCGCCACCAGCCAGCGCTGCGCGGCCTCCGGGATCGTGCGCCGCGAGGGATTGCGCCAGCCCGGTGACAGGCCGAAGGCGACGTTCTGCGCCACCGTGAGGTGCGGGAACAGCGCGTAATCCTGAAACAGGTAACCGACCCGGCGCGCCGCCGGCGGCAGGCAGATCGCGTGCGCCGGATCGAACCATGCCTGGCCATTGAAGCGGACGTGTCCGGACGCAGGCGTCAACAGGCCGGCGATCGCACGCAGCGTCAGGCTCTTGCCGGAACCGGAGGGTCCGAACAACACGATCCGCGAACGCGTGGTTCGGAAGGCCACGCCGAGCGTGAACGGTCGCTGCGGATCGCCCAGGGTGCGGTGGATGGCGACGTCCAGGGTCATGGCATCAGTGCAGCCGGAGCGGTACGCGCCGGTGCGTCAGGCGCCCGGCCAGCAGCAGCACGGCGATGCAGGTCAGCGAGGCGACGATCACCAGTACGCCCGCCCCAGCATCGTCGCCCGCCTCGATCGCCGAGTAGATCGCGATCGACAGCGTCTGCGTGCGCCCCGGCAGGTTGCCGGCGATCATCAAGGTGGCACCGAACTCGCCCAGCGCGCGCGCAAATGCCAGCAGCGCGCCGGCGGTGATGCCTCGTGCCGCCAGCGGCAGGCTGACCCGGAAGAACACCGCCGCCGGCGTCAGCCCGAGCACGCAGGCCGCAGCCTCCAGTTGCGGATCGACGTCCTCGAACGCCGCACGCGCGGCCTTGAGCACCAGCGGAAACGCGGCCAGCGCAGAGGCGATCACCGCACCCTGCCAGGTGAACACCGGACTCATTCCCCAGTGGTCCAGCCACGCGCCGAGGACGCCACGCCGGCCCAGCAGGACCAGCAGGTAATAGCCCAGCACGGTCGGCGGCAGCACCAGTGGCAGGGTCAGCAGCGCGTCGATCAGCTCGCGCAGCCGCCAGCGCCAGCGCGAGAGCGCGTACGCCGCCGCCACCCCCAGCACCAGGTTCAAACCGGTCGCCCACAGCGCCACCTTCAGCGAGAGCAGCAGCGGTTGCCAGATGCCGGGCACGTCCCGACCTGCCCGCGCCGGTCAGGGCTTGCCGAAGCCGTAGCGCGCGAGAATGGCCTGGCCTTCGGGCGCCAGCACGAAGCGCCGGAAGGCGCTGGCTTGCGCGCCGTGGGCGCCGTGCGCGACCTGCGCGATCGGATAGGTGATCGGCGTCGGCGAAGGCAGGCGCAAGGCCACCGTGACCTTGCCTTTGGCGATCGCCGCATCGGTGGCATACACGAACCCTGCATCGACCTCGTCGCGGCTGACGTAATCCAGGCATTGGCGCACGTTCTGCGCCAGCACCGCCTTGCCCGCCAGCAGCTTGTCCAGCCCGGCATCGACCAGCACGCGCCGGGTGTAGCGTCCCACCGGCACCGAGGCCGGATCGCCCCAGGCGATGCGCCGGAACGCCGGTGCGGCCAGGTCGCGCAATCGTGCGGGCTTGTGTGCACTGCCGACCGGCACGATCAGCACGAGCTGGTTGGCGGCGAAGTCGCTGCGGCTGCCGGGCACCAGCAAACCCTGCTGCTCGGCCTTGTCCATCGCGACCTGGTCGGCCGAGGCGAACACGTCGGCCGGCGCGCCGTTGACGATCTGCCGCACCAGCACGTCGGAGGAAGCGACATTGAGCACCACGTGGGTGCCCGGATGGCTGGCCTCGTATGCCTTGGCGATGTCGGTGAAGGCGTTGGTCAGGCTGGAGGCCACCGAGACCACGAGGTCGTCGGCATGCACCGGAACGCCGCAGCACGCCATGACCAGCACGGCGGCGGCAAGGACACGCTTGAGAAAGGCCATCGAGGGGTTGCCGGGAACCGTTATGCAGTAAACTATATAACGAACCGGAGGCGGCCGCCTCCCGTGCGAACCGGAGGTTGTCGTTCGCCTCCCTGGGTCGTCGCGGCAATGGAGGACAATGGGGCGTTCCCGCCTCGGAGTATCGTCCATGCGCAAGCACCTGTGTGTCCTGATCGCCGCCGTCCTGACCGCCTCCGGCGCCGGTGCCGCAACGGCGCCCGCAGCGCTGCCCGCCACCGCCGCTCCGGCGCCCACGCATCTGGAATGGACGCCCGTCGCCCAGGCCGGCGGCATCGACGTCGCCGGCATGGACACCACCGTTGCCCCGGGCGAGGACTTCGACCACTACGCCAACGGTCGCTGGGAACAACTCACGCCAATACCCGCCGACCGATCCACCACCAGCGTGTTCTACCTGATCTTCCAGCGCGCCGAACAACGCAATGCCGACCTCGTGCGCGCGCTGGCCGCAAGCCATCCGGCGGAAGGCACCGACGCCCGCCGGATCGCCGACTATTACGCCGCCTGCATGGACGCGGCCGGGATCGACCGGCGCGGCCTGGACGCACTGGCGCCGACCCTGGCCAGCATTGACGCGATCAAGGATCGCAACGACCTCGCGCGCGTGCTCGGCCAGGGCTTGCGCGCCGACGTGGACCCGATCAACAACACCCAGTTGCACACCGACCACCTGTTCGGCCTGTTCGTCGCCCAGGACATGGAAAACCCGACCCGCAACATGGCCTACCTGCTGCAGGGCGGTCTGGGCCTGCCCAACCGCGACTACTACCTGTCCCCCGACGCCAGCATGGCCGGCTACCGCGACAAGTACCGCACCTACATCGCCGAGTTGCTGGAGATGGCCGGGATGAAAGACGCCCCGGCGCGCGCGGACGGCATCCTCGCGCTGGAGACCCGGATCGCGCAGGCGCAGGCGAACATCGTGGACAGCCAGGACGTGCACAAGGCCTACCATCCATGGCCGCGCGCGGCGTTCGCCGAAAAGGCACCGGGGCTGGACTGGGACATCTACTTCAAGGCCGCCGGGCTGAACGATCAGACCGTGATCACCCCGTGGCAGGCCGATGCCATCACCAGCCTCTCCGCGCTGGTGGCAAGCCAGCCGCTGCAGGCGTGGAAGGACTGGCTGGTGTTTCACGCCATCGACGATGCCACCGGCTTCCTGCCGGCGACCTACGACCAGCTCGGCTTCCAGTTCCACGACCACGTGCTCAGCGGCACCCCGCAACAGGCACCACGCTGGAAGCGCGCGCTGGCCGCGGTGAACGCCGACCTTGGCGACGCGGTCGGCAAGGAATACGTCGCGCGCTATTTCCCGGCCTCGTCGAAGACCCAGGTGCAGCAGCTGGTGGCCAATCTGGAGGCCGCGTTCGACCGCCGCATCGACGCGCTGTCGTGGATGAGCCCGGCGACCAAGCACCACGGCCACGAGAAGATCGCCACCTTGCGCGTGGGCGTGGGCTATCCCGACCACTGGCGGGACGATTCCGGACTGACCATCCGCGCCGACGACGCACTCGGCAACCACCTGCGCGCACAGGCGTTCCGTTACCGGCAGCAACTGGCCAAGCTGTCCGCGCCGGTGGATCGTGGCGAGTGGTGGATGACCCCGCAGACGGTCAACGCGGTGAACCTGCCGTTGCAGAACGCGCTCAACTTCCCGGCGGCGATCCTCGACGCGCCCTTCTTCGACCCCAAGGCCGATGCGGCGGTGAATTACGGCTCGATCGGCTCGATCATCGGCCACGAGATCAGCCACAGCTTCGACAGCTCCGGTGCCGAGTTCGACGCCCAGGGCAAGCTGGCCAACTGGTGGACGCCGGCGGACCAGGAGCACTTCAAGCAGGCCACCGCGCAGCTTGCCGCGCAGTACGACACCTACGAAGTGCTGCCGGGCCTGCACATCAACGGCGAGCAGACCCTGGCGGAGAACATCGCCGACCTGGCCGGGCTGGTGGTGGCCTGGGACGCCTACCAGCACTCGCTGGACGGCAAACCGGCGCCGGTCATCGACGGCATGACCGGTGCGCAGCGCTTCTTCCTCGCCTACGCGCAGTCTCGCCGCGGCAAGTACCGCGAAGCGGCCTTGCGCAAGCAGGTCATCACCGACGGCCACGCCGCCGGCCGCTGGCGCGCGCAAACCGTGCGCAACGTGGACGAGTGGTACGCCGCGTTCCCGTCCAAACCCGGCCAGGCGCTGTACCTGGCGCCAAAGGATCGGGTGCGAATCTGGTGACATCGGCCACCGTCGGGGCGTGACTTCAGGCCATTGCGGATGCCGCCGCAAGGCGTACAGTGGCCTTGTCGAAAGTCGCGGCGCCTCGCATCGGGAGGTCCCATGTCCGCTCAGGAATCGACCCTTGCGGCCGGACGCAACGGCAGCGTCCTGGATCCGTTGTGCATCGGCTTGCCCGACGCCATCACCGGCCTGTGGTGCCTGTGGGTGTGGCTGCAGCCAATGGCGTTTGGCCCGGAGGCGGTCAAGTGTGTGGTGTTGATGCTGTTGATGGAATTTTTCCTGCTCAACGCCACCGGCTTCTTCACCGTGATCCCGTTCCTGGCCCGCACCGGCCGGCGTACGCGGGTGGTGATGCTGGGCATCCAGTGCGCGGTCTACCTGGCCCTGGTCGCGGCGTTCGCGGCCCAGTTCCAGTCCGTCTGGCCCTACCTGGCATTCGGCTGGATGGCGGCGGGCAAGGTCGCGTGGGCGGTGCGCAATCGTCGCGCCAGTGCATCCGAGCAGATGTGGCTGGTGGCGAGTTGGGCCATCGCGGTCGTGGTCTATCTGGGCGCGGTTGGACTCGGCGAACTCGCCGCGGTGCCTGAACTGGGCATCCACTCGGTCATCGTTCCGCAATTGCAGTTGCCCCGCGGCGGCGAGTGGGTGGATACCCCGCACCGCGCGGTCGCCTCGGCGGTGGTCTATTTCCTGACCATCGCTGCGCTGAAGTGGGGCTACGTGGCGATCCGCCGCAGCCGCCAGGGCCGCCAGCAGGCGCATCCGGAAACGGCGATCGATGGCCACGTCGGCCGGGCCTGATCCCGAGGCCACGCAGCCTGCGGCGGACACGTCCGCGGGCTTGCCCTTGCTGCGTGGAGCGCGCGTCCTGCTGCGCCCTCCCCGCGCGTCCGACCGCGAGTCGCTGTACGCGCTGTTTTCCTCACCTCAGGTCATGCGCTACTGGAGTACGCCGGCCTGGTCGGAGCTGGCCGCCGCCGACGCCTGGTTCGGACGCCAGCAAGGGTTCCTGTCCGCCGGCACCGGCATGACCTGGGCGATCACGCACCGCGAGGACGACATCCTCATCGGCACCGTCAGCCTGCACGCGTTCTTCCTCGAGCAGGCCCGCGCGGAGATTGGTTACACCCTGCATCCGTCGCAATGGGGCCACGGCCTGGCGCGCGATGCGGTGCGACAGGTGCTGCGTCATGGATTCGACACGCTCGGCCTGCGCCGGATCGAAGCCGACACCGACCCGGACAACCGCGCATCGTGCCGACTGCTCGAAGCCCTGGGCTTCGTCCGCGAGGGCCTGCTGCGCGAGCGCTGGCAGGTCGGCGACCTGCGCTCGGATACGGCGTTCTACGGCCTGCTCAAGGAGGACTTGCGGTGACCCCCACAAGACGACTCCAAACACTGGGTATCGCGTCGATGTGGCTCGCTCTGGCGCTGGCAGGTACGCTGCCGCCCGGCGCCCACGCCGACGCACCCGCCTTTGACCGCCCGGGCATCGGGTTCGCCTCGGCGGTGCTGCCCGTCGGGACGTTCGATTGGGAGCAAGGCCTGCCCGATCTGCAGACCGACCGCGACGGCGGCTTGCGCAGCACCACCTGGACTGCCGACGGGTTGCTGCGCATCGGCTTTGCGCCGACGCTGGAATTGCAGCTTTCCGGCGCACCGTGGAATCGTGCCACGCTCAGCGGCAATGGCCTGCACAGCCACACGCAAGGCGCCGGCGATACTGCCATCGGACTGAAATGGGTGCCGCAGGCGACCGACAAGCACTGGAGCTTCGCCCTGCTTGGCATGGTCAGTTTCGCCACGGGCTCGGCAGACTTCAGCAACGGCCACCAGGTGATCTCGCTGGGCGCCGCAGCCACCCGCGATCTTGGCGACAACCGCTCGCTGGAGCTGTACGCCAACGCCGACCATGGCGCAGGTCGGAACAGGCTGACGACGTCGGTCAATTACGGCTTCCCGATCCACGGTGCGCTGGGTGGCTACGTCGAGGCCGCCCACCTTGCTGGCGACGGCCCGACCAGTACCCTTGCCGGCGCCGGGCTGACGTGGGTCATCCACGACCGCGTGCAACTTGATCTGTACGCCGACCGCGGGCTCACCCGACGCAGCGTGGATTGCCTGGGCGGATTCGGCGTGTCGGTGTTTTTCGGCCGATAGCCGTCGCCGCAAAAGCTTGCACTGCACGGAACGGGGTCATCGCGCGATCACCTGCCTAGAAGCGCCGGCTCCGGTGACATCGCATGTCCTCGTGCGACACGGCAATGCGGGATCGTGCCGCCTGCGCGAAGCGCTGGGTTTCGTCCGCGAAGGTCTGCTGAGGGAGCGCTGGCTGGTCGGCGACCTGCGCCCGGACACCGCCCTGTACGGCCTGCCGAAAGAGGACTTCGGGCAATCCTGAAGCGCATCGGCGATCACGGCGACGGTGCCAGCACGGGCTGGCACAGCTTCGCCCACCGGTGCCACGCGCCGCCCGATCCGGACCACCCGAACACAAGGGTCACGCCGAAGCAGGTGTCTGCGCCCGACCCTATTTCCGGGCCGTGACAGTCTGGTTCGCCAGGATGCTGCGCTCCAGGCCGTCGGCAAACAGCAGCAGGCCGGCCCCGAAACAACCCAAACCGGCCAGTGCCAGGCCCGGGAACCACGGCCCGCCACCGTCCTGGACCAGCCGCACCACGACCGCGATCGCCACCCAGAGCAGGGCGACCCCGACCAGCTTCCGCCACGATCCCGACATCTGCCCGGTCATTGCACGTCTCCCGTCGGCGGGGCGGGCTGCCGCCCCGAAACTGGCCATGGCCCGGAGTCTAACGCCAGGCCGGGCCGGGTGACAGCCGCGACGGATCGACCCTGGGGACGCCCGCGGGCCCTGGATGAGGTGGCCGGATCAGGCCGCCAGCACCTTGACCATTTCCAGGCACTTGTTCGAGTAGCCCCACTCGTTGTCGTACCACGCCACGAGCTTGACGAAGGTGCCATCGAGCGCGATCCCGGCCTCGGCATCGAAGATGGAGGTCCGCGGATCACCGACGAAGTCGGTCGCCACGACCTTGTCCTGGGTGTAGCCGAGCACGCCCTTGAGCGCCCCTTCCGACTGCGCCTTCATCTCCGCGCAGATCTCGGCGTAGGTCGCCGGCTTCTCCAATTCCACGGTCAGATCGACCACCGACACGTCCGAGGTCGGGACCCGGAAGCTCATCCCGGTGAGCTTCTTGTTGAGCTCCGGGATCACCACGCCGACCGCCTTGGCGGCACCGGTGGACGAGGGAATGATGTTCTCGAGGATGCCCCGACCGCCGCGCCAGTCCTTGTTGCTGGGACCATCGACGGTCTTCTGGGTGGCGGTGGCCGCGTGCACGGTGGTCATCAGGCCGCGCTTGATGCCCCAGGTATCGTTGAGCACCTTGGCCACCGGCGCCAGGCAGTTGGTGGTGCAGCTGGCGTTGGAGACGATCTGTTCACCGGCGTACTTGCCGTGGTTGACGCCGAACACGAACATCGGCGTGTCGTCCTTGGACGGCGCCGACAGCAGCACCTTCTTCGCGCCGGCGGCGATATGCTTCTGCGCCGCCTCTTTGGTCAGGAACAGGCCGGTGGACTCGATCACCACGTCGGCATCGACTTCGTTCCACTTCAGGTTGGCCGGGTCCTTCTCCTGGCTCAGGCGGATCTTCTGGCCGTTGACCACCAGATGCCCGTCCTCGACCTTGATGTCGGCCTTGAAGCGGCCGTGCACCGAGTCGTACTGGAGCATGTAGGCCAGGTAGTCGGGTTCGAGCAGGTCATTGATCGCGACGATGCGGATCTCGTCGGCGAAGTTCTGCACCGCCGAGCGCAGGACGTTGCGGCCGATGCGGCCAAAACCGTTGATTGCGACCTTGATCGCCATGAAAGTTTCCTCGAATGGGGTGGGATGCCGTAACGTTGGCGGCGGCGCGTGCGCGGCGCCGCCAAGCTGGCTATTTTAACGGTTTCGGGGCCTGGCCGTCGGCGTGTGCCCGCAACGCTTCGTCGCAATCTTCGGGTCGGATCGCATGCGTGCTCGCCTCGCCACCTGCCTGTTCGGCACCCTGCTTCCGGCGCTGGCCTTGGCCTGGGGTCCGAACGGCCACCGCATCGTCGCCGACATCGCCCAGGCCCGGCTCGACCCTGCCGCGCGCGCACAGGTGGCTCTGCTGCTGGCCGGCGAGCCGGACCAGAGTCTGGCCGGCATCGCCAACTGGGCCGACGACCTGCGCGACAACGACCCGGCGCTGTTTCGGCGCACCTCGCGCTGGCACTTCGTCAACTTCCACCGCCGCGATTGTGACTACGTGCCGGAGCGCGATTGCCCGCACGGGCAATGCGCGATCGCGGCGATTCAGCAGCAATTGCGGCTGCTCGGCGACCGCCATGCGCCACAAACCGAGCGCGCGCAGGCGCTGAAGTTCGTCGTCCACCTGATCGGGGACATCCACCAGCCGCTGCACACCGGCAACCGTGCGGACTACGGTGGCAACGACTACCAGATCAACTACCACGGCCGCGGCAGCAACCTGCACAGGGTCTGGGACGGCTTGATCCTCGGCCCGGCGGGATTCGACGAAGCGGCCGATGCCGCGCGGCTGGCGCGCACGCCGTTGCCGGCCGGTGCCTTGGCGACCGACGCCGACGCGCCGATACGTTGGGCCGAGGAATCCTGCCGCACCATCGACGCTGACGGCATCTATCCGCGCGGCCATGTCATCGATCGCGCGTACCTGCAACGGCATCGCGCGTTGGCCGAACGTCAATTGCGGCTGGCGGGGGAGCGGCTGGCGGCGGAGCTGAATGCGGTGCTGGGAGATGGGCGGTGATGGCGTATTGGATTACGAAGGCCGATCGATCCGGTCGCGCGCAGGGCACGCTCCGACGACAGCTGGCGCGCGAATTGACCGGTCGTAATTAGCTGTCCGAGCGAGCTGTCCGGTAGCTGTCCGGGACAGCCACAATGTAGGGATTTTCCTACCGCACGTTCGGTCTTTTGCCGATGGCGGGCGCGTGGCGACGCTGCCATGCTGGCCCCATGACTCAGGCCAATCCAGCTGTCCGGGACAGCCACAATGTAGGGATTTTCCTACCGCACGTTCGGTCTTTT
>CAZXGS010000023.1:0-3319 GCA_964640525.1 uncultured Gammaproteobacteria bacterium | reverse complement strand
GCCGATGGCGGGCGCGTGGCGACACTGCCATGCTGGCCCCATGACTCAGGCCCGCTCCGCGCTCATTGCCCCCGGCAGCCCCGGCACATTCCATTGCGTCCAGCGCTGTGTCCGCCGCGCCTTCCTGTGCGGGCTCGATCGGCTGAGCGGGCGCTCGTTCGAACACCGCAAGGAATGGGTGGAACAGCGCCTGGCGCTGCTGGCCGACACCTTCAGCGTCGCCATCCACGCCTTCGCGGTGATGAGCAACCATCTGCATGTCATCCTGCAGTTCGATCCGGACTGGCAGGCCGAGTGGACGGAGGCCGATGTGGCCGCGCGTTGGGTGCGGCTGTTTCCGCCGAAAGAGGATACCGAGGAAGCCCGCGCCGCCAAGTGCGAGCGGCTGCTGGCACAGCCGGAGCGGTTGGCGGTGCTGCGCGCCCGGCTGGCGGACCTGTCATGGTTCATGAAGTGCCTGGCGGAGCCGATCGCCCGCCGCGCCAATGGCGAGGACGACTGCAAGGGCCGGTTCTGGGAAGGCCGCTTCAAGGCACAGGTGCTGTGCGATGAACGCGCGTTGTTGGCGGCGATGACCTACGTCGATCTCAACCCTGTGCGCGCCGGCATGGCCACCCGGCTGGAGGACTCCGATCACACCAGCATCAAGGCGCGACTGGACGGCGCGCAAGACGATGCCCTGAGCAAGCCCTTGGCGCCGATCCTCGGCAAGCCATTGGTGGCGCTTCTGTCGGTGACGCTGGGCGACTACCTGGCGCTGGTGGAATGGACCGGACAACAGGTGCGACCCGGCAAGCGCGGTCGCTTGGCCGAAACGCCGAGCGTGCTGGATCGCTTCGAGGCCAAGCCGGAGCGCTGGTCGGTGCGGGTCAAGGCAATCGGCTCGGGTTACTGGAGGGTGGTGGGTGAAGTGGACGATCTGATCGAGCGAGCGCGGCAGTTGCAGCAACGTTGGCTGAAGGGAATCGGTTTGGCTACGGCGCTGGCGAAGGCCGACTGAAAACCCAAGCGATGAATCGTCGCCCGCGAGGGAGGATGACGCGCGGCCGACAAGAACGCGCCACGCGAATCAATCACGAAATCGAACCGCGCCGAGGCGCTTGCGTCGGGGGAACTCGGCTCGATTCAGGAATTGTGGCTGTCCTTGTCTTTGGATCCGGATTGAACCTGACCCAGGTCAAGCGCTACAGATCGCGCTCACGCTCAGCGTCAGCCTGGACGAACTGGTCTTTGGGGACGCCGAACGCGGCCCTGATGAGGCGCTCAAGCTCAAGTTCGAAGCGCTGCGCCAGTTCGATGCCGACGAACGCAAGATCGCCGAAGGCGTGCTCGACAGCTTGATCAACAACCATCAGGCCAAACGGCTATTCGGCCGGCCTGAACCGCGCAAACGCGCCAGCGGCTAAACGAAAACCCGCCGGCGAGGGGCGAGGCTCTGGCGATCCGGCACGCTGCGCCGTCGGCGCTTGCGAAAAAAATGGATGTCCTGGAGTCGCAGTCTTCAGTAATGCTTCATTTCAAGACCTGACCCCGGCCTTTACTGTCGGGCGGCAAGTTCGGCAACGGGTTCGTGTCGGCGGGACTGACCAGCGCGGCCATGCCGCTGGCTGGCCACAGCACCGTTGCGGCGGTACGCTCGGTGGAAGGTGCCCTGATCGGCGGGACGATCTCCGAGATGACTGGCGGAAAGTTCGTGAACGGCGCGATCAGCGGCGCGGTGCAGGGGGCGATGGAGGAGCCGGAAACTGACCAATTGGACAACTCGGTAGTAGGCGGTGGCGGCGAGGTTGAATCGTGCAAGACCGCTCTGCCAGTAAGCGTTCCAAGCGATATCAAAATTGAAGCTGACGGCTTTGAAACGCCTGAGCAAGCCGCAGTTGCAGCCGGGAAACAGATTGGCCCTGGTGGAGAAATGGCACGTCATCCAGCCCAAGAGCCATTGCTTGGGATAGTTAAGACTAATAAGGGATGGGGATATCTTACGCCGGGCTGGGGGCCGGTAAGTGCTGATAATGTTTGCATGACGCCACTCATTGATGCGTATAGCTCAATGCATTTCAACGTGTCATATTGGATGCATGGACACTGGAATGCGCAATTGAATTTTTCTGCGCAAGACTTCGGATTGGTTTACGGAAGCGGAACCAACAAGACATTTTTGGTGAATCAAAACAACGAAGTTCGTGAACTAACTACCAAAGACGTTAATTCTGCGCTATCACAAATGAGGCGTGGCGGCTCTATCGAAAGGGCGAACCTGCAAGGACTCCGCGATTATCACAAGGTAGATGGGCTGCCAGGTCTTATCTTGCATTAATTTTTATCTAGCATTAATACTGAGGCATGCATATGAGCAACTATTGTCTCTTCGTTTTGTTGGGTTCGGGCGTCATGATTTTGATTTCAACATCCGCATGCTCACCGAACAATAATACTCACATTAATCATGGAATGCGGAAATTTGCTGAGTCGGAGGCAAATTGCTACAGTCTTTGGCAAGGCATATTAGCCGAATGGCACGCGAATGGAGGAGGCGTCAAGGATTCTTTGCAGATCACAAGAAATCAGATTTCGAATGACCGGAAATCGAAGTTTGCAGAGTTCGTGCGCAATACGTGGCTAAAGCAACAACCGGATCGCGAAAGTCAGGTTCCCAAGACATGGAGCTGGCCAATTTCTCTCGCTGAATTCAGGCGCGTCGCTGCAAACACTGATTATCGGAGCCTTGATTTGCCTCGAGAATGCCAAGTTTTGGATATTCTCGATAGTCAGGTTTGGAGTTCGGAACTTGCGCGCGGCCCAGGAATCGCTCGACGGTTAATGGAAACACCCGACAACATCCCTTGGCGTTCACCTGAAGCTCAACAGTGGACAACATATTGGCTCATGGTTGGCATGAAAAAAATGGAAGTGAGCGGAAAAAAATAACCTCAATCGGCCGAAAGGCCGGGGTCAGGTCTAGCTTTGTAGCATTTTCTGCGGCAGGTTGGGCGCATGGCCCGGCCCCTGCGGATCGAGTTCAACAGGAGGAAACACGGGGACACGCAAGATTTGGTGATGATCCCAGACAAGGACAGCCACAATTCCTGAGTCGAGCCGAGTTCTCCCGACGCAAGCGCCTCGGCGCGGTTCGATTTCGTGATTGACGTGCGCGGCGTGTTCTTTTCGCCCACGCGCCATCCTCCCTCGCGGGCGACGTTTCATCGCTTGGGTTTTCAGTCGGCCTTTGCCAGCGCGGCCGCCAAGCCGATTCCCTTGAGCCAGCCCCCCTCTGTCACGATAGTTGTCCGTTCTTCTGATTCATCCACCTGAGGGGGTG